>DATNPH010000123.1:0-26901 GCA_036703315.1 Coleofasciculaceae cyanobacterium
CCCTTGGGCGTAGAAAATCCCCGTAGGTAGCCGCAAAATCGTATGCAGGTTGCACTTATCCATCAAGTCAGCGCGGATATTGCGCCCCTGCCCATCTTCAAACAACACATTATCCGGTAACACCACCGCCGCCCGTCCTTCCGGTAGCAGACTGCGATAAACGTGCTGCAAAAACACCAACTGCTTGTTCGAGGTGGGAAAAGTAAAATCATCCCGCGTCGGACTGCCACCCCCTTTCTTCGTACCAAAAGGCGGATTCGTCAAAATCACCTTAGCCTTCCCCAACCGCTGCCCATCCGGTGAGAGAGTATCCCCCAACGTCACCTCCCCCTCAATTCCGTGCAGCATCATATTCATCAACAACAAGCGGTGGGCATCCTGCACCAACTCCATGCCATAAAACGCCTGCTGCCGTTGAAACACCTGGTCAGCTTCCGAGAGGGTAAACAAGTCATCGGTGCGCTGTTTAATATAGCGGTCAGCCGCAATCAAAAACCCTCCGGTTCCCGCTGCTGGGTCTTGTATCAGTTCCCCCGCTTGCGGTTTAATCAACGACACCATGCAGTCAATCAGCGGACGCGGCGTAAAATACTGCCCTGCCCCGGACTTCTTCTCGCTGGCATTCTTTTGTAATAGCCCTTCATAGAGGTCGCCTAACCCTTCCTCTTTGGCAGAATACCAGTCCAACTTATCAATACTTTCGACCAGCTTACTTAAAATGCGCGGTTGTTTCAGCGCCGTTTGAGCATTAGCAAAAATCGCCTGCACCCGTAGCGATGAAGCTTTTGACCCCAATTCCAGCAGCAGAGAGCGGTAGAATGTCAATTGTTCTATCCCCTCTTTCGCCGTCAAATCTGCCCAGCGCATCCCTTCGGGCAATTGGTCTTCCACCCCCGTCTCCTGCGCCATCTTGAGAAACAGCAGGTAAGTCAGTTCGGTGACGTATTGCAGGTAAGTAATGCCATCATCCCGCAGGACGTGGCACAGGTTCCAGAGTTTTTGGACAATATCAGTTGTTGCGGTCATCAGCAGCTTATAATTAATTTTACCCAATCAGTTATAATCTATGGTCTGAATAACTACTCAAGTTCAATGTCGAAGCTGTCAAAAAGGCTTAACTGAGCTAGTCCTAAATCACCTTGTAAGCGTTCTCCTGAATCACCTTGTAAGCGCCAAGTATTTTTCAACACATTCATTAATTTTATTTGTCGGTTTTCAATAACGTTGGGATTCCATTCCTGCTCCATTAATACTTGTGTAGTTAGTACAAAAGGTGAAATACCATTACTACCAGTGAAGTAAACCTGTTTTTTGTATTCAAACTCAAAGTTTTGGGCTTGGCTGTTCTTACTACGAGCGAGAAGAACTAAATTTCCAAGACAATGCAAGTATTTTTTCTCTCGTTCTTCTTTACTAGGAAATAATTTTTCCCAGTTACTTCCAGGAGGTGGAGATTGGGGTAATACGTGTTCTATGGTAATAATATCGTGATTGTAAGAAGCTCCGCTCCCAGAAAGCTCAGTATCTAAACGCAGTAAAATATAACGACTAAATTTATTCATTAAATAGAGGTCACCATTGAGTATCTTAATAATTCTATTCTGCTCTAGTGAAGTTAGTTGTAGAGGTGAATTCAATTCAAATAACTTAGCCAACTGTTGTTTTTCAATGAGTTCGAGTAGTTGACTATAGCGCTTAAAACGTACATTAGCGTTGGTTCCTAGAATCATTAGACCCGCTGCAAGACGTTCTAAATCCGTGAAAAACCGTACTAAGGATGACTCATCTAAATTTGGAATTCCGAGATAGGCAATAGCTGGTGGTAGCCAATCAAAATGAGTAATTTTATTCAACAATCTAAAAATATATTTGAGTTGGTCTAAAAGTTTATTTGCTTCATCGTTAGGTTTCTGGATTTTATAGAAAGCATTAGCATAACGACAAAGAGTATTGTCAATAAAATATTGAGAACTATTATCTGGTTTTATAGCATACTCTCTTAACTCATCAAGTAGATTTCTATTAGGTTTTACCTTGCGGCGAATTGTGCGAATGTGTGAAAAAAGTTCTTGAAAATTCTTACGTCCTAGCTTTTCTTCAGCATCTTCCCATTTCTTTGTATATTTGCCTTGTTGTTCTTTATCGATATTTCCGATAATTTCTGCTTTCAATATATCAGTAAGAGAAATATTAAATCCTCGGTCATTTAAAATAGAAAATATTCGATATGCTGTTTCGAGGTTTGGAGTAGATACTACTACTAAAAAGCATCTCTGAATGATAAACTGAGCTAGACGAAGTCTTTGAGGTTCAGGAATATTGTTTGAGTAGTCTAGTGAATAGCTCTCTAGTGAATATTCATTAAAATGTTTAGAAATATACGAAAAAAGTACTTCTGATTCACCTTGAGTTCCTTGCAAGCGATTTAAAAATAGAAGAGCATTAGCTTTAATCAGCTTTTGACTATCTGATAGCTCAGCATCACTTAAGGTTTTAAGCCTTTCGATTCCATCTTCATTTTGAATATATGTCTTAAAAAAATCTTCATCACGTTCGCGTAGCTTTAAGCGATATCGATCATAAGTACCATAAAGTAGGTTCCCTTTCTGGTAAATCAATTTAACTATATCTTCGGCAATTTTATTAGGTATTGATGCACGTAATGCAGCTAGCAAAATAGTTAAGGTAGTAAGCCTTTGTTGACCATCTACAACTTCTGCATCCCTACTCTTACCTTTTATCAGCACAATACATCCTAAAAAGTAAGGTTCTATATCTTCAATCTTTTTATTCTCATCGCCCAAAGCACCTAGGAGATCATTGAGTAGTGCTTCAGCTTTCTCAGTATCCCAAGAATAAGGTCGTTGATAACCCGGAATTGTAAATTCAAAGTCATCACTAAAGATTTTTCCGATTGCGAATTCTTTCCCTTCAATCCTTACTTCACTCATTCCTCTATTCTCATCAATTTTTGAACAATATCAATCGTTGTCTTCACTATTATTTTTGTCTATGAATCGCTCTAGTTTAATCTCTGGGAAATCTATCAAAATCGAGAGAATTTAGCTAAAGAGATTAATAGCTCTTTCTATACGCTGTTTCACAACATCAGACAATTCTCGGGGAAGCGCCAAATTCAATTCAAAGCAAGCACCTTCTCTACTTTCTTGAAGTCCTCTCAGAAGCCCATATAAATGATGTGCATACGCCCAATCATCGTAAATAAACTTGGCTTCGTTTATTTTTGTTTCAGCTCTATCTAGTTGTTGCCAAGATAGGTTGAGCAAAGCACTTCGACAAAGAGACTCGTAGTTTGCTGTTTTGTCTTTAAACTTCCAAGAATGCCAGTCTCCTAAATCTCTAGCAAAGCAAGCTAGTGGTGGATTGGAATCTCTTATAGACTTAATGCCAGCGGCAAATAATTTATGCTGCAAATTTCCTGATTTAAGGGTTTCTATTAAAATGTCCAGACTTATATCAGCAATATTAATTGCCTTTTTCAGGGACTGCCATTCCTTACTTAAATTTGGTTGCTTCCGAATTTCATCTAGAACTAGAATATAAAATTTCTCAGATAAAACCATACATTAAACAAAATGGGTAAAATTAAATGAAATAGATGATATTACTTCTCTAGGTGGTCATTAACTAACATCTTGCCAAAGTGCTTCGTTAATATCCACCAGAATCGCTTCTAACCGCCCATCAAACGCCTTATTAAGACGCTCAAATCCCCCACCTTGAGTCTTGAATGCTCCCCGTTCAAAAGCATCCCGGTCTACGATAACCTCTGTCTTCAACTGCTGACCAATCCGCTCCAACCACTTGCGCTGCGGTGCACTCCAAGCGCGACTTGCCAAGATTTTCTTCATCGCCTTATGCACGCGATCGCCATAAGGCACCAACGCATCTCCCAACGCCGCCTGCCGGACAAACCCGATAATCGAAGCGGCAATATCCTCATTCGTCATCTCCCGCCACGCCACTTGCAGGTTAGTTTCCGAGAACCCCGCCGCATCCAACAACAAACGCAGTTCCTTGAGTTGCGCCCTCGTCAAGTCACGAGGTCGTTGAGTCACCACCAGCAGCGCCGGAATTTTATTCAAATTCTCCCGCAAGAAGGCACTAAAGCCCTCCAAATAGTCCTGCGGTCGTTCGGCATCCCCATACCCTCGTTCCACACTTCTCAACACATCCTGATGGCGAGAAATGAGAACCGCTTGCATCCCCCCATCACGTCGGTCTAACATTTGGGCAATTTCTCTCCTCTCCCGTAACCACTGCGCCGCCTCACTGGGGCTAGATTCGCGCAAATGGTTTACCACGTCCTCAACAGGCATTCCCGCCAGCGTTTCAATTGCCTCTTTGTTATCATCGGAGAGCGATCGCTTTTTGCGCTGCAACTTTGCCAATAGCTCATCAATAATACTTGCGATCGCCGCAGACTCTTGCACCGTCCCCAACTCATCAACCAACTGACTAAACGAAATATTCGGCTGTTTAACCACAGGTTTCATTTCCGACACCGGGGAAATAGCGCTGTAGAGATTTACCGCATCAAAAACCCGAAACACCTCTTTACCAATCGCATCACACAGACGAGTTGCCCGTCCTATCATTTGGTCATACAATATCCGGGAATTCACCCGCCGAATAAACACTAAATTGCAGATTTCTGGAACATCAATCCCCGTCGTCAACAAATCTACCGTCACCGCAATCTTAGGATTAGCCTCATTTTTAAAGCGACGAATCAACTGCAATGGTTTATCAGCATTCCCCGTAATCTTCAACACCGCGTCATCCTCGACGCTACCATATTGCTTTTCTAAGGCAAGTTTCAGTTGGTCAACCACCATATCGGCATGATCTGTATTAACGCAAAAAATCAGCGTTTTCCCTGGTAACGTCGGGTCAATATTTGCCGCCAAAGACTCGCAAACCACACGGTTAAAGTCTGGAACCACCACCTGCCGATTAAACTGCTCAACCTCAAACCGCACGGTATCCGGCGCGTGAACTAAATCCAACTGCCCTGTTTTGGGGTCAAAAAACTCCATCTGGTCGCCTGGGTTCCAGACAATACCATCTTCAGAAAGCGCTGTCTTAATCCCATAAGGCGGTTCGTGGTCAATCAACCAACCATCAATCACCGCTTCCGGATAACTGTAAGTGTAAACAGGTTCCCCAAAGATTTGCGTCGTGTGCAGCGCTGGAGTTGCCGTCAGCCCGATTTTCACCGCATCAAAGTAATCCAACACCCGCCGATACTTGGAGATGTAATCGTTGAAGTCCCGGAACGTCAATTCCGTCTCACTCAACTCCTGGTCAAGCAAATACCCCCGATGGCACTCATCCACCACAATGCAGTCATACTGGTCAACGGTTGGGATAGCTGTTTCATCCGAGGGGTAAAGCAGGCGTTTGACAAAGCTTTGCACCGTAGCGATATGAACTTTAGTATCGCTCTCAACCTCCCGTCCCAATTCCTTAATCTCAAAAATATCGGAAAATGTCTGAAGACTCTCCATGCGGGTATCTTTAAACGCATTCGCCGCCTGTTCCCCCAGTGCCGTGCGGTCTACCAAAAACAACACCCGACGAAACCGCTTAGTCTTCAACAGCCGATAAACCAAGGCAATGCAGGTTTTGGTTTTCCCGGTTCCCGTCGCCATCGCCACCAGCAGGTTCCGCTTATCTTCAGCAAGTGCTGCCTCAACCTTCTGAATTGCCTTTTTCTGATACTCCCTGAGCGTGAAATTGTAGTTAAACTCTTCTTGAGCCAGCTTCCGATGCGCTTCCTCCACATCCTGACTCAGCAGATCCACTAACCCTTCAGGAGAGTACCAACTCATTAGGGGACGGCGCAAGTTTTCCGGACGGCGTAAGTCACAAAACCAAATCCCGCTTTTCGTCCGCAATTGCGCTAAAAACTCCCTGCCATTCGTCGCAAACACAAACGGCACTTTAAATTCATCCCAAGGACTGCCACTCGGTAAAGTTTCATCTCCCTTGATTTGATAGCCCCGACTGTAGCGCTTCGCCTGGTCAATTGCTCCCGAAACGTCTTTACTCTTGCGCTTGGCTTCTACCACCGCCACAACCTGCAACCCCACAAACAACGCATAGTCAGCGCGTCCGTCTGCTGTGGGATATTCTGCGATCGCCAAATTTCTCCCTTTTTGCGGACAAGTCCCGTTAGCATAGGTAAGCTGTTCGGAGTCTACCTCCCAACCTGCCGCCCTCAATTGAGCATCTATTAAGCGGCGTGTCTCTGCCTCATCTAAAACGACTTCCTTCTCCGCCTGCTGTGCTTGGCGAATGGTTTGTTGCAAAACTTCAGCGGATTGACTAACAGCACTTGCTTGCAGTTGAGTCAGATGGTTCAAGGCTTCTTTGGCTTCTGCTTCAGCGTCTTGCAGCAACTGTTCGGCTAACTGCCTGAGTTCGGTTTCCTCTGCTGCTTTCGCTAACGCCATTTCCACTGCCGTTCGGCTTTCATTGGCTTCCTGCCGTAGCCGTTCTAACTCCTGCCTGAGTGCCTGGGTTTCCTTCACCGGGTCAGGTGGTGGAATAAACGCTCCCGCTTTAAAGTTTGTAGCCCGACCAAAACTCTTGTGAAACCAGATACCCAGTTCACGGGCAAACTTCAGGTTACTTAATGCTGCGCGATGGTCGCCGGATAGGGCGTGGTTGGCATCATTCCCTGCACGACGCAACTCATGGAAAAGTTGATTAATCCGACCCGGTAAATAGCCCTTATCCTGTAAGCGGTTAAGTAACTCAATCTGGGATTCATCGGCTTTATTAGTGCCGTAAAGACCAACATTGGCTGCCACTAACTGCGCCAAGACTTCCCCAAACTGACGCAGTTTCATCAAACAGGTTACGGGGTCAGGAGCAAAATACTGCTCCGCCAGCGTCCCCAAGCTTACTAACAGTGGTTCGTGAACCTTTAGGAAGGCAAAGTTGGGTGAATTGAGCGTGTTGTCCTGTGACATGACCTAGTCTTTGTAGAGGACTGTTTTTCAGACTCAAGGCTGAGAGATGAAGGGAAAAGATTACACTCACAAGTACGCTCTCAACGAGAAGTTCAGCCATTTTTTGTATCGCAATGGGAGTGCTTCTGGAAGTTGTCTCCATCGAGCCTAACCAAACCTGCACTGTATCGCACAGGGTAAATTTACGGATTTTCAATCCGCATAATGACTGAACCAAAATTTTTCTCTGGGGAAACGGTGTCTCAATGAGGCTCTCAACTGTAAAGGCGTAGTTGCCTTGATGAATTGGGCGGTGAATGTGGCGACGGGGACTCAACTTATCTTTTTGGTACAGCAATGTTTATGATTAATCCTTGACTCACTCAAGGCGGTATTAGACCAATTGAACCGCCAGGTCAACAGTGAGCCATGAAACTATAAAGTCCATAGACAATTGGCTGAATCTTTTGAGCTAAATGGCTAATGGACTTTCCTAGTGAGACAGGAAAAAATTCCCTATAAAGTAAATTTCGTTAATGCTCTCTCCTGTGCTCCAGAGGGGAGCAATTTTTTTACTATCTCACAAAACCCAGATCTCAAAGGATGGGCCAAGGTGGTTGAGTGAGGGCGATCGCATGTCTCAGTTTCGAGTGTCTAATGGTTAGACACTTGAAAAACGACCCCTGGTTTCTGCCAGGGATTTTGGGGTTATTGGGAGGCGATCGCCTCTATTGAGGGGAATTTATAGCACCGATCACACCGATTGATAGTTATGAGCCACTTTCTTTTCAATCGTTAAACAGACTTTAGCTATCGCTCGAAACTTTTGAGGCTCGAAAGGCAAGCGTTGATGGATGCGCTAGCGAAGCATGCCAACGACAAGCTGATTCTTCCTGACCAGGGTTCAAGCCTCTTGAAAAGGAAGCTAAGTAGATGCACCCTGATGACAAAGCTTCGCCTCACGGTGAGGCTTTTTATTTTTCAGCGTCTTTTTCTTTTTCATCCACAGCTTAAACCCAGCAACTCCTCAATAACAGCATTAGGTGAGAGGAAGCTCTCGCCCAAACTTTAGCTCCCGTCTCTACTTGAGCTAACGAGGCAGGGGGAAGTAGCAATCAGCACTCTAAAATCCTGACGATTGCCAGTCCAAATACTGAGGTCGAGTATGGATCTGTTTACTGCCAGCAAGGAAAATCCATCTGGATTGAGTCTTGCTTTTTACAAGTCTCTATGAAAAGATAACTTCTACGTAAGATACTATATCCCTATCGATTTTATGTAGATTAGTTAAACAAATTCTCAACGACTCAACTCAGTATGTTCACTACATGCTGCTCCTGGGTGAAATGGAATCTGGGTCATGCCTATCAAAACCGTTGGTATTCTCAGCCCAGGCGACATGGGGCAGGCGATCGCACCCGCCTATTTACCGAAGTGGCTGCAACACTCTCTAACGAGGGAACGTAGGACTATTCCATTGGAGACACAAACAATGAGTTTTAAAAACTTTGATATCCAACCCGTCGCAGGGCGCATCGGTGCTGAAATCGTTGGTGTTGACCTGAGTGCTGACCTCAGCGATGACATCATCAGCGAGATTCGTAAAGCTCTAATCCAATACAAGGTTATCTTCTTTCGTCGTCAACAGCTTGATGCCGATGGACAGGTAGCCTTCGCTCGTCGGTTCGGTGAAGTCACTACAGCTCACCCTACCCTGCCCCCGCTCTCGGAATACCCACCCATTCTCGATCTGGATTATGGTCGAACTGCCGCTCGTGCCAACGAATGGCACACTGATGTTACATTCGTAGACCGCCCCCCACTTGGTTCAATCTTGCGAGCGATTGAAATCCCTCCAGTGGGCGGTGACACGATCTGGGCAAACTCCGTCACAGCGTACCAAGATTTGCCGCCTCATCTGCGGAATCTCGCAGACCAACTCTGGGCTTTGCATAGTAACGCTTATGACTATGCGGAAGCTGCACTTGACCTTTCTGAAGAATTCAAGGCTCGCCAACAAGTCTTCACCTCGACCGTGTACGAAACCCTTCATCCAGTTGTCCGCGTCCACCCTGAGTCCGGCGAACGCGGACTGTTCATCGGCGGTTTCGTTCGCCAGCTTCGCGGTTTATCAACGACTGAATCGTATGACCTTGTGCGGCTGTTGCAGTCATACGTGACTCGTCCCGAAAACACAGTCCGCTGGCGTTGGCAATTGGGTGATGTGGCGTTCTGGGACAATCGCGCCACTCAGCACTATGCGATCGATGATTTCGGCAGCCAGCCTCGCCGGGTTCAGCGGGTAACGATTGTCGGCGACCTTCCAATCAGCATCGATGGCAAACACAGTGAAGCTATTAAAGGGGACTCTGCTGCGTACACCCGAAGCTTAGCCGTTGCCTAAGTGATAAACTCGATCGCCGATAGACCAACCACGTTTAACAAGGGTGTATGCAGTACGTCAATCTCGGCAAAACTGGACTAAAAGTGTCGCGTCTGTGCCTGGGTACGATGACCTATGGCGATCCTCAATGGCGAGAATGGGTACTTCCAGAAGAAGCCAGTCGCCCGTTCATCAAACGCGCTTTAGAACTAGGAATTAATTTCTTTGACACTGCCGATATGTACTCGCTAGGAGTCAGCGAGAAGATCGTTGGGCAGGCGCTCAAAGATTTTGCCAGAAGAGACCAAGTCATCATTGCCACTAAAGTCTACAACCAAGTAGGCGAAGGACCTAACGACAAAGGACTGTCTCGCAAACATATCTTTGATAGCATTGATGCCTCATTACGGCGACTACAGACAGATTACGTCGATTTGTACCAGATTCATCGCTGGGACTACGAGACACCGATTGAGGAAACGTTGGAGGCATTGCATGATGTGGTCAAAGCAGGCAAGGTTCGCTACATCGGGGCTTCCAGCATGTATGCTTGGCAGTTTGCCAAAGCGATTTACCTAGCCGATCGGCATGGCTGGACTCGGTTTGTTTCCATGCAAAACCATTACAACTTAGTCTATCGAGAAGAGGAGCGAGAAGTACTGCCCCTATGTCGAGCTGAGGGAATTGGGGTAATTCCCTGGAGTCCTTTAGCGCGGGGCTTTCTTGCAGGCAATCGCCAGCGACAAGGTTTTGGTGAGACTTCTCGTGCTAAAACCGATGACTTTGCCCACAAGCTTTACTACGACGATGCTGATTTTCAAGTGGTCGATCGCGTCGTCGAGTTAGCTAAAAAACGCGGTGTCTCTCCAACACAGATTGCCTTGGCTTGGTTGTTGCACCAACCCGGTGTTACAGCTCCCATTATTGGAGCTAGCAAGATGGAACACCTGGAAGAAGCGATCGCATCTATAGAACTCAAGCTAGACAACGAAGAGCTTGCGTTTCTCGAACAACCTTACAAACCCCATCCTATTTTAGGGCATCGCTAGGAGATAGCAACGCATCAATCAGTCTTCTATCTATACAGAAGATTGATGCGTTGCTAGCAAAGTTGCAAAGCTGTGAAAGTCAATAGAAATGGTTAACTAGAGAGGTGCAATATGCCAGTTCAAGACGCAGTATCTAGTTGGGAAAAACTGTTAGAAATTGCCAAAAAAAAATACCCCAGCTCGACGGGTGCATAGACCGGGGCAGTCGCCTTCTACCGCTCCTATCCCTAGCAGTCTCCATAAACTACCCCCAGATACAGCACCTCCAGTACTGCTCTACCGCGATACCAACTCTTGGTGTCCCTTCTGCGAACGGGTTTGGTTTGCCTTGGAAGAAAAGGAAATTCCGTTTGAGACAGAGTTTATCGACTTAAGTAACAAGCCTAAATGGTATACCGATCTGGTTCCTACAACATTGGTTCCTGCTGCCAAAATTGAGGGCAAATTAGTCTATGAATCCAAAGAGATTCTGTTAGCCTTAGAAGAACAATTTGGCGATCTACCACTGCTGCCTGAAGACCCAGAGGAAAACGCAGTTGCGAGGCAACTAATTAAGGATGCGGAAACTAGCGATTTTTCAGGTGCAGCCTACAAATTCCTCAGAGAAAGCACTTCGGATGCTGAGGAATTAGCCAGTTTGCAAGCCGCGTTTGAAGCTAAATTAGACGAAATCGAGCAAGCCTTAGGAAAATATCCTGGTTTCTACTTTGTGTCAACATTTAGCCTGGTAGACATTATGTATAGCCCCCATCTAGACCGATTGGCGGCTAACTTGCCTGTGTACCGGGGGTATCATATCAAGGGAAATCCACGATTCCCTCGCATCAACGCTTGGTTTGAGGCGCTCAACCAGCGTCCTGCCTATCACCGAGTCAAATCCGATCCGATCACCAATAATTTACTCCTGCTGCGTAGATGGGGCGCACAACCGATCGCGAATCCCTTACCTCTAGATTCCGAAATTAGTGCAGCAATCGAATATCGGGCAGAAGCGGCTGAGAGACTCAGCGATAACCGGGAAGCTGCGATCGGAGATATCCTGAAAAACTCTGGCGTGCAAGCTTTAGCAGTTAATGGTGATATCTCGGCAATCAAAGAGGCAGTCGATCTGCATCTCAGACTGCTGGCAGAGTATCTCCTCAATGGCGACAACATCCGCTTACCGTGGGGGCGCGTGGGTGGCAAGGACAATGCCGATCCAGTTGTCGCGGCTACTGGTGCGATCGCACTCGCCTATGTCAGGAATCGCATCTGTGCGCCTCGTGATATGAGCGCAGGTGCCGCTACGGCATTCCGAGCAGCGGCAGATAAGGTGTTGGCATCGCTCTACTAATGCAGCACGGCAAAAATTTCGTCGGCATCCAACTCGTCCCAAGCAGGAGGACATAATTATGGGCAAAATTCGAGCAGTAACTGTCGATCCCAGTGTGCCAGGACGCTTGGTACTCAATGATGTTGAGCTATCAACACCCGCGCCTAACGAAGCGCTGATCCGAGTTGCAGCGATTTCCCTGAATCGAGGTGAGGTCAGACGTTCAACCACGGCTGAAGCAGGTTGGCGACCGGGTTGGGACTTGGCAGGAATTGTGGAAACTCCGGCTACTGATGGGTCAAGTCCATCTGCCGGAACGCGAGTGGTGGGGTTCGTCCGTGCTGGTGCTTGGGGAGAACTGGTGGCGGTGCCAAGCGATGCGATCGCCAAACTACCCGACTCGGTTTCATTTGCCCAAGCTGCAACCTTACCTGTAGCGGGTTTAACGGCTTACCATGCGCTCAAACAAGGTGGTTTGCTTTTAGGCAAATCTGTATTGATTACAGGCGCATCAGGGGGCGTTGGACATTTTGCCATTCAATTAGCACGGCTGTCAGGGGCAAAGGTGATTGCCCACATCCGCCAGCCTGACTACGAAACACTGGTCAAAGACGCAGGGGCGCAGGCAGTTGTAATTGGTGAAGACTTGCCTTTGGACAGTGAGTATGCTCCTTACGATCTAGTTGTGGAGTCGGTGGGTGGCAAAACCCTTTCCGCCGCCTTGGGTTCAGTGGCACCGGATGGTGTCGTGGTATTGTTTGGTACTTCTGGTGGAACAGAGGTGACGTTCAATGCCCAACGTTTTTACGGCGCGAGTAGTGGCGCGAGTCTATACGCGCTGATTTTGTTCCATGAACTCAAACGTGAGTCGGCAAGTGTAGGGCTGCAACGATTGTTGAATCTAGTGGCAGATGGTCAGTTGCGTCCTCACATTGCCGTTGAGGCTCCCTGGACGCAAGTAGCTGATTTAGCACAACAATTGCTCGATCGCCGCTTCCTTGGCAAAGCCGTATTGCATATCTCCTCGGGCAATGGATAACGGGTAATCAATCGTTGATATTTTGATTAATAACGCTGGCTCAGCTCGTGCTGGATCGTTCCTCGATCTGGGAGATGAAGCATTTACAGATGCCTGGAACTTGAAATTGTTGGGCTACATTCGCTTGGTAAAAGCCATTGTGCCAGAGCAGATTCGACGCAGAGATGGGCGGATTGTCAACATTATCGGTGGTGCTGGACGCACGCCCCGCCCGAACTTCCTCCCTGGTGGCACCACGAATGCAGCTCTGCTGAATTTCACGCGAGGAATTTCTAAAGAACTCGCCCAGCACAACATTCGGATTAATGCTATCTCACCAGGTCTCACAGCAACAGAGCGGGCTGAACAATTAGCCCAACAGCAAGCTCAGTCTAGCAACGTCAGTGTGGAAGAATTTAAGGCGCGATCGCTAGAAGCCATCCCGTTAGGCAAGCTTGTGCAGCCGGAAGAAATCGCAAATTTGGCGTTATTTTTGGTATCCGATCTGGCAGCTTCGATTACGGGAGCTGAAATTCTTGTCGATGGTGGCAGTACTTCCGGCGTTTGAAGTAAGTAGAATCGCGATTAGCCCTGAACTAAAGTTTGGGCTAACAGCTAAAGCCAGTTAAAACTGACAAAAAGACTTATCGGTTAGGAGTTTGAATCTGTTTTAACAAGTTGTAGCTCTAAGCCTGAAATGTATTTCAAGGCTCTCAAGTCAGTGCCATTCATCCTAAATTAATCTCTATGACTCAACAGCAGTGGACAGCGGTTGACCGCTACATCACCGATCTACTTGTGCCGCCCGACCTCGCGTTGGAGGAGGCGCTCCAGTCCAGCGCTGCTGCTGGTCTACCACCGTACAACGTTTCGCCGAACCAAGGCAAGTTGCTGCTGCTGTTAGCCCTCCTTCAAGGGGCGCGCACCATCCTGGAAATTGGTACACTAGGTGGCTACAGCACAATCTGGCTCGCACGGGCATTGCCTGCCGATGGTCGCTTGATCACGCTAGAAGCTGACCCAAAGCACGCCGAAGTCGCCCGTGCCAATATTGCACACGCCGGTCTGACCGCTTTCGTTGATCTGCGCCTTGGACGTGCGCTGGCTACACTGCCGCAGCTCGCCGCCGAGGGTCGTGGTCCATTTGACCTGATCTTCATTGACGCTGACAAGCCAAGCAATCCGGATTACTTCACATGGGCGCTTAAGCTCTCCCGTCGCGGCAGCCTGATCATCGTCGATAATGTCGTGCGTAACGGAGCGGTGATTGACGCTGCCAGCAACGATTCCAGCGTTCAGGGGGTGCGCCGCTTGAATGAGCTGCTCGCGGCTGAACCACGAGTGAGTGCGACGGCGCTCCAGACTGTGGGCAGCAAAGGGTATGACGGCTTCGCGATCGCGCTCGTTACTGCTGACCAGTAGCTGTTATAGGTTGCAGACATAATCGTTTAAGGCTTCTCCAACAGCCTCTAGGACTCAGCATGATTGATCTACCATCTTTAACACTTCTCCATACTTTCCTTCTCTTCAGTACCGCTTTCATTGCAGGCGGACTCAATGCTGTAGCGGGCGGTGGAAGCTTCATCACGTTTCCAACCCTAATTTTTACGGGCGTCCCCCCGCTCGCGGCTAATGCAACGAATAACACCGCGATCTGGGTGGCGGCTCTGGCAAGTGCAGGAGCTTACCGTAAAGATTTAGGCATCCCACGACGAGAACTGTTGCTACTGTGTACTGTCAGTTTAGTTGGCGGGCTGCTTGGCTCTTTAGTCCTGTTATATACCTCTCCAGATGTCTTTAAAAAGCTAATCCCCTATCTATTGCTGCTGGCAACGCTCGTATTTACGTTTGGTGAATCTTTCAAAGCGTGGTTTCAGCGTCAGAGTCAGAAGTCTTCGCCGGAGTCTGTACCACTGTTTAATTTGGTGCTGGCTCAATTGGTGATCGCTATTTATGGCGGTTTCTTTGGGGCTGGTTTGGGAATTTTAATGCTGGCAACCCTGTCGTTTTTAGGCATCAAAAGTATTCACGCAATGAATGCCTTTAAGACATTTCTGGGAAGTTGTATCAATGGTATTGCTATTATTCCGTTTATCTTTGCGGGTGTGATTGCTTGGCATCAGACAATTTTGATGGCGGTGGGAGGTTCGCTCGGTGGTTACTTTAGCGCCTACTACGCTCGTAAAGTTGAACCTCACTTAATTCGGAGATTTGTGATAGTTATTGCCTTTAGCATGACTGCCTACTTTTTTATTCATGGCTAGCGTCTTACGGGATATCGCTCTGTCTAAGTGCAGCTTCTCCACCCATCTGATTAGCAATAACGGCAAAAGCAGGCTCATAGAGAGTAGCTGCTTGTAAACAGCCAATTCCCGCAAAGATAGCGTAAAACGTTATTTGTTAGGTTTTTTCAAGCCTAAATGCTCTCGCAACGTTTTACCTGTGTAGTCTGTCCGAAATAATCCTCGCCGTTGCAATTCTGGAATGATAAACTCAACGAATTCCTCAAAAGAACCTGGGAGATAGGCAGGAGAAATAACAAAGCCATCACAGGCTTCTTCCCGAAAAACATTCTCTAAATAATCAGCTACTTGCTGTGGAGTGCCAACAATTTGGGGAACTAACACGCTTGCACCATAAAGTTTGCCAATTTCTTCCAGAGTTAAGCCTTGTTCTTCACTTATCTTGGCAATATTATTAATTTTATAATCCGTGGCTGTTGTCCCCGAACTTCTACTCACTAATTCTTTCAACGGATGCTGTGCAAAGTCATAGTTGAGATGACCGGATAGGGTTGATAAACCGGAGAGAGGGTGAACTAATTCGTTATGAAATTCTTGTTTTTCTTTGGCTAGTGCTTCAGTTTCTGCGATAAATAGCATCACGGCGGGAAGGATTAAACAATCCTCTGGGTTCCGTCCATGTTTGATTACAGTTGCCTTAACATCCTGATAGAATGCTTTCATCAGTTCCGGAGTGCGTTGAATCGTAAAAACGACTTCTGCCCAACGTGCTGCAAACTCTTTCCCCCGTCCGGAAGAACCCGCTTGAATAATGACAGGACGCCCTTGAGGAGAACGCGGAATATTCAAGGGTCCTCGCGATTTAAACCATTGACCAGCATGATGAATATAGTCTATTTTTGAGCGATCGACGAAAATTCCATTTTCTCGATCTAGAATTAATGCCTCGTCTTGCCAACTATTCCACAGTTTGAACGCGACTTCTACAAATTCATCAGCACGGTCATATCGGGTGTCATGTTCCAAGTGCTGCTCAAAGCCAAAGTTCTGAGCCTCGCTATCATTCATGGACGTTACAACATTCCAAGCAATTCGTCCGCGAGTTAGATGATCGAGTGTGGCAAAAACGCGAGCAATTTGGAATGGTTGGTAATAGGTGGTCGAACGGGTTGCCCCCAAACCGAGGTAGTGCGTACTCCCTGCCATCAGCGCCAGGATGGGAATGGAATCAAGCCGAATAGCATCTTGAGCACCGTATTGTAAGGCAAACCCGATATCTCCGCCGTAGCAATCCGATACTGCCAAGCGATCGGCAAAGAAGGCTAAGTCGAACCTACCGCGCTCTAAAATACGACCGATGTTTTGATAGAGTTCAGGTTGCAAAAACCCTAGATCGGTTTGAGGATGACGCCATGAGGCGTGGCTATGAATTACGCCTCCAGCATTTAAGAAACCAGCTAAATGGATTTGTCTCATTTGTCATTTGTTGTTCGTTGTTAGGGCAAAAGGCAGAGGGCAGAAGCGAAGAGATTGACGGGTCGAAGTTCCAGTATTTGGCGAAAGTCAAGAGTCGTCTCAGTTGCTAAAAACACGGTAAATCAGTTTGCCTTTATCTACATCGGTGTCAATGCCCAACAATCGCCCAGTACATTCCATCAGGTGCAACTAACCCGAAAGAGGGTTCGCCAAATTCGTTAGGCACGATCGCACTCACGTTAGTAGCACTGCTAATCATCGGTTTTCCTTAAATTGCGCTGACTCGCTATTGGCTTAAGCGTAAAAATCAGGCTCGGGTAACTGCTCGTTGAGTGCCCAATTGCCTAGTGTACGGATTTTGTAATCCACTGGATCATGTAGGGTAAATGTGCGGAGGTTGCGCCAGTAGCGGTCAAAACCGTATTTAGAAGCGGTGGCTCTTGTTCCCATTACTTCAAAGATACGGCTGGTGATGTCTAATCCCACTTTTGTTGCAGCGACTTTGGCAGTGGCGATCGCGATCGCGCATTCCCCACGTTCTTGGGCGGTGAGTTGCTGTTGCTTTTCCCATGCTGCATCCAACACCTCACCGGCTTTATCGGTCAAAACTGTTGCTGAGTGTAAGTTCACCCACATCTCACCATAATGATGCAGAATGTAGGGGTCTTGAGTAGCACTGTCTACACCAGATGTTAACCAAGGTCTGGTCTGTGTTTTGGTGTAGTCCTTAGCCGCCTCAAGCGCACCTTGAGCAATGCCAAGATAAATGTTGGCAAAGGTGATTTGAGTCAGACAAGAACGGATACTTTTGAATACACCTGTTTACTGTTTGACTGCTGTCGGAGTTGTGCAAACAGATGAAGCAATATCAACTCGTTTGGGAATTGCCTTCTGTTCTAACATCCAATCGGCTGAGTTTTGGATATCGCTAATAACGCGGGGTTCTAGGGGAAGTACCTTTTCTACGGGAGCGCGTTCAGATGTTTTGTTTGCTGCTTTAGGAGAAACTCCCAGTGCTTTCTCTAAAACGGTGGCTGCCTCTTGGGGTTTTTCTGTTGCCCAATCGCCTTCTTGCTTGATGACATCCAAAACGCCATTAATGGTAGCGGATTTCTCAGACAGTGCTTGGCGCTGGACAACGTAAACGCCGTAGTGGGGGGCAGCATCACCGGAAGCAATGCGACGGGTAGGATGTTCGACTTCTGCGATTGCGAGTCCTACATCCCACATTGCCCAAGCGTCCACATGACTCTGCAACAAAGCGGGTAAAGCATCAGTTGGTGACATATACGCACGCTTTACCTGCTCCTTAGGAATATTGGCTTTCTCCAACACTTTTAGCAGCAAATGCTCACCCCAACCGCCTCGATTCACTGCAACAGTCTTGCCCACAAGGTCAGCAGGTGTTTTGATGGAAGAGTCTGCTCGTACCAAGATTGCTTCTGCTTGAGGAACAGCAGGACGGTAGGCAAGCAAACAAACCGGAACTCCACCTGCTAAACCGGATATTGCTGGAATATCGCCCCCAGCCCCCAAGTCAACACTGCCAGCATTAATCGCTTCTAACACTGGGGCAAAATTAGGGAATGGTCCTACCCACTCAACTTTGATATTCTTAGCCGCCAGTTCGCGTTCTAGCGTGCCGCGTTGCTTGATAAGCGGCAATAACCCCCAGCGCACAAATCCAATCCTTACTACATTCGGCGCTGCTGCACCAGAATTGGGTTTGGTTTGAGGGCTTGAACTTGGGTTACTTGCAACTGGAACTGGAGTTGTAGAAGTTGTGGAGTTTGATTTACTCGAAGAGCAAGCAGACGCTGCCAAACTTAAAGAGAGTGTCGTAGCAATTACTAAAGCAACGTTTTTGGTGGAACGCTTTTGTTTGAAGTGCTTACACTTGCTATCAGTCCCTGGTTTGGATAGATGCTTTAACTGACCCAACATAGTTTACTCCAGTAGTGCTAATACGGGTTCACTTGTGGATTGGGCAACGTGATAATAGTTGTTTTGTTGTATGGCTTTGACAAATTGATAGAGAGAGGCTTTGATCCGTTCCTCAATTTCCGCTTCCAACTGTACGCCAGTGCCATGAACCTGAATTTGCGTATCTAACAACTACACACCACCCATGTCCTCAACCTGCAAAATACTGTAAGTCAGTCGATTTACTGTATTTTATTGATCATAAAGCCGAATATCACATGAAATGCTGTAAAAAGCAAGTCCAATTGGTTGGGCAGATGATCGGAAATCAGCGTCTCCTTATGGTTAGGAGCGATCGCCTCTACCCAGGCATATATTCCATGCAACGTGAAAATCACTAGTAAGCGATCGCTTACTATTTACTTACCTGACCAAGCTTGGTGGATAAGAGGCTGTTTCTAAACAAAAGTAAAGTTGACTGAACTAGGCGTTCGCTGGAGACTGTGCTAGTTGCCTCAACCTAGCAGGTAAGTAACGTTCATCAATATCTTTAATCGGGAACCACAATATTTTCTAAACCACTTTCTGCCGGAGGATATTGTGGGTTCATCGCCTCTACAGTATCTGCGATTGTACGAGCAACCACTAAATTGCGGTACCACTTATTATTAGCAGGTACGACGTACCAAGGGGCATGAGCAGTTGAGCAATTGTTAATCATGTCCTCAAACGCCGCTTGATAGTCATCCCAAAATGCGCGCTCTTTCAAGTCGTTGCTAGAAAACTTCCAATGCTTATCTGGGTCTTGTAGCCGACTTTCCAAGCGCCGCTTTTGTTCGTCTTTTGAAATATGCAAGAAGAACTTAATAACCGAAATTTTGTTCAGTGTGAGCATATGCTCGAACTCGTTAATTGAGTGATAACGTTCCCGCCAAACGCTCTCTGGTACTAGCTGTTTCACACGCACAACCAACACATCTTCGTAATGCGAACGATTGAAGATGGAAATCGCACCGCGCTGAGGTGTTCGCTGGTGATACCGCCACAAAAAATCGTGGTTTAATTCCTCATCGCTAGGCTTTTTAAAAGACCAAACTTGGCAACCTTGCGGATTGAGTCCACCAAATACATGTTTGATGGTGCCATCTTTACCACCCGTGTCCATTGTGCTTTCGGGAGGTCAAAAGCAACGGGTAGCACTTGCTAGAGCTTTAGTGAGGGATCCACGTTTACTGATGTTGGATGAACCACTTGGAGCTTTGGATGCTTTGACGCGGATTGAGATGCAGCGGCTAATTGAAACGATTTGGCAGGAACAAAAATTTACGGCATTCCTGATTACTCATGATGTGGACGAAGCGGTGATGCTAGGCGATCGCATTTTGCTGATCGACAAAGGTCAGATAACGATGGATACGCGAGTATCATTGCCACGTCCGCGCAAACGAAAAGATCGGGAGTTCGTTACTCTGGCAGATGAAGTCCTAGAGCGTCTGATGGGTGATGAAGCTGGTTTGATTAATGGGGAACAAGAAGCAATTAAAGAACTAGCAAGCGCTTAGTGCGGATTCAAAGATTATTTTGGGCAATTTTTGGAAGGGAAAAGGGAAAAGGAAAAAAGCTGATTCAAGGGGTATTCACTACTGAAAAGGGACTGCCCAAGGGGGATAATGTCTAAGTTGCCTACACATCGGTATCCAACAATTACAACGACTACCAGGCTATCAACAGCCAAGAGATAACTTTCTCTCCCCCTGCTCCCCTTGCATATTGGGCAGATTTTAGTAAAATAACTCTCAGGTGATGAGACTCACCTTCTGACTTGTTCAGAGAACCGCCTCTCGGCTGATAGTTTCTACCTCCATATCTTTGAGAGACCTTCTGTGATGTGGTAGGTCTTCAGAGCCAGAAACTAGAGATTAGAGGGGGAACTATTATTGCTATCACCCGATATTCGTAATCCTATCGCTATCTGTTTAGGGGCGTGTGCAGGAGCGTTGAGTCGATACTATCTGACGCTGTGGTTTGCCCAACGCTTCGGGACTAGCTTTCCCTACGGCACTTTTTTCATCAATCTAACAGGGTGTTTGTGCATGGGCTTCTTCGTCACCCTGGTTCTAGAACGGGCAGTTAACATTCCCCCGGATGTCCGGTTGCTAGTTACTGTCGGGTTTTTGGGTGCCTATACAACCTTTTCTACCTACGGTCTTGATACCGTTACTCTGCTACGCAGCCGAACTTTGGAGGTAGCTGGATTTTACTGGGTAGGCAGTGCTGTCCTAGGAATAGTCTGCGTTCAGTTAGGTGTTGTCCTTGCCCGTTTAACCAAATAAACACACATGAAACGCTAAAAACAACGTTCACTTGAAAGCTTTTAAACAAGGAGGTAGCGATGAAGACGTGGAGGAACTCACTATCTACATTGGGGAAACAGACCATTGGCATGATCAGCCCCTATACATGGCTCTAGTTGAAGTAGCACGGCAGCACGGCATCATTGGGGCTACTTAAGATTCAGTTTAAACAAGAGGAAAAATAGATGAATGCTGGGGTGTTTGTCGGTGCATTAAGCAGTGCAAGTGTGGAATTTTTTGAGACAGCGGCGATCGCTTATGCTATTGCCCGTTCCGGTTATAAACAAGAAGCGTATTGGGGTACGCTTGCGGGTTTAGTAATCGTGGGAGTGGCAACAGCAATACTGGGAACGGGATTACAGTTGATTCCTTTGCGTCTGCTGCAAGTGGTAATTGGTGCCGTACTGCTGTGGTTTGGTTGGGGCTGGGTCAAGAAGTCAGTCTACGACAGGCTAGGGGTAAACGCGCTGGATGGGTCAGCGACCCCCTCACGTCTGAAGGCATTTCGCTGGAATCCCGTGCAACAGGATTCAGTCGCATCAACTTCATCATCATGACTAAAAGTTCCGCTCTTGAAGCGCTGGAAGTTGCGATCGTTGTCATCACTTTGGGACTTGCATCAGGGGCTTGGAATGAAGCTTTGTTGGGTACGATACTAGCTTTGCTATTGACGATCGCTGTAGTTGCCCTGCTGCACGGTCATTTAATGAAACTGCCAGAAGTATTGCTCAAACTTGGTGCAGGAATACTGCTGATGGCTTTTGGAACGTTCTGGTTCGGTGAAGGAATCGGGTTGGAGTGGCCTCTTGGGGATTTAGCTTTGTTGGTTTTAGTCAGTCTGTACGGCTTGGGCTGTTTTTTCACTATTCGTTGGCTTCGGACAAGGTAAAAGATACTTCTTGCACTCTTAACTATTTCCTGGTTCGAGAGAAGAAATATGAAAGGAACAAATAGACTTCTACGTCAGGGACTACTACTTGAATACCTAACTTTAGGATGGAATGTTGTTGGTACAGGGGTTGTGATTGTATCAGGACTTCAAGCTAGCTCAATTGCGCTTGTAGGGTTTGCACTTGACTCCCTAATTGAGATTTGTGCTTCAATAGTGGTGATTTGGCAATTAAATGGTGTTAATCAAAAACGGGAACAGCAAGCACTTCGCTTAATTGGAACAGCGTTCTTTATGCTGGCGACATACATATTAATTCAGTCGTCAAACACTCTGCTTGATCAAAGTCGTTCCAGTAGTTCTCTGGTCGGTATTGTGTGGTTAATTGCAACATTTTTGGCAATGCTGGCGCTTGCTGCTGGTAAGGCTCACACAGGCAGAAAGCTTGACAACCCTGTACTGAAAGCGGAAGCTCGTGTCACCCTCGTTGATGCCTATCTAGCTGGTTCTGTACTGATTGGACTGCTCTTAAACGCTTTACTTGGCTGGTGGTGGGCTGACCCGCTTGCCGGATTGGTCATCGTCTTCTACGGCTTCAAAGAGGGCTGGCACGCTTGGGATGAGAGCGCATAACAGTTTGCAAATCACCTGCAATCCTCTTACAACAGCTCTTCACCCTAGGTTGGGTTGACATCAAGAAACCCAACATTCATTAACTCAAAAACTCAAATGAGGAAAATTTTGAATTGATTCTATGACAAAGACAAAACAAAATATCACGATTCTCGATCGCGAAATCGATAACTTTCACGCCTGGACGCGATCGACGCTTTCGGAGGCAGATTGGCTGATTCCACTGAGCGCATCGTGTCGGGAAGAACTGTTAGGCTTACTAGACTTTATCCGCAAACACCCGCTTCCCGTCCTGCTGCGCCATCCCAACCAGTTCGATATGCCGCAGTGCCGAGCGTTGATGGAACGCATACGACAAGTGTTGGAACAGGGCGTTCACCATGCTGTTCTTGACAGACTCCCTCTCGAAGAAATGGATACCGATGAGGCGAAAGCCCTCGTCTGGATTCTTTGCTCTATGTTGGAGCGTCCCGTACCGCAGAAGTGGGACGGAACAATGATTTACGATGTCCGCGATAAAGGGAATCCCTATAGTATCGGCGTTCGCGCTTCGGTGACTAATGTCGGTTTGGATTTCCATACCGACGCCCCATTTAATGACTTCGTGCCTCATTATCTTCTCCTTCTGTGTCTCAATCCAGCCGAGGAAGGAGGACTCAGCCGAGTACTCAGCCTTGCCTCTGTACACAACATCCTTAGGCAAAAGTTCAAGCGGCACTTATTTCGTCTGTACCAACCCTTCTACTTCGATCGCCAGAAGGAACACGCTCCCAGCGAACCCAGAAGTCGGAAATATCCGATTTTCACGTTTGACCGTCAATTGCGCGTTCGCTGTAACCCAACGTTGGTGAGAAATGGCTATCAGTTAGCGGGTGAAGTGCTCGATGAAGAGGGTGAGGCTGCTCTAACCGTTCTTCAAGACGTATTAAGTGATGAATCCCTATGGTGGGAAGGAATGTTGGAAAGGGGACAGGTGCAATTTCTCAACAACTACGATCTCGCCCATACTCGCACAGCCTTTCAAGATGCCACCCATCCAGCTCTGAAGCGGCATTTGGTTCGCTACTGGTTGCGGCATGAGGGATCGATTTTCTTTTCGTAACTACGCAGCGTAAGAGAGAAAGCACTGAAGCATTCAGCTTTGAACGGTACTTTTGAGCCATTAATTTTTACACTCAAGCACCATGAGTAAGCATCCAGACTTAATTATCCACGAGCGGACACCTTTTAATGCAGAGCCACCTTTGAAGCTGCTTCGACAGTTCTTTATTACACCGAAAGAACTTTTTTACGTCCGAAATCATGGTTCAATTCCTGAAGTCGATCTAGCGGAGTATCGATTGTCTGTGACTGGGAGTGTGAGTCAGCACTTGAACCTTTCACTGAATGAAATTCGAGAAAAGTTTCCTAAACGTACCGTTATGGCAACGCTTCAGTGTGCTGGTAATCGGCGCGATGGATTGATTCAAGCCAAACCGATTCCGGGTGAAGAACCCTGGCAGGCACAAGCGATTGGCAATGCTATATGGGGTGGCGTTCCTCTACGGGAGGTACTGCTAGCTGCTGGAATCGAAGCCGATACGAAAAACGCCGCCTTTAGCGGTTTGGATGAGGTGGAAAAAGAGGGAGAGACGTTCGGCTTTGGGGGTTCTATTCCGATTGAGAAGGCGATGAGTCCAGAGGTTCTCTTAGCCTACGAGATGAACGGTGAGCCGCTGACTCCTGTACATGGGTTTCCGTTGCGAGTTGTGGTACCGGGTTATCTTGGCGCGAGGAGCGTTAAGTGGCTATCGAGCATCACGCTTCAGGAAAGCCCTTCTAGTAACTACTTCCAGCAACATGCTTATAAGCTCTTTACGCCAGAGGTACGAGCAGAGACAGCCGATTGGACTAAAGGGCAGATGCTAGGGGAGCTATTTGTGAATTCTGCGATCTACAATCCCTTAGAAGGAGAGAAGATACTGGCTAACCCAATCTTGGTTGAGGGATATGCGATCGCAAGTGGCAGTCATAGCCTCGAACGAGTAGAGTTATCCAATGATGGGGGAACAACATGGGTACAGGTTGAACTTCTTGAATCACCGTCTCCTTGGACTTGGCGATTTTGGCAAAGTCAATTGGAGCTAAACAAAGGCTGTTCACAGATTATCGTGCGGGCATGGGATAGTGCCGGGAATAGCCAACCAGAGGATGCCAGAACGATTTGGAATTTCAAGGGTTATATGAATAACTCTTGGCATCGGGTTGAGGTGAAAAATGCGATCGCTTTTGCATAAGTTCTGACCAGTTTGATAGGTTCTGATGGGATGAGGGTTCTGTTTAACCACCATGAGCCGTGTTCAAGTCAATGGCGGTTTCTTTGGGGCAGGTTTGGGGATCTTCATGCTGGCAACCCTGTCGTTTTTAGGCATCAAAACCTCGACATTACTCAAACATCGCACCAACCATCAGTTGCATAGGAGCCGCAAAAATGTAGTAGATGATGCCTGCACCCAAAAGTAGAACTGCCAAGCTGAAGAGCATTACCCAGCGATCAGACGGTTCATACGTATCTTCGTCAATATCGCGCCGTACCCCAAAATAATGTTGGGTAGAGAGCCACACAGTTAGCAGTCCCATAACTGCAAAAGCTAACCCAAGTTTCCAACTCATTCCAGTTGATGGCACCATCGGCGGTTGAAACATCCGAATCCGCACAATCACGATGCCAAATCCCATTAAGGCGATCGCACTCCGCATCCAGGCTAAATATGTGCGCTCATTGGCAAGATGATCTCGAATGCGATCAGAACGACGACGTTTCGTTGCAGTTTGTTCGGAAGGTGATGCACTCTTTGGAGGGGGATTGAATGTTAGCTGCATTGAAATAGCCTTAGATGCTTAGCGGGACTTAGACAAAAATTAAGCCCAAATAAACCCTAAACTGGCTCTATAAGCAGCAAACACGTCACGATTTAGGTTCAACCACTCAAAAAATCGAAAAGACATAGCTGTTCTAAAGGCTTCTATTGCTTCAGCAAAGGTGTTCAAA
Source organism: Coleofasciculaceae cyanobacterium (assembly GCA_036703315.1). Lineage (GTDB taxonomy): Bacteria > Cyanobacteriota > Cyanobacteriia > Cyanobacteriales > Coleofasciculaceae > DATNPH01. Next base: position 25,292 of record DATNPH010000123.1, read on the forward strand.
GGTTTGTTAGCCCAGCGCCTTCTTAATCCTCCTGTTAAGGTGTGCCAAAGAATAAAAGTATAGGCACAAAAAACTAAGATAAAATGTCGCATTAGACTTCTTTTATCTCGGACTTGGTATTCCCTCAAACCTAGCCAGCCTTTAGCTTCTCTATAGAAAACTTCCACCCAGTTTCTTTGAGAGTAAGTAGCAACTATCCACTCTGGATTGGCAATTGATGGAGAAACGTTAGTGATAAAATAGTCGATATCAGTGGCTTGTGAGAAAGTAGAAGCATTCATGACGATGGCTATACTTCGCTTTCCCTCTAGACGTGATATCTTTACTTCTGTAGTTGCCACCCAGACTGTTTTCGGTTTATTTAGATTGATTTGAACAGGGATAAAAGCTTTAATAGGCAATGACTCAGCTAACTTATCTAAGCGAATCTTGGTTCGTTGATTTGCCGAGGTTTCAATTACAATTATCACTTTGCGGTTTTTGGCTAATCCCCCTAAATACTTGATTTTCCTTTTTTCTAGCTCCAGCAGGAATGTTATGTTATTGCCGTAGCCAGCATCAATTAGCACGATACCCGGTCGATATCCCCTCTCCAAACTTCGGTCAATTAATTCTAGACCTAGCTCTGGCTTTTTCTTGAATTCAATATCTCTTTTTCCCTCAGGTAACGAACTGGCGTGTTGATATAACTCTATATCTAACGGCAGGCTTTTTTTGCCATCATATAGATGAGTTGTTACCACTACTATTCCGTTATCGGTTTTCCCAATTTCTCCAATGTACTGCCGTCCCACTCCCTCTGTGAAATTGCCACTCTTTCTATGACCTGAATCATCAACGATTAATGTGAATCCTCTACTTATCCGGCTTTGGCTACACTGATTCATCACCACTAGGCGGCGCTCATTTACCTCTAAGGTTGACCAAGGCGCTTCCGTCAAAAAGCGGATGCGCCGCCTCGGAGGTTTCCTCCGAATTTAGGCGCACCAAGGATGCAATTGGTGGTAAACCACTCCCACTGCGTTGTTCGACATTTGAGTTAAGTTTTTTCGCTCACTTTCCCCCAATAATCCCCCCAGATAGTGCCTAAACCCTTTTCTTTGCGCTTGATGGCTAAAAACATCATCGAACCGACTACACCATTTCTCAAAACATGGGGGCATCGCGTCGGGCGTAGTTTCTTTCATGGGTATTTCTGTACGTGAGATGCTTGCCTAACATGGATTATAACTCATTTAGTCTTAATCCATTGTTTAAGTCCCGTTAGTGGTGGCGATGGCAACGACACCCTGAATGGTGGAGCGGGAAATGACACCATGAGTGGTGGTGTCGGAAATGACACTTACATTGTGGATAGTTCAGGTGACACCATTAGCGAAACTTCCACCACTACGACTGAAATTGACGCCGTGCAAGCGGCGGTGAACTGGACTTTGGGTGCCAACTTAGAAAACCTTGTTTTAAGCGGCACTGGTACAATCTCAGGGACAGGTAACATCCTGAATAACACCTTAGTGGGTAATACTGCTAACAACTCGCTGAGTGGTGGCGGTGGCGATGACAAACTTGATGGTGGTGCAGGCAGTGACAGCATGAGTGGCGGCACTGGC
>DATNPH010000168.1:0-1576 GCA_036703315.1 Coleofasciculaceae cyanobacterium
TCGCCCAGAAGGGTTTCCAAGGATGGGGCGTTGCGGAGACTTCGCCAAATCAAAACCTCAAATTCCTCTTGGATGTCCTGTGCCAGCTTTACAGATAAAGAGGTTTTGCCAATCCCGCCCATACCCAACAGCCCCACAATCCGACAGTGATGCTGCAAAATCCACTGTTTTAAGGTGTTCAGTTCTTGGGTGCGTCCGTAGAAGAAGCTGACATCCACTACTCCTCCCCAGTCAGTTCGATTTGGGATTTTTGGTCGCACCTTTGGTGCGCTTCCAGCCCAACTTGGATTTTGGATTGGGAATTCTCCCCCTCTCCCTTGCTCCCCCTCTCCCCTACTCCACTGCTGCTCCAGTGCTGCCCGAAAGTTACTTTTACTGATTGCTTCTCCAAGAGCCTGACTTAGAAGCTTCCAGAGTTTAGGCCCGATATCACGGGTGAGGTAGCTGATCGAGTAGCCTGACGTCTCGGCAATCTGCTCATAGGTTTGCTTTTGCCAAGTTCCTCTGAGAATAGCGATTTCTACATCGCTTAAGTGTCTGCAAACTTGAGCAAACACTACTGCATCGGTCACTTCGAGAGCCTGTTCAAACTCCATCTCAGTAAAACCCCAACTGCCGTTGGATAGATTTTACCTAAACCTAGACGCAAGAATCCCACGGCTTTAACGTAGTGGAGCCGTGTTGTTTCCAGAGCCTAACTCAGCACACGCAATGCAGTAATTGAGTGAGTGCTGTCTACTCAATTACCGCTTGTAGACGCTTACCGATGCGTAATGCTGAGCCGGATAGTGGCGTTCTTTTGAGGGTCAAGACCTTCCATGTCAAAGAATTGACCGCTTTGAGCAATCTTGTTGCCTTGCTCGTTGAGGATGTTACCTGTGGCTGGGTTGTATTGCAGGTTCAGAATGGTAAACCCTTGCAAGGGATTGATGTCGATCGCCTCCTGGGTTGTATTGTCCTTGTCATACAGTTCAACTCGAACCGGAACGAGAGATTTGGTACTTCTACCACCCGCTTTGAGGTTGAAGCTAACCGATGACTGGTTCTCAGGTCCGAACGCTTGAGCAATTCGCTCTCCATCCACAAACACTCTGAGCATCATCTCCGGACGAGCTTCCAGCGCGCTACCGGGATCAAAAACAAAGCCCGGTGATGTATCAGCCCGATCAACCTTGACTTCAATCGTTTTCGTTGAATTAGTGTTTCCAGCTTGGCTGATGGTGAACTGTTGGGCGGATGCAAGCATTTGTTCTGCACAAACTGTCAATGCTGATGCAGCCAGTAGGGCGATCGCCAATAATTGGCGTTTCATAATTTTTAGCCTCCTAGTTGATAAAGTTGAATGGTTTGATTAGCGACTCTGAATGACAGGTCGTCTGTGGAAACAGCGACTAGACGGATTGCGAAATACTGGTGTTTCATGGTTGGTAATCTCAAGTTGAAATCAACTGCAAGATTTATGCCAATGCCAATTACTCAGGAACAGAGTAACTAGCAACCGCCGTACCTGCTGGAAGATTACAGGTAACCTCGTAAGCGCCATTAGGAGTTTGTTGCACTGGAGTGTTGAAGTTAA
>DATNPH010000184.1:0-17070 GCA_036703315.1 Coleofasciculaceae cyanobacterium
AGTCCGCTTCCTACTTCTTTGACAATCTTGTCAACTGTATAGCCCTTGGCTATTGCGTATTGAGCAAGTCTTTCAGCTTGCCTATCTAGATTGCCCCTGTTTTCGGAACTGGACACTCTGGCATAAATGCAGACAACTACATTAGAGACACAAGCGGCGTCAGTCTCGACCAGTATGGTTCCTGTAGGAAGTTGGCGACCTTTGATAATGCCTTTCTTCCACCAGCTCCAAGCTGTTCTGTAACTAACGCCCTGTTGTTTTGCGTAATCTGAGAGTTTCATATGGTAATCCTATCGACCTGTATATAGATTACCGCAGATTTCTTTATTTTTCTATATTATTCATGAATGGAAACGATACGTGGAAAAACTGAGAAGCGCTTGGGTACGACATAGACAGCGAAGTCCTGAGCAAATGGGACGAGGACTTAATCTCTCGGGATGATGCAGAAGTTCTCATCCAAATCAAACGCCGAGTTCTGGAAACCGGAGTTGGGGCAACGCAAGAGGTAGCCTAACCTAATCCGGCTCATGCAAGTTTGGGAAAATAGCTCGACTATGGGATAAAGGCTGTGTAGTTCAGCTGAGAATTGGTTACGTTTGTAGCCATATATAAGCGAAAATGTAGGACTAATCAGGGATTAGCACGTCTGTTGCAATATTTGACTATATTTTTGCTAACTATCTCCTTGTTCTCATTTCCCACCGGATCAGCAGCGTATGGTGAAGCAGTCCCAAGACAACGTTGAATACAAGCAACCTGATACGGAACAACGAACTGATGCTTTTTTTCATTCACTAAGCGATTGCTGTCCAGTTAGCATTTTTACGACCGATACAGATGGTCGCTGTACCTACATCAACCCGCGATTTGATTCCCTTTATGGTTACTCAACTGAGGAGAGTTTAGGAAAAGGCTGGACACAGTTTGTTCATTCAGATGATAGCGAGTCAGCGTTAACAAAATGGTTTGCTCATACCCAAAACGGCAGCGAGTTTTCCCACTCGTGTCGCTTCCAAACGCAACAAGGAGGGATCCGCTGGGTATATGTGCGATCGGCTCCACTGTTGGAGGATGGGGGCAACCTGATTGGCTATGTTAACACAGTGGAGGACATCACCCAGTACAAGCAAACAGAGGACAATGCTCGTCGGTTAGCCGCCCAAATTCAAGAACAGGCGAACGTATTAAATCCTATTCTTTCTGCCTCTGTTGATCACATTTATGTTTTTGACCGTGCAGGTTGCTATCAGTATGTGAGTCAAGGTGGTGCAAATGTAATGGGCTACGAACCACAGGAGTTAGTGGGTAAGACTTGGCAAGACATCCACTTACCCGCAGACCTGATGGAACGGGTAGATAGGCAACGAGAAGCGGTCATGGCAACCGGGCAACCCATTAGAGCTGAAACTGATTATATGGCGGCAGATGGGATGCACTACTACGAGTACATCATGACACCGTGGAGAAGTTCAGACCAAACCATTGAGGGGGTCATTGCAATTTCACGAAACATAACACAGCGCAAGCAAGCAGAGGAAGCCCTGCGTCTGAGCCAAAAGCGCTACTGCTTGTTAGCCGAATCCCTGCCGCAACTCGTGTCTATGGCAGGTACGGATGGAATAACAGAATACTGCAATCAAAGTTGGATGAACTATACAGGGCTAACTCTGGAACAGACCCAAAGTTCCGGATGGCAGCAGGCTCTTCACCCAGATGATCTACCTTTGATTAGGGAGCAATGGACACAGGCATTAGAAACGGGTAATGCCTACTCAATGGAATTTCGGATCAGACGAGTCGATGGGGTTTACCGCTGGCACTTGAGCAAAATTGTCCCAATCAAAGCAGAAAAAGACAGGATTGTTGGCTGGTTGGGAACGGCGACGGATATTGATGACCAAAAACGCACCGAGCAACAAGAGCGTTTTCTCGCTCAAGCCTCGCAAACATTTGCCGCTGCAAGTTTAGATTTGCAAACCGTTTTGAATACCATCACCCGACTTGTTAGTGAATTTACAGGCGATGTTTGCTCACTGAGTCTGCTTTCTGAAGATGGGCCATGGCTTAACCCTGTTTCCTGCTACCACGTTGACCCAGAGGTACGAGAGTTCGTTAGTCAACTGTTGAGCGATTATCCTCGCCGTGCTGATGAGGGGATTGGGGGGCGAGTAATGCAGACGGGAGAACCACTGCTAATGCCAGTGACATCACAACAGGAGTTTCGTGCTGCCATCAAACCGGAGTACCAGCATTACTTAGAGCGCTTTAAAGTTTGCAGTACGTTAATTGTGCCGCTGAAAGTGCAGGGACAAGCGATTGGAGTATTGAGCCTGACTCGCAATCATCCTGGAGAACCCCACAATATCGATGATCAGAATCTGTTTCAAGATTTGGCAGACCGGGCGGCAATGGCGATCGTCAACGCTCGGCTGTATCAACAGGCAAAACAGGCACGCCAGCAGGCGGAGAAAACTGCCGATCGCACCGCTCGTTTGCAGGCTGTGACGGCTGCCCTCTCCGAACCCCTCACACCAGCCCAAGTCGCTGAAGTAATTGTGGAGCAGAGCATCGCTGTGCTGAATGCCTCCTCCGCTGTGGTAGCAATTGTCAATCAGAATGGCACGGAGCTTGAAATTGTCCACTCCGTGGGGTACCAGCAAGATATACCTGAAGCGTGGCGTCGTTTTCCGATTACTACACCAGTACCACTGGCAGAAGCTGTACGAACTGGAGAACCCATTTGGGAAGAGTCAACTCAAGAGCGAATTGTTCGCTATCCTCACTTGGCCCAGAACTATGCAGAGTTGAACTATGCGGCTTGGATTTCATTACCCCTAATGGTTGAAGGTCGGGCAGTTGGAGGAATATCTATCAACTTTGCTGAATTTTCACCCTTGAGTCAGGATGACCGTGCGTTCATGCTCGCCCTTGCTCAACAATGCGCTCAGGCGATCGCTCGTGCCCATCTCTATGAAGCCGAGCAACGTGCTAGGGCTTCTGCTGAAGCGGCTAACCGGATTAAAGATGAGTTTCTGGCGGTACTTTCCCACGAGTTGCGATCGCCTCTCAACCCCATCCTTGGTTGGACTAGACTGTTACGAACTCGCAAGTTCGACGAGTCGGCAAGGGATAAAGCCTTAGAAACCATCGAGCGCAATGCCAAGCTGCAAACTCAACTAATCGGAGACTTACTCGATGTATCTCGGATTATACAAGGCAAGATGGCGTTGAATGTCTGCCCTGTCAATCTATCCACTACCATTGAGGCGGCGATTGAAACAGTACACTTAGCCGCACAGACAAAAGGCATACAAATCCAAACTCAACTGGATTGGGATGTAGAACCCATTTGTGGCGATCCAGGTCGTCTTCAGCAAATTGTCTGGAACTTGCTCTCCAATGCCGTTAAGTTCACGCCTGCGGGAGGACAAGTGGAAGTGCGCCTAGAGCCGATTGATTCCTTTGCTCAAATCCAGGTTAAAGATACTGGCAAAGGTATTTCGAGAGAGTTTTTGCCCCATGTCTTTGAATACTTTCGTCAGGAAAATAGTACGACAACGCGAATATTCGGTGGGTTGGGGCTGGGACTCGCGATCGTGCGTCATCTTACGGAACTGCACGGAGGAACCGTTCAGGCTGAGAGTCCAGGTGAGGGACAGGGTGCAACCTTCACTGTGCTAATACCACGAATGGTGGCCGTTGCAAAGACATCTTCCAACAATCAGCCATCCACTACAACCATTGATTTGAGCGGGTTGCGAGTTCTGGTGGTAGACGATGAAGCCGATATGCGTGATTTAGTGGACTTCATCTTAGGTGAATATGGAGCAAACGTGAGGGTTGCTGCATCTGCCGCCGAAGCATTGCTCGTTCTAGACCAGTTCAATCCCGATGTCTTAGTCAGTGATATTGGGATGCCGGAGATGGATGGTTATATGCTGATGCGCCAAATACAGGCACGATATTCCCAGCAGAGCGAGCAAATTCCAGGGCTAAGCGAAAGTATGCCGAAGGCAATCGCTCTGACTGCCTATGCAGGAGAAGTCAATCAACAGCAGGCACTTGCAGCAGGGTTTCACATGCACCTTCCTAAGCCGGTGGAGCCAGAGGAGTTGGTCAGGGCGATCGCCAATTTAGTAACACGCATCTAGTGCTCTTTTGTCAGTCTCGGAAAATCACGTTGAAAGCCAAACTCTGAAAGCTTCCCTAGTTTGGGATTTGAAACGTAGCCCAAATAGGAAAAGTTCCGTCACATCAGGGTTTTAGCGTTACCAATCACCCAGTTTTACAAAAGAGCGCTAGTGCAAGGTTGCAGAAAAGCGATCGCATTCAATCGATATGCCTTATACACCTCGTCATGAGTGCTCATCAGCAGTATTTATAGATTTTCCATAGGCTAATGTTTCCTGATTTTATCTTTCTTGCGATCGCTTCTTCTCCATAAACTTCGCAACTCCTGTGTCATACCAAATCCGCCTTGATAACCCCCTTTTCGGCTGAAGTCTTTTTTTCCTTCTGCCTTCTGCCTTCTGCCTTGTCCCCACCAAAAAAGGAGTATTTAACCCGGATTTGGTATCACTCCTACAACCGGAATTCATAGCTTGTATCTGTAATCATGTAGTAGAGGATTTGGAGTTTTACGCATTATTTATGGACGAAGATACTATCCGGATTGTGACGGACGATGCGCCTCAAATCCTTGCCCCTGACGGCTCTAAGATGGGGATAGAAGATCTAGGGCCATACTACTTCCAAGACGATGAAGCTTCCAAACAGAAAGGAAAGGAAGCTGAAGGGGTTAGTGTTCATAACGTTAAAGTCAAAAAATTAGAAGAAGAAATGGGTCACTTGATGCAAGTGGTTGAGCGGTTGTTTAACCGTACCCAGCAGCAAGGGGATAAAAAACCAGGGATGCAACTGGATGAAATTGAGCTATCGGTAGAAATTAATGGTGAGGGGCAAATGAGCATCCTGGGAACTGGAGGGAAAGCTGGAGGCAAAGGGGCGATTAAGCTCAAGTTCAAGCGGGCGGATTAGCGTGAGATGGCGAAAAACTGGGCGATCGCGATCGGCATTAATCAATACCATTACTTACAACCGCTCCAATTTGCGAAGCGGGATGCTCAGTTGATGCAGGAGTTTCTCCGGACTGAGGCAGGATTTGACCAGATTCTATTCTTCTCGGATGACTCACCTGATGTTGGTGGTCAACCGATTCGTGCTAACTTGCTGCGCGTGTTGCGACAGTTAAGTGAACAACCCCGTCTAGAGGCTGGGGATAACTTTTGGTTTTTCTTCAGTGGTCATGGAATGCGCCATGCTGGTCGAGATTACCTGATGCCCTGTGATGGCGATCCAGGAGATATTGAAAATACCGCTATTTCGATTAATCACATTAGAGAACGTCTGCGTAGCTGTGGAGCGGATAATGTTGTCCTGATTTTGGATGCTTGTCGCAGTCAGGGCACTCGTGCTGGGGAAGGAATTGGACGGCAAACGGCTCAAGAGGCACGATCTACCGGGGAGATTAGCATTTTTTCCTGTAGCCCTAATGAGTACTCCTTTGAAATTGACGCATTACAGCAGGGTGCGTTTACCCACGCACTCTTGGAAGGTTTGGGTATTCAAGGTAAATGCGCCACAGTTGAGCGGTTGAATCAGTATCTAACTTGGCGAGTGCCTGAACTAGTTCGTCAACACAAGAATGCTCGGCAAACACCTTATACCATTGCTGAGCCTTTACCTAAATCACACTTGATTCTTGTGCCGCGATACGCAACGTTAGCGGATATCGCTACCTTGAAAAATGATGCTTATCGAGCTGAAGTTGAACAGGATCTGGAACTGGCAGAGCAGTTGTGGATTCGGGTGCTAGCTGCGGCTTCTGGTAACGATATGCAAGCCATTAGGTCATTACAGAGAATTGAACGGTTGTGGGTGGGACGTTCTGAGCCAAAGACTGACCTAACCCCCCAGCCCCCTTCCCTGCGAGGGAAGGGGGAGAAAAGCTCCCCTCTCCTTGTAGGAGAGGGGCTGGGGGAGAGGTCAACTCCTGAAATTGCTAACAGTCAAACTGATGACCTCAGTTCTGACAAGGGCGTAGACTACACTAAGCTGCGAGATTTACTAGCACAAGGGAAGTGGGAGGAAGCGGATGAGGAAACTTTAGTTGTCATGCTCAAGGCAGCTAATCGAGAAAAAGAAGGCTATCTCAATGAAAAGTCCATCGAAAAATTTCCCTGCACAGATTTACGAACCATCGACCAGCTCTGGGTAAAATACAGCAATGGACGCTTTGGGTTTAGTGTCCAAAAGCGTATCTGGGAGAGCGTTGGTGGTAAACCTGGCGAATACGACTATGAAATATACTGTAAGTTTGGGTTGCGCGTGGGATGGCGAGTAGAGAAAAATAAATGGCTGGGGCTGAAGAAAGAGGAGGAATGGTTGAGCTACAGTGAAATCACCTTTTACCTAAATGCCCCCCAAGGGCATCTCCCGGTTGGGAAGTACTGGAGGTGGTGGGTCTGGGGTAGGTTTTGGATAGTGGGTTATTTATTGTGGGTGGAGGGATTCGATCGGGTGGTCTCTTCTCTTGTTCTCTCGCGCAGAGACTTGTAAACTGTAGCATTTGAGGGTTTCAAATTTTTGTAAAGATTTTCTACAGAGACGATTTCCACGAACCCACACCAGTTCTAGCTTTCCGATACCTGGCACTGCTGCATCATCACCCCTGCCGCCTAAAGATTGTCGAGGTAGTTGTTAAAAGCAGTAAGTTTCATACAGCTTAGGAAGATAGTAGTTGAAGTGCGATCGCACCAGTAGATTGAAGGTTGTGGCAGAGCGATCGCATCCTCACCTCAAAACGCGATCGCATCAATACACCTCGTCATGAGTGCCAATATCGATGAGTACAATCAACTCCTCCTCAGAATCAGTATCTTGCCCAAACGTGTAAATAATTCGGCAATCATTCTTGATTGAACAAATTAGCTTGTAACTCAGCAACTGTACCACGCTTGGCTTTACGTGTTTTGAGTGCTTCTAGCGTTTGTGCTGTATTTCTAGCAATTTCTCGACGCCGTTGTTCAATACGTCTTTTATGAATTAGTTCTAGTAGTAAGTCTTGGTCTTCTGGAGAAAGAGCCTCAACGTATTCAATGACTGTCTGAAGGGGTACAGGGTTACTCATTGGTTAATTTTGTATTTTTCGATAGATTAAATATTTCCTAATAGTATCTTTATTTTAAATCAGCTCTGCCTCTTCAAAAATCTGTCTTGTTGTTAGTTTCAAGCCAGGAAGTATTGAATCAATAATGGGCATTGTATTCGTATAAACTTGATTTGTCCCATCTGGAAAAAAGACTCTAATACTGATACCTTCAGGGTCTACAACCCAAACTCGTGAAACACCCGCAGCAAAATAGTCCTTAGCCTTATCTTCAAATTCCTTCATGGTTTGGTCTGGAGAGATAATCTCAATGACCAGTTCAGGGAGGGCAGGACAGGCTTCATTACGCTTCCAGCTTTTGGGTAGACGTTCATAGGAAATGTATGTCACATCGGGTAAGGGTGCCCAATCTTTACCCTGACGCTTTAAGAGAATTGCCCACTCTGCACCAACTCTACCTTTTGCCTTGCACCAGCCTCGTATAAGGAGCAACAAAGCTGTCTGTAAAGCCGAATGGAAATATTTTGGAGACACTTTGGGGACTGCCTGACCCTCGACAAACTCATAGTTTACATCCCCTTCTGGAAGTGCCAGAAATTCTTCTAGGGTGAGTTTGGTGCCTGGGCTTATCTTGACCATGAGCTACACAACTGGATAGCTGACACACCTATCTTACTTCCCCTCATCCTCCTCTGATTTGGACGACGGCAATAAGGAGTCTGGCAGTTGGTCAAGAGTCTTGTTCACCGCTTTGCAAAACGCCTTGATCTGGGAAACCGTCATCGTTGGTTCTGCTTCTCCCTTTTCCCAACGGCGAATGGTTGAGGAAGTCACCCCCATAAGCCTCACCAAGTCATCTTGAGTGAGTCCAGCTTCTAGACGTAGTTTTTTAAATGGAGAATTAGTCTCCTGTGGTTGACCTTTCTTGGGTCTTGCCATAAGATAAAACCATAAAATTTAATCGGTTTTATTTTTTGCTTTTTAGGGATAACAGCGGCTAAGCAGCCCAAAAAACTAGCGTTTGGCTAGTCGGTTGTCCCGTCAGTTGTCTTGCCAGAACAAAACGAGCAATTGCCTAGAGCACATATGGCTTGCTAGGCAAAGGCTCTCATGTCCATTAACCAGATTATCCATGAAGAAATCCACAGCGACAGAAGCATATCGTGTCGCGTCAGAGATTGTTGCCATCCGTGCAGCACTCAAAGAACGTGGCTACCGCATCCACAAACAACCAAAACAGGCAGTTTGGAAGATTACCCCCCTTAGTCCCCCCTTAGTAAGGGGGGAAACAAATGCTCTTAATCCTCCCTTGGCAAGCGGGGAAACAAATGCTCTTAATCCTCCCTTAGTAAGGGGGGAAATAAATGCTCTTAATCCTCCCTTAGTAAGGGGGGAAACAAATGCTCTTAATCCTCCCTTGGCAAGCGGGGAAAAGAAGGCTCTTAGTCCCCCAAAAACAACAACTTCTCCTTCTCCCCCCTTAACAAGGGGGGCTGGGGGGGTAAGCAGGGACACAGATGAATACTACCTGCTGACCTATCAACCCGCTCCCATCAGCGCCTGGGTACTTCACCTAGAAAACAACGAACCCGACTGCCAAATTATCGAAACCATCATTCAAAGCGCCACAAAAAAGCAACTCGCAAACACTACTAGAAAAGCATCATGACCTACTTTGAACGCTTACATCCCTGGTGCATCATCCGTCCACTCCCTAACTTACAACGACTCATCGTCGCTCGGTGTCGTCGCCGCAATGACGCCGAAGCTCATCTGCAAATCCTCCGACAACTCATGCCAACTATTCGCCACGAAATCATTTTTGACATAACACGGGATGACCCCCTTCAATCGCCTTGCAACAAGAGAGAACAAGAAGAATCCGGCACCCTCCCCGTTGCGGGGAGGGCTGGGGAGGGGTTATCTGACGATGACTGACCCCCTGAGATAACCCAAACCAAATTGCACCTACCCCGAAACAGCCATGAACGTTCTGCGCCGTCGCATTAACCCCAAAACTTTTGTAATTACCCGCCGACAACTTGCCAAACTTCTAAAAATTGAACTCAACCGGGTTTTCAGGTGGGAAAAGTGGAAGCATGTGCTTTGGGTGCATATCGAAGGCTTAGGCGGCTACTTCATCAGCTATCGTAAGCTCGAACAATGGGTAGCCGCTTGCTGTACTTTGATGCGTTTCTGCCGGGATTTAAATGCACTTGAAGCGGTTTGGTCAGCAATTTTGAGGGAAGCTCAGAGATATACAGAAGATGCCCTAATACGCCTCACACAGCTCTACGAGCAATGGCAAAGGTATTTGAGTACTCACTAAACTATTGCCAAAGTCAGCTATAATTCGCCTCTAGTTGTTTAAATTTCACTCAGCTAGCTCTTAATGTTTCTATTAGTTAGCCTGAGCCAACTGTTATTGTGCCAGAAGAATCTCTATCCCTATTAGCCAAGCTAACTGCTAAGAACACGAGTGAGTTTTTTCAAATAACAAACCGCCATCGTGTGTCTTTATTGGTTACAGTCGGCACCTTCAGCTTTTTAATCGGCTTAGGCTATGGCATCTCTCAAAGATTGGTCTATAGCCTCTCTCAAAGCGAGTCAGATCCATCCGAATATCTTGAAGAGGAAGCCACACCTAAAACTCCATTAGAATCAAAACCACCGACAGTTAAAATCCCAGCGAAAGTTAATATCAAGATAAAAGCTGTGGGTGATGTTGTCCCTGGTACTAACTATCCTGACAATCGACTTCACCCTCAACATAAAATACTTTTTCAAGGGGTTAAACCTATTCTCAAAGGTGCTGATTTATTATTCGGTAACTTTGAGAGTACATTAACGAACTATGCTTATTCTCCTAAAGGTGTTGGTGGTGGACTGATTGTTGCCTTTCGCACACCTCCCAGTTATACCCAGCTTTTGAAAGACGCTGGATTTGATGTGATGAGCGTTGCCAATAATCATTCCTTCGATTTCTCTGACCAAGGATTTGCTGACACAATCCGAAATCTTGAGAAAGCTGGGATTCAAGCCCTTGGCAAAAAAGGTCAGATCCTAATTGCCCGTAGAAAAGGTGTATCGATCGCCTGGATTGGCTTCAGCTACTTTGAAGACCACAATTCACTAAATAATCTGACTAAAGCCAAAGCTTTGGTGGAAAAAGCTAGACAAAATGCCGATATAGTGGTGATTTCTGTTCATGCTGGTGCGGAGGGAACGGGTGCCATGCGTGTCAGAAATCAAACTGAATTTTTTGCTGGAGAAAATCGGGGAAATATGGTGCAGTTTTCCCACACAATGATTGATAACGGCGCAGATCTAATCTTGGGGCATAGCCCCCACATTCCCAGAGCTTTAGAACTCTACAAAGGCAAATTAATCGCTTATTCTTTGGGCAATTTTATGGGATATCGAAGCCTTTCCACCGCTGCGGAACTGGCTTACTCCCTCGTTTTGGAAGTGGAACTCAATAACCGGGGAGATCTTGTTTCTGGTAAGATTATCCCCGTTCTCCTGAGTCGAGACGGCATACCCTATCCTGACCAACAAGGTCGCAGTATCAGGCTGATCCGCCAGCTGACCCAAAGTGATTTTCCCAAGACTGCCCTAACCATCGATAACAAGGGTCGAATCCTACCTGGTAATTAACGTCTGCCAAGAAAATATTTTTTCTCCCCCCTGTAATTCAAAATGGAGTCTAGTATAGGCTTGCCACCTCCCGATTCATTAAACTCAGGGTACGCAGAACAACAGCAACAGCAAGCCAATGGAAAACTTCCCCCTGGACGCTCAACTGAATTCTCAACAGGTTTCATCAGCATCTGCGATCGGAACACCGCTTGATCGCGCTATGATGCAGCGGTGTATCGAACTTGCCCGTCGCGCCCTTGGACGCACCACTCCCAATCCCCTAGTAGGTTCTGTGATTGTCCAGAATGGAGAAATTGTTGGGGAAGGGTTCCATCCAAAAGCTGGTCAACCCCATGCGGAAATCTTTGCTCTACGTGAAGCGGGAGAAAAGGCTAGAGGAGCCACTATTTATGTAAGTCTAGAGCCTTGCAATCACTACGGACGGACACCCCCCTGTTCAGAAGCTTTGATTGCAGCAGGCGTTGCCAAGGTAGTGGTAGGCATGGTTGACCCTGATCCCCGCGTGTCAGGTGGTGGACTTGAGCGATTACGAGCGGCAGGGATTGAAGTTTTAGTTGGTGTGGAAGAAGCGGCTTGCCGTGAACTCAATGAAGCCTTTATTCATCGAGTTCTCTACAAGCGTCCATTGGGAATTTTCAAGTACGCCATGACTTTAGATGGCAAAATTGCTAGTATTAGCGGTCATAGCACTTGGGTAACAGGGCAGGAAGCACGGAGTCATGTGCATCAACTACGGGCAGCTTGTGATGCCGTAATTGTTGGCGGCAATACGGTGCGCCAAGATAACCCTTACCTGACTAGCCATCATCCAGACGCCCATAATCCCCTAAGGGTGGTCATGAGTCGCACCCTTGACCTACCAGCGGACGCCCATCTCTGGCAAACTGATGACGCCCCTACCTTGGTCTTGACTGAGGTAGGAGTCCATCCGGATTTTCAGCAGCAGTTGCTGAAAAGGGGAGTGGAGGTAGTGGAGATGACTCCCCTGACACCAGCAAAAGTAATGGCGTATCTATATGAACGGCAACTTTCCAGCGTGTTATGGGAATGTGGCGGTACCTTAGCGGCAAGTGCGATCGCGGATGGTGCCGTACAAAAAGTCATGGCATTCATTGCCCCGAAAATCGTCGGTGGCAAGGTTGCTCCTTCTCCTGTAGGGGATTTGGGTTTGGCAACGATGACAGATGCCCTGACATTAAAACGGGTAAGTTCGCGTCAGCTGGGGTCAGACTACTTAGTAGAGGGCTATTTGCCTGTGAAGAGTTAGACGGTTAGAAGGTTGTCAATTGTTGAATGTTGGAAGGTTGTTAGTGCAGCGGGGTGTAGCCCAGGTTCAAAGTTTTCCAGAGTTGAAGATTGAAAGTTTATATTACCTTTGTCTAATTACTCATAACAAAAACCTTTCTACGTCCCATTTCGCCACTTCTTTGCGTCAGTTTTTACTGTGGGTGTTTAATTGGGCTTGATATCACACAAAAGCGGCGAGGAAGCCGAAGCCAAGAGTAGGGATGGGATGGCGCTTAAAGCGGCGAATTACTTCGCCGCACGCCGCTCTACTGAATCGCCGTCGCTGCGGTCACTAGTCATCAGTCAACGTTCTCTTGGAGGTTCCCTCCAGGAGCTGCGTTGACTTCGTCAATAGTCATTAGTTTTTGCGTGCTAATGACTGATGACTATTGACTATTGACTTGAAATCCCACGTTTTTAAGCCTGGGATGAACTTAAACCAGTCTTCTAACCTATAACTTGCTAACCTACAACCCGAACCTCCTAACCTGTAACCCGAACAGCGGTACAAAAAATGCTCGAAGTGACAATATGGAGTTTGTTGGTCGGCAATATTGGTTGGCAAGCCATGGTGGTAAGTGGATGGCTGCGCAGGCGGCAGATTGTCAGCAGCCAGCAACATCAGGAGGAGGAAGAAATTTTGACCCGTTTTGAATCAAAAGAAGATTTTGCATCAGTAGAGTCGCTGCAACGCAACGGGAATGTTGACTCCCATAAGCGAGCTAATCAAGTTTCTACAGACCCGCAGATGGTTGGTTGGGAATTCAAGATTGTGCGAGCTAATCGTGACCTATTTCGCAATCCCGCTGTTCTTCAAAAGCTTTGCCAAGAGGAAGCAATAGCAGGCTGGATTTTGTTGGAAAAACTGGATGATCGGCGGGTACGGTTCAAGCGACTGATTGCCTTACGCAATATTCTTGATGCAAACCAGCTTACCTATGATCCCTATCGTTGCCATTACGGTTCATCATTTACGCCCCTAACTTGGCTAAGTGCGATCGCCGCGCTAACCATGATTGCTCTACCCTGCTATTTTGGGTATACCTTAGTAGCAAAAATGCTCATCCAGTCAAAGACTCAACCAACGCCTTCCTTACCTAAAGAAAAGTTACCGCCCTCTTTTGAGAAAATACCTCCACAATCTTTTCCGCCAGTGAAGACAAAACCAACAAATGCAAGGTAGTGAAGAGAGGAAGTCGTGAGTGATGAGTGGTGAGTAGGGAGCATCTAAAAATTCTCCTTGTCCCTCTTGTCCTGTTCCCTATTCCCTCTCAAAAACAAATACACGTCATCACGCTGGTAGTGTAGTTGAAATGATTCATCCTTTTTGAATTGCTCAACCAAGCTAGTAGCAAATTCTGGTGTACTCAGCCAACCTGGGTGACGTACATTGAGCAATATGTAGTCAATTTTTGACAAATCAGTAGATGCTGCTGCTGCTACATCAGCTGTCGGTGTTACGGCATAAGCTAGCTTTACTATGGAGCGATGGGTCAAATGAGGGGCAATGTCATGAGTTGTTAAAACGCCCCCTTTGGTTGTAATTTGTGCGATAGCCTCTCTTGTCGCTTGCGATGTATCAAGAGATTCCAGATAAGTTGACCAAAAATAGCTATATTTTGCCAGAGCGAAGAAAGCGAGTAATGACCAAAGTATAATTGTTCGTCTGTTGCGCAACCATCCCTGACCCGCCGCCAGCGTTGAAATAACAGCTACCAATAAAAAAGGCAGGACTGGCATAGAATACTGGTGCTGTAAGCTCCGTTGATAGGGGACATCAGAGAGAATGTTGAGCACTAACACGGGTACAGTACTAATCAAAGCTGCAAGATGCTGCGGTGACAGTCCCCATATGACTGGGAAGACCAATTTAGCTAGATAAGTTAGGCTATTTTGTACATTGATTCTGTCCAATACTAGCCCTGGCTTCAGCAGCAGGTTTTTCATAATCTCTGAAATTGAGTTGCCTAGATAGCTATAACGATGCAAGGCAGCTGGTTCGCGACCACTGAACAAGGGAATAATTACCTTGCTGGCAATCAAAAACCAGCTGATACCGAGAATGAGAGCGATCGCCCCACAGCGCCGCTTCTTCTCAAAGACCAGCAGCCAAATCCCCATCGACGCTACCGTCAGCGATAGAGCTGCCTTACAACCCAAAACAAAGACTATCGCTAAGGAAAACCACCACAACTGATTTAGCCGTGCTGCCAAAATTGCGCCCAACAAAGCAGGAAGTGCCATCACTTCGGGGTGAAAATCGAACAGAGTGATATTAAAAACCAGTGGATACAAAAGGTATACCACTGCCATCGCTATAGCTTGCCCTTCACTCAGTCCAGCCTGACGTGCCAATCTCCAGGTCGGCCAAGCGCCCAACGCCAAGGCAACAGCTTGTACTGCAAATAGCCAGTGAACATCGGGGTAAAGTTTGTAGAGTAATCCTAACGGATAGATTGCCCAAGCGGCATGATCGCCGAGAAGATGAAACCCCAAAATTGAGGAAATCGGCGGCTGTCCCTGACTAATCAGGTAAACAAGTTGGTCAAAAAACCCTAGGTCAAAAGCTCCTGACTGAAACAGCGCATGTCTGACACTGCTGCCAACGAAGAAAATCAGAGCACTGATGCTGATCATCCAAACTAGCGGATGGGTTTTCATGTGATGTGAATCACCGCGTTGACACTCGTTGACACTCAGTGCTCGAAAACCTACTTTTGAGCGAGCTTTTTTGCATAGCAATAGTTAAGAGTTAGCCTCAAACTTAGGTAGAAGTTAAATGAACGATTGGCAGTGGAATGCCTGATGCAGCTAGGGCTTGACTAGGGAAAGCTATAGTCTACGTTTGACCCTCAACCTTTTTTACAAACAAATAAACGTCATCGCGCTGATAACGCAACTGAAACGATTCATCCTGTTTGAATTGCTCAACCAAACTAGCGACGTACTCTGGTGTACTCTGCCAGCCAGGATAACGTGTATTGAGTAAGATATAGTCAATCTCTGCAAAATTGATAGATGCCGCCGCCGCTACATCAGCTGTTGGAGTTTCGGCAAAAGCTAGCTTCACTAAGGGACGTTCGCTTAGATGTGGAGCGACATTGTTTGTGGTTAAAACACCCCCTTGAGATTGAACTTGTGCTGTACCTTCGGCGCTACGCAAAGTGTAGATCGCTTCCCTTGTAGCTTCCCATGTATCGAGGGTTGTTGGATAGTTAGACCAAAACAAGTGATGATTTCCTATCCCTAAGAAAGATAGAAATGACCAAAGTATAATTACCTGTCTGTTTCGCAGCCATCCTTGACCTGTCGCTAGTGTTGAAATGACAGCTACCAACAAAAAAGGCACCACTGGCACAGAATACTGGCATCCTAAGTCCCGCTGGTATCCAGTCTCAGACAGAATGTTCAGTAGAAGCGTGGGCAATGCGCTAACCAACGGTGCTAGATACTTCGGCGACAGTCCCCAGATGACTGGTAAGACCAACTGACCCAGATATCTCAAGCTATCTCGCACCTCAACCTTGTCCCATACCAGCTTTGGCTTCAGCAGCAAATTTTTAACAATCTCTGGAAATGAGTTGCCTAGATAGCTATACCGATACATGGCTGCGGGTTGGCTACCACTGAAGAAGGGAATAATTACCTTGGTTGCAACCAAAAACCAAGCAATACCGAGAACGAGCGCGATCGCGCCACATCGACGCTTCTTCTCAAAGAAGAACAGCCAGAACCCCATCGCTACAACAGTCAGAGAGAGTACAGCCTTACAGCCCAAAACAAAGATAATGCCCAAGGAAAACCAGACTATTTGGTTTTGCCGCGCTGCCCAAACCGTACCCAAAAGGGCGGGTAGTGCCATGACTTCTGGGTGAAAATCGAACAAATTGACATTAAAAACCACCGGATACAGGAGGTACACAGCGGCGATCATCATGGCTTGTCGCTCGGTAAGCCCAGCCTGGCGAGCTAGACTCCAAGTTGGCCAAGCGCCTAACGCCAAAGCAACGGCTTGTACTGCAAGCAACCAGTGAACATTGGGGTGAATCTTGTACAGTAACGCTAGCGGATAGACTGCCCAAGCGGCATGATTGCCTAGATGATGAAACTCCAAAATCGAGGAAATCGGTGAGCGTCCCTGACTGATCAGGTAAACAACTTGGTCATAAATTCCTAAGTCAAATGCTCCTGACTGAAACAACGCGTGCCTTAAACTGCTACAAGCAAAAAAAATTAAACTGCTTGTGCCAATCATCAAAGGCAGTGGATAGGTTTTTAGCAGATGTGAATAAAATCCCTGGAGATCCGTGCTCAAAAACCTGACATAGACAGGGGTTTTTTGCATGGTAATAGTTAAGAAACACTAATTGGTTCTCAACGATTAGCTATACAGTATTCTAAAAATATTACATCTATCTAAAGATATAGTACCAAGCTAACAGCTAAAGAATTTGAGACAGGAACTTGCGGGTACGCTCTTCTTTAGGATTCTGGAAGAATTCCTTGGGTGGCGCTTCTTCCACCAACACACCATCAGCCATGAGCACTATCCGGTCTGCCACCTCGCGGGCAAAGCCAACTTCGTGGGTAACGACTACCATTGTCATCCCTGTCTGAGCCAGCGATCGCATCGTATCGAGAACCTCTCGCACCATCTCCGGGTCAAGGGCAGAAGTGGGTTCATCAAACAGCATAATCTTGGGTTGCATTGCTAGAGCACGAGCGATCGCAACCCGTTGCTGCTGACCCCCAGAAAGTTGACCGGGATACTTATTTGCCTGCTCTAAAATCCCGACTCGCTCCAACAGTTGCATCGCAACTTCTTCTGCTTTCTTTTTAGGCCAACGCCGTACCCAAATGGGTGCTAACGTTACATTTTTTAGTACCGTTAGGTGAGGAAACAAATTGAATTGCTGAAACACCATCCCGACTTCCCTGCGAATCGCGTCGAT
>DATNPH010000196.1:0-75138 GCA_036703315.1 Coleofasciculaceae cyanobacterium
CTGCCCGGAGGTTACGGATGGTGCGAATCGTGCCAATTAACAGCTCAAACTCTTGCTCCAGTTCTGGGTCAATGTTGCCGATTTCTGGATAAGGTTGCAGCGCCAAAACTTCCCCAGATTTTTGAGTAAGGGTATGCCAGATTTCTTCAGTGATGTGGGGCATAAAAGGATGGAGCAGTTTCAGAATCCCTTCGAGCACATAGGCAAGAGTAGCTTGAGCAACCCGCCGTGATTCTGCTGATGCTTCCGGGCGCAGGCGTGATTTGACGAGTTCAATATACCAGTCGCAGAAGTCACCCCAAATGAAGTCATAGAGTCCCTTGGCGGTTTCTCCCATTCTGTAGGTGTCTAGGTAGTCAGTGGTTTGCCGCACGACTTGATGGAAGCGTGAGAGAATCCAGCGATCGCTTAACTCCAACGCCTCGATCCCCCCAGCCCCCCTTACCAAGGGGGGATCGAGGGGGGTTCCCAGTTGTTGGGGTGTCTTACCCTCTAGGTTCATCATCACAAACCGGGCAGCATTCCAAAGTTTGTTAGCGAAGTTGCGCGACGCCTCCACTGACGCCGATTCATCTGTTTTGCGGTTGTATTCCAAGCGGATATCTTGACCGGCACCCGCCACTTCTCGAATGAGAGCGTAGCGCAGGGCGTCGGTGCCGTACTTGTCTATCAGCAACAGGGGGTCAATGCCATTGCCAGCCGATTTGGACTGCTTCTTGCCCTTCTCATCCAGCACTAACCCGTGAATGTAGACGCTTTCAAACGGCATCTGACCCGTGAAATGACCCGCCATCATCGTCATCCGGGCAACCCAAAAGAAGATGATGTCAAAGCCAGTAACTAAGGTCGTGGTGGGATAGTAGGTTTTGAGGTCTACGGTTTCTTCGGGCCAACCCATCGTGGAGAAAGGCCACAATCCCGAAGAAAACCAGGTATCAAGCACATCGGGGTCTTGTTCTAGCTTGACATTTTGACCAAATTGTGCATTTGCTTTTTGTTTTGCCTCCTCCTCACTGTGAGCCACGATAAACGGCGTGTTGTCTGTAATTTCGCCACCCGTTTCACTCACGGCATACCAGGCAGGAATTTGGTGTCCCCACCACAACTGGCGAGAGATGCACCAGTCTTTCAACTTCACCAACCAGTCGCGATAGACTTTCGTCCAGCGTTCTGGCACAAACACAGGGGAATTCTTCTGATCGAGGAACTCTAACGTCCTGTCAGCCATTGGGCGAATTTTGACAAACCACTGAGTTGAGAGGAGGGGTTCGACGGGGACTTTGCCGCGATCGCTATACGGCACTGTATGCTTGTAATCCTCCACCTTCACGAGGAACCCGTCGGCATCCAGTTGGTTCACCACATTCTTGCGGGCTTCAAATCGGTCTTGCCCTTGGAATGGCCCTGCATTCTCATTCAACGAGCCATCCTTATTCATAATGTTGATGAAGGGCAGCTTGTGACGCTGACCCATTTCAAAGTCATTGGGGTCATGGGCAGGTGTCACCTTTACACAACCTGTCCCAAAGGCTGGGTCAACTAACTCATCAGCAATAATCGGAATTTCCCGCCCCATAATCGGCAGCGTCAGCATCTTGCCAATTAAATGTTTGTAGCGCTCATCGTTAGGATTGACGGCAACAGCGGTATCCCCCAGCATTGTCTCTGGTCGAGTCGTCGCCACTTCCACATGACCACTGCCATCGCTGAGGGGATAGCGGAAGTGCCACAGATGCCCGTTGACTTCCTGGTTGTCCACTTCCAAGTCTGAGACAGCGGACTGGGTGGCAGGGCACCAGTTCACCAGGTACTCGCCTCGGTAAATCAATCCCTCTTCATAAAGTTGGACAAAGGCTTCCAGTACTGCTTTGGATAAGCCTTCATCCATCGTGAACCGTTCCCGCGACCAATCCACCGACAAACCCAAGCGTCGCAGTTGGCTGACAATCGTACCCCCCGATTCTTCTTTCCACTGCCAAGCGCGAGTGAGATAGTTCTCGCGTCCCAAGTCGTTGCGAGTTTTGCCCTCGTCTTTCAGTTGCTTATCCAGAATCGTAGATACCGCGATGCTGGCGTGGTCGGTTCCAGGCAACCATAGGGTGTTGCGCCCTTTCATCCGGTGGTAGCGGACGAGGGTGTCAATCAGTGCATGCTCAAAGGCATGACCCATGTGTAAGCTGCCAGTAACGTTAGGCGGCGGAATCACGATCGAGAAAGGTTCGCCGCTGTGATTGGGGTCAGCTTTGAAGACTTGGTTTTCTTCCCAATACTTCTGCCACTTGGCTTCTGTATTTTTGGGTTCGTATTGGGTTGCCAATGTAGGAATCGTTGCAGTCATGCAGGGAACACTAAATTCGGGACAGGTTTACCTAAATTTTGCCATAGGGCAGGTAAGGCTCTGATGAGAACGAACTGTTCTAAGAACAAAGGAGATCTTCTAGAGTGATCGCCAACTCTACCAGATCAGTAATTGAGTCGGCTAGTCTCTCTAGATTCTTTTGTATTATTTATGTAGTATAAATAGAGGTTTTTCGCTTCAGCTACAACACGGACTAATTAAAGGCATTGAACGCTGGGGCTAGCAGTTAGACTTCTGCGTACTCCTTTTTACCAGAACTAAGTAGACTTACAACGGCAGATTAAAGGCGTCAGGGAAATGTTCTTCTTTGACTTGCACTTGGGCGGCCTTTTCACCAATTTTGGCTAAATCATGGCGACTTTCCGCTTCACTCATCTCGCGCAAAGACTCAAGTTTTGGGCTTAACTGTGCCAGTCCCATCGTTTCTAGGGCAAGCGTTTCTAGCCATGCATCGTAACGGAGGTAAGTGAGGGCAGGTTCTGGTGTGAGCAAATCCGAAGCAAGGTTGCCAATTTCCATGTCAATCTCCCACGGTGTTTTAGTGCGAGACAGGTATTGCAATATGAGTTGGTTGTACCAGTTGGCATCCTCCATGAGCATTAATGGGATTTGAGTCGCCCAGTCCCACACCCTGTCATCTACTACGTCATCCACATTATCCTGCCGCTTCCAAGTCCCAGTGCCAACTGAGACAAGGAGCAAGTTGTTTTCTCCTGTAGGCCAATTAAAGGCGTATCCTTTTAGCGTTGCCACCATGAACACCTGTAGGGCTGGGTTATTTGCCATGCTCACACCTCCGTCCACAAAAGCTCCAACCTGTCCAGCACCAACATTGAGCTTTTCTGGTACGAAGTACACCGGGGCTGCGGCGCTGGCTCGCACGGCTTCCCGCAGCAGGATATGACTGTTAGCTGGGTAGAATGTCCCTTTGGGGTGATTGAGCATAGGCCAGGAACTGCCTGTATCGGCTCGTTTCGTCATGATACATAAGCCAGTTTTGATTGAGGAGTCTCCGAGTGTCCGATCCCCAAAAACTTTCTTTAATTCTTCTTTTAATGGTCCAATGTCGAAGAGTGCTTCCCACTTTTTAAACTTTCTCTTGCCAAAGACCTTTCCACCAATGCCCAAGTAGATTTCCTTAATCTCTGAGACTTCCATTCCGATCGCCAAGGCACTGGCAATAATTGACCCGGTACTGGTGCCGGCAATTAGGTCGAAGTAGTCACACAGTTTTAAATCTGGCTTGTCGTGGCGATCGCGCAGAATCTGTTCAATCCGTTCCAAGAAGCCTAGAGTCAATACGCCACGAATCCCACCACCATCGAGCGCTAAAATCCGCTTGGGTTCCTTGGATGTCAGTCTTTCCAATAAAGTCATGGTTGAATGTCTCCCCTGGTTCCTATAGATAGTTGGGTTTTGCGAATTTGTGATTGATTATGGAATGCTCTATATGATGCGCTCGATGCAGCCGATAGAAAAGGAAGAAACTGCAAAGATCGGGGAGTATAGCGATCGCGTTGTTGGCTCAGAAGGATATCACTGCAAGTCTTCAAAACCGATCCATTCCAGATGCTGGGGGTTTTCCATCAAGTCTTTTGCCACTATATACGCCGCGATCGTCCAAGTTTGATATCTCATCGCTTTTTTCCCAACCAGCGTGCCTTTCTTCCCGTCGTAGTATTCGGGCCACTTATCTTTATCCCTATATTCAACCCAGCGTTTTTCAGCCACTTTGATGGCTCTGTCTCCAAGGCTTGTTCTACCCGTTTTCTGAGCCGCTGCAACCATAAACCAGAGCAATACTGGCCAATTCCCGCCATTATGGTATGACCAACGGACATTTTTGGGATCGCATCCAGTAATCATTTCCCATTCTTTTCCTTCCACCGCTGGAAAACAGACTTTCATTGGCATATCTCCCACCAAATCCGCCCATTTTCTGGCGATTAGATTCATAATCTCTTGTGACTGGTCTACGTCGGCTAGCGAGCAAATAATAGACATCAGATTTCCTAGGGCAAAGAAGCGAAAATCCATCCATCCTGGACCAAGATTACCCGCTAGATAACCCGCTTGTTTCGGAAGCCACTCGGCTACCCAGGTGGGAACAGAATCTGGGTAGATATTGAATTTATTTACAACTTCTTCTCCAAACTCTTCGTTTTCATATCTATGAATTTCATTGACGCGATCGAGATCTATCCAATAATGCTGATCGATGTGCGTTTTTAGCCTAGCTATGCGTTCCTGTATCTCACCGTGAATAGGAATTTTATGTTCGGGCAGGAGTAGTTGATCAGCCGCAAGCAGAGCAGCGTAGAATAGGGCTTGGACTTCCAAAGGACGCCCGAAGACACCCATACGACGGTCAATCATAAAAGCGCCATCTGGAACCAACAGGGTAGGGTACATATCAAACCGCTTCACCATGCACAAATCCAGAATTAACTTGATACCCTGTTGGAACTCTGGTTCATGGGCTAAATTGGTGTCTCCTGTAGCTTTTGTATAACTCCGCAACAAAATCAGCCACCATAGACAAGAATCAACGGGCGTCACTCTCCCAATAGCCCGTTCGCCATAATCAGCTCTAATAACTGGTTCGCCATTCTCTTCCACTACCTCGAAGCTAGCTGGCATTAAACCTATGCCTGGTCTAGCCCCATCCATGTGCGCTCTAATCTCATCTACGTTGTTGTCATTAATCTGCAATTTCAAGGTCTGTCTGAGGAAATTAGATACTATTTTCCCTCTACCTTTAGTCAGAAAAGCAAGCGCTGAAGGGACAAAATCGCGGATAAAGCAGTGCCCGTAATTGTATTGCTTTACACCAAGGTCAGCGGCGGCGGCTACTGTCCCAACTGGCTCTTCCCCATACTTAAGAATTGACGCTTCAAGTCTTTCCCACGCCTCATTCAATAGAGCACTCTGTGTAAGCATTGACCCGTTAGCCTCCTCAGCTGTTTCTGCCCACTATATTGTAAAGGAATGTTTCAGGGGGTATGGTGCAGCTCTATTTCAGAGTGAGGAGTGCGATCGCACAACTAATCAAAGAGGGGCAAATTGAGTCCAGAGGGATTCAAGGATACTGTCCATAAGTTGACGTATTCACCCCTCAGGGGTTAAGACCCTTGGCTAATAGCGTAAATCCTGTTTACAGGATTAAAAACTTGACTGTGCAGGGGCTGGAGACTAGGGTGTGTTTTCAAACTACTCGTTATTGCATTTCATCCTGGAAGATCCCCCTTGTATCCCTCTTAAAAAAGGGAGACTTTGATTAAATTCTCCCCCGTATTGAGGCCGGAGCTTTAGTGATAGCGAAGCGGACGCAGCGTAGCGAGTAGGAGCTAGGGGGGATCAAGGGTTTGAAAACACGCCCTAGCCCCTTCTCGGTCACGAGGACTTTACCTCACTTGGAGGACTCTTTGAGCATCAGCATCGGCTACTGCTCTGGCTGCATCCAGCGCTTCATTCGCTGATGGGTAAGCAACAACAGGGGTGTTGATGCTCTGTTGGTTGTCCTTAATAGCCTCAGCACTATAGCCGTTAACGGTCTGTACAACCCACAACTGGTAACTATAACCATGGCTTTCGTAGGGTTCGGCTTTTGAAAATCTCATTTTTCTATCCTCTATCGTTTTATTTTTATTATTAATTTAGGTTGCCAGCTTTCCTAACAAGCCAACCACTGCTATTGGAGATATGCCGATAGATGCAGACTACGTGGAGCGATCGCTTCTACTGAATGTGGAATTGCCACTGCCTGAATGTAAGTCTTTGTTAATCTAATCTTGCTTTTTTATTGCCCCTAGACATGAAGTTTTGAAAGCGATCGCAGACGGTACACCCTTCTTGCTACGGGAAGAGCTAGATGGAGTTTAGGTTTGGGGCTAAGGAGTGCGATCGCACTTTTGGTTGCTGAGTCTACCCACTGGCATCGGCTACGCTACGGGAAGAGCCAGATGGAATTTAGGGCTGGGATTGAGGAGTGCGATCGGGCTTCAAGATCAGCAACTTATCAATCAAGTTAGATGAGCGCTTTTAATACAGTGAAGTAAGCGGTATCACACAACTCCACGTTTAATGAAGTGACCATCAATGAACGAGCCGAACAAAAAAGAACAACAAATTAAAAAAATTATTATCGAAGTGATCAATAAAAAAGGTGGTTCTCTTAAGAGAGAAGATATTTATAGCGATATAGAACAGCAAGTAAACGCATCTAAACTCACAGAAACTTATAAATCAATAGAAAGTTATAGATCAACTGTACGAAGCTGCATCAGCAAATTGAAAGAAGAGGGATATCTTAAGCAATTCAATTTTTTGGAAATAACCTTAAAGGGAAGAGAATTATTGAGCGCATCAGCATTCAAACTTGAAACTGAACCTTCCTTTCAAAAAATTTATCAAGATATCCGCTTTAAAGGTTTGCGTATTGATGAGCGAACTCTACGCCGCTACCACTTAGCTCTCAAGACCAGGAAATTTGTAATCCTTTCAGGGATTAGTGGTACTGGCAAGACTTGGCTGACCAAAGCTTATGCTGACGCAATAGATGCTGAACATCTTCCGGTTCCAGTGGCTCCTAACTGGACTACTAACGAAGACTTGCTAGGCTACCTTAATCCAATTACTGATAAAGCCTACCACCACACCGACTTCAGCAGATTTCTAGAGAAAGCAGAAACCGAGTATAAGCAAGCCCAAGAAGAACAACGTACCCCTAAACCTTACCACTTAGTCTTAGATGAGATGAACTTAGCACGGGTAGAGTATTACTTTGCTAAGTTCCTTTCAGCAATGGAAGTACGAATGCGCGGGGAAGTAGCCCAAATTGAGCTTGCACCAGATAGACAAGTCTTGTTACCCCCCAACCTCTACTTTATCGGTACAGTCAACATGGACGAAACCACTCATGGTTTTGCTGACAAGGTTTACGATCGAGCACAACTTATTGAGCTTGAGGTTGCCCGTAAAGATTTAGACGAGCATTTGGGTGAAGTTCCATATCGCGAAATTTTGATGAATATTTGGGACTCTGTACACGCAGTTGCTCCCTTCGCCTTCCGTGTTCTGGATGAGATTAAAGCCTATGTAGAAGAGGCTGAAAAGTTGAAAGAAGCTGAATCATCTGAAAGGTTGGATGATGTACGGGAAGAAGCCTTGGATGAACAGCTTTTACAGAAGATTCTGCCCAAACTTAAAGGTGCTGATGATAGGGTTGGGGTAGCCCTCAAAGCCTTTTTAGATATTGTTAATGATAAGGATTTCCCCCTAAGCCACAAAAAAGCTACTAATATGCTTGACACATTCAATCAGCATGGATTTACCTCCTACTTCTAAACTGAGCTTTCTCAACCATGAAGGCGAAACACTGGAGGCTCCATTAGAATGGCAGCCTGGTTTTTTAGAAGTTCAAGTGCCTAAAGATAAGTGGGAGGAAGTGCAGCTTTGGCGGCAGGGTGAAGAACTCTCAATCTCCCTAAAACGTCTGGGTAAAAAGCCTAGAGTTCTAGCTGATTGGCCTCGCTCAAATCCTGGTTACTATCAACTGCGACTTGAGCATCAGGGTGAGGTTGAGGAGCAGATTGTAACCGTTTGGCCTCTGAAGATTAGCCGTGAGGCTT
This sequence comes from Coleofasciculaceae cyanobacterium, assembly GCA_036703315.1. Lineage (GTDB taxonomy): Bacteria > Cyanobacteriota > Cyanobacteriia > Cyanobacteriales > Coleofasciculaceae > DATNPH01. Next base: position 7,990 of record DATNPH010000196.1, read on the forward strand.
TCGCTCAAATGTTAGAGGATTTGGATACTCGGCTCCCAACATCAGTAGCAATAGCTCTACAACGTACCGGAGCTTTAGCTGGACTCAAATTGCCACAATTAGGCGAGACTACATTAGCTCAGGAACTAGTTCGCCTGCGTCGGGCTATCCAGGGTACAGAAAATCGACCTGGGCTGACAGAGATTCTATGTAAACTCGCTCACGACCCTCACAAAATTCTAAAAACTAATGAGATTTGGGTTCGGCAAGAGCAAGTCCGCCGACCTTCTCCTATTAGTCTAGTTCAGGCTTTTAGTCGAGGACATAACCTAGATGCTAGTGGGCGACCCATTCGCGTGCCCGATGTACGAGTAGAACACACCGTTGATGTTTACGAAAACCAGTTAGTTAACTTGTTTTTCGAGCTGGTCAATCAGAGGATTCGACGAATTCAATACGCCTTTGATGCTGACCCGAAAGGTAAGCCACTGGATGAGGTGCGATCGCTTATTAAACAACTGAAAAAGGCTCGACAGCAGGCAGCTTTTCTAAACGAAGTGAGTCAGCTTAAACACCAGCCCACTCAAATCACGATGGTTCTCTTGAAGCGTCCACCTTATCATGCGGCTTTGGAGGGATATCTTGAATTTATCAGAAGTCCCACTGTGCGGTTGGAGGAGTCAAACCTTGATGCACCGTTGGAGAAGCTGTACAAGCTCTACCAGGTTTGGGGAACTTTAGAGGTAATTAAAACGCTACTGGAAGTGGGTGAACAGAAAGGATACCAAGTGGAAAAGCAGTGCTTGGTGGGAAGGGATAGAAGCAGAATATATGTTCGTGTCTTGCCAGATGGTCAGCCAGCAGTAAGTTTAATTCACCCTCAGCACAAGACGAGAGTTCAGCTAATTCCTGAACGAACCTATGGCAAGGATGGCAAAAAGGGCGAACTGCATAGCGCTAGTCATAAACAGCGTCCTGATATAGCGGTAGAGGTCAAGCTAGCTGACAGCTCTCAGCAAGTCTACATCTTCGACCCCAAGTATAAGCTTGATAGTGAGACACAGGAAAACATAGGCAATCAAGGAAAGCCCAAGGTAGCAGACATTGGCAAGATGCACACCTACCGAGATGCCATCAGAGACAGTCAAGGAAAGCGGGTTGTGCGCTATGCGGCGATTCTTTACCCTGGTTCCTACGAATTCTACACCGAGGGACTTGAAGCTCTACCAGCCTATCCAGGGCGTGAGGCTGAGCTACAGAAGCATCTGCATCGCGTGTTAGACAAAGCTCTAGATGTCTGACAATGACTCTATGAATTAGTTTGCCTGTCTACGGTAAGTACACATAAAAGTCTAAGCACAGAATATTCTGTACAGCGATCGCTGAGTTTTTCTCAGAGAGCAAAATTCATTGCAAGGCGATCGCTCTAGCTAAACCGTATCAACGGTTACAAAACTTTTACGCTTGACGGTGATAGAAAGTGTCATGCTGGTTCTATAAAGAATAGTGTAGAAAAACTCGTGAGGAGCTAAGACCTTGAAAAAGGTAGAGGCAATTATCCGCCCATTTAAACTAGATGAAGTTAAGATAGCCCTGGTCAACGCTGGTATTGTCGGAATGACAGTTTCTGAAGTCCGAGGATTTGGACGGCAGAAAGGACAGACTGAACGCTATCGTGGTTCTGAGTACACTGTAGAGTTTCTGCAAAAGCTGAAGGTAGAGATTGTCGTTGAGGACAACCAGGTTGACATGGTGGTAGAAAAAGTCATCGCTGCCGCTAGAACTGGAGAAATTGGCGACGGTAAAATTTTCATTAGTCCTGTCGAGCAGGTCGTTCGTATTCGGACAGGGGAGAAGAATCTAGAAGCCGTTTAACCCATCACCTCCTATCAAAATTGATGCTGAGGCTCTGTTATAACTAGAGTCTCAGCATTGTCGTTTAGGTAGTATCGACAGAACCGAAGGCATTAACTTAACTTGCTCAACTGAGGAAGTAGTACTTCAAACGCCTTGCCCCGATGACTGTAGCGTCGCTTCATCTCCGGCTTCATCTCGGCAAACGTCAACCCCTGTTCTGGGACAAAAAAAATTGGGTCATAGCCAAAGCCACCAGTACCACGAGGGGCACGCAAAATTTCACCTCGGCAGATGCCTTCAGCTTGCAGAGCGATCGCTCCATCCGGACGTGCGATCGCCACAACACAGACAAATTGTGCTTCCCTGTTCAGTTCATTACCCAGTTCCGCCAGTAGCCGTTCAATTCGCTCCGCGTCTGTTTTACCGTAGCGTGCCGAGTAGATACCAGGGGAACCATCCAGAATATCGACTTCCAAGCCAGAATCATCAGCGATCGCCCACTGCCCAGTTGCTTTTGCTACCTCTGATGCCTTAAGACAGGCATTGGCAGTAAATGTATCACCCGTTTCTTCAATCTCTAATTCCGGCGGCTTCAATTGCAATTCCCAGCCCAAATCAGCCAGGTACGTCTGCATTTCCCGCAGCTTACCAGGATTTCCTGTCGCTACAACGAGTAATGTCATGTCATTAGTTATTAGTCATTAGTCATTAGTCATTAGACCGCAAGTCAATAACCAATGACTAGGGTTTAAAGCACACCGACTCAAAGTTTTTGCGATTGTTAAACGGAATCAGCCCATTGTTTCGCCCAATTGAGGGTGTGACGCGCTTGCTCAGGGGTAGCGGCTTCACAGTACAGTCGCAGTACTGGTTCGGTGCCACTGAACCGAATTAGCAGCCAGCTGTCGTTAGCTAGACGGAATTTATACCCATCTGTCGTTTGGCAATCAACTACCGACTGACCCGCTATTTCTTTTAAAGGCTGCGTTTGTAATTGTTCTAGCAGACGCGATCGCACGTCCATCCCCGACAAATGCAAATCGATGCGGTCATAAGCAGAACTGTAGCCAGTGCGCTCTTGCAGACGTTTGTAAAGGTCACTCAAATCCATCTGTGACTCTGCGATCGCCTCTAGCAGATAAAGTGCTGACAACAGGGCGTCTCGCTCTGGAATATGATTACCATAACCAATTCCTCCCGATTCCTCGCCGCCGAGTAAGACGGGTGTTGATAACATCCGGTCAGCAATGTATTTGTATCCAATAGGAGTTTCATACACTGACAACCCATAGAGCGCGGCAATACGGGGAATTAAATCCGAGCCACTGATGGTTTTGACCACTTCACCAGTAAACTGACGCCGCTCTGCTAGATGTTCAATCAGAATGGGGATGAGAATTTGGGAACTCAGGAAGTTCCCCTCACCATCAACGGCAGCAATGCGATCGCTATCACCGTCAAAAACCAATCCCACCGATAAATTTGCGCCTGTTTGATTCCGATGACTCCGTATCACTCGGAACAACTGAGAAAGGTATTTTGGCAAGGGTTCTGGGGCTCCGCCACCAAACAAAGGGTCGCGTGAGCTATTAATTTCCTGAATTGGTACATCCAACAAGAGTCGGCTTAAGCCACTCGCTGCTGCTCCATGCATCACATCAGCAAAGACTGTTAACTTCTCTTGAGCAATGAACTCCTGAATTTTGGCAATATCGACTTTTGAGCGCAGTGCCTCACAGTAGCTAGGCCACGGATCAAAGGACTGGAGACTTCCAGGAGTCTTAGCGGCTACTGGAGGCTGAGCGAGTTGAGCTTCAATTTGTTGGGTCATTTCCGGAGGAATCGACCCACCAAACGCTCCTTTCACTTTCAATCCCAGGTAGTTCCCAGGATTATGGCTAGCGGTAAGGACTAAAGCTCCTAATGCATTTTGTTGCTTCGCCGCCCAACTAAACGCCGGTGTTGGGGCGTAACTCTCCGACAGCAGCACATCAAATCCTGCGGCTTGAACGACCTCAGCCGCCTTTTTGGCAAAGTCTTCCGCCATGAAGCGTCGGTCATAACCCACAATTAGTGTATTGCTCCCTGTGGGTTCGCCATAAATATCAGCCAGAACTTTTGCCGCCACTGGAGCGACCAAAGCCACGCGATCAAAAGTAAAATCGGCGGCAATTATTCCTCGCCAGCCGTCTGTCCCAAACTTAATTGCATCCACGGCAGGAGCCATAGCCATAATTATAAAGATTGCTAGTTGTGTTCGATTTCAAGGCTGACGGCAGGATCTTAGCATTAGTGATGCTTACTGTCTTGCTCTGCTATGTCGTTAGTCCTGATTCAAAAGTTCCCCTTAACCTTCAATACACAAGCCATGAAAATCTTTCTCCCCTACTCCCTGCCCCAAAGGATCTAGTCACTCAGGGTTCAGCACTTTGAATAGTCTCGTCTAGGTTGGGTGCGCTAAACTCCAACTCTGGTAGGTTTTCCAGAAGCGATCGCAGCTTCATGCGCTCAATATAGGGCCAGCCACCTGCTTCTTCCATATCTTTCAGGAGAGCGTAAAGGGCTTGCCGATTATCCGGCAACGAGGCTTGAAACAAGTCCTCTCGGATCTCGCGATGCAATTGTTCCAAAGCTCGCAACAAAGCCAACAGCTCTACACTGTTACCTTGATAGCTAGCCGCTACAGCACGAATATTGGCGCTAATGGCTTGCAGTTTATTCTGAAGCTGCTTTAAATCCGAATCTTTCTCACCGTTCATGTCATTAATTCTACAGAATTTATATTGACAAAAATAATTAAACATGCACTTAGCACGAGCCGAACTTGGTACTGCGACACTAATGCTCCTAATGGGCAAAATTTTAGGCGTAAGGCAAGTTCCTGCCTAGTCCTTAGTAAAGGACTATAAGGTTTTTTACCTAGATGACATACAGAAATCTCAGTTTTAGGACAAGAAGCCGCTCTGGCTGCAAGAGTCTTCAACCGAAAACTGCTAGATCTATTCCAACCTCATTTTCAACCTTCGTTGGATTAAAAATGAGTTGGCTGTAATGAGCAAGTATTTGAAAGCTTAAAGGCGACTCTTCCCGTGTACAATGCTCTAATGAAGAGCTGAGGCTCACGCACTCGGTGCCATTCTAGGGACTTTGCTTAACTTGGCAGCAGTTCAACAGATGCGGTTACTCACCGAATTGCTCGTGTGCCCAAAAATATACCATGGGTGACAAGTGAATTGTGGTCATTTCTTATCGATGTCTTGAGGACAGTAGCTGTTTTACTCCTATTCATCGGAGCCCGATTCACGCATTACCCTAATAGAAATTTTCAGATCAGATTATTTTATTGAGGATTGAGGTTGACCATGAGGTATCGTGCTTTCATTGTTGCCTTCCTAGCGTTGTGCCTGGGGGTACTGACAGCTTGTAGTGAAGGTCCAGCAAATGCAACTGACGCTCGACTCAGCTATGACCAGATTAGAGGTACTGGTCTAGCGAATAACTGCCCACAACTGGCAGAAACGACTCGCGGTGCTATTCCCTTAGATACCAGCCAGTCCTATCTGCTCACGGATTTGTGCTTACAGCCGACCACCTTTTTTGTCAAGGAAGAACCTGCTAATAAGCGCCAAGAAGCAGAATATATTCCGGGCAAGTTATTGACGCGGCTCACCTCCAGTATTGACCAAGTTCGAGGAGATCTAAATATTGCTAAAGATGGAACCCTGACCTTTGTTGAAAAGGATGGTTTAGACTTTCAAGCAATTACAGTACAGTTGCCTGGAGGGGAGCGAGTACCTTTCCTGTTCACGATTAAAAATTTGGTTGCCAAAAGTCAGCCTGGTCTTGACAGCATTAACACTTCCACAGACTTTAAAGGCGAGTTCCAAGTCCCCTCCTACCGGGGGTCTGTTTTCCTCGATCCAAAGGGTCGTGGTGTAGCGGCTGGCTATGATAATGCGATCGCTCTCCCATCCCAAGCTGATAGTACAGACCTTAACCGTGCCAATGTTAAGCGTGTAGAAACTCTCCCTGGCTCAATCTCTCTCCAAATCGCCAAAGTAGACAGTGGCACTGGCGAAATTGCTGGTACATTTGAGAGCGAACAGCCTTCCGATACTGACTTGGGAGCTGCTGAGCCAAAAGAAGTCAAAATTCGGGGTATCTTCTACGCTCGCATTGAACCGGAACAAGCTTAGACATTCATTCATCAAATCCCGCCAGGACAACCCATCTCGTAGAGTGAGGAAAAATGACGGGCGGGAGTTGAACTAGTAGTTCTTAGGTAGTAGCTCGTGGGGAAACAGACAAAAATCCGAGAGGAACTCTATTCCCTACCAGCTACTATCTACTAACCCGTAGCTACTAACCATTAGCTAAAACCCTGCCTTGTAGAGCAGGATTTTTATTCTAGGCGCAGCTTAGTGTGAGTGTTTATAAGGTGTTCGAAAAGGGGCAGATGCCCTTTTTTTTATAAACATAAGCTTTGCTTATCTCCATACAGCTTGTTGGTGAGCTTCTTCACTTCTGCTGGTAAGAACCAATACAAACCTATCCGTGAGAAATGAATGCGCTTTAGTATAAATATTGCGGCTCCCCATCACTCAACTCAGTGAAATTGCTATTATAAGAAATCTTACTCAACTGATAAGATTGTATTGCAACAGCATGTCTACTCGCTGTAAGATTGGATTTTTCCAAGAGCCGTCAATTTTCATCATGGCTTAAGTGCAGTTGTCTAAAGGGTGCTAAGAAGCCTTGGGAACCTAATCCTTGTGTTCTAAATCACAGCAGCAATTTTCAAAAGAGATTCTTATATGAATTGAGACTCTCTCATCAGATTGTGCTCTACCACCCGAATTGTGCTATGTCTACCCCTGTTACCCCTGAACTGAAGCATGAAAGCTTACGACTATTGCGAGAATATCAGCAATTTTATTCTCCTGAGATTCGTAATCAGCTAGTTCACCTCAATTTTGGACTGGTTAGAAAAGAAGCCCATCACTGGGTTAACCAGTGTACCGAAAGCTACGAAGACTTGCTTCAGGTTGGCTGTATTGGCTTAATCCGCGCCATTGAACGTTTTGATACGACTAAAGGGAGTGCTTTCAGTTCGTTTGCTATTCCCTATATTCGTGGTGAAATACAACACTATCTAAGAGATAGAGGCTGCTCAGTTCGTATTCCTCGACGCTGGGTGACACTGCGGCAGCAGTCAGCGGAAATCGTTCAAGATTTACGGGTCAAGTTCAACCGACAACCGACCGACTCTGAAATAGCGGCAGTATTAGATATCTCCCTATGTGAATGGCTAGAAATTAAGCTGGCTCATCAAAATCGTGAACCCCTAAGCTTAGATACACCTGTGCGAGACGCCGAGGAGGGAACGACTAGCCTAGGCGAACTCGTACCCGATCCTCGATATCGCAGTTTTCAGCTAGCCCAAGAAGACCAAATCCGCTTACAACAAGCTTTGGCTCACTTGGAGAAGCGAACTCGCGAAATTCTAGAATTTGTCTTCTTACATGACTTGACACAAAAAGAGGTAGCAGAAATTTTAGATATCAGTGTAGTGACCGTCTCTCGTCGCGTTAAAAAGGGACTAGACGCACTGAAAAACTTAATGAGTGGATCGGATCATTAAAAACCTTCCTTTCTAAGGGAGAGGTACGTTTCAAGTGCTGAGTGATGACTTAGAAATTCCAACTCAGCACTTAGTGATTAAGTGATTCGACTTACTTCTTCCAAGTTAAGGGCAATTACAGAGAGTGCGAGAAACCACAGCTATCTAAGCCGCTTCATCCGTGACACTGCCTTGCGAAAACTAATATATTTGTAAGTAGGTAGGCACACAAGTATACTAATCGTTTCTACTTGCAGAGTGAACTGTTAAGGACAGTGAAGTTGACCAAGCCGCCTTTGAGCACGAACTACCAAAAACTGTTCAGATATACTGACTGAGCTACAGACTGGCTTGATTTCCAACTATGGGTAAATTGGTGTCTTTTGGTAAAAAATTGGGGTACTGGTGATGCGTCAAGTTTCAATAATTGCGTTGGTAAGTGTTCTTGCTCTGTTCCTGGGTGGCTGTCCTGCTGAAGACGAAGGTGGAGAAACTAGCAGCAGCCCTTCGCCAACGACTGTTGCCGTCCGAACTTCTCCAAAAAGTTCACCTTCTGCAACTCCCTTTGCCAATCCATTGACGCCCCAAAAATCGGTGAATCCCCCAACGGCTACAGGATTGATTCAATCCCCACCAGCCGAGGCAGTAGCCAAGCAAATTTCCAGAGGGCGGGCTGATCCATTTTCCGCAATTCAAGTACAGCCCGAAATAACGGTGTCGCCAAACCCGGCAGGTGGAGGTGGAACTTCTACAAGCCCTGTGCCAGTTGTACCACCACTGCCTGGAGTGCCGAGGAGTAGAGGCAGACAACCCGTTGTACGAAATCAACCGTCAGAACCTATATCATCTAGAGGAAATATATCACCTAGAGGAAATATATCACCTAGAGGAAATATATTGCCTCGTCCCCCGCAACAGGGTTCAAGACCTCAGACTTCCGTTCCTAGGCGTCCTAATCCTGCTCCTGGTAGTCGTCCTGCGGGTTTCCCTCCCACTGTAGCTACTGCTCCTAGATTTATACCTCAACTGCCGAAGCTCCCAGAACCAACACAGGCAAAGGGAGTTGAAGTTACAGGCGTGGTTGAAGTAGGTGGTGAAACTAGAGCAATTATCAAAGTACCGAATGAACCCAGTCGTACTGTCCGTGAGGGAGATCGGTTATTCAATGGGCAAGTGCTAGTTAAGCGGATCGAGGCGAGAGGGGCTACTCCACTTGTAATTCTGGAGCAGTACGGAGTTGAGGTGGCAAGACGAATTGGCGATGCACCAGCGGGAGGCGCTCCAGGGGAAATCCCTGGAACCGAACCAGGAGCAGCGTGATATATACCGATAGAAGCTGGATGTAGGAGTTTAACGAGTGCAAAAAGTGGTGCTCGAACAGTCACGGTATCAAATTTGCTGTCCTAGGTTACCCTTGGCAGTGTATCGAGAGGTTGTTGCCCATTTGCGGCAAGTGCAAGGAGTAGACGCCGATCTGATTACTCAGACATCCCAGCAGTTTGATTACAACCAAAGTCAGGCTGATGGCTTGTGGATTCAGTATGCGAATGCTTCTGATCTAGAGAGTCGAGAACGCGTAAACCGAATATTGGCGTACTATCAAGGCCGCTACGGTGCCTGGGAGGAACAAACTTCTCAGGCACTGCTGTGAGACAGGATTGGAAGCGAAAGTATAGAAAGTTTAATGAATTTGATCCAGGCATTACGAGGAACACGAGACATTCTGCCGGAAGAGGTCGGATATTGGCAGCTGGTAGAAGCGATCGCGCGCCAGATTCTTTCCAAAGCAGCTTATCAGGAAATTCGTCCCCCCATTTTCGAGCGAACTGAGCTGTTTGAACGGGGTATTGGTGAAGCGACAGACGTTGTTGGAAAGGAAATGTACACATTCAATGACCGGGCTACCCCACCGCGTTCTGTAACTCTACGCCCAGAAGGGACAGCCGGCGTAGTACGAGCGTTTATTCAAAACAATCTCTATGCCAGTGGTGGGGTGCAGCGCCTTTGGTATACAGGGCCCATGTTTCGCTACGAAAATCCTCAAGCAGGGCGTCAGCGACAATTTCACCAACTGGGTGTAGAGGTGATTGGCAGTGGTAGTCCAAGGGCAGATGCTGAGGTGATTGCGATCGCCACAGATATCCTACAAGCCTTAGGCTTAAAAAACCTGCATTTAGACATCAACTCAGTCGGGAATATAGAAGACCGACATCAATATCGAGAAGCACTGGTGGCTTACCTAACGCCTTATAAGGATGAATTAGACCAAGACTCTCAGGATCGTCTAAGCCGCAATCCCTTGCGAATTTTAGACAGTAAAGACAAAAGGACAAAGGAGATTGCTCAGGATGCTCCCAGTATTGTGGACTATCTTGGGACAGACTCTAAAGGTCACTTTGAACAGGTGCAGCAGTTATTGAGCGAGCTGGGAATTAGTTACCAAGTCAATCCTCGCTTAGTGCGTGGTTTGGATTACTACACCCATACTGCCTTTGAAATTCAGTCCGATGACTTGGGAGCGCAAGCTACAGTCTGTGGTGGCGGTCGCTATGACGGGTTAGTGAAGGAATTGGGAGGCACCCAAACGGCAGCCGTAGGTTGGGCAATTGGTCTGGAGCGTCTGATTTTGCTGCTGCAACAGCTGCAAGACTCCCCTCGTCCAGTGCTGGATTTTTATGTAGTATCAAAAGGCGATGTGGCAGAAGCCCAAGCGCTAACACTGGCTCAAAAGCTACGTCATGCAGGGTTTGCTGTGGAACTCGACTTGAGCGGCAGTGCCTTTGGCAAGCAGTTTAAACGGGCTGACCGTAGTGGGGCAGTTGCCTGCTTGGTTCTGGGAGATGCCGAGGCTCAGAAGGGTACAGTTAATCTCAAGTGGCTCAAGTCTGGCGAACAACAGGTGATCGCGCAAGCTGACTTACTGGAAAAGACGGATCAGCTACGACACGAGATCGAGAGGTTGGGATAAAAATAATAGTTCTTGGTAATTTAGTTGTTAGCCGAAGAGCTTCTAGCAGACATTAGACTTAAGAAATTAAATATTGGACGCTAGACGAAAGCGCCTTCTACAGTCCAAACTGATGCGCATAGACGAATCGCTAACAACTATGGAATATTGGGAATTTCTACTACAGAAAGAGGGCGATCGCTCCTGGTTACCCATAAAGTCGTCAAAGATTGAAATCCAAGCTGGTCGGTATCGGGTGGTTGCTCACTCAAACCGTAGCAATTCCGATGTAGAAATCTACGTGACTCACCATAGCACCGGGGAAGTCCCGCCGAAGCGACGGTCTCAGAAGCGATCGCGCCGTACCAACCCAGAAGGGTTAATGGTGGTTATTCCCTTTACCTATCTCAAAGCAGGTCTTTGGGAGCTACGTTGCTGTGGCGATATATTGTCCGATTTTTTGGGCAACTCCTGGCAGCAAGCTGTTCAGCTACAAGTCTTACCAAAAGCCGCAGAAGTTTTACCAACTAGTAAAGCGCCCTGTCCTCAAGAAAACAGAGCATGTTCTCCGCCCCTTGGTAATGAACCGAGATCACCACTGGAAGGTGCTGCGCAGACAGATGTTCAGTCTAATTTAAGCGAAAATTCCCACTTGAGTTTTGAGCTACAAGACAGCCTGGGGAGAACACAAGCAGAGGAGACAGCGAAAGCGACAGAGAATCCCCCTTGGATCGGGATACAATCACAAGCCTCTGAATGTACTGATGAGGACAGATCGGATAGCTCCCCTAACCTAAGTGTAGGGGAAGCACAGGAAGCTAGGGAAGACACGATCTCCTCCATTCCCCCTGTATCCTCTACTCCGCAGCATGACCCTGACATAACTAATGAACCTAAACAGGTAGAATCTCTATCTACTGCTGAGGCTAACGGAGCTATTGAACCCACCCCCACTGAAATCGAGGCTCCTCCTCTTACACCGCCAGCGACAGAAGTAATGGAACCTAGTGGTTGGGATATTGCTCTGGAAGAGTGGGGCAGTGAGCAAGAGGAAGAGTGGGAGGGGACTCAGCTTAATTCTGAAACAAACCCGCAAGTTAATCTCTCCCTCTTTGAAGCGTCCTCCGTCTCCAATCCCAATGAAGTTCTTGGTTCAGAGACGGGGAGTTGGGGAGTGGAGACGGAGAATTTTGGCGACCAAGCCATTCCTGAGTCCCTCCCATCCCGGAGCGAAGTAATTTCATCCTCCCACCAATCCCTTCAGAAGGCAGCAATTCCCCCCCTCCCTGAACAGATAGCAAACGAGACGCCTGTCCCACAAGACAGGGAACTTCTCACCAAGTCTGTTGATGAGAGTGAATTATCGCCTGTAACTTCGATAGATTCCGTAGTTCCCCTTAAACCAGCTGCGTCAGATGAGAATCTAACCTCAATGACTAGTAACTCTGCTGAGGTAGCGACGCCGACAAACCCAATCTTGGATGAATCGCTACAAATGCTTGAGCAAATCCTACAGCAGGTGCTTGAGCCAGTAATGCAGGAGTTTGAACAGCCTGAGCCTACAGATCCGCAGATAGCAGTAACGCCTGAGCCAGAACTGCCTCTAGAGACAGCTACCAATCAACCAGGGGTCATATTAACCCTTGATGAGGAAGCCCTAGTGGCACGGCGAGGAGAGCCTTTAACCATCAGTGGGCAAGTAGATGTTTTGAATGTCGAGCAGCTCGATAATAGTACAACTGCCAATCCGTCAACCCTTGTTTTCCAAGGCTATTTATGCTACGAGTTGCGCGATCCTCAAACCTCACAAATCCTGCTTGATATCCAACAACCATTATCACAACAGGCGCTACCCTTAGCTTTTAGTCATTCTCTAGAGATTCCGCCGGATTGCCAGACTCGGCTATTTTTGGGAAAAGCCACGCTTTACGGATCAACTTCAGTGGCTTTGGTGAGTCAACCGTTTAGTGTTAGTGCTGATTTAGATGAGTTATTAGGAGCGATTCTTCCAGGAACCAAGGTGATGCCTGTGGCAAAAATGCTGGTAGTCGCTAATACACTCGCGGCTGCTCAAGAAGAAAATGAGACAGAACCGTCACAAACAACTTCACCATCCTTAAGTCAGACGTTCGTTGACCTGGTAAACTCCCCTCAAAGTCGTCAGCCCCTGTCTTTGCAGCCTGTATCCCAGCAATCGTTACCTCCACAACTTTACCAACCCTCTCCAAATCACAAATCATCAAAATCACTCCAGCTGCCCAAACTTCCCCAGATGCGATTTATTTCTACTGTTGACTCCTCAGCAGATGTGAGTATTACTGACGGGGTTGAGGTGAACCTGGAAGACCATCTGGAGTCATGGTCGCCTAGTGAAGCATCTATAGCATTGCAGCAGATTACGCCTAGCGAAGCGCTTTCCCCAGACACGGCTAGTCAGGAGCTAGGGGACACCGCTGAAGACACTGTACTCAAATCAGGATTTCAGGACGTAGTTCCACAGTTAAAGGATGGCACTTTACAGGACAATTCAGTATCTGTGATGGATTCTTCATTGAGTGGCTTGGACACCACTCAAGTGTCAGATTCACCTGTTTCAGATTTTGAGCTAAATTCCCTAAAGGCGATCGAAACAGTTGAAAATTCAGAATTGATCGCAGACGCCCAAGTAGATACTTCAGATGGAACTGATGTGTTGGATGCTATTACGCCAGCAGAGGAGTTCCTATTTAGTGACTGGGAGACAACTGAATGGGAGGATACTCTGCCAGCTGCAGTTCAAGAGGCTCAAGTGGCTATCGATGATTCTATTGCTGTGGATAACGCCTTCCAAGCCTTAAAAGTACAAGACCGCTTCTGGACGCGGCTAAATTCTCTAGCAACCGATGCCGGGTTGTCGGAATCGCTAAAGTCTGAGTCATACGCTTGGACGGGTCTAACTGATGAGGTTGAAGACATACAACAGCTCAATCCTGGCTTAGTAATGCTTGATACTGAGGATGTCACACAACCGCTGAATTCTGACATTCCAGTTACTGATTTTGATGAATCGATTTGGACAGAAGAAACTGAGGATTTCGCCAGCGCTACCGATGATACAACTCAGCTACAATCGCCACTCCTAGAAGAGGAGGAAGTGAAAGCTCAACCGTCTTTGGCAAGTAATACCAATACCAAATGGGCAACTCAAGAAATTGTTGTAGAAGACGAAGATCTACCAGTACCAGAACAATTGGTGGTCAGACAGGATATTTCTAAGATAGTTTTCCCAAAAGAGCAGCTTGTCTCCCAACCCGAATCAAAGATTTTCTCCCCACGAAAATTGGAGGTACCACTACCAGCCCCAACGCTTTTCGTACCTACAAAGGAGCTTCCTGCTGGGGAACCAGTGACAGTCCGCGTCAAAATGCCACCTCATTCGGATCGCCTTTGTATTAAGCTGTGGGTTCAAGATCGGCAAAGTCGCTGTTTACTGGATGGTCCACGCTGGTTAGTGGATTTGATACCGGATGGTGCCGGGAAACTGGAGGCAATGACTCAATTGATTGTCCCGTTTGGCAGTGTAGATATTCGATTTGAGGCGATCGCTGTTGATCTCGATAGTCAGCGAGAGAGCCACAAAGTGGCGGTTGACTGTATAGTAGTTCCTCCTGACTTGCCAGATGTTTCTCTGGATGAATTTGGGGAGTGATATCAAGTCTGCTAGAGCCGTTATCTTATCGTCTTAGTGCGGAAGGATTCAAAATCGTACTTTATGACAAAGTGTCATGCGTTGGTTTGTGACTTTTGTCTCATGTACATTTCTGCCTTACTTCTTAAGATAGACTTACCCGCTGGAGAAACTCCAACGGTTGGATAGAGGCGACCTCCATCACCGCTCATCAGTTCTACTAACTCCCTAAAGGAGAAGCAACAATGCAGTTGAGTAAACCTGACATTTTTCAGGCAGCTATAGTCGGTCTAGCTTTAGTAGCAAGTGCAGCGGCAGTTCCTATGATTGCATCTGGGTCAAACACTCTGCACCCTGCACAGCCAAATGTTCAAAATATTCAGCAGCTTGCTCAACGGCAATGTTCAGAAATGGCATCGGCTCAGCAATCTTTAAGTAATGCTCATGAGCATCTCATGCAGGTAGCTAATAATAATGAAAGTCATCAAAAGTACGCTCTCCAAGATACCGAACAGGCTATGAGTCAGGTACAAGAAGCACTTAACCTAGGCAAATGTCTAGAGTAGAGCTGTGTTTGTTTATCTAACGAAAGTCCCATAATCCAACAAATCTGGTGCTTCCCCGATCAGGTTTAGATGATTAGTCATTAGACATGGGTACTACAGTAGCAAGTTAAGGAATAATTTCTGTCACCACTCTGTTTCCAGGCGCACTACTAACTACAATGCTTTGATCCTGAAGTTTTCCTACTGCTGTAGGGCCAGTTGTACTAAATGCTGGATTAGCTTGTTGATACATCACATTGCCCGACGCCAGAATATTCTGAGTCGGCATATCCCATGTCAGTTGATTAGCGAAGAGTTTGGCTTGATTCTGACTGCCAACACCTTGAGCACCGCCTGTCAAAGTAGCAACTCTTCGCTGCAAATCTACCAGACCTTGGTTTGCTGTAAGGATAACATTCTCTTTCTGATGGACAATTCTTACTGGCTGATTTGACAATATGGTTTGAGTGTTTAAGTTCCAAATCGCTGCATTACTTGACATCAACAGTGGCGGGTCTATAGATGTTAGTTGAATATTTTGCGTCAGGGTTGCTATCTTTGTTTTCAAGTTAACTATAGACTTGTCTGCCTCGACTCGATCAGTCACCGTCTTTTCTTTGTACCGTTCCATCTGAAGACGCCGATCTCCAATCACCACCTGCTCTTTGATTTGCCAAAGCAAATGTTCCGTTTTCATTTGCAAGTCTGGGTCTTTTGATATAGCTGCCACTTGACCCAGTAATTCCACTTGCTGCTTCCGAGTGAAGTACCGTCCTTCTTTTGCCGACGCCTGTAGTTGGGGGTGGTCGCCCTTCACGTTATTGCGGACAATTAACAAATCTTCCTTTGGACGCCACTCCAACTGATCACCCTTAAATACAGCACCATTGCGGGTGTCGGTCGCAACAATATGTCCGTTGAGAAAGACTTGCTGACCATCTCCCAGAATTTCCCCCTTGTCCGCTGACACCTGCAAGACATTTTTTCCATCCTGGAACAAATCGCCAGTCGGCTTCTCCACTCGAGCTACTTTTTTGTCTTTCGTGTAAACGGCTTGCTTTGCCTTAACTTTCCAGAGAGGACGCCCTTTTTCATCTGCCTGATCTAAAGTGACATTATTAAAAATAAGGCTCCCTTCAATTTGGGTAACAGACGTATCCTTCTTTAATTTATTTTCCGTGCGGGTTTGCTCTTTACAGGCAGATAAGAATGAAACAGTAAAAAGGCAAAAGGTAAAAGCTAAAAATCGTTTTACCTTTGCCTTTTTTCCTTGTTTCTTCTCGAAGGAGACGAGTTGAGAGTCCTGATTAACTAAAGCTGGAAGCACGTAGGATTTGGAGAATGAAGTCGTTTTTAAAAGGTTTACCTCTAAAAAAGTGAGCTGTAAACTTACTTTTTTCCTCTCAGTACTTAGGACTAACGGCTTTAGCATGATCGCACCAGAGGTGCTAGCCTATACCCTAGAGCTTCGGGTTTTCATTTAAAGTATGGGAGGGGCTTAGCTTAGCGCTATATTAGAAGCTTAGGGATCAGCAATCCGGTAGTGATTACTCTTCCTGCTCATCCAGCATTCCGATACCTGACAAGGGACGGTAAGTATAGTTTTGACGAGGCGTCTTTTGGATACTTTCTTTGATATTGTCGAGGTCAATGTAGCGGTCAGCTACGTTGATGAGACTGTCACTGGTCATTGAGCGCAAGCTTACCACCTCGACACGAACACCTCGATAACTGACGGCATCTACCGCGTAGGCAAGATCACCATCTCCACTAACAAGAACTGCTGTGTCGTAAGAACCCACTAGCGCCATCATGTCTACAGCAATTTCCACATCTAGATTAGCTTTTTTAGAGCCATCTGGCAGTTGTACCAAATCTTTGGCAATTACTCGATAACCGTTACGACGCATCCATAGTAAAAAGCCCTGCTGCTTTTCATTAGTCCGGTCAACACCCGTATAAAAAAAGGAGCGTAGTAGTCTGGAGCCCGCTGTCAAACGAACTAGCAGCTTGGTATAGTCGATTTCAATACCCAGTTGCAGAGCGGCATAAAATAAATTTGAACCGTCAATAAAAATTGCAACTCGACCGCGATTTTCTAAAACTTGTTCCGGCGTAAAAACAGGATCATTACTAAAGTTATTCAACATGATTTTTATACCTCAGTTTTTTATGTAAAAAAACAAGTGATGCCTCCTTTCCCCACCATCAAAATTTTGGTCAGCCCTTGGTTGATTTTATAGTCAAGATGACGGAACAAAAATCACGCCAGTTCCAGTCTTGCAAAAACTGGTTTTGGGTCACCTAATCGTTGATGAGTCGGTAGGGTTCCCCAAGTTGCGTGAGTAGCATAGGGCGCAGACTCGTGAATGAAAGTTTTTTCGTTAAAGTCGATTGAAAAGCCTAGCTGTTGATAAATATCGGTACTGATGCTTGGAATAATCGGTGATAACAGATAGGCAGCTAGCCTAACGGATTCCAAGACGGTGTATAACACTTGTTCAACCGCCGGCAAGTTTCCTTGTTTGTATAAACTCCAAGGTGCTTGCTCATCAATGAATTTGTTACAGGCGCGAACTAGAGTAAAGATTTCTCTGCACGCTTCGCTAAACGCTAAGGACTCATAAGATTGAGCGACGCGATCGCTCAATTTCAAACCGATTTCCTTAAGGATATTATCCGCTGAACTATCTTCACTGTTTACATCTGGTACAAGACCATTGCAGTACTTCTGAACCATTCTTAACGTCCGGTTGAGCAAGTTGCCCAGGTCATTTGCCAGATCGGCATTGACAATATCGACAAAACGAGTTTCACTAAAATCTCCATCCTTCCCAAATTCAATCTCTTTGAGAAAATAGTAGCGAATCGCATCTGCCCCATAGCGATCAACCAACTCCACAGGGTCTAGGGTGTTGCCAAGACTTTTCCCCATTTTCTGACCATCCTTTGTAAGAAAGCCATGCCCATACACATGCTCCGGTACTGGTAGATTCGCTGACATTAACATGGCTGGCCAATAAACGGCGTGAAAACGCAGAATGTCTTTACCAATCAGATGTAAATTGATTGGCCACCACTTTTTTAAAGCATTCTCCAGTGTTGGTTGGCTATCCGGATCAAGTAAGGCAGTGACATAGCCCAGTAGAGCATCAAACCAAACATAGATAGTATGGTTGGGATCAACTGGTACAGGGAACCCCCAATCCAGATTAACTCGGGAAATCGAAAAATCCTGAAGTCCCTGACCAACAAAATTTAAGACTTCATTACGACGGCTTTCTGGTTGAATGAAATCAGGTCGCTCTGTGTATAGGGCTTCTAGTTGGGTTTGATACTTAGACAGCCGGAAAAAATAATTTTGCTCATCCCGCCACTCTGCTTCTTTATTGGGGTGCAGAGGGCACCGATGCCCGTCTAACAGGTCGCGTTCTTCTTTGAATTCCTCGCAGGAGACACAGTACCAGCCTTGTTGTTGACCTAGGTAAATATCGCCCTTGTCCCAAACACGCACAAAAAAATCTTTAACAATCGCCGCGTGACGTGGGGCAGTCGTGCGACTGAAGCGATCGTACTGAATATTGAGCTTTTTCCAGAGGGTATCGAAGCCAGCGGCTATCTTATCGCAATGGACTTGAGGATCGAGTCCGTTACTTTCTGCTGTGCGCTGAATTTTTTGTCCATGCTCATCTGTGCCAGTAATCAACAATACGGATTTGCCGTACAGCCTTGCAAACCGAGTAACAGCATCCGCCGCCATTGTTGTGTACGCACTGCCGATGTGAGGTAAATCGTTGACGTAATAAAGTGGTGTTGTAACAGCAAAAGTGTTTTTACTTATATCGGTATCACTCATCTGAGTTAAAAAAACGCCTTAACATAAATTACTTTTTACTTCTAGTGTATTACTACGAGTATTTATTGTAGTTGCTGCTTCATCTAGTCAGCTTCGCGGAGCGTTTCATCCCGGATAAAGTATCCATCGCTACAATTACTCGCGGTTTGACTTAAGCTTTCTAAAAATTCTTAACCAATCTATAAGAAAAAATTAGCTTTTTATTAATGTTGTTGATAATTTTTTCAGCTCTAATTTAACCTCTACTCTTGATGGGGCACTGCCAGGAAAGGCAAAACACGCTTTCCGGGTAAAATCAGACTATTGTGACGTCTGTATAACGTGAATAGTTCTACCTTAAGACATTAGTCAGGAAGTACTATTGATTAGTATCGTTAAGAAAAGTTAAGTATAGGCCATAGTGATAGCTTTAACGAATGTCTTCTGATAATCCGCTACATTTTTCTCGTTCGCTGCTGTCGGCAATGGGAACGCGGATGTTCCTCTACTACGAGGATCGTATCCCTGATGATTCCGCTGTTGTAGTGGTGAGCAACCATCGCAGTTTCATGGATGCACCGTTGCTGATGGCAGCGTTAGGGCATCCCATCCGCATTGCTTGCCATCATTACATGGGGCAAGTACCGATGATGCGGGAAATTGTGCAGCAACTGGGTTGCTTTCCGCTAGAAGAACCAGAACACAGGCAACGAGCTTTCTTTGAACAAGCAACCAGGCTACTCAAACAACAGCAGTGGGTTGGCCTGTTTCCAGAGGGCGCTCAACCGATGATAAATTTGACTAAGCCTGATGTAGTGGGAAAGTTTCATCGAGGGTTTGCTCACCTGGCTTTGCGTGCCCCAGTCAAGAATTTGGCTATTTTGCCAGTGGCGATCGCATCTCAAGAGGAAAGCGTAAATTTAGGGGTGCCGCTGCGACTGTTACGCCTATTCGACCCATCAGAACCCCTATTCGACCAACCCGGTTGGCACCCAATGGTTCTCTATCACCGCGTCACGGTATTAATCGGGCAGCCTTACTGGATTACGTCCAAACAACGGGAAGAATATCAAGGAAAACACGCCAGCAAAGTTGTAGCCCAGATTACAACTACTTGCCGGGATGAAATTTCAAAATTAATACATCAGAGTTTTCACTGAACCAATATTCTTCTCAGTTGAGTAGAGCTTTGGCAGTAACTTTCTCTGTTTGCCAAGTTTTGTTTAAATCGTTGGGACGTAAAAAGGAATTTAGCAATGCCACAAGTTAAGAGTTGTCCTTGTTTTCTAACACCGGGACGGCTAAATCCTAACTACCCGTTATTTGTATTTCTACCGGGGATGGATGGAACAGGTCAGCTACTGCGATCACAAACTAAAGGCTTAGAAACTGCCTTTGATGTCCGATGTCTGGCAATTCCTGCGGATGATTTAACTGACTGGGAAAACCTTGCGACTACAGTGGTGAACTTAATTGAAGCGGAACTCAATGATCGACCATCACGTTCGGTGTACCTCTGTGGTGAGTCATTCGGGGGCTGTTTAGCACTGAAGGTAGCGCTGCGATCGCCCCATCTATTTGATCGGATGATTTTGATTAACCCAGCAACGTCCTTTTATCAAAGACCTTTGCTACGATGGGGTTCACAATTGAGCCACTGGGTGCCAGAATTTTTTTTCGGAGTGTCGGCATTTGCCCTTTTACCCTTCTTATCAAATTTAGAAAGGATATCCGCTCGCGATCGCCATGCCCTTCTCAACGCTATGCGGTCTGTACCTCCCAAAACCGTTATTTGGCGGGTGTCTATGGTAAGCGAGTTTGAAATCGATGAAACGCAACTGAGACGCCTTACCCAACCCGCTTTGCTGATTGGCGGTAGTGCTGATCGACTATTGCCCTCAGTCGATGAAGTTAAACGTCTAGCTAGCTGGTTGCCAGAAGCGGAGGTAGTGGTACTCCCTGACTCTGGTCACACCTGCCTGCTAGAAACAGAGATTAACCTTTTCGACATCCTGAAAAGTCACCGTTTTTTAGATGCCTCGGTTCCTAACCAAGATGCTTCATCGGTTTTAATTCCAATTCCGATGGTTGAATAGGAAGTTGTTAGTTTTTTAACTTTCGAGTTTTAACTTCTCAACGAAACCGATCTGGACTTAAACGAAGATTCGGTCGTGTTTGAGTACTCCTTCTTAATTGAGTGCCAGTACCGCCATCAGCAGCATCTAAAAAAGGTCGTAAATTAATATTATTAGAATTGCTAAGCGAATTGTTGCCAATTCCCAAAGCAGATAAACCTTGATTTAAAACTTGATTAAGCAGCCGAGAACCACTGTCCTTACCAATGTATGTATTAACAGCCTGAGTGTCCTTACCACTGTCAGCAACCGTCAAGTTTTCGAATACGCGATCGCGAGTTAGTAGGGGATCTTGACCCGGAGGTACTGTCAGCACAATCCGACAACTTGGATCTTTCTGTGTGGTAACACAGATGACGTTGTAGTTATTTTCTACAGAAGTCCGCATTTCCTGTAAGCCATCGGGTCTGTAAAATTCCAAACGTCGGCTAATCTCGTTACAACGGCGTTCAACTGTCCAGCCACCCCCCAAAGCACTAGGCGTTGCCCAGGCATAAGATTTCTCGGGTTCACTAATTGGGTGATACATTACCGTATACTGACCATTCATCAACTGACAGGTGAACCGAGATTCGTTAAGCGTCTGAGTATCTGGTTTAGTATCTTGTGGATTTGTTTCTCCCGGAACATCAGCTGCCACAGTAGTATTATGGGGCAATTGATGTTGGGTCGTTATCGCTGTCTGGTTGTGATTCAAGGCAAATGCATTACTACTCGCTAGTAAAATTGCTACACTACCTGACCAACCCATGTTATTGAACACCAAAGACATCAAACCCAAGTGACGATTTAACTTCTGTTGCTTCATAAATTTAACTCTTCCAGTCACACCAGCATCATAGCCTTTACAACTCATGAGCGTACAAGGGCGCAGCATCTACCTAAAAAAACTAAATGACTAAAAGAATTTCTTTGAGCTTATCAACCTGAAGATTCTGATTAGATTGATTAATCTTCACAAATCTTTATTAATGGCAATAGTATCTTATACTACAAAAAGATAGTAGAAAGGAGTCAAGACAACAATGTTAGAGGCTGAGAAGCCGCTGACAGTTCCTAAAGAATTTCTGGGTCCACCTCCCAGTAACGTTAATCCAACGCTACTCATGTTTCTAGTAGCGATCGCATTACTCGTAATCTCCAATTGTGGTTACTGGCTTTGGGACTGGCCTGATCCGTTATGCTTTTGTACAAATGTCCTTGCCATACACATGGCAGGGACAGTAATTCATGATGCCTGTCATAATGCTGCCCATCGAAATCGTGTAGTGAATGCCGTGATGGGACATGGCAGTGCGCTGATGTTGGGCTTTGCCTTCCCGGTCTTCACACGGGTGCATTTGCAGCATCATGCGAATGTCAATGATCCAAAGAATGATCCTGATCATTTTGTCTCAACAGGTGGTCCTCTCTGGTTAATTTTTGTCCGCTTTCTGTATCACGAAATCTTTTTCTTTAAGCGACGATTGTGGCGCAAGTATGAGTTATTGGAATGGTTCTTGAGCCGATTAATTGTCATTGGTATCGTTTATATCTCTTGTCAGTACGACTTTTTGGGTTACATTCTCAACTTTTGGTTTATCCCGACAGCGATTGTCGGGCTCGCGCTAGGATTATTCTTTGACTACTTGCCTCATCGTCCGTTTCAAGAACGCGATCGCTGGAAAAATGCTAGGGTTTACCCCAGTCCTATCCTGAACCTACTTATTGGCGGACAGAATTACCATTTAATTCATCATCTGTGGCCTTCTATCCCCTGGTACAAGTATCAGCCTGCCTATTATGCCGTCAAGCCTCTTTTAGACAAAAAAGGTTGTTATCAATCCTTGGGATTGCTAGAAGGAAAAAGAAGTTTTTGGAGCTTCGTGTACGATGTTTTTTTAGGAATTCGTTTTCATCACAAATCTCCTGACAAAAAAATGGAAGAAGTTCCATTGGAAAAAGTAGTTGGGTAACTATCTTTTTCGATTATTTACTGGTAATAAATATAACAGCCAATCTCCTCAAACCTGAGTCTGGGGCTACACAAACATAAACGCTTTCTTCGGCTTCCTCGCAGGGTAGCCTGCCTACTTGGGTTAATACAAGTCCGCGCAGGCAGACTTTGTCTTTGTTTGTATAGCCGCGATTTCTAATCATTAGATATTTTGTCCCAATTCGGATGCACCTGTAAAAGTTGGTTTGCAGATAACTCTTTTCAGTTTTCTGCTCTTTCATACTTTGTGGTATAGCAATGTGTAAGCGGCTACAGTTTTTGGTGCACTACAACCGCTTGAATAGGGCTACCAGTTGTCCAAGATGACCAGCTTTCGAAGGGGAATTTTTTATGGCAATTCCAGAAATTACTCAAAAATTGTTAGTGGCCAAGAAGGTGAAAGGGCTGAGTTTTGCCGACTTGGAAAAAATAATTGGACGGGACGAAGTATGGATTGCATCAGTGTTCTATCGCCAAGCTAGTGCGTCTGAAGATGAAGCGAGTAAAATCGCCTATGCCTTGGAGTTAGAACCAGAGATTGCAGAAGAACTTACAGCGTTTCCTGTAAAAGGCTCTTTAGATCCTGTGATTCCAACTGACCCGCTGATTATATCGATTCTATGAGATTATGCAAGTATACGGGCTGCCGATAAAAAGTGTGATTCAGGAGAAGTTCGGCGACGGCATTATGAGTGCAATTGACTTTACGTTGGATATCGAGAAAGAAGAAGACCCAAAAGGCGATCGCGTAAAGGTGATTATGTCCGGGAAATTTTTACCCTACAAAAAGTGGTAAATCACACCGGCTTAGTTAACTGAAGGCTGAAATATGAAAAGAACAAGTAGGATTTTTTGTCCTTTATCCTTTATCTTTCGTCCCTCACTCTTCATCATTCATCCTTTACAGTTGAGAGTTCTTTAGTAAAGTAACCTCCCACGATGAGAGTTTTGCAGAGTCGGCGGTAAAGCAGAGTCATCTGAATGGCTAGCTTTTAGCTGGGTGCTATAGTTTGGGGTGAGATTAATGCTTTGAGTTGAGGCTTTTACCTGTCTAGGCAACTCAAGACGAAATGTAGACCCTTGACCAAGCTGACTCTCAACCTCAATAGTTCCCTGCATCAACTCAATTAATGATTTTGTAATTGCCAGTCCTAAACCTGTACCAGAATACTTGCGAGTGGTAGTCTGATCGAGTTGCCGGAACTCTTCAAAAATATGCTCTAAATCCTTCTCGGCAATACCAATCCCCGTATCCTTGATGGTAATCATTAACCGATCTGGAGAGATTTCCTTGATGTCCACCTGCACACTGCCACTCTCCGTAAACTTAATCGCATTTGAAAGGAGATTAACCAAAATCTGTCGCAGACGAGCACTATCATTGATCACATTGGGATTTTGTAAATTGGTATGAACCTGCAACGTTAAGTGCTTCTCATCAGCTAGAGAACGGAGTTCATTGATAGTTGCTTGTATCAGTGCCACTAGATTGAAGGCTTCCAGTTTCAGTTCCAACCGTCCCGCCTCAATTTTGGAAAGGTCAAGAATCTCATTAATTAGCGTCAGCAGGTGTTTACCATTGCTGTGAATTCGTTCCATCATATCGACTTGTTGAGACGTCAGTGAGTTAGTGCGCTGGCGCAATAACAACTGTGAAAAGCCAATGACGGCATTCATCGGAGTCCGCAATTCATGAGACATAGTCGCAAGAAACTGAGATTTCAGCCGCGCCGCTTCCAACAGTTGCAGGTTCTGTAACTGAAGTTGCTGCCGTTGATTTTCCAGTTCCTGGTTTTGCTGAGCAAGCCTCTCATTTTGATCTTCTAGACGTTTCTCTTGCTCTTCCAAGGCGTTAATCATTCGGGCATTATCGATCGCGATCGCAGCCTGTTCTCCTACCGCTGTCAGTAGGTTTCGGTCTTCCTCATCAAACGCATTTTGGTCTTCCCAATTGCCGATCGCTAGTATGCCCAAACGCCCCTCTTGTACAGATTCAATTGCCACCGCATAAATTGCCGCAGGCACCTCCTCTAACTTGGGCGAGTTGCAATCCCTACCCTGAATCAACTGAGATTCGCCTGTCAAGAATACCTGAGAAAGCAATCCATTCTTAGGACAGAAGGCATCTTCCAACCGCAGCTTTTCTGTATTGAGCCCCGCTGTTACTGTTAAGACCAGTCCATTACACTGAGGATTGTTAAGCATGATGAAGCAAAACTGGGAACCGGGAATTGCGTTAGCCACAGCACTCACCATCTCCCGCAATAAACCCGGCAGGTCAGTTAGCCGTTGGTTGAGTAAATTGGTCAACTGCTGGAGCGTTCGTAGTTGCTGTTGCTGCTCTCCCAGAATCAAAATTGCCTGACGCAAATTCTCACTGGTTTCCTGAGTCTCACGATAAAGCTGACCATTTTCAATGGATAACACAGCGCGACGCGCAAGTTCCTCAGCTAGCGCCAAGTGACCAGAATTATAACGACGCTCCTGTTGAGTGGACACTAGAGCAATTGTTCCAAGCGTCCGTCCACGCACCAAAAGCGGGACAATTATATAGGACTTGAAGCCTATCTCACGCAAAATTTGCAGGTGTTGAGCATCATGAGGAGCGCATACCCGATCCTCATCAGAAATTTCCGGAACTAGATCCGCAATGCCTGTACGTAACACCCTGATTGCTGGGTGTGAGGCGTTGAAGTCAGGCGGATAGCAGTACCACAGTTGCTGTACCTGCTCCTCTGTAGCTGGATCGGCATAGGCAACACCCATCCGGCGCACTATACTATCTTCAACAATATCGACGATACACAAATCTGCTAGGAAAGGTACGGCTAATTGAGCCAGACTTGCCAGGGTCTTTTCGTAGTTAAGCGACGCTGAAAGTAAAGCACTTGCCTCAGCCAGAAATCGTAGCGATTCTTCTGCTCGCTTACGCTCGGTAATATCGCTAACAATACCAGACATCCGAAAAGGTCGCCCATTTGCATCTCGCTGCGCTTTGCCGCGAGCGATACAGTAGCGATATTCCCCAGAGGTATGCAATAGCCGGAATTCGACATCTAGTTCAACGTTGTTTTGCAGGTGAGCCGCCACAGCGTGACTAATCCTCAGTCGATCCTCTGGATGCAGCAGCTGATAAAACAGCTCGTAGCTAGCCGTTATTTGATCGGCTGATAACCCAGTTATTTCATACATTCGCTCATTGCAATAAATTTCATGGGTATTGAGATCCAAGTCCCAAATCCCATCGTTTGAACCTTCAAGCACTAGACGGTAGCGTTGTTCACTCTCACGTAGCCGTTGAGTCGCACGCTCTGCCTCTGTTTCTGCCCTGTAGATGCGAACGGCATTCCGCACGCTGCGTGAGAGAATTTCTGGGGAGACTTTGCTTTTAGGAAAATAGTCTGTCGCCCCGGCTTTCATGAGTTCAACGGCAATTCGCTCATCTCCCTGACCCGTCAACACGATTAAAGGTAGCTTGCTTCCAGTAGCACGGATTTCTTCAACTAGAGCCAGTCCATCACTATCCGGCAGGCGGTAGTCGAGTAAAACACAGTCAAAGCTCTGTTCATGCAAGGTATCTTGAGCACCGTGGGACGTAATAGCCTCGATCGCACTTTTGCAATCAACCGCTACTACCATTTCTACGGGGATACCAGCCGTTTTGAGCGCACGGCGCACTGCCATACGATCCACTTCATCATCTTCTACTAAAAGTATTTTTATAGTCTCTTCCATAACTGGATATTAGCTAGTAAGCGTTTTGCTCTTAGCTGCTGGCTCTTAACCCTTATTTTGTAAAAAATAGTCTGTTATTGTCTCTACACATCGACAGGTTAATTTTCCGATCTCTATTAGCCAGTAAAAATTACTCAAGACTCCGAAAAAGCGCTTTTATCTCAAAAGTTAAGAGAATATCAACCAATTAAGGCATTTCACTGAGCGTCCAATATTTATTCAGCGTCGCCATTGCTTCTACAAATTTTGTAAAAGTTACAGGCTTAATGATATACCCCGCAACATTGAGATTGTAGGCTTCCACCTTATCTTTATCCTCATTAGAGGTTGTCAGTACAATAACTGGCAGCGCTCTAAGTTCTGGGTCAGCTCGCAATTCTCGTAAAAACTCAATTCCGCCCATTTTTGGCATATTGAGGTCAAGCAAGATCAGTCTCCGTTGCCCAGGCAATAGTTTTGGCATTTCATCGCCCCGCAATAGGGCTAAGGCTTCAACACCATTGTTGGCTACGTATAAGGGATTAGTAATTTTGTTTTTCAAAAATGCACGTTTTACCGTCATTACATCGACTTCATCATCATCGATCAGTAAAACACTGGTTTGTTTGTTATCCATCACTAAGAAGCCCTACAAAAAGGAATCAACAGTTATCCGTCTTTAAATGAGTACAAATTATTTTTTACCATTCAACTGTTGGGCTGCTTGAGCCAAGTAAATCGGAATGTTGTTCCCTGACCTAGCTTGGATTCTAGAGAGATTGTTCCTCCTTTCTCTTCAATAATTTTCTTAACAATAGCTAAACCAACGCCTGTATTTTCTACAGTGTCACGAGCCTCCAGAGTTTGAAATATCACAAAAACTTTTTCATGGAACTGAGGCTCGATCCCCGGTCCATCATCAGTGACAGCAAACTCATAAAAGTCCTTTTGCTCTTCTACGGAAATCACAACCTGTCCATCCGGACGGTGATTGTGTTTAATGCCATTACTGATTAAATTGGCAAATACTTGCTCTAGAGGCAACCGTTCTGTTATCAGGGTTGGCATTCCAGGCATTACCTTGACTATAAATTCTGGTGGTGGTGCCAAAGAGTCGATAACCTCTGCGAGTAACCCCTCGACATCCACGAGTTCCAATGCAGTGTGGAGACGCCCAATTCGGGAGTACTGCAAAAGACCATTGATTAGGGCTTCCATCCGATACACACGACTCCGCAGCAAGTGCATTTGGTGCCGCGTGTCTTCTCCCAACTGGTCTTGCAGATCTTCTTCAAGCCACTGGGAGAGATTGGCGATCGCTCGCAGGGGTGCCTTGAGGTCGTGAGACACAACATAGGCAAATTGGTCAAGTTCAACATTACGCTTCTCCAAAATCGCCGTAGTTTGTGCCAGCACACTCGTCAACCGCGCTAGTTCCTCAGCACGCGATCGCAAGGCTTCCTCAGCTTTTTTACTCTCCGTGATGTCTTGCGTCATCATTATGCCGGAAAATACTTCTACGGTTTCGTTAAATACAGGCAGCACATGGACACAGTAGAGGTGGTCACCGAACCGTATTTCCGTCACAGTAGCCTTACCCGCCAAAGCATCCCGATAAATTGGCTCTAGCACTTGGGTTGTTTGGGGCGGGAATGCCTCCCAAATGGTCTTACCCGTAAGCTGTTCACTATCCAAATTCACCGTCGCCAAGGCTGTCCCTTCCGCGATGGTAAATCGCAGGTCTTGATCGAACAGGAAAACGGCTCCATTCGGAAAATTCTTAGCCAGCGTCCGATATAACTCTTCACTCTTTCGGAGTGCTGCCTCTGATTGCCTGCGTTCAGTGATGTCCTGGTGGATTTCCAGGTAAGCTACTGGCTGACCTGTTTCATCCCACTGCAATGTCACCCCACTAGAAACGGCAACACAAGTACCATCACGTCGGTAATTTACCAGTTCCCCGTTCCAGTACCCCTGTTCAAACAAGATACCTTGGATTTCCTCTTGCGGTTGTGGAAACTCCGGTTTTAGGAGGGTGTGGATAGATTGACCCAGCGCTTCTGCCGCTGAAAAGCCGTACAGCCGTTGAGCCCCTCGATTCCAATATGTAATTGTGTCATTGAGGTCGCGCACCATAATTGTGTCATTTGCCAAATCTAGCAGTTGAGCTTGTTTGAGTAGGGTTTCTTGCGATTGCCTACGCTCGGTTATGTCACGCACGATCGCGATAAACAGTTGCTCATTGTCTAACTGCATCTCACTAAAGGCAAACTCCATTAGGAATGTTTTCCCGTCTTGGCAACGTCCTACCGTCTCCTGCTGTAGACGTAGTTTGTCTTGATTGTTGCCGATAAGAGAACTCATCACTCTGCCACTATCATCAGTAAACGATTCAGCAATCAAGCGTTGTAGGTGTTTACCAATCAGTTCATCCGGTTGATAACCAAAGATTTCTACAGCAGCAGCATTAACCGAGCGAATGTACCCTCGCTCATTGACAATGAGAATTCCATCGACCACATTATCGAAAACAGCCTGTAAGTAAAAGTTACTTTCCCGTAAACGGCTCGCCCGCTCTGTCAGTTCCTGGTCTAGCTGGTTGAAAAGGTACAAAGCAGCAAACGAGGCAACCAGACCGACAGCTAAAGCAAGCCACGACACAGCCGTTGTTAAGTGCTGCAACTGTCTAGCTTGCGCTTCGCGATCAACTCGCCAACGTCCCTCTTGCTCAGAAAACTCCGCGATTTCCTGGCGCAGGTTATCCATATTCAACTTGCTCTTGAGCAACTGGTCAGTCAGCACGGGCGAACCAACTGTTGTCACTCCTACAGCGTTACTCGTTTTTAGAATCTGTTCTAAAAGCGTGAATTGTTGCTGCGCTAGCGCTGGAATCTCGTGGAAGTGTTGACGCTGTGCAGGATTGGTTTGTGCCTTAGTCAGCAGCGCCTCAAGCAAACCCGGTAAAAGGCTCTTTGCCTTGGTATAAGGTTCCAGAAATTCCAAACGCTTGGTAACGACATAACCTCGAACGCTAGTTTCAGCATCGACTAGCGTTCTCATCAAGCGTTCAGTCTCGATCAGGGTTTGCTGACTCTGTTGCTCCTGCTGCCGAGCCAGTATAGTTTGAGCATGCAGTACGGCAATTGCAAAAATTGAAGAGAACAGACAGACAATGGGAATCGAGACAATTGAAGCGCCTCGCCAGCGAACTGAAAGATCAGGTCGGAGCTTACGCCCAGTAAGTGAACGATTCAAGGCGTTCATATTAATGCTTCTTAAGCTACTTTCCAGGCTAAAAAAGAGTCATTAGTTAACTAATGACTCACTCTGCTTAGGCCAGGTGAAGTAAAAGGTTGCTCCCTGACCGTCTTGAGATTCCAATCGAATGCAACCCCCTTTGCTTTCTACAATTTTTTTAGTGATTGCCAAGCCTACCCCGATGTTCTCGACTGTATCTCTCGCTTGCAAAGTCTGAAAGATTACAAATACTCTCTCATGGAACTGAGGAGCGATTCCTGCACCATCATCCGCCACAATAAACTCATAAGCGTTTGACCGCTCATGAACACCGATTTTCACCCTTCCATCCGACGAGGGGTGATGTTTGATGGCATTATCAATTAGCTGAGTAAATACTTCCTGAAGCAGAAATTGCTCCGTGACCAATGTTGGCATTTCTGGCGCAATTTCGATAGTGAATTGGGGAGGTGGGGTAAGGATATCAATGATGTTTCTCAATAAAGTGGCAACGTCTACCAATTCTGGCTTGGTCTTGAGTCGTCCCGTGCGAGAATACTGCAAAAGCCCATTGATCAGAGCCTCTAAGCGGTGAACTCGCCCACGCAGCAATTGCATTTGGCGAAAATTTTCTGCATGGAGGTAGTCAGCGATGTCTTCTTCAATCCACTCGGATAAATTCGCGATCGCCCGTAGTGGTGCCTTCAAATCATGAGAGGTTACATAAACAAACTGGTCAAGTTCTTGAGTGCGCTTTTCTAAGGCAGCAGTAGTCTTGTTCAAGACCGAGGTTATTTGAGCTAGTTTAGCTTTTGTATCGTACAGGGCATTATTGACTCGCTGGTAAGCGATCGCTGCCCCCAAGATATTAGCGACACACTGTAGAAAATCAACATCACTACGGCTAAACCCCCGTCGCAGGCTCGTATGAACCGTTAAAACGCCAAAAGGGCGGTAGGGAATATTCGTTTCCCCAGCGCTCAAACTATCTGGGTTGGGAGTCGCATCAATAATCACACTCATGCCGCTAACAATGTCGTAGTCATGAATCAAGGTTGAACTTTGAAAGCGGGTTTCGCAACGCAAGTCTTCTACAACAACAGGTTGACGGCAGTGCAGGGTATAGCCGGCTTGTGTATTTGGACTGGCGGCAATAATCGCCTGCCGCAGTAGCCCTTGCTGCCAGCCTATTCCGGCTTTAAGTCGCAAAGCATTGCCATCAGGGAGCAATTCCCATACTTGGCAATACTCTACCCCTAGTGTTTGGGAAACCAAGAAGACTGCTTTGTCCATCAGTTCTTGAACTTCGGTTCCCAGAAGCACCTGTTGACCTAGTTGAGCAACGATGGCTTGCTGATGCAGACGGACTTGGAGTTCTACTTCTGCCTGCTTGGTAAGTGTAATATCAACCATCAGACCACGACGCTTGTGTATCTGACCTTGGTCATCTCGAACGACATAAGCGCGATCGCGCAGCCAAACCACTCGCTTATCTGCCGCTAAACAGCGATACTCCAGCTCATAATCTCGACTCTGGAGCATTTCCTTGCGACATAAAGCCACAGTCCACTGTCGATCTTCCGGATGAATCAGGTTGACCCAAAAATCAGGCTGACTTAGCCATTGCTCGACGGGATACCCTAAAAGCTGCTCAGCACTATTACTGACAAAGGTGAACTGCTCAGTTGTCGCCTCCGCTTCCCAAACAATGGTACGGGAAAGTTCATTCACAAGATTTGGGAGGCGCTGTTGTGCTAAGTCTAAGAGATTATGTACCCCTTGCTGCATCATGGGTAAGGTAGCTGCCTGTTGAGCGCCAACTCCCCGACGAGGAATGCGCTCACCTCGCCGTTGTGAGGAATCCTCTTGGGGGATAGACATTTGTCTACTTTCTTGGCAAAATGTTGCAGAGTATTGCTCTAGTTGTTCCTTGATCGTGTAAGTGCCAACCCACTCGAAGAGCTGACCCTCGGCTCTCATTGCTGGCGTTTGACAACCACTAAACCAGTGGTAGGTGCCATCTCTTCTGAGAAGACGACATTCGATTTGGTAGCTTTGCGGTTTTTTTGAGGAGACATTGCAACTGGCAACCCAGCGCTTGCGGTCTTCCGGGTGGAGTGCCTTGAGAAATTCCCAGCCGAGTGATTCTGCCTCTGTCAACCCGGTATACTCATACCAGCGTCGGTTAAAGTGAGTAATTGCTCCGCTGGCTTCTGCAAGCCAAACAATCTGAGGTAAGGTCTCTAGAAGACAGTGAATTTTAGCTTCAGTTACCTCTATACGTTCTTGAAGGTAGTGGCGCTGTTGCACTGCTTCATCGCCGAAGCCAGATGAGGGGAAGTTGTGATTATTATTAAAGGATGTATCCATTATGTTTTTTTAAACAACCTGAACTTCACACTTGACATACTTAACAATGTGTGCATGAAAAATTCAATAGAAGCTATAGAAGCTATATGGTAAAGGTCGTTTGTCAAGGAA
This sequence comes from Coleofasciculaceae cyanobacterium, assembly GCA_036703315.1. Taxonomy (GTDB): domain Bacteria; phylum Cyanobacteriota; class Cyanobacteriia; order Cyanobacteriales; family Coleofasciculaceae; genus DATNPH01. Next base: position 39,982 of record DATNPH010000196.1, read on the forward strand.
CAGTATTATAAAGAATCTATCTAAAGTACAGGAATCCCTACCCCTATCGCAGGGGAGACATCACTAGACACTTTACCGAAACTTTATAAACTTCTTTTGTAATAGCTTTTGAACCGATACCCTGGACGTTGACCATGAGTAAAATCCGCGTTGCTCTAATTGAAGACCATGACCTAACTCGGGTCGGTATCCGAACAGCGCTGCAACAGCGTAGTGAAATTGAATTTGTGGGCGAAGCCGCCAATGGTACGGAAGGTCTGAACTTACTGGAAACGTCCAGACCAGATATCGGAATTGTTGATATCGGTCTTCCTGACATAGACGGAATTGAGTTGACACGCCGATTCAAAGAGGTTCAACCTAACGAGGAGACAACCGATACCAAGATTCTGGTATTGACTTTGCAGGATAACGAAGAGGCTGTGATGGCAGCTTTTGCGGCGGGTGCAGACTCTTACTGCATGAAAAATATCAGTTTTGATAACTTACTAGAAGCGATACAAGTTACCCATGAAGGGAATGCTTGGATTGATCCAGCGATCGCTCGAATTGTTCTCAAGCAAACCAAGTCAAAAGACATGGGAGCTGATGCCGCTGCCGCCCTGAAGACGGTGACAATCAGTGCAGCAGAACCCGAATATAGTCAACTGATTGAAGCCTACCCCTTGACAGAACGAGAATTAGAGGTTTTGCAGCTAATTGTTGAAGGTTGTAGCAATGCTGCGATCGCAGAGAAGCTGTACATCACCGTGGGAACCGTCAAAACCCATGTCCGGAACATTCTCAATAAGCTTTGTGCGGATGACCGTACCCAGGCTGCTGTTCGTGCTCTCCGCTCTGGCTTAGTGGGTTGAGTTATCTGTTTTTGAGCGTTAGCAGCTTTCCTATCTAGCGGTTAGAGCGATTCTTTCGTTGAGAGCCAGCAGTAGTTTATACAGCTGGCTTTTCTTGTAGCTTTTATGGCTGTCAGAAGATTGCTGATTTACGATAGTTTCGAATGGATAAATATTGCACTGCGCCCTATGAGACTTCAGTCACTGAGAGTACAATTAACAGACTTTCAAGACGATTACGGAAATGGTTAGCCTAGTCAACTGTTGGGGAGGCAAAACAAGGTGATTGAGGAAAGCATCACTAACTCAAACATCAGGGGCATCTTTAGCGGAAGAATACTTTGAGAATTTGTCGGTTGCTTGTAAGCAGTAACTGCTGGTTACATCGATTGGATGATCTCAAACGGTCGTCTCTAACAAACCTGAACCCGGAGTGAGCAAATGAGTCAGGCAGACCGGAGCAGACTTAAACTGATGGTGGTGGACGATGAGCCTGACAATCTGGATTTGCTTTATAGAACGTTCAGGCGAGAATTTCACGTCTTCAAAGCCGACGGAGCAATGAGCGCTCTTGAAATTCTGGACAAGGAAGGGGAAATGGCTGTGATTATCTCCGATCAGCGGATGCCCCTGATGAACGGAACCGAGTTTTTGAGCAAAACAGTTGAGCGATTTCCAGATACGATTCGCATCCTTTTAACGGGTTACACTGATGTTGAAGATTTGGTGGAAGCAATTAACTCTGGCAAGGTTTTTAAGTACATCACTAAACCTTGGAATCCTGAGAACCTAAAAACCGTTGTTCAACAGGCTGCTGATACCTACCGGGTGCTTAAAAAGAGAACGGCTGAACTCAGTCGTGCTTTACGAAGAGAAGAACTGTTCAATGTAGTAACAACGGCGATTCGAGAGTCGCTGGACTACAGCAGTATTCTGCAAACTATTGTCACGACAATTGGTCAGACGTTTAAAGCGACAGCTTGCAGTCTGCGACCAGTAGAGGGGTACCAACTATTACCGGAATCTTTCTCTTACCAAGCTGATAGCGAAGCGGAATTCCCCTGTTTGCCTGATGCCGATGCGATCGTTCACAACGTCTTAGAGAACCGCCAAACACAGGTTTTTCACGAAGAAACTAACCGCAAGCGTTTAGTGCATCTAGTCGTCCCTCTGGTCTGCCAACAACAGACCCTGGCAGTTCTGTGTCTCTACCAGCGCGAAGGTGAGCTTCCCTGGGCTTCAGAAGATGTTCAACTTATTGAAGCGGTCAGTGAACAGGCAGCTTTAGCCATTTCTCAGGCAAAACTTTATCAACGTACCCAGTTGCAGGCTCAGCAGATGCTTGATGAGCTAGAGGTAGCTCGCCAAATCCAAAACAACTTGCTACGCCAAAGTTGGCCAGAGGTTGAAGGCGTTCGGATGCAAGCCCACTGCTACGCAGCGCGAGAAGTAGGAGGCGATTTTTTTGAAGTCTATGTTCATCCCCAAGGAGATGTCTGGTTGGCAGTAGGCGATGTTTCGGGCAAAGGCGTTCCGGCTGCTTTATTCATGGCAAGTGCGATTTCGATCTTGCGGCGAGAACTGGCTCAAGAGATTTCTCCAGAGCCGGAGATTGTTATGCAAAATCTTAACAGCATCATGTTAGACAACCTCGTTAGTACCAACTGTTTCCTCACGATGGTTCTGGCTCGCTACACCCCAACGACACAGCAGTTGGTCTATGCTAACGCTGGTCATATTTATCCGATGGTCTGGTCTCACCACCTGGTAGTTCAACAGGGGGTGGCATCAGACGAGTCAGCGATGATAGAGCCGAATTACCTCAAAGTTCGTGGTGTCCCTTTGGGAATCTTACCAATTTGGAAGGCTAAGGCAGGAAATTTAACCTTAAATGCTGGCGAAATCTTTCTGTTAATGAGTGATGGTATTACAGAGGCAACAGTTACACAAACTAGTTCGATGCTTAATCAATCAGGTCTTTGGGAACTTCTGAAGCAGGAGTTAGCGCCCTTTGACCTAACCCATTTATTAGCCCGCATTCGAGAATGCACCAACAATGTGCAGGAAGATGACCAAACTGTACTCTCTCTGGAGGTTTTGTAGTCAATGAAAACAGAACTGCACGTACCGAGTGACTTGAAGTTTTTAACGGTTGTTGAAAGCTGGCTATTGGGTAGTTTAGAAGTAGAGCTAGGTGACTCTGTTGATTGGTCGCGTCAATCCAGCCGTTTGCGATTAGCCTTAGTGGAAGCTTACTCAAACGTGGTGCGTCATGCCCATCGAGATCAGCCCAATTTACCAGTCCTAATTCGCCTGGAACTTGAAGAGCGAGATATTGCCCTAGAGATTTGGGATCATGGTAAAGGTTTTGACTTATCTACTTATCTACCGCCCAATCCAGAGGACAAGCAGGAGAGTGGATATGGCTGGCTGATTATGAACAAGCTCATGGATCGAGTGGAGTACCGCTTACAGGTGAATGGTCGCAACTGTCTAAAGCTAGAAACTAGTTTGCCAAAAGCTGAAGAATCTCAGAAATAAGCAAATTTCGGACTCAGTAGTTTAACGGTTATGCGATCGCAGCAGATAGTCGCTAGAGCGCCGATTTTTCATTTATTTGACCAAGAAACATTAGACAGTCTGTTGATGATGGCTCATCCAGACTGGCAATGCACTCCTAAAGATATCAACTTAGTGCAGCAACTACTGGCTCATTCTTTAGAGAAAGTTTCAGTAGCTTAATCAATTTTGGATTTTGGATGGGTCATTGGAAAGAACCAATCAAAACCCATAGTGTTGTCATATAGCAGGTGCCAGGTATTAGGTGTCAGGTGTTAGGCGTCAAAGGTTCAAGATAAGGAGTTTTGCGCTTCCCCTGTGTCCTAACTATGGCGATTGCTATATACTTCAGAAGGTTTATCGACGGAGGCTTAGTAGCTCTTGAGGAGAGGCTAACAGCTTAATCCTGGCAAAAAGAATCTCCTGTTCTGAGTTGAGTATGAATATCCACGAAACATTGACACCAAACCAGGGAGTTTGCACTTTGCCAGTAACCTGAATCTGAGTTAGGTTATCTTCTAGCGTTTCAGCAATGCCTTTGCTGGGAAGTAGCTCCATTCCCTTGGCTTCAGTATTTAGGTAAGTTGCGATCGCGTCTTGTCCTTCTATGGGCTTCTCAAAGGGTGGCTGCATTGCGCCACTACCCGCAAACAAGGCAGCTGTTGCTTGATAGTCACCAGCGTTCATCGTTTCAAAGTAACGCAGCACTACTGGCTCAGTGATTCCTTCTAGGGTCAAGTCGGTGGTAGCAGTAGACTGAAACGTTGGAGTTATATCGTTGGCAATTGTCATCAGAGTTTCCTCGCATTACGACAACCAGTTTTAAATAAAAAGGCAGGTTTACACCTGCCCTTCTAGATGGATTTTGCCAAACTTTTCCAGATGTCAGATTCGACATCACAAGGAAAGGTGTTTCAATCAGTAAGCAGATCAACGCTTATGTCAGAGCAAAATTTGACCTACACAAGTAAACACATCTCCATGAACCTCAAATACTGACGCGATCGTTCTACTTACGCATCAGGTTTAGTAGTTCTTTAGGAGATGCTAGCAAGTCGATCGCCACAAAGAAAATCTTGCCTTGGGGATCTAGTAAGAACCGCCACGCAATGTTCATACCCACATTGTTACCGAACCAAGGAGTTTCTACTTTGCCTGTGACTTTAACCTGCGTGTAGCCATTTTCTATGCTCTCGGCTACGCCCCGCTCTGGCATCATCTTAAGTCCCACACATTCTTCACGCATATAGGTGAGAATAGCTTGCTTGCCGACAATCGGCTTCTGGAATGGTGGTTGCAGAGCACCGTCTTCAGCAAATAGACTCACCGCCGGCGTGAAGTCATAGGCGTTCATGTAGTCAATGTAGCTCAGTACCGTGTAATTGTTGAGGCCCTCAATCTTGGTCTGAACACGCTCAGCTAGTGCCTTTGGTGTGCTGCGGGGGGCTTCTCGTTTTGCGTAATCTTCGCTAAGATCCGGGTCGTATCCCATGTGAACTACGGTATTACGCAAAACTGTGATTTGCTGACCCGGATCGAGTTTCTTAATGGTTTCTAGCACGCCGACAGCATCAGGACTCATTTGATAGCCAGCTGGGATGGGAGCGACTAAGCCCTGTTTCATCAACTGCCCTAACTCATACCAGAAACCCAGCTTGGTGTTGACTCGGAAGGAGGAATAGGTACGACCGATAGGAGTATCAGCATTGCTAGCCAGATCGTACATGGCTTGCGATTGGGCAGGGCCGGGCATTTGCTTAATTTCGGCTAGTAAACCTTCCGCTAGAACCATGCTGGCTGATCCTGTGGCGGCGGGAGTAATTGAAATACCCATTTCGGTGTAGGCAAACCAGAGTAATGCTAATTGATCCTCAATGCTGAGCTTATAGAAGGCTTCCGTGGTAGATGGAACCGTATCAGCAACTTGAGTGCTAGGGAAAATGCCTTGAGCCGACTCGATAGTATAAGCCATGATTTTGCAAAAAATCCTTTAGTGTTTGGCGTTTAATCAGTTCGAGGTGCGTATCTCTCTTGCTTACTCGCTTAAATTTCATATTGCAACGTCTTGTTAAAAATTGCAAATAATTATTACAAATATGAAGTGTATAAATTTGTGATTGCTAAAATTGCAAGTTTGTGATCAATGTCACTGAAGCGTGAATGTACCTGTCACTAGCAGTCAGTTGAAGGAAAAAGCGCGATCGCTGGGTTTTCATGCCTGTGGAATCGCGGCTGTGGATGCCGATGCTGATGGATCAGCAGTTAGACACCTCAAGGAATGGCTAGCGCTTGGCTATCAGGCTGATATGGCATGGATGGACAATCCCAAGCGCTTTGACATCCGCGCCTGTATGCCAGAGGTGCAGTCAGTAATTTGTGTTGCCCTCAACTACTACACCCCTCACCAGCGTCCTGAAGGTCAGGAGTATGCCAAAATCGCTCGTTACGGTTGGGGGCGAGATTACCACAAGGTAATGCATAAGAAGTTGAAGGCATTTACCCAATGGCTCTGTGAGCAAGGTGAAGGAGTTCAGGCTCGTTACTATGCTGATACGGGACCAGTGCAGGATAAAGTCTGGGCAGAGCGGGCAGGTATTGGTTGGATTGCAAAAAATGGTAATGTGATTACAAGGGAGTATGGCAGTTGGGTATTTTTAGGGGAAGTCTTGACTAACCTGGCATTAACCCCAGATGTCCCTCATACTGAACACTGTGGTAGCTGCACCCGTTGTCTGGATGCTTGTCCTACGGATGCAATAGCCAAACCGTTTGTTGTGGATGCCAATCGGTGCATTGCTTATCACACAATAGAGAATCGAGTTGAGGAATTACCGGAATCTATTACGCCCCATTTAGAAGGATGGGTTGCTGGATGTGACATCTGTCAAGATGTTTGCCCCTGGAACCAACGCTTTGCTAAACAAACCGATGTTAAAGAATTTCAGCCCTATCCCTGGAATGTAGCTCCCACACTTACAGAATTAGCAAACATTTCGGATGATGAGTGGAATCGGCGCTTTCCGGCATCAGCATTGCGGCGGATTAAGCCAGAGATGCTACGGCGGAATGCTCGAGCCAATCTGAAGGCATCAGAGGCATCTAGCTAATTATTGTTAACAATCCGAGCTTGCCTAATGAGTGTAAAAGTAATTGTTTTTGATTTTGATGGCACGCTTGCTGATACGTTCGATGCCATTGTCAAGATTAGTAATGGTTTAGCTAGAGAATTTGGATATAAGCCAGCTGATCCGGAAAAACTTGCTCAAATTAGGAATTTGACTTCTAGAGAGATTATTAAACAATCAGGTATTTCCATTTTTAAGATCCCTTTTCTTTTGAAAAAGCTTAAGGAGAATTTACATAATGATATCCAAAACTTAAGTCCAATACCTGGAATTAAAGAATTACTTACTCAATTAAAGATTGAAGGGCATATCTTGGGGATTTTAACATCTAATTCAGAAGAAAATGTTAGATTATTTCTAAAGAACCAGGAAATGCAAGATTTTTTTAGTTTTATCTACGCAGAACCTACTTTGTTTAGTAAGCATAAAATACTTCGCAAGTTTATAATACAAAATCAATTGGATCCTGAAGAAGTGATTTATGTAGGAGATGAAACTAGGGATATTGAGGCTTCAAAAAAAATACCTGTTAAGGTCATTGCTGTAACCTGGGGGTTCAATTCAGGAGAAGCCTTAGCTAAACAGAACCCAGATTTTTTGGTTCACAAACCTAGTGAATTACTTGATGTAATGGGAAGCTTACAAAAAATAGTTTTTTAATACATCGGTAATGGGTAATGGGTAATGGGTAATGGGTAAAAGACTATTGGCAACTGACAGATAACAAGAAGTATTCCAAGAAAAACTCTGTCCCAACAAAAGCTGAAACAGAGTTTTCGCGGTTAATAATGGGAGTTCCAGTAGAAAAAGACTCAGAGCTTAGAATTAGGGCGAGGAGCTGTCAAGGCATCCCAGGCAGCTTTGGCAGCATCAGCAAGGCGATCGCCAAAAGAAGCCACTTCTTGAACAATCGACTCCCAATTCTTCTCAGCATCCCTCTGGAGCAGTACAAACGAGTGTTCAATCCGATCCTTATCGAATAGCTTATCGTGTTCAATGGCTTCCCGTACTTGCCGCACAGCTGTCAGATAGGTGTCGCGAGTTAGCTCACCAGCACTTTTTGCCTCTGACTGCGCCCGTCTTTTTATCGCTTCAATCAGCTCCAAAGTTTCCTTTTGCACATCCTCAGATGCGTCGGGCATCTCTTTCTTGACGAGAGCTTGCATTTCTGGGTCATATTCGGTCAGAGCACGCTCTTTGGGAATAGGGGATTCAGAAGTCATACTGATTTCTCCTTGAGTACTATTAATTGGTATGAACTAAAAAAAAACTTTAGCCAAGGGTATACATTTAAAATACTCAAGCGGCTAGAGTATTTCCAACCTACTCAGGTTATAAGAATCAGGCTTTTGGAGTTATTGCTCCAGCTTCAGTAGAGCCTTAATCCACGCTGTAGAGGGATGAGTTGACAATTCGTTTAGTTGGCTCACTTGACCGGGTGATATCGTTTGCATTAACAAGGACAAAGCTTGTGACTGGCTGTTCATTGGTCTGTTATTGATGCTGCAAGACCCTACCATTCGCCATCCGATCGCGATCAGCTTAGGTGCGATCGCCGGCGCTTTAAGTCGATACTATCTCACGCTTTGGTTCCAACAACGTTTCGGCATCGCTTTTCCTGTGGGCACCTTTTTCATTAACCTGACTGGCTGCTTTGTTATGGGATTGTTCGTCACTCTTACATTAGAAGGCGTGGTGATGATTCCCCAAGACGTGCGGTTAATGGTTACTACTGGATTTTTAGGAGCTTACACAACTTTCTCGACTTACGGGTTAGAGAGCCTTACCTTACTGCGCGATCGCAACTTTCCTGGTTTCAGTTTTTATTGGGTAGGCAGTGCAATACTCGGACTTATTAGTGTTCAGCTAGGCGTCATCCTCGCCCGCGTAGGAAAGTAGACTAACGCTTAAGCTGTTGCGTCTACAAGTTGTATTCTGGGAATTTATCAAATATCTGCCACCATTGCGTTATTTTTCTTAGCTAAAAAACAACTCCAATAACCTGGCATGAGCCAAGTGGGCGTATCTCGACATCAGGTCAGAATCTTTGGTTCCCAAGCTCTGACAACGTACACTAAATGCAAGCCACAAACCTATTGACTGGAGTTTACCTTGACTGAGAATCCGATCACCCTCCAGACTCTATCACGTAGTGAACTGCGGCAGCAGATTCGTACTCAGCTGCAAATGCTGCTGGAGCAAGAGAATCTCCAGGAAGCTAAGCAGTTGTTGAAACCAGTACAGTCGGTGGACATTGCGGAAGCGATTGAAGGGTTACCCGAAGCGATGCAAGCGATCGCATTTCGCTTACTTTCCAAAGCTGAAGCGATCGAGGTCTATGAATATCTAGACTCTGCTGTCCAGCAATCTCTGATTGAGAAGTTCAAGGGTCAGGAAGTTCTCGACATTGTTGACAAGATGTCGCCAGATGACCGAGCACACCTATTTGATGAATTACCAGCAACAGTCGTTCGGCGTCTAGTCGAACAACTCACCCCTGGAGAACGGGAGTCTACGGCTTTATTGTTGGGTTACGAACCGGATAAAGCCGGGCGGATTATGACGCCCGAATACATCTCCCTAACTGAAACCTTAACCATTGACAAAACTTTGCAGCGAATTCGCAGTTTAGCTAGGGTTACCGAAACGATTTATTACCTTTATGTTACTGATGCAGGGCGATGCCTAAGTGGGATTGTTTCATTACGTGATTTGGTAACTGCCCAACCTCAGCAAACCTTGGGTGAAATTATGACTCGCGATGTGGTTTATGTTTATACGGATAGTGACCAGAAGGAAGTAGCACGGCTGATCCAGCGCTATGACTTTGTAGCCGTACCAGTAGTTGACCGAGATCAGCGTCTAGTCGGGATTGTCACAGTTGATGATGTAATCGACATTTTGGAGCAGGAAACAACCAAGGATATCTATGCCTTAGGCGGCGGTGTTGAGTCGGGAGGTGACAATTATTTTCAAACAAGTTTACTAACGGTTGCCCGTAAACGGGTTGTTTGGTTGTTCGTCTTACTGCTTACTAACACAGTTACTGGCACAATTATTCGATCGCAAGAGGCAATCTTGCAGCAAGTGGTGATACTAGCCGCATTTATCCCTCTACTGACTGGCACTGGGGGTAATGTGGGTGCTCAGTCCTCAACAGTAGTGATTCGCGGCTTGAACACTGATGAAATTCAAGCGTTGGGGGCACCGAAAGTAATCGTTCGAGAGCTGATAGCAGGGCTACTACTAGGGCTAATTTTAGGCACAGTAACGACATTATGGGCTTATTGGCTTCAGGGAAATTTTTATGTGTCGCTGGCGGTGGGGAGTAGTCTGATCGCGATCTCCATCCTTGCTTCACTGGCTGGTTCAGCACTACCCTTTCTTTTCCGCTCACTTGGCTTGGACCCTGCCCTAATGTCCGCACCCTTTATCACCACAGCCGTTGATGTCTTAGGTGTCCTCATTTATTTCAACATTGCCAAGCTGGTTTTAAAGCTTCAGTGACCACTGGCAATTACACGGTGCTACCGCCTTACAATCAGGTTTTATAGATTCCCTACTATCTTTCTAAATGGGGAGCCAACTAACAGTAACTGTAATCTCATATACATATTCAGCTATATATTCATTTCCAAAACTGTACTTTAAACACAGATTTATCTCCAACTGAATGATTTAGCCTTCAGTTAAGTTGGATTGTGCTGATTGACACAATCTAACTTAACGTTATGCTCAACCTGCGGTGGATGCCGTCTGAAAGATAAAAGGATTATTTTCTTCTGAAACATGTACCTTCGTGTGTTCGGAATTATTAAATTTTATGAGTCAAATTTAATTCAATGAGTATTGCTAAAGTAGCCACTGTTATTGTTACTTGGAATAAGTTATATGATGTTTGTTCACTACTTAAAGATATCGATCAGCTAGACCTACAGGATATACAGCTTGATATTTACATTGTAGATAATGCTTCAACCGATGGTACACAAGCTTACATAGAGCAATACTATGCTCCTAAAGTCAAAGTTTTTCAAACAGGCAATAATTTAGGCGGGTCTGGAGGTTTTTCCTACGGATTGCAGATTGTTAGCGAATTAGACTATGATTACCTCTGGCTACTCGATAATGATGTTCGCCTAGATTCTCTAGCTCTATGTCCGTTAGTTGAAACTTTGCAAACCTATTCTGAAATAGGTTTAGTGGGTTCTCAAATTCGTAAACTACATGATCCCGATACTATTCAAGAAATAGGCAGCTTTATCAACAGTGCTAAAGCACATCTGAAAACTAACTTTGGAAATTGCCGTGTCACTTCAATTGAGGAAATTCTAAACGGCAAGCCTTATATTACTGTGGATGCTTGTGCGGCTGCATCCCTATTAGTGCGCCGTGAAGTTGTCCAACAGATTGGAGTATTTGAAAATTACTTTTTACACTTTGATGATGTAGAGTGGTGCTTGCGAGCCAGGCAATATTATTGGGTAGTTGCCTCTAATCCAGCATCAATTGTTTGGCATAGCTCGCCAGATTTCAAGTGCCGACCGTGGATTAGTTATTACGACGAACGAAATATATGTTACTGCTGGCAAAAACATCACCCATCTCTTGTCTTGAAAAGAGTTGTTGTGAGTCTGCCACGTCTAATTTATTATGCAGCTACAGGGAGGTACTTTTTGGCTGAAGTTGCGATTGAAGGCTTTCAAGACTTTATTAAAGGGATTCGTGGCAAAATGCCAGGAATGCTGTCTTATACCGAATATCGTTTAGAAGAAATTATTAATACTCCATTAAGGATAGTCGCGCAATCTAGTATCTATCAAGATACTTCACAAAGTTGTATTTTAAAAAAAATGGAGGTTGATAAAAAAATTACCATTTGGCTTCCACCTGAGAATTCAGTATCTCGTGTTTTGCTCTGGCTGGTAGCTTGTTTTTGGAAGCCAGTTGACATTGCACTAGTTACTTGCAGTTATCCCGATCTCTACACTTTAAACCTGGCAAGACGTGTCTACTTTTTTACAGGGAGTGGTTATGTGCCTACCTCTGTCAATCCTGTAGTTTTGATGGAAGACGTTACCAAGACTATAAACCAGCTCTGGCAGGTTTATAGGCAAATTAGCAAGCTAAACTTATCAGAATTCAGATTAACTAAATTATTTCCGTTGGTATCTATCATTATCTGTACAGCTAACCGACGCTCATGTCTAGAAAAAGCCCTCCAGTCTTTAGAACTCATCAGCTACCAGAACTTTGAGGTAATTATTATTGATGCGTCATCAACTACAGAGACAATTGAAATGATTGATACTTTGTCAAGCAAGATAAGATATCAATCAAAATTTTTGAAAGTTGAACCTGAAAATATCAGTTTCTCCAGAAATCAGGGAATTAAGATGGCATCAGGCTCAATTATTGCTTTTTTTGATGATGACGCTATTCCACCATCTGATTGGATAGAGCAACTAGTATTTACTTATTCGCTTCATGGCGAAAAATGTGCTGCGGTTGGAGGCCCAGTTCGAGACTTGACTCGTCCGGGTAATCCCTTGCAGTTTCGCCGTGGTATTACCAATGTTCTCAGTGAAACGATTGCTATTCGTTCTTCTGACTCTCCCAATTACAACCAACCAAAAGGCTTTTGGTACAACGGTCTTATGGGAACGAATTCATCTTACCGAAAAGAGCTGCTGGAGAAAATCAACGGCTATGATGAGTTTTTTGATTACTTTCTAGATGAAACGGATGTCTGTTTGCGTCTGATCCAGGCTGGCTATGATATTCACTACGCTGATGTTGTTGTAGATCACTATCCTCAACCCAGTCATAATCGCATCGATCAAAAGCATCTTACTTGCTGGTATTCATTAGCTAAAAACACAACCTATTTTGCTTTAAAACACGGATTTAGAAAGATTCCTTTTCCCATTTTTATTATACGCTTAACTTTACTCTTAATCTATCGCTGCTTACTGAGAATTATTCGTCTCAAATTCACTCATAATGTTCCTAATTCAATTTTATTAAAGTATATCAAACAGTCTATTGAAGGAATTCATGTCGGCTGGATAGCTGGACTAAATTTTCACAAATTCAGATTCAGCAGAGAGGCTTGATAGCTTCCCAGAGCGTTCAAGCATGATAGTATCAGCGGGTATCGGTGTGGGTCAAAGGAGTGAGTTATGTATGCCATATCAGTCACACTTCATTTACAGGAAATTAAATTGGGAATTGTTTGCCCAATGGCGAACGAACGTGATTGTGTAGAACAGTTTGTAAAGGAAGTGCTAGAGCAATGTAGAAGTTTTAAATCAGTCATTTTTTTTGCCATTCTCGATAACGCCAGTACTGATGGTACTGTAGAGTACTTAGCTGAGCTAGAGAAGAAAGAGCCTCGACTTAGTATGATTTGGGCTCCAGAAAATCGATGCGTGGTTGATGCCTACCTTAGAGGATATAAAGAAGCGCTATACGCTGAATGTGATTGGATACTGGAGATTGATGCTGGTTTCAGCCACCAACCGTCGGATATCCCAAAATTCTTTAATAAGATGTCTGAAGGTTTTGATTGTGTATTTGGAAGTAGGTTTTGTAAATCCGGGAAGATTACCAAAAGTTCGTCTGCACGCTATCTCATCAGTCTTTTAGGGGGTTGGTTAACAAACCTCCTCCTTGGCACTAGGCTGAGTGACATGACTAGTGGGTTTGAGTTATTTACGCGCCAAGCACTCAAACATATTTTATGTAAGGGAATTCGTTCACGGGGGCACTTTTTTCAAACTGAGATTAAGGTACACTGCCGAAATCTTGAAATTGCCGAAGTTCCTATCCACTATAAATCAGCTAGCCCAAGTGTCAGTCTTCCGATCATTTTGGAGGCGCTTAGAAATTTAAGCCGATTATTCGCACAACGTATTCTAAGAACTCTATGAGTTGGTTGAGCAAATTTTGTGAGGAGTTATGTCTGAAAGCGTTGCTATAGTTGTCACTTCAATCTCGAAGCCAAATAGAGCTTTGTGTAAATTAGCTCAAGGAAGTCAAAAGAATCGTAATACTTCCTTTATAGTCATTGGTGACGAAACCAGCCCAACCGATTTTTATATTGATGGCTGCGATTTCTACAACCTTGAAAAGCAGATATCGAGTGGATTTAAGTTTGCAAAGCTCTGCCCGAAGCGACACTACTCGCGGAAGAATATTGGATATCTTCTAGCCATTGAAAGGGGTTTCTCAATCATTGTAGAAACGGATGATGACAATATTCCGTATGAAGCATTTTGGCAACACCGGAAACAAAAGCATCGCGTTCCTAAAGTTGAACAAGCCGGGTGGTTAAACGTATACCGCTACTTCACAGACGTAAATATTTGGCCAAGGGGTTTGCCTTTGGATACTATTCATTCCTCCGTTCCCGTCTGGGATTCCCTGGATGTTACCGAGGTTGACTGTCCAATCCAGCAAGGTCTGGCTGATAATAACCCTGATGTTGATGCTATCTATCGCCTAGTATTACCTTTACCCCAAAGTTTTAGAAAAGATAGGCGAGTCGCACTTATGTCGGGGACTTGGTGTCCATTTAATAGTCAAAATACTACGTGGTGGAAGGATGCTTACCCACTGATGTATCTACCAAGTTACTGCTCATTCCGGATGACCGATATTTGGCGTAGCTTTATTGCTCAAGCGATCGCATGGACAAATGGATGGGCAGTTTTGTTCCATGAGCCAACAGTTTGGCAGGAGCGTAACGAACATAACCTGATGATTGACTTCAAACAAGAGGTTGAAGGTTATCTCAGGAATCATGACTTTTGTAAGGCTCTTGAAGCCCTTAACTTAGCTCCGGGTGTCGATAAGTTAAGTGACAACATGCGTATCTGTTACGAACAGCTTGTAAGCCTCTCGCTGGTGGACAAGAGAGAATTGAATCTCTTGGAGGCTTGGTTAAGTGATATAGAGTCTCTAATTTCAGTAGAGCGACAACTTGTGGCTGTCTAAGGTATAAAGCCGATTTTAAATGCAAGAGTCTATTCGTTCTGTTTCCGGGTCATCAAATCGGATGCTTTTTGAAGGGCTTCGTACAATCAGCGCTGGAGCTGTGGTTGTTCTCTTTTGCCTTCTATTGCTCTGGCGCGAACCGGGGTTCTTCTGGCATGACGATTTTCAAGTATACTTTCTACCCGGATTTCGGGATATAGCGAGAGCTTGGGACTCAGGAGAGCTTCCACTTCTAAGTCCCTATACCTGGTTCGGGGGAGGACTCGCTGGAGAGTACCCCTATGGCATCTTTTCAATTTTCATCAGCCTCTGCGTTGTATTAGTTTGGAAGCTGCATCTAACACTCCCACTTACTGCCGCCGCACTCTCGATTATTCATCTGGGTATTTTGGCTTCAGGTGCTTTTCGTTTAGCCCGACACCGAGGACTGACAACGGCTCTTGCCATGATGGTGGCGTTAGTTGCTTCGCTTAATGGCTGGATTATCTGTTGGGGGGCTACAACTTGGTTTTCCTCATTGAGCAGTTTTGTCTGGCTACCTTGGGCTTGGTGGAGTCTTGAGTTGTCAACCGATGAACGCCGA
Source organism: Coleofasciculaceae cyanobacterium (assembly GCA_036703315.1). GTDB lineage: Bacteria > Cyanobacteriota > Cyanobacteriia > Cyanobacteriales > Coleofasciculaceae > DATNPH01. The sequence goes on from DATNPH010000196.1 coordinate 55,080, forward strand.
GGGATTGGAAGATTTGTGCCTGCTGGGATTTTCATCTATCTCATCCTTACAGCAGGCTGGCCTCTTAGCGTTGTGATGATGGCATTAGTCTCTACCTGGTTGGGGATTAAAACTTGGTGGAAAAGCCGTCAGCTAAGAACCCTTTGGCCTGTGCTTGCTGCTTGGGTGTTTGGGATAGGACTGTCCGCGCCTGCACTGCTAATCTTTGTTGAGTACCTCAGGAATGGTCTTCGAGGGGAAACTGGTTTTGTTCTACAGCAAGAGTGGATGGTACCTGGGCCTGGGCTCTTGGGATTGATTTTCCCTGCATTTCCCACCTTCTGGTACATCTTTGGGTCTTGGCGACCTCATGCCTCAATTGAGCTTGCCTGTGGTTTAGCTCCAGCCGTCGCTGTTCTGGCAGCACTCTTCCACCTAGGCAAGACGTTTATCCGAGCAGTGCGCTGGGAGTTAGGGCTACTCATACTTGTCCTCTTACTTGCCCTCTCTCCGGGTTTGGGCAACTTCAGGTACAGTTATCGCTGGCTTCCGCTTTTCCATCTTCTTTTAGGAATTGTGGCAGCCGAAGGTTTAGCTCTTCTGCGAACCAAGAATGGTGTTGCTGCCTCCCACTCGTCAAAAACCAGACAATCTAACAAACGAAGTCCAGAGTTGATAAAGCGTTATCTGGGAAACCTGGGAGCCTGGGCATTGCTTCTTGTATTCATAGTCTGGGGGCGATCGCTTTTACTCGGCTTGACCCCTTATCGTCCTATCTTTCTCTTAGGCTTCGATTTGATTGTAGTCTCACTAGTTTGGGTCTTAGTAGAACAAGCAGCCCCCGTAAGATCCTCCATCCGAGTCTGGATGCCGTTTACAGTTGCCTTGCTCTCACTGTGGGCTACCTATACCCATGTACCCGCAAATTCAACAGTTATGACCTGGGATTTTCAGGAGAGTATAAGCAGCGTTAAGCCTCTTGACCCTGAGATTCGTTACATGAGCCTTTATCAAGAGTCAGATCATTTTCAACCTGTTTCGAGTTCAGGCTATGGTTTTGGCACCCTCTTACGCCCTGGAGATTCATCTATGTACTCAGGAGTGGAGTTTATCAATGGGTATACTCCAATAGCACCAGTCGGGCTTGGTCGTACCTTTAAATTTTCTTTATGGGGATTTTTACCCGGAGATGAAGCAAAACGCATTCTGGAATTCGAGACAGGTTCTCAAGGCTTGTTGGAACTCCTAGGTGTAGATGGCTTAGTCGTTGCTAAAAGCCTTGAGTCTGAGATTCCTAAACTAACTGGAAAGGGTTGGCGAGAGGTTGTGTCTTTAGAAGAAGGTACAGTGTTTCATCGTATCGGTTCGCCTAGTTCGCGAATTCGCTCCGCAGGCTTAGTGAACTTTGCCCACTCGGATGATGAAGCGCTGGAATGGCTGGTTAATCGAGGTGAAGCACCTGTTCCACTGATTCTGAAGGATAGTTCGAGGGCGGGAAAAGAATTTCGCTTTGCTCCTGCACAAGTTAGACTCCTCGAAGAATCTCGCCTTCAGGTAAAAGCTGACGTAGAATCTGTTTCACCGGATACCGAATCACTGGTCGTATTTTCCAGACCCTGGTATCCGGGCTACCATGCAATGCTAAACGGGAAAAACCTGCCTGTGAAAGTCTTAAATCTCTTCCTACCTGCGGTGCAGCTTCCTCCGGGAGCGAAAGGGCGTTTGATTTTGGAGTATCGTCCCCTTTCTCTTGTTCTAGGAAGCATTGTGTCAGTTATGACTATTGTTGTAGCATCAGTTGTGCTCAGCTTAATTGCTTTCAAACAAAAAGTCTACAAATAACACAGATCTATCTCCAACAATCTGTTCAGGAGTTCACCCCGGAAGTTTTTGTATTCATAAACACAGGTCAACTTAAGATTAGACTCAGTCTTTAGATAGGTGATATCCAAAAGGCAAAGCGGTTAAGTTCTGCAAGCAATCTATTCAAGATATTCCAGAGGCTGGACAGCTAGATTGAATTTGCACAAAGTAAAGTGAAGTTCACTAAAGAGAATTAATAGCCTGACAAACTGTTAATTGCTAATTTCCCATTCCTTCTGTATTGGTATTTTAGAATGACCCTTAGCTTGAAAGCTAATCCAATGTTGTCGAAAGTGCGGCACTACTGGGAATTACTGCATGTATTAGTACTGCGGAATCTTAAGGTACGCTATCGAGGTTCGTTCCTAGGAGTGTATTGGTCGCTGCTTAATCCGTTGCTAATGACTGGTGTGTATACAGCAATTTTTGGAACAGCGTTTGCGTCGTATTATGGCAACTCAATTCTAAATTATATGCTGGCAGTATTTACAGGGCTAGTGGTAATCAACTTTTTCTCGGCGTCTACGTTTCAGGCGTTGTGGAGTGTGGTTAACAATGGGTCACTGTTGAACAAAATTCATTTACCCGTGAGTGTTTTTCCTGTATCGATGATTGCCGCGAATGTATTTCAGTTTACCATTGGCGTATTGCCATTGTTGGTATTTATGACGCTAATCAATTCTAAGAGCCTAGTGAATGTACTGGCGCTGCCTTTGCCATTAGTCGCATTGGCTTTCGTATGTATGGGGCTGGGATTTATGGTTAGTGCCTTATTTGTTTTTTTCAGAGATTTGAACTACTTTTATGAGTTAGTTGTATTTGTGTTGTGGCTGAGTAGTCCTATATTCTATCCAGCAACGATTGTGCCAGCCTCGGTACGATCAGTTTTAGTACTAAATCCGTTGTTACCAGTTATTGAAAGTATTCGTCAGATTTCATTATCCGGAGCGCTACCCGATATAAGCTTGATAGGGCAATCATGGCTGAGTGGCGTGATTATTTTAGCTCTCGGATGGAGTTGCTTCCACTGGTGGCGGCATTCATTTATGGATTTGTTGTAGATGGAAGTAATTCGCCTTGACCAAGTTTCGCTGTGGCGACGGACACAAGAAGAGTTTACTTATGACTTCAAGAAAACGGTTTTCTCGTTTTTGGAGGGTAAGTACCGCAAGCCTGCGAAAAAATTAGTGCTGGATCAAATTGATTTGGTGGTGAAAGGGGGTGAGAAGCTAGGGATCATTGGGGCAAATGGTGCTGGCAAATCGACACTACTAAAGGTGATCTGTGGAATTTTGCAACCAACGAGTGGAGAAGTACGGGTGCGGGGACAGATTGCACCGTTAATTGAGTTAGGCGCAGGGTTTGATGCAGAAATTTCGGTGTTGGATAACATCATCCTCTATGGTGTATTGCTAGGGTTTTCCCGGCAAGAAATGATAGCCAGAACATCGTCGATTTTGGAGTTTGCCGAGTTACAGGAATATGCCTTAGTGCCAGTAAAGGCATTGTCATCAGGTATGGTGGCACGGTTAGGGTTTGCGATCGCAACAGATGTGCAACCAGATATTCTGATTTTGGATGAAGTACTCTCTGTAGGGGATGAAAGCTTTAAAAATAAGTGCAAGCAGCGAATTGAGAAGTTTTGGAATGGGGATGCAACAGTTTTAGTAGTTTCCCACGATTTAGGGTTTGTCAAACAGTCGTGTCAGCAGGCAATTTGGTTGGACAAAGGGAAGGTTAAGTTGGTCGGGGATGCAGTTCGGGTAGTTGAATCTTATCTCAGGACTACCGCGACAGCCGAGGCTTCTAAGACTCTTATCTAAATTGTTAATTTAGCATCTACAGGAATGATGAAATACTTATGACAGATTTTCTAGTATCACCAATCTTGGAAAATCAAGATATAAAAACAACAGTTAAAATTCAAAATATAATTTTGCCTAATATCGATATATGTACAGTAGAAGAACTTTTCTTGAGGTTAAATTCAAAAGTTCTTTTGGATTATGAACAAAATTATGCAGAACTTAGAAAAGGAGGAGTTATAACTTTTGATACTTACTTTAATTCATTTTCAGTACAAAAATGGAAAGATTACACCAATGTAAAAACCATAAATATCAATTTACATCTAAAAGGAGTCTTCAAAGTTAGGCTCCTAAACATAGATTATTTCTCAGAATCTCCTAAATTAGTAAATCAAAAGGTGATCACCGCTGATCGCTTAGATGAAGTCCGTGTCTTTGATGATATAGAAATACAGCCATACAAAGGATTGTTGTATGTTGAGATTGAGGCTCTAGAAAATAGTTGTATATTTACAGGCGGTTACTTTTACACAAACATAATTAATAATCAAAAATTAGATGTAAAAATTGCAGCTATAATCTGTACTTATAAAAGAGAACTATATGTACAAAAAAACGTACAGCTGTTAGAGAAATATTTGTTAAGCAAATTAGATGCGTGGGATAATTTCGAAATATTCATAATTGATAATGGTAGAAGCTTAGGAAGTTTTTACAATCCTAAAATACATTTGATACCCAATAAAAATGCAGGTGGCAGCGGAGGTTATACTAGAGGAATTATAGAGGTTTTAAAAAGAAACAACTATTTTTCACATATCATCTTTATGGATGATGATGTTGTCATAGCTCCAGAAGTGTTTGAAAGAATTTATAATTTTCAAATGCTTATTAATGATAAGGATATGTGTATTGGCGGCAGTATGTTGAAGCTAGACAGTAAATATATCCAGCATGAAAATGGAGCTATATGGGATAAGGAGACTGTCAGGTTAAAGCCCGATATCGATTTAAGACTTCTAAAAAACGTTTTATTTAATGAAATTGAAGAACATATTAACTACAATGGCTGGTGGCTATTTTGCTTCCCCACAAAACTTATAAATGATTTTACTCTTCCTTATCCATTTTTCATAAAAATGGATGATATGGAGATGCCTATAAGATTAAAACAAAAAATAATAACTTTAAATGGTATATGTGTATGGCATGAACCATTAGAAAATAAATACTCTCCTTTAATAAATTATTATTTTAGAAAAAATGAAATCATTTTAAATATTATTTATTTTGATAGCTTCAGTAAACTCAATGCAATAAAGAATATTGTTAAGTTTAGTCTTAGAGAAGCGTTTTGCTACAGATATAAAAGTGCAGAACTTGTTTTAAAAGCTGCCTCTGATTTTCTTCAGGGACCAGAGTATTTAAAATCCACAAATCCCGAAGAGAAAAATCTGGAAGTTTTAAAGATTGGAGAAAAAACAGTCAAAAATCCAGATTTACCCTTTGTCTATAGAAAATATATGGAAAGCGTTAGTGAGACAGAGAGTACAATCTCCCGCTGGATAAGATTGATAACATTAAATGGACATCTTTTACCTGATTTTTTCTTCTACAGTAATCAAAAAATAACCGGCAAAGGATACAGAATTGCTCCTCTACAGGATTATAGACCTGTAAATGTTTTTAGAGCGAGTAAAATACTCTACTACAATTTAATAAATCAAGAAGGCTTTGTAGCTAGTTTCTCAAGAGAAGAGTTTTTTAAGATTTTTATTAATGTCATATTGATATCTTGGCAAATGTTCTTCAAATTTCCAACACTAAGGAAACTCTATAGAGACACACTACCTGAACTCACTAACAGAGTTTTTTGGGAAAAATATTTAGAAATAGATAAATATAGTGATGTTGCACAGTCAAAAGATGATTGAAATGTAGAGAGGTACAGCCATTGACTTGAGAAAATGTACAAGAAAGAGATTACTATTCTAGAATTTGGTTATTTGACAGATATTTCTAAAATCTGGATGGTTTCTGGTTTAGAGGAAAATGGAGACCTAGTGTCTGTTACCTAGCTTTTTCGCTAATAAAAAAATTGTTACATTTCCATCGTGAAACAGCTTAAGTTGTAGTGAACTGCACTGTTGCTAGTGAGAGCTGTTAGATGTCGAATCCCCCTTTACAGATTGCAGAGTATATATTTACTGTTGGCTCTGTCATTGGTTGGGTCATTGCAGTAGTGTCTGGACAGCTCATCTATGCAGCGGTACCAGTCTCTGTTGCTCTATTGCTGAATCTGGTTAATCGTCTTCGCTTTGAGCAACGCATCAGGCGTCGGATTACGGCAGCGATTAATCAACTGCATCGGCAACTTCTAGACGAGAGCGACGCTCTATATAAACAACAGCTCCAAGACGCGATCGCATCCCTACAAGCTCAACTAGCAAAATATCTTTCCCAGTTAGAAGTCTCTGACGGGGAACCTAGTAATCTCAACATTATCCAAATTAAAGCGCACTTGGCGACGCTAGAGCAATCTCTCAGTAGTGTAGTGCAATACCTAAATAGTTCGTCGCTACCCGCAAGAGTAGAGCATTTGGAGAAAGCGATCGCCTCAGTAACCGCACAAATCGCCCAGATTCATCGTCGCCCCCCAAATACGTGGGAGAGTCGAATCGGTGAGATTGAAAGGCGACTCCAAGCCAATCAACCTGAACCCACTCAAGTATCTCAATCCGCTACTAAATCATCACTCAATCCGGCGAGTCTAGAGCCTGTACCTATAGAGCAACCAAATTTCTCGTCCCCACCACCAACGTGGAGTCATTTACACACCCTAACAGGTCATTCCGACTGGATTCGTGCCCTTGCCATTAGTCCAGATGGGCAAACCCTGGCTAGTGGTAGTCTTGACAAGACAATCAAGCTGTGGAAGCTCCCTAGTGGAAGGCTGATTGACACCCTATCCAAGCATTCTAAGGGAGTACTTTGTGTTGCTATCAGTCCGGACGGGCAAACCCTTGTCAGTGGTAGTTTTGACGAGAGCATCAAGCTGTGGGATCTGGATACAGGAAGATTGATTTACAGCCTTACTGGTCATACAGCTTCAGTTCGATCGCTAGCAATCACAAGCGATAGTCAAATTGTCATTAGTGGCAGTTTTGACGAAACGATTAAGCTGTGGGATCTATATCGGGGAGAATGCCTTGGTACTATTAGCGAGAATGCTGGAGCCGTGTCGGCGATCGCTTTAACTCCAGATGGACAAACCCTTGCTAGTGGCGGTGTTGACGGCATCATTACCCTACGGCAGCTATATACCCCTGAGATTGGAAGGAAACCTGCTGCCACACTCACCCTCACAGGTAATCTCAGCTCAATTGCCTCTCTGGCAATCAGTCCGGATGGTGAAATTCTTGCTGCTGGCTGCACAGATGGGAATGTAAAGTTATGGCAGCTCAGTAATGGAGAACTGTTGGATGTACTGGAAGGTCATTCTGGACCCGTGATGTGCGCTGTGTTTAGCTTCGATGCCCAAACTTTAAATAGTGGTAGTGCGGACGGTACGATTAGGATTTGGGATGTACAAACGGGTGAACTGTTGGGGCTCTCTACCAATGATTCCGCTAGCTCAGTGATGTCTGTTGCCATTAGTCCCAATGGTCAGTTGATTGCTGGAGGCGGTGCGGATAACACGATTAATATTTGGCAACGTGATTAATTGCTTAGTAAGCTAATGTGTATTCAAGTTGCATGTAAGGAACAAGCCAAATGCTTGCTAATCTTGTGTTTCCCCATTTTGCATTTTGAGTTTTGAGTGGCTTAGTCAGTGGTCACTGAACGTTTGTCTATCAATTGCACAGCCATGTCTGGCTTCTTGAGAAACTTCGGATCTTCTTTACCTTTGAACATTGCTGCCAGAACCTGATGTTTCACTTTACACGGCTTCTGTTGAGACTGACGTAAACATGGTTGCACATAAATATTCTCGACTTAATTTGGTGCTAACGGTCAAGTCATTATTGATGTAATTCCTGAAGTGGAACTGATTGTTGGCAAACAGCCACCCGTGCCTGAATTAGGACCAACGGAGCTGCAAAATCGCTTTAATCTCGTCTTTGGTAAGTTCATCCGAGCATTTTGTACAAAAGAGCATCCCCTAGTCATCTTTCTGGACGATTTGCAGTGGGCAGACTCCGCCACGCTCAAGTTAATTGAACTAATTATGACGGATACAGATACGCAATATCTATTTCTAATTGGGGCCTATCGAGATAACGAGCTCAACCCCGCTCATCCGTTAATGATGACAATTGAGGGATTGCGTAATCTTGGAGCAACTATTAACTTTATTACCTTAGCCCCTTTAGAACTAGAGCATATTAGCCAACTGATTGCCGACACATTGCATAGCTACATTGCGGAGGTAAAACCTCTGGCAGAACTGGTGATGAGGAAAACTCTTGGCAATCCGTTCTTTGTCAATCAGTTTATAAAAACCTTGCACGCCGAAAACTTAATAACTTTTGATTTTGAAGATGTTTTGAACATTACCCCAACAGATATAGTGGCTCGAATCTATCTTGAGCGCTGTCTGTCGCAAGCACAGAAGCCAAGATGCAATTGCGCTAATCGCACCGCCTGAGCAGGCGATCGCTCTGTGTAGACTGGGCTTATTTCAAACCTCATAAGGAAAGTGGGTGTGGTTAACTAAGGACTAAGGTATTGATGACTTTTCGTTTTATACAGAATTGCCATGTCGAAAAATCGCAACTGGCTAGGAATGGCAGAATATGTCTCTGTAGGTAGCTCGGTATTGGGTTCAGCGATCGCTCTGATAACCCAGCAAGCCATTTATGGTCTTGCGCCAGTGTCTGTTTCACTAATGCTGAATCTGATTAACCGCCAGCGATTAGAAAAGCTGTGTCAACAGAGTACCACCCCTACTACCCAAGTTCAGCAGTTGAAGAGTGCAATTCATTCCCTAAGCACGGCTAGCGCCATAGTTCAGCAAGACGTTGACAATCTTGTACCTAGGCAAGAGCTAACGTCTATTGTCTCTAAAGTTGAGGAGCTTAACCAGCAGCAAAAGGGAATTCGGCTCTCCCTTGTCCCACTTCAATCCCGACTGGACGACCTAATTGCACAATTCAATCAGCGTCCTGAACTAGAGCAGATTGAAAGTTTGACGAGTGTAATCATCGCACTTAAACAATACCTGGATAGATTACCTGGACCCGATCGCTTACAACTACAGTCAGCTGAGTTTCAGCAGCAATTGGAGAGTACTCTAGCCGAGTTATCTAAAAACTCAGAGCGAGTAGAGCGATTGGAGCAGGCGATAGCTCAAGTGCAACAGCAGTTAGAGGGGGAGTAGGGGAGGCTTACATCCCTTATGTCTCCCTAGAGTATTTCACAGCCGAGCCGGGACTGCTTCACAAACTCTTCACAATTAGTTAGTAGGTTTATTTTGTCGTTGAACTTTCAAGCCCTCTCACGCAGAGCATTGAGAGGGTATTTTTATGCGCTTCCCTATGGCATCCTTTACAGGGTATTGTTTTAACAATAGTGACGCCTAGCCGTTGAAGTTGCTTACTCTGCTTTCTTGGACGGTAAACGAGGTACCGAAGAAGACGCTCTAAGCACATTGTTGCTTTATGAGTAAGTTTCACAGACTTTCACCAAGATTTTTAATGAAGATTTAAGATTTTTGACATCTCGGTGTGGATGGAGCGATCGCGCCTATTGTAGAAGGAGTCAAGGCTTATTTCCGCACTTGCGTTCACTTCGCCCGCAATCCGGTTCAATTTATGAGCATTCTGCCCAACTTTCTTCGTTCCTTAATATTGACAATCTTTCTGAGCTTTATTGCGCCAATTGTAGTAGTGACAGTATTGTTAGCCGGTTTTTCGGCGATCGGTTATGTTCCGGGTTTCGAGACTATTGGCAAAACTGTCATAGGACAGTTATCTCAGTTTCTTACTGTCTTTGGGAGTGGATGTCCCGTCCAGGGCATCGTAGTCATTAGCTCCACCTGTAGCCTTGTGGGAGGCTTATTTGATACCTATGCCTTCTACCGTTATCAAAGCCTAAATGGCCATTATTAGTCAAGGTACGGGAATTAACCTGATTGCCTAGCAAGAAACCGAACACACCGACATTTTTACCTTTGATAGCTTGATAACAGGTTGAATCAAATCATTCCAGTAATTAAGGCTTCAGATAACTTAGCTTTAAAGCTTTAAATCTGGATGAGCGGAAAGTGATCTAAACCGTAAGGAAATTTCACTATCGGAGGTATAAATTATGGCACTCATTCGTTGGGAACCGTTCCGGGAAGTTGAAAGCTTGCAGCAGGAAATGAATCGGCTGTTTGATAGCCTCGCTTCATCAGAAAATGGTGGATCTAATACCGTTGCTTTTGTGCCAGCAGCAGAAATGCACGAGACGCCCCACAGTATCGAGCTGAGACTCGAAGTTCCTGGTCTAGAAGCCAAAGACCTTGATGTTCGGGTGACCGAACAAGCTGTTGCTATTAGTGGTGAACGTCAATCTCAAAGGAAGACAGAACAAGGCGGTATGACTCGCTCGGAATTTCGTTATGGTAAGTTTCAGCGAGTGATTCCATTACCAGCACGAGTTAAAAACGATCAGGTGAAGGCTGATTATACAAATGGCGTCTTGAGCCTGAGTCTACCCAAGGCAGAAGACGAAAAGAACAAAGTCTTCAAAGTTAACCTGGGTTAATCTTTTTTTCCGATTTTCTAGCTCGGTTAGTAGTTCAGTCACCGACTGCTTCGGGTGCATTAGCTATTAGCTAAGATGCTCCACAAGTAATAATAGAAACAAATAAGGGTTGGCAGAAATATCCCAATTAAAGGGATTAACCTGTCAATCCTTTTGTTATTGAACTACTTTGTTCTAGCGTAAAGACAGGACGGCAATTCAGACAATACCGTGTAATAGCAAATCCGGTTATGGCAGACACCTTACAGATTCACCAAATCCGCTTTTAGCAAAGGTTGTGACGTTGGCTACAGAAGCCTAATCAAAGCGGATTTGGTGCAAATAACCGACCCTAAAGAATTTTTTGCCTCTGATAGACTTGCACAACCTAAAGATTGAGTTGAGTATCGTGGCAAAAGTAATCGGGATTGATTTAGGAATGACGAACTCCTGCGTGGCAGTCGTGGAAGATATTTACTTGCAAAGAGTCAGCGTCTCAAAGTCAAAAGTTAAAAATAATCAGAATTTATTTTTAACTTTTGACTGGCTTATCCGCTCACTGCAACTGGTGCTAGTTCTAGGGTCGGGACTAACTTGATGCGGTATTCTGCCTCAAACACCTCTTTCTCATAATTCAAACTCCAAAGCTCTAGAGCACAGTCATCATCAGGTTGAGATGCCTGTAGCCGCAAGTGCAATTCTTGAATATCCGGATGGTACTCACATCGCACCCGTTGAATCGCTCCAATTTGCCGTCGATCAAGGGCGACGGCTATGCGTAATATGGCACTGAGTTGATTAACCAACTGTCGATGCTTTTTACTGGGCAAGTTGCTGTAGTTCTCGTGCTTTTTCTTAGGGGAATTCCGGCGGTGGTAACGAGCTAAGTTGGCGATTACTTCAATTTCGGCTTCGGAAAAGCCTAGAAGTTCACTGTGGCGAATTAGGTAATAAGAGTGCTTGTGGTAGGCTGAATGATTGACATATAGACCGCAGTTGTGCAAGATTGCTGCCGCCCAAAGGAGTTCTCGTTCTTCAGTGTCCCAATTATGCAGGTATCCTCGGGTTTGATTAAACAAGCTCAGGGCAAGGTTAGCAACGCGATCGCTATACTCGAGATTGACCTGATATTTTTGGGCAATGTTGAGAACGCTACGCTGACGCACAGAGTCTTGGTAGCGCAGTCGGTCTTCTATCAATCCGTGGGTGAGCATCCAGTCAACGATTACTCCCTCTCGCAGTGCCCGTTCACAAATCATCAGACACTCGACACCCAGCAGCGTCATCGCTTCCAATAAAATGACTGCACCGGCAACAATAATTTCTGAGCGTCGGTCTGACATTCCTGGAATGGCGGCGCGTTCGGCGTAACTCATTGAGCTTAAGCGCTTGACGAGTTCCTTAAGGTCTTTGCGGCTCAGCTGATAGCCATGCAGAGTATTCGGTACTACGCCTAGCTTTTCTCTGGCATGAATTGTCGCTAGCGTCTCAATAGTACCGGATGTCCCGACTAAACGAGGCTGTTCACCCGGTTCTAAGTAAGCCAGTAACTCTTCAATAGGTGGCTCCAACATTCCCCGTACATAAGCTTGCAAGCATTGAAACTCGCTGTTACTGATCGGGTCGGTAGTGAGGAACTTGGCCGTGAGGCGAACTGCCCCAACCTTGGTGCTGCTGAGCGATCGGGGTTCGTGGCTATCTCCCAAAACCAACTCTGTTGAGCCACCGCCAATATCAATGATGATATGGGGGTGGTTGTTGAATTCCATGCCCGATAGAACACCTAGGTAAATCCGCCGCGCTTCTTCTTGACCGGAGATTAAGTTGACAAATAAGCCTAATTCTGAATCTACTCGCTGCAAAAAATCTCGCCCATTTGGAGCTTCTCGCACAGCGCTGGTTGCTACGGCAACAATTTGTTCGGCATTGAGACTTTTCGCCAGTTCCTGACAGCGTTGCAAAGCGGCGATCGCTCTATCCATTGCTTGCGGTGTCAAATCACCCGTTTTCGGATCGCGAGCGCCCAGCCGTACCGTGTCTTTCTCTTTCGCAATAATCGTAAATGCAGGTAGTGCTGGGTCAATCCGCACTACTACCATGTGAATGGAATTTGTACCAATATCAATAGCGGCAAGAATTCGCTCTTGCTCGACAGCAGTAGAACTACTTACGGAGCTTTCTTTTACAGCGGAATTGACCATCACAATGTATCCTTGGTGACAACTCTAGCCCAGACTCTAGGGATAACAATATCCTAAAGGGGATTAATTGACTCTCCCCTGACCAAAGTACAGGGATTCTAACGGTTGTTTCGTAGTGGGATAAATACGCGCCACTCCACTTTTTCCGTACAATTTCCACAGGAATATTTTGCGTGGCGAGGTTAATGTCGCCCTCTATGGAAGTTGCGTAAGTATCTGTAGACAATAAGAACTAATAACTAATAATTCTTTACTTATGCTGACCCAGCAACAACCCAACCCTGTACCAAGTTGGCTAACTATTATTCGACTTCTGCGGTGGGACAAGCCAGCAGGGCGTTTAATTTTGATGATTCCTGCCCTGTGGGCGGTCTTTTTAGCTGCTAATGGGACGCCACCTGTACGGCTAGTAGGCGTGATTATCTTAGGAACGTTGGCAACCAGTGGGGCGGGTTGCGTGATAAATGATCTATGGGATCGGGATATTGACCCACAAGTTGAAAGAACACGCGATCGCCCTCTTGCCTCCCGTGCCCTGTCTGTCCAAGTCGGCGTTGTCGTTGCTTTAGTAGCAATGGGTTGTGCTGGCGTACTGGCTCTATATCTCAATCCTTTCACGTTCTGGCTTTGTGTGGCAGCTATACCAGTAATTGTTTTTTATCCGTCAGCTAAGCGAGTGTTTCCTATCCCTCAGCTAATACTTTCCATTGCTTGGGGTTTTGGTGTCCTGATCAGTTGGAGCGCTCTAACAGGCAACTTGGCACCAGCAACTTGGCTACTCTGGGGAGCAACGGTACTTTGGACGTTAGGATTTGATACTGTTTATGCGATGTCAGATCGTGAGGATGACCGCAAGATAGGAGTTCGCTCCAGTGCCTTGTTCTTCGGGGATTATGCAGCTGATGCTGTTGGTGTTTTCTTTGCTGGTACAGTTGGTTTGCTACTCAGGCTAGGTATAGTTATGCAGTTGCACCTAGGTTTTTGGGTAGCAATGGCGATCGCTACCATTGGATGGGCTTGGCAATATACTCGACTGCGACAGCAAGACCTGCCAAAACCTGTCTATGGTGAAATTTTCCGCCAGAATGTTTGGATTGGCTTTATTTTACTGGCTGGGATGATTGCTGGTTCTGTTTTCTAGCACTACAACTGCACGAAAGGATTTGTCTAAAGCACCTAAAATCGTGGCGATCTCAAGTCGCAAACAAGTGTGGTTGTAGTACTGAGCAATGAGAAAGACACTTATTTTGATCTCCCTAAGCCTGGTTTTGGGAAGTTGGATATTTTTCTACGTGACTCAACCACTGGGGAAGGGGGATAGCACTTCTAAACGGAGACTTGTCGCTACTCCTTTTCTAGAAAAAATCTCCTTTTTCCCCTGTCTTCTACTTTCCAAATCTCCGAACCCGTTCCAAGATAAAAAAGAACTTACTCCTGATGAGAAGAAGCTCTCCACTAGACCACTGTTCAGAATCCGTGCAGCGGCGTCATTTAGAAGTTGTGGGTCACAGAACTTAGGTGTAGATGAGCAGGTGTGGGGTAACTCCAGTGAACCTGGAGACAAACGGGAACTGTTGATAGCGATCGAGCATAGTCTGCGTTACCTGATTTCCAGTGATGCGACTACTGCTTACCAGAAGTATCCAGTTGCTGGAATTACAAAGGAGCGTGTTTTTCGGAGTCTTGTAAGGTTCCGTCAGCTAGTGCTTTCCTCTCGCTCAGCGGCGGAACTTGAAGCGGCAGTGAAACGCGAGTTTGTCTTTTACCAATCAGTCGGGAGAGACGGTTCTGGCGATGTTTTGTTCACCGCCTACTATGAGCCAGTTTATGCGGCTAGTCGTGTACCTACTAACGAGTATCGCTATCCCATCTATCGACGACCACCGAATTTGGAGTCTTGGTCTAAACCTCATCCCACTCGAAAAGATTTGGAAGGTGAGGATGGTTTGCAAGGTTCAAAGGGGCGTCTGCGAGGGTTGGAATTGTTCTGGTTGCGATCGCGCCTGGAAGCGTACCTAGTTCACATCCAAGGTTCTGCTCGTCTCCAACTGACTGATGGTACCCAAACGTCGGTAGGCTATGCCGACAATACAGCTTACAACTACAACAGCATCGGGCGAGAACTGGTTAATGATGGCAAATTGTCTCTAAAGAACTCGACGCTACCGAAGATACTGGGCTATTTCAACGAACATCCCAAAGAGCTGAATAAGTATTTGCCACGCGATCGCAGCTTTGTCTTTTTCAAAGAAAATTATGGTGCCCCAGCTACAGGTAGCATCAGTGTGCCTCTAACCGCGTCACGCTCGATTGCCACAGATAAATCCCTGATGCCACCAGGCGCTTTAGCACTAATTCACGCCTCTATTCCCTTTAAGACGGCTAAAGGAGTAATGGAGCATCGTACCGTCAGCCGTTATGTTCTTGACCAAGATACGGGAGGTGCAATTAAGGGAGCAGGGCGTGTGGATTATTTTCTGGGAACAGGTGCGATCGCGGGTGAGCGTGCTGGGGTAACTGTTGCCGATGGACAATTATATTATTTACTGCTTAAACAATAAACTCTCACCGTTACTTACAGCAGGACTTTTGGGCACAAGGTCGCAAAAAATTACCCATTTCTACCTGGATAGTAGTGTGTTCAATGCCGAACTTATCGTGCAATTCCATAGCGATTCTGGATAAGAAGGCATCACCAGGGTTTCCGGTAAGCATAACTAAGTGAGCAGTAAGTGCTGTCTCGGTAGTACTCATTGCCCAAATATGCAAGTCATGGACTTCAACAACACCGGGAAGTTCAGTTAGGTAGGTTTGGACGGCTTGCGGCTCAATCTCTTCGGGTACAGCATCAAGAGCCAAATTGACAGAGTCTCGCAGCAAGTTCCAAGTGCCGACCATAATCACCGCAACAATAATTAAGCTGACAACCGGATCAAACCATAGCCAGCCGGTTGTCACAATAGCGATGCCAGACAGCACCACACCAACAGACACCAGCGCATCAGCCGCCATGTGCAGAAAGGCTCCTTTGATGTTCAAATCTCGCTCTCGACCCGACATGAACATCAGCGCCGTGGCTCCATTAATGACAATCCCGACAAGGGAAACACCAATTACAGCACCCCCGTTGATTGAGATCGGAGTACTAAAGCGTCGAATCGCTTCGGCTGCGATCGCCCCCATAGCGACGAGCAGGAAGCTAGCGTTGAGGAGAGCCGCCAAAATAGAGGAACGGCGTAGCCCATAAGTGTATCGTGGCGTTGGGCGGCGACGGACAAGCCAACTTGCTCCCCAAGCCAGTAGCAGTCCCAGAACATCGCTAAGATTATGACCCGCGTCAGCAAGTAGCGATAAAGAGTTGTTCAGGAAGCCGAACAATGCCTCAACAACTACAAAGCCCACGTTTAGGGCAATGCCAATGATAAAAGCCCTGTTGTAATTAGGTTGTCCGTGGTCGTGGCTGTGGTGGTGATGGTGATGGGACATAACTCATTGTTAGAGATGCCTATTTGGTTAGGCTAATTATAGTTGAACATATATTCAACTATTGAGGGTACGTTCGCCGCACTTGTCGAGCCAGATAATAGTTAGATAAGTTTAATAGTCATTCATCGCGCTGGGTAAATATAGCGGTTGTTAATTGAGTGCAATACAGCTTGTTCATAGAGGCACGCTAATATCGTGCCCTTACCGTGTAGTGTATGCAAGTGAAAACAACCATAAAGTAAGATGCAGAATTTATGGAGTAATCTACGCTGACTTTAGCTAATCTATGAGAAAAATTATGATTGGGGTCATGGGACCGGGGGATGGGGCATCAGAATCTGACTGCGTCAATGCCTATGAACTGGGCAAACTGATTGCTCAAGAAGGATGGGTGTTGTTGACGGGCGGTAGGAATGCTGGTGTGATGGACGCGGCAAGTACTGGAGCAAAAGCAGCAAATGGTCTTACCGTCGGTATCCTACCTACTGCTGATGATAGCGCCATCTCTAATGCTGTCGATATCGTCATTATCACGGGGATGGGCAATGCTCGAAATAATGTCAATGTCCTCTCCAGTGATGTTGTGATTGCCTGTGGCATGGGTGCTGGTACAGCTTCTGAAGTAGCACTGGCTATCAAGGCAAACAAATCAGTTATTTTATTAAGCGACCATCAAGATAGCGAACGTTTTTTTACAAGCTTATCAGCTACAACTGTATTCATCGCTAAAACACCAGTAGCTGCTATTAAATTCGTCAAAAATCTGATAATTCAGCAACGGGAACCTTGAGCTAAAGTTTAGAATGTTTAACTTATATATATATAGTCATAAAATCATTTGTAAGATAATTTTGTTTTAAATATCCAGGAGTATTTAGTGTCAAGTAAACAACCGATTAAAAAGAAACTAATAACCAATAGAATTTTTTGTAGAATTAATCAATTTTATAGGCAAAAAATATTATTGATATTAATCACAATAATCTTTATAAGAATAATTGCTGGAAATGTTGTTGCTCAGGATACAGCAATTTATGGCAATCAATCCATCTTTCATCCGATTCAATCTCAAAATGGCATGGTGGCTTCCCAGGAACGCCTTGCCACTGAAGCAGGTTTACAGGTTTTAAAAGAGGGTGGTAATGCTGTAGATGCTGCCGTAACTATTGGGTTCACTTTAGCTGTTACTTTGCCTCGTGCTGGCAACATTGGCGGAGGCGGTTTTATGCTGGTACATCTAGCTAAGTCTAACGAAACTTTTGTCATAGACTATCGGGAAAAAGCACCGAAAGCGGCATCTCATGATATGTTTCTCAAGCCTAACGGTGAACCTGAGCCAGAAAAGTCTCAATATAGTTATTTGGCTGTTGGTGTTCCTGGAACTGTGGCTGGGTTGGCAATGGCGCTAGAAAAGTCTGGCACGATTTCTTTAGAACGTGCCTTAAAACCAGCTATTGATTTAGCAGAAAAAGGCTTTCCTATTAGTGAAGAGTTGCACAATAATCTTGTTAGAGCTAAAAAACGCATGCAGGCTTCCCCTGCTAGTATGGCAATCTTTTATAAGGAAGGCGGTGTTCCTTACGAAGTAGGGGAAATTCTCGTTCAAAAAGATTTAGCACAAAGCTTGAGACGGATTGCTAAAGAGGGAAGTGCAGCTTTTTATAAAGGTGCGATCGCAGACGCTATTGTTGCTGATATGAAAATCCATGGAGGCTTGATTACCAAAGAAGATTTAGCGGTTTATAAAGCTGTAAGACGCGATGCCATTCATGGCACGTATCGAGGATATGACATTTACTCGATGCCCCTTCCGAGTTCGGGTGGAGTTCATTTAATACAGATTCTCAACTTATTAGAACCATTCCCAATTAATTCCCTTGGACATAACACAGCACAAACAATTCATCTCATGGCAGAAAGCATGAAGCTTGCTTATGCTGACCGCTCCAAATTTTTAGGGGATTCTGATTTTGTTCCCGTACCTGTTGCTGGTTTAATTTCCAAAAGTTATGCAGATGAGTTACGCAAGACAATTGACCCCAATTTTGCCACCCCCAGTAATAAAATTCTTCCAGGAAATCCCAGCAAATTTGCCAAAAGTATCGATACTACCCATTATTCAGTAATGGATAAATATGGAAATGCGGTTGCTAATACCTATACCTTAAACTTTGATTTCGGAACCAAATTTACTGTTGCGGGAACAGGAATTCTTCTAAACAATGAAATGGATGACTTCTCTTCTAAACCCGGTGCGCCGAATGCTTTTGGTTTGATCAGTGGAGAATTGAATGCGATCGCACCTGAGAAAAGAATGCTCAGCTCAATGACACCCACCATTGTAATGAAACAAGGAAAGCCTTTCCTCGTCACTGGCTCTCCAGGCGGTAGTAGAATCATCACAACTACCTTACAAATAGTTATGAACGTGATCGATCATGGAATGAACATTGCAGGAGCAACCAATGCCGTCCGAGTCCACCACCAATGGCTACCCGATCAACTTCAGGTGGAACAAGGTCTCAGTGGTGATACTATACGTTTATTAACGGAGAAGGGGCATAAGGTTGCAGTTAGAGAGACAATGGGCAGTACTCAAAGTATTATGCATACTGACAATGTTTTCTCCGGTGCTTCTGACCCTCGTAGACCTGGTGCTCTAACTCTAGGTTATTAAGTTCTAGCCCTTTTTGAATCTCTCAGTGGGTGACCAGGGACTCGAACCCTGAACCAATGGATTAAGAGTCCTCAGGGAAGAAAGGCTCAATTGCCCGGTTCTAGGGCAATTGGCGGTATCACAGGTTTTCTTGCTTAATTCTTGCTTTAATCATTGGGGTCAATGGCAACTCTTTCGGGTGAGTGTGCCAGTGAACAGCAGCGGACTGATTAACTGTCACAGCTTGTACTACTGGCGATAAGCACAAGATTTTAAGGTGTGGTGGGTGTAGCGGGATTATCTGGGCGATTGAGTTGCACCATCACTGTCGCCTCTTGGCTTGTTGCTGCATGATGCGCTCTATTTGCCATGCTGTTCTGAGCGTAATAAGAATCCATTGAAGACGTGAGCACGTAGCCGCCCTCCTGGACAGCCTCAAAAAACTCTTCAAAGAATTCTTCCACAAAGTTTTTAAGAAATTTATTATCGATACTCTCAACGAACTCTTCCCATTTAAGAGCAAAGCTCCAAGGTTTGCGCTTGTTTTGAGCTTTTAAGGCATCTCTACCTTTTTTATTCTTATTCGCCATGTCTTGAGTCCATTCCTTATCAGCTACCTTTTTAGCAATATCTGCATCGCTTAAATAGATAGCATCCGGGTTCAAACCTATTGCCGTTCGGAGTGCTTTGTAAGCCCAGGTAAAAAGGTATCTTGTCCCCAATTGGAACCCGACTCGGATTACCGCTGCCGCATTTGAGGATATTTCTTCTAATGCCTCTTCTCCAAATTCATTGAGCGCGTGCACGGCTAGCGCTTCATTAAAGGAAAAAATAATTGCTCCCCCTACAGCTCCCACTGTGATAAATCCTAGGGCGTTGCCGAGTGCTCCACCCAGTGTTCCACCAAAGGATTCAAGCGCTGTAGCCAAATTTTTATCCAGGTCTTCGTCGCTGGCGGCCCAGTTGAAGCGCCAAATAAACTGCACAGCCGAACAGACCCATCCCCAGATAGTGGATAAAGCCCATTGGGCGATCCCGAATACTGATTTAAATAAGAATCCAAAAAAACGCCCAGCTGTGTCCAAGAGAAATCCAATTACACCGCCATCTGAATTTTTGATTTCCTTATATTGTTTGGTAGCAATTCGCTTAATTCCACCAGGAGTTACTTTTTGTCTAATAGCTCTACTTGCCAAATCTCCAACCTTAATGTCTAACCCCATTAAGTTTGCCCTCCTTCTGGATTTCTAAGCTTAATCACACGCGGTCTTTGCCCGTAAGGTTCTCCATAAGGATTAGATGGATTATCAATTCCCGTATAGGTGATGAATCCTTTT
>DATNPH010000221.1:0-11702 GCA_036703315.1 Coleofasciculaceae cyanobacterium
TTGATAAGCCTGAGCTAGGGCGTGGTAAACTGCGTCCAAGGATGTTCCAGATTTGCACAAATTCAGCGCTTGGGCTTCAATTTCGCGGACATGACGGTGCAATTGGGCGCGTTCATCCCCAAGCGAACCAAATGAGACAAAGCGGGTAAGATTTGCATACAAACCATATTCTCTAGCGCAAAATACCAGCATCGCTTGCCGTCCGATCGCTTCCCCTGTTGCAGTAGCATGACGGTAAAGTGGCAAACGCCTCTCGCCAGCCACCAGCGTCAGCGCTGGATGTATACCTCTGTCCCACAATGCCTCGGCACCCGCACCTGCAAGCTGATATTCTGTCCAGGTAGGCTTGGCAGCTTTTAGTACCTCTGTCATCGCTTCGCTTGCCTTACGCCCGACTTCGCGATATCGCTCTAGCTCACTTGACATCATTACCTGTTTCTGCAGTTGTAGAGACGCGGGTAATCGCTTCTCTACATGAGGGATGGGGCGATCGCTAATAATCTTCCCCTCATTAGTCACCTCTCGCACAAACGATTCACGAGCAGCCGCATCAGCCCAAGGGTTAACGTGCAGCTTGAAGTCTGCCGAAAGTTCCTCATCTTCTAAACGCTGCGCTTCGATTTCATCCGTCAATACCCAGGCATCTCGAACAGTGACCAAAACTTCTGCCACTCCGGTTTCAGCGGTAAGTAGCACGGTATTGGAAGCACCAGCCGTCGCCCAAGCAAACCAGTCTGTTCCCTTAAGCCGGATACCCGTCGCCCCAGTTTCAGTTAGGGCTTCCCGGATTAATTCCAGTTTGCGGGAGACTTCTTCGTTCAATTCCTTCATACCTGCGCCCCCTCTTTCAGGATTATCGATACCGCCTGTAACTCCTTCACTTTCTGTTCAGGGAGTGCGTCATTGGCAAACATTCCCACTGCCATTTTCGTTCCGGCTAAGTATTTAAGTCTATCCTTGGTACGATACAGCGGATAGAACTCGGCGTGCAGGTGGGATTCCGGATGAGGTTGACCGAGAGAAGCTTGAGGGTCTTGGGTAAAGACCCCGACCTCACACGCACCATTTGCGGGTAGAGTTTCCACAATACTGGTAGGCGCGTCCTGTGCCGCCACTGTCATTGAAGGAAAGCGGTTTACAAAAACCGCGATGTCATATCGCCCTTGGGGTAGTTCGGTGGGAAACTGAGGGTCGATTGTGGGTGCCAGTGGGTTGTACTCCGGGGGCGGCATGAACGTCCGCCCCTGACGATGACTGGCGTAAGCAATCCATTCACCTCGCAAGGGATGCCAGCGTAGAGGTGGATTGGCTTTGATTGGCTCGTTACCGGGGCTGGGAGCCTGGATGCCCTGCGCAATGGGGTACCGGCTGTATAGGGTCAGCGGACGCCCATCCGGCTTTAGCAGCTCCTGGGAATACATGTTCCTCTGGCGACAATTTAGCTTTAACGCTAGAGAGCATAACGTCTTCCTCTTCGTCTTCGCCCCTGCCTAGAGTGGCATATGCGATCGCTTCGATCGGAAACTTCGGAGTGCGGTCAGCATACAACAGACCATTGGCTTCCTGGAATGTATCCGTCAACTGGGTGTAACAAAATCCGCTGAACAATTCGATTCTGCTAACCACATCCAGTAGCGCCGTATACCGAATTTCCAATTCTGAGGCATCCGAAGACCGGACATATCCCCAGATTTTATCGGTATCGGGGTCTTCAGGAGCGGCGTAGGCAATCCCACCGAACTCAGTGAGCATGATGGGTTGTCCGTTATGGGGATGACCATCGAGGGTAAGGACGCGCCCTCCGGGACGTTGACGATCGAACAGGTCTGATAACTTGACCTCTGGCCCATAACGCTTTGCCAACCGAGTCGGCTTGTTATCGTAGTCATGGATAGCGAGGATGTCAGTAGCCGCACTCTCCCATCCGTCATTGCCGACTACCGGGCGAGTTGGGTCTAGAGTTTTGGTCAAGTGATAGAGCGCTTGGACACAGTGCCGATGAGCGTCTGTGGCCGTTAAGTCAGGAACACCCCAAGATTCATTGAATGGCACCCACACGACGATACACGGGTGGCTAGCATCCCGATTGATCACCTCAGTCCACTCTTTTGTAATTCGTTCTACCGCTTTGGGCGTGAAGCGATAGGGGCTGGGCATCTCTTCCCAAACCATCAAGCCCAACACATCTGCCCAATACAAAAACCGGGGGTCTTCAATCTTCTGGTGCTTGCGGACACCATTGAAACCCATGCTCTTGGCTAACTCGACATCGCGGCGCAACGCCTCATCTGAGGGTGCAGTCATCAGCGACTCGGGCCAGTAGCCTTGGTCTAGAACTAGACGCAAATAGTAGGGATGCCCGTTGAGCATGAAGCGATCGCGCTGTATCGCTACAGTCCGCATTGCCGTATAGGACTTAACTTCATCAATCAGCCTGTCCCCGTGCCAGAGTTGAACTTCCGCATCGATTAGGGTTGGCTTTTCAGGACTCCAGAGCAATTCGTTACGGTAGTCGTCGATGCCAGGGTCAGACAGTGCGATGCGTCGGTGAATCTCCCCGTTGATCACTTCGTAGGTATCGTTCACCAGCAACTGACAGTTGGCTGTCAGTTTGACTTTTACTTGTATGCCCTCGTACAGTTCACCCGCGACGAAGGCTTCAAAGCCAATCTCCCAACGCTCGAAGTGCGGTGTCCAACGGATGCGATCAATGTAAGTGGTGGGAACTAGCTCGACCCAGACGGTTTGCCAAATGCCGCTAGTACGGGGATACCAGATACTATGCGGCTCAAGCTGCCAATCCTGCTTACCACGCGGCTTAGCCAGATCGAAGGGGTCGTCTTGTGCCCAGACTGTTACCCGCTGTAACCCGTTTTCATTCAACACAGGTGTAATGTCGATGCTGAACGGGGTATGTCCGCCTTCATGGTCAGCCATGAATTGACCATTGACCCAAACACGGGCACGATAGTCTACAGCTCCGAAATGGAGTAGTACCCGACCCTCACCTTCAGGTAAGTCAAATTCCCGCTCATACCAGCAGTTGGGGTGAAAACCCGTGTCGCCGATGCCACTTTTGGCTGATTCTGGAGCGAAAGGAACTTCAATGGTATGAGTCCAATCAGAAATGTTGCTGGGTTGAACAAATTGCCCAGCGTCGTCAAATGTAAACTTCCACGAACCGTTGAGACAAATCCAGTGGTCGCGCCGCAGCTGCGGACGTGGATAGGCTGTTTCGATCTGGGAAGAATTAGCCCCGGTAGCGCGATCAGAGGGCAATACGTAACAATTCTCCAGCCGCTTCCCCAAAGAGTGCATAAAGACATCTATCCTAGGTTACATCTCTAGGGTACCCACAATAATGAGCTTCTTGCACAGCGTTACTTTACAAAACTTTGGAATTTACTCATAAAAAAGGAAATTTTTGCTTCCTCTATGAGCTACCTTTACTTAACTTATGAATATCAGTGAAGAAAGTCAACAAGGTAAACCAAGTTTTTAAAGCGCTTATTGGGAGATTTCGCACATCTTAAATAAAGTAAATAAAGGAAGTGCGGTTGGGCTTAGTAAGCCTAGTCGCACTTCCCGAAATTTTCAACGACAGCGTAACAAGTTTGTCACTATTGAGATTAGATATCCAAATCGGTCAAATTCAGTCGCGAACCATAAGTTTCAATGAATTCACGGCGTGGTGCAACGCGATCACCCATTAGCACAGTAAAAACTCGATCCGCTTCAGCTGCATCTTCTATCTCTACCTGTTTCAAGGTGCGAGTTGCAGGATTCATCGTTGTCTCCCACAACTGAGTTGGCATCATTTCACCCAAGCCTTTGAACCTTTGAATAGTGTAGCTGGCATTTGAGGGAAACTCGTGTTGGATAAGATTATTAAGTTCGCGATCGCTATAGCAATAGTAATGACTGCGTCCCCGTTCTACTTTATAGAGTGGAGGACAAGCAATATAGATGTAGCCCTGATCCACAAGCGCCCGTTGATAGCGATAGAAGAAAGTCAACAACAGTGTTCGGATGTGCGCCCCATCAACATCAGCATCAGTCATGATCACTATGCGGTGGTAGCGAAGTTGCGAGGGATCGAACTCGTCACCTTTGATGCCCAAGCCCAGGGCTGTAATTAAAGCCTGAATTTCTGTGTTCTTGTAGATTTTGGCGTCGTCCGTCTTCTCAATGTTGAGGATTTTGCCGCGCAACGGCAGAATGGCTTGAAATTGTCTGTCTCTCCCTTGCTTTGCACTTCCGCCAGCACTATCCCCTTCCACGATAAAAATTTCTGATTCTGCGGGATCCCTGGAGCTGCAATCTGCTAATTTACCAGGTAAGGGAGAAGATTCCAGAACTGACTTACGGCGCACCAACTCACGGGCACGGCGGGCGGCTTCTGCGGCTTTGAACGCCTGGATAGCTTTTTCCAAAATAGAGTCTGCCACCTGTGGACGGAACTCTAGGTACTCAGTCAGTACCTCGCCCACTAGGGAATCGACGATTCCCCGCACTTCTGTATTACCCAGTTTCGTCTTCGTTTGACCTTCGAATTCTGGATCCGGTACTTTAACGGAAATAACGCCAGTCAATCCTTCCCGGACATTCTCGCCGCCGAGTTTATCGTCATTCTCTTTAATTTTGTTGCGCTTGCGGGCGATCGCATTCATCGTCCGCGTCAATACTGTCTTCAGCCCTTCTAAGTGGGTACCACCATCAATCGTTCGAATGTTGTTAGCAAAGCCCAATAGATTATCGCTGTAAGCATCGACACACCACTGCAATGCCACTTCGATTTGGATTCCGCTGCGCTCTCCTTGTATATAGATGATTTCTTCGTGCAGAGGCTCCTTCTCACGGTTCATGTAGGCAACATATTCCTGGATGCCACCCTCGTAGTAGTAGGTTTCTCTGCGTGGTTCGGCTAGTCGGTTGTCGGTAAACGTAATCCGGACACCAGCATTCAGGTAAGCTAGTTCTCGCACACGCCCCGCGAGTGTGGTGTAGTCGAACTCGATGCCAGTGGTGACAAATATTTGCGTGTCTGGCTTAAAGGAAATTGAGGTGCCAGTTCGGGCTTCTTGTGACGGCTTTCCTATTAGTTCAGTAACAGGGATACCTCGTTCATAGCGCTGAGTGTGTACCCGGTTGTCGCGCCAAACCGTCACCTCTACCCACTCTGAGAGGGCGTTAACTACTGAAATCCCGACGCCGTGCAATCCTCCAGAAACTTTATAGCCACCGCCACCAAACTTTCCTCCAGCGTGAAGCACTGTCATCACCGTTTCCAGTGCCGATTTGCCAGTCGCGGGATGGGTGTCGGTGGGAATGCCGCGTCCGTCGTCTGTAACGGTAACGGAACCATCAGCATTGATGTCAATTTCAATATGGGTGCAATAGCCCGCTAGAGCCTCATCAATGGAGTTGTCTACTACCTCGTAAACTAGATGATGGAGTCCCCTAGGGCCAGTAGAACCGATGTACATCCCTGGGCGTTTACGCACCGGTTCGAGACCTTCCAGAACTTGAATCTGATCGGCACTGTAACTACTCGTCATGTAAGGGATTCTCCACTAAAAGCTTTAAGCCGTTTCTATGCTTCAAAACGAGAAAACACTCGTGAATTCTAACACAAAAGGCTTCTAGGCGACCACAGGTCTGTTTCAAGGGCACTTTAAGCAGGGGTTCAACCCATACATAAATCGGTTGTTCTTTGTCAACCACAAATTACAATTCCGGAGGGTGTTAGTCTAGTAAGCTAACGCAGCGATACACCTCAGAATTCTGAGTGATATCAACTTCTTTTCGGTGCCAAGTTAAAGTCAATCATAGTTTATACTACATTTTTTTGTGATGATTTAATGCGAAATGGTTAGAAAAAAAAAAGAGTGGGCTTCTAGCCCGCTCTATAAGGTAATAAGCTACCGTGCAATTAACAATGCAGAAGTTAAACTCTAGGTCTATGTTAGTTACAGTTGCAACCAACGGCTGACAAGAGCTATCTACTCTGTAAGTGATTTATAATCTGTCGCTTTTCACTAATAGCTAATCACCATGAACGATTAGCTATTAGCGATTAGTGATTAGCAACTTTCTACTTGATGCTAACTTTTGCACCAGCTTCTTCCAACTGCTTCTTGGAATCCTCAGCCGCGTCTTTAGCAATGGCTTCCTTAACCGGTTTTGGTGCTGCTTCCACCAAATCTTTAGCTTCTTTGAGACCTAAACCAGTAAGGGTTCGTACCACCTTAAGAATGGCAATTTTCTTATCAGCTGGCACTTCTTCCAGAATGACATCGAATTCAGTCTGTTCCTCGACTTCTTCTGCTGGGGCTGCCGCACCAGCAGGAGCCGCCATTGCGAAGCCACCGACAGGGGCTGCGGCACTTACGCCGAAGGCTTCTTCAATTTGCTTGACCAAATCAGCCGCTTCAAGTAAAGTCAGTGATTTTAGTTTTTCGAGAATTTCGTCAGTTGTAGCAGACATCGATAAACTCCTTTGAGGTTAATTTTTTAGTTAGTCTCTCTTTCAAGGAGAGCAGGAAAGTGGGGACTTAGTTTGTGACTGTGCGGCGTCTCTTCACTAGAGCAATCAGCCTAAGCAGCTGTATCGCTTGAGGCATCACCTTCTTCCTTCTCGGAGATAGCCTTAATGCTCCGACCAAGTGAAGCAGGAACCTCGTTAATGCTCACAGCAAGCTTGGTTGCCAAGGAATTAAGCGCCCCAGCAATTTGGGCAATAAGCTGTTCCTTAGAAGGCAAGTCGCCTATAGCTTTAACTTGTGCTTCATTTAAAGCTCGACCTTCCATTACGCCGCCACGAAGTTCTGTCTTCTTGCTGGCTTTCTGGAAGTCTTGGTAAGCCTTGATTGCACCGCCAATATCTTCCCTGACCAATAAGATGGCAGATGAACCAGTCAGGAATTCCGACATCGGTTGCCAAGTGTCATCTCCATCGATCGCACGCTGCATTAGCGTGTTCTTGGTCACCTTACAAACGCTACCTTTGGCATGCAATCGCCTACGTAAGTCAGTAATTTCAGCAACCGAAAGCCCTTTGTAGTCGATCACAACCGCTAGCTGAGATTCACTCAAGGTTTTCTTGAGATCAGCAACAACTTCCTTTTTGTTTTCGAGTGTTCTACCCATTTTTATCTCACCTCCTTTAAGAGTGTAGGTCTGTAAGTTGCAGGGAAAGCTGGTTTATAGGTTGTCGGTTTGTAGTAGAAGAAGTTTTAATTTTTAACCCTTCAGTCTTTTCTAATCGGCTAACCTTTAACCCTTCAAATCGAAACCCCGGACACCATGCCGGGGTTGCACTTCGTATTTTGAACGCTAGGCTACTCACATTGATGCTCATAGCACAGCAAATACTCTTTTGCATTGACCTCGGCAGGATATTAAGCGATTCGCTCCTGCTGTCTTTGGCACAAGCCTATTTAGTTTGTTATTTGGGATATTAGATTAGTCTAAATCTAACACCTCCAATTAGGCTGCTTCACCAACTTTCATGTCGCGCAGACCGTTGACTTCGACTTGAATCGATGGTCCCATTGTTGCAGATACATACATAGTACGCCAATAGCGACCCTTAGCTCCCGAAGGACGGTTGCGGTCAATAGTTTCCTGCAAGGCTTTAAGGTTCACTATCAGGTCTTCGACAGGGAAAGACGCCTTGCCGAACAAAATATGAACAATGCCGGTGCGATCAGCACGAAACTCTAGTTTACCAGCTTTAAATTCTTGGATCGCTTGCGCTATGTCGAAGGTTACGGTTCCGCCTTTGGGAGAGGGCATTAGACCCCGTGGTCCTAAAAGAC
Source organism: Coleofasciculaceae cyanobacterium (assembly GCA_036703315.1). GTDB lineage: Bacteria > Cyanobacteriota > Cyanobacteriia > Cyanobacteriales > Coleofasciculaceae > DATNPH01. The sequence continues at coordinate 7,821 of DATNPH010000221.1, forward strand.
GCCCCAACTTTGCCACCTGCGGCATCATGTCTGGCGTCGCAATCAGGAGGTCAAACTCCATCATCCCGTTTTGGATTTCGTTAATCAATTCCTCAGAACCGACCACGTCAGCACCTGAATTACTGGCTTCCGTGACTTTTTCGCCCCTAGCAATCACAGCGACTCGCACGGCCTGACCCGTTCCCTTTGGCAGTACCACTGTAGTCCGTAGCTGCTGGTCACTGTATTTTGGGTCAATTCCCAAGCGTATATGTGCTTCTGCTGATTCAGGGAATTTTGCCGTAGCTGTCTCTTTTAAGAGGTCGAGTGCCTCTAGGGGGGCGTAAGGTCGGTCTTCGACCTTTTTTTGCAGTTCCTGTAATCGTCGCGATATTTTTTTTACCATTTGTATCTCCTGGGGTAATAAACGAAGTGGAGCTTCTCCCCCAATTCATGTTTACAAGGGTTTTGGACTAAATACTCAGATGAAGTGGCTTTACGCGTCTAATCCGCGATCGTCACACCCATGTTACGAGCAGTCCCTTCTACAATCTTCATGGCTGCCTCAACATCATTAGCGTTTAGGTCAGGCATTTTAGTTTGGGCAATTTCCCGCAGCTGAGCGCGAGTAATTTTTCCAACTTTTTGTTTGTTGGGTTGACTCGATCCTCTTGGAATTCCCGCTGCCTTCTGAATCAAGACTGATGCAGGTGGGGTTTTAAGAATAAACGTAAAGCTACGATCTTCAAAAACCGATATTTCTACCGGCACCACCATTCCGGCTTGGTCTGCTGTCTTGGCATTGTACTCTTTACAAAACGCCATGATATTAACTCCATGCTGACCCAAGGCTGGGCCCACAGGAGGAGCTGGGTTGGCTTTCCCTGCTGGGAGAGCCAACTTAATTATTGCAACGACTTTTTTTGCCATTTCTAGCTAGTTTTTTGAACCTGATTGAATTCCAATTCCACTGGCGTGTCCCGCCCAAAAATTGAGAGTAACGCCTTCAGCTTGCTCCTTTCGGGGCTAACTTCAATAACTTCGCCTTCAAAATCTTTGAACGGACCAGACAAAACCAGGATTTTATCCCCAACTGCCATATCAACTTTGACAACTGGCTCTTGCTCCTGTGCCTGTTTGAAGATCCGCTCGACTTCTCCAAGACTCAATGGCACGGGTTTAACATGTCCCCGTCCTCGTCCATAGCGACGTTTTTGTTCTGCCCCGACAAAATTAATCACATTTGGTGTGTTTTTGACAACCTGCCAGGTGTCATCATCCATCACCATTTGCACTAATACATAGCCAGGGAAGACTTTCTCTTCTGAGTGTTGCCGAGAACCATCCTTACGGATTTTCACAGTCGGCGTTTGCGGGATTTGTACTCTTAATATCCGGTCAGCTACATCCAAGGTCTGAATGCGCTGTTCCAGGTTGGTCTTGACCCGCTTTTCACACCCAGACGCAACCTGAACCGCATACCAATGTGCGGCACTCGTGTTGTCTAACTGTTCATTTGAATCGGATGATTCGTCTGTAGCAAAGCTCATCAGAACACCTGTTGTGATATCCACAAGAAGAGTGCGTCCACCAAATAAATCATGGTGGCACTAAGGATTACCATCAGTAGCACCGCTGCTGACTCGCTAATTAATTGCTGCCGACTAGGCCACACTACTTTACTAAGTTCTTCCTTAGTTTCCTGGAAAAACTTTGTAAGGTTGAACCCAGAGGCAGTGTCTTGAATCTCTGCTTCAGCTTTAGTTTTCTTTGTCACAACTTTTTATCTCCCCGTCAATCAAGCTGTGAGAGGTCTACCGATGGTATATTTGGCAACTACTCACATCACAAGTCTACCCGAAATTTCTTATATTTCATGCAGTCCAGCTAAGGACAGCAGAGCTTTCGGGCCCATGCGTGTATTTCGCCTTTCTTTATCTTATTAACTAAGAGCGCGCCCTGGAGGACTTGAACCCCCGACATCAGGTTTTGGAGACCTGCGTTCTACCAACTGAACTAAGAGCGCACGGGTGGTCTGGGGCGGGAGACCCGAACCCCTCACTTAATTAAGTTTAGCGCAATCAGTGCCTCAACACCAAGCCGACACTGTTTTTGCTTTAAATTAAAGCTCACGATCAAAGCGTTGTTTGACGCGAGTTGCTTTACCGACGCGATCGCGCAGATAAAACAGCTTAGCCCGACGCACCTTACCACGACGAACAATTTTAATATTATCAATTCGGGGAGAATGCACTAGGAATACCCGTTCAACGCCGACACCCTGGAAGATGCGCCGTACTGTAATTGTTTCGCTGATACTACTGTTACGCTTGGCGATCACGACACCTTCGTAAGGCTGTACCCGTTCCTTTCCACCTTCGCGAATGCGCACGCCAACCCGAACCGTGTCACCCACATAAATAATGGGCAAGTCTGATTTTAGCTGTTCCGCTTCTATGGAGCGAATAATTTCTTGAGCCTTCATTTTCTTTAAAAAAAACACAGCCTACTATCGTAGCTCGACACCCGACTCGGAGTCTAGAGCTGTTCTATCTTTTCCACTGACAATAGAAAGTGGAGCCGACAACATTGTAAAAGAAAATGCCTTCAGTTATGAAGGCATTTCTCATCACTTACTTTCAACCAACCAATAACTAGAAGGTGAAAGTGGTTCGGAGCGTACCGATAACAATGCTGTCGTTGCGGTCATCATGACCAGGCGCGGTCAGCCAGATTACACCAGGAGTAATCAGAATATTGTTGGTCAGTTTGAACTTGTAGAAGCCTTCAACGTGTAACCCCGTGTCGCGGTCTTGTCTGCGCCCGAGAATATTGCCTACAGCTAAGTCACTACCTGTCAGCTTGGGTTCCATGCCTACCACAAAACCGAGTGTGCTGCCTTTAGTACCAATATCATTGATGGCAAGTGTCGCAGCATAATTCCAAGTATCAGCTTGACCAGTTCCAAGCACGATTGACCGAGTGTAGCCAGCCCAGCCACTTAAAACCAATTGGGGGGTAAAGGCGAAAGAAGCTTCAAGTCCGTAGGAGTTGCCGACAATAGGACGATTTGCTCTGACCGCAGAAGCAATACTACCCGTACCACTATCAATATTACGCCGACCGTAGCTCTGAATGTAGGTTGCAGCTATGGAAAAGTTCTTGCTTGGCTGAAAAGTTAGCTGACCAAGGGCACTGAAGTCTCCGTTGAAAAGACCACTATCTTCACCGGGATCGTTCGCCAAACCCGTCCTAGGGCCTGTTTGCTGATTGTTAGACGTTGCAGCCATGTAACCCAAGTCTATGCGAATGGGGCTTTTGGCACCCAATGTAAGACCGACTCCTGCACCCTGACCGCCCATGCGATAAATGGGGTTGTAGCGCCCAAACCGGGATATAGAACCAGTACCGCTGGCATCAAAGTTGGGGTTGAGAAGTGGCACAAGGTCATCATAATTACCTCCTTGGGCAAACAGGTGAATTGTTGCCGTGTCACCGAAGGGAACGCGATACCACAGTTTATCGAGTTCAACACTGTTACCATTATCTCTTTGGAAGCCGAATCGACCCTCTCTGGTGATGTTGGTTCCTGGAGCACTAGGACCCGTGAGAGGACCGAATTCAGTAACGTTAGCGGCTTGAAGTCGAGTACGCAAGCGGTCTTTACCTGTGAAGCTGGTATCGAAGCTGAGTCGCACTCGGTCTTGAAGGACCGTTTCAGTATTCTGGTACTCAGGAGTGCCTAGTTGAGATCCAGCACGATCGCCCCAGAGATTGCTCAGAGCAAAGATGACTTCCCCGTTTAGTTTGGTGGTTGTTGAAAACTGATGGTCTTCCAAGAATCCCACTCGACCTTCCAGCTTATCCACCCGTGCGCCTATGGCAGTTAGTTCGGTTCTGAAT
>DATNPH010000240.1:0-7858 GCA_036703315.1 Coleofasciculaceae cyanobacterium
TGCGATCGCATTGGCATGATTCTGCCTCTCGTTGTCTACTGGTGCAATCTACGCTTCGCTATCGCTGTTCAACATCTGTGCTTATTGCCCAAAGAAATTAGGCGATCACTTCCGATCAAGTCAGCAGCTCACTGTTCCCTATTCCCCATTCCCTGTTCCTTTCTGAATGTGAGCGGAATCTCCACACTAAACTCTGTCCATTGCCCTAAAGCAGAAACGCAATTGAGTTGACCTTTATGATTTTCCACCACAATCTGGTAGCTAATCGATAACCCCAAACCTGTACCACTCCCCACAGGTTTCGTAGTAAAAAATGGGTCAAATATCTTCTGTCGCACAGCTTCACTCATTCCAGAACCATTATCAGCAATTCGAATGACTACTAAGTCAGTTGCCCGTTGTCTGTTGTCCGTTGTTTTTTGTTCACAGCTACTGACGACTGAGTGCTGATCACTGACCACTGAGGTACTAATGGTAATTATCCTTGGTGCTGGTTGATTTTTCAGGGCGTCAACGGCATTGGAGAGCAGATTCATAAACACCTGATTTAACTGACTGGCATAGCAGGTGACTTGTGGCAGTTGACCATAGTCTTTAATCACCTCAATTCCTCCCGCGTCGCCCTCTGCCCTCAGTTGGTGCTGCAAAATTACTAAGGTGTTGTCAATACCCTCATGGATATCTACAGGTTTTAGGTCTGATTCATCTAGTCTGGAGAAAATCTTTAGCGATCGCACAATCTGGTGGATGCGTTCAGCCCCCATCTCCATTGAATTCATCAGATGTTGCCAATCATCCATTACGAAATCCAAGTCGATCTCAGAAGCTAGCGATCGAATTTCTGGTGTGGAATCAGGGTAAGTCTGCTGATAGATGTGAATCAGCGAGAGCAGGTCTTGGAAATATTCTCTGGCAGGAGTTAGGTTGCTATAGATAAAGCCAACAGGATTGTTAATTTCGTGGGCAACCCCTGCTATCATTCGCCCCAGACTCGACATTTTTTCAGTTTGAATCAGTTGAGCTTGGGTACGTTTCAACTTATCCAAGATCAGTTCTAGCTCTTGTGCCTTTTCTCGTTCTCGTGCTTCTGATTGTCGCAGAGCCTCCTCAGCACGCTTGCGCTCGGTGATGTCCAAGGCTGTTCCAAAGAGTCGGAGTAACTGCCCTTGCTCATTAAAAATAGCTTCTCCTCGTCCAGCGATGTACCGGAGTTGTCCATCGAGTCGCACAATCCGATAATCAAATTCGTAGGAACTCCCGAACCTAATCATTTGCTCGATGGCTTGTCGCAATAGTACGCGGTCATCACGATGAATCTGCCGCAGGTATTGCCTGAAGCTAGGTTCGTGTCCTTTCGGGTCAAGCCCAAAAATTCGGAATAGTTCTTCTGACCAGCTAATTTTCCCAGTAAGTACATCAAATTCCCAGTTACCGACATGGACAACTCTCTGGGCAGCTACCAGACTGGCTTCACTGGCGCGGAGTTTTTCCTCTGCAATTCTGCGCTCTGTGATGTCCTTATTCGAGCCAACCATGCGTACTGGTCTGTCGTCTTCATCCCATAGCGCCTGTCCACGAGACATAATCCATTTATAGGTGCCGTCCTTGTGCCGTAGGCGATACTCCACAATATAATAGGGGGTTTTCCGATTTAGATAGTCTTGGATGGTATCCATCACCCGATCAAAATCATCGGGATGTAAGCGGCTTTTCCATTCATCGAAGTAGTGTGCTATTTCGTGGTCTTCATACCCTAGTATTTCCTTCCATCGGGTGGAGAGGAAGGCTTCGTCCGTGTTAATGTTCCAGTCCCAAATTCCGTCATTGTTACCCTTGAGGGCTAACTGCCAACGTTGTTCACTCTTTCTTAATTCTTCTTCTTTCCAGTAGCGATCAATACCTAAAGCGATCGCATTGGCAATGGATGCCATCGCTTGCTGTGTTACTGGTGTAAGCTGATGACGGGCAAACATCGCCATTACTCCCACCAGGCGGTTTTCAAACATTAAGGGATAACCTGCAAAAGCTAGCATTCCCTCATGTTTAGCCCATTGCTTGTCATGAATCCGAGGGTCACTAAGGATATCGTTGGTCAGGCAGGGCTGGCACTCTTGAGCAATCAGACCGATTTTGAAGTGACCGACTCTCACGCGGCTATGAGCACCGTTGAGGTGTGTGTACATCCCTGCGCTGGCTTGCAGTTCTAGCATGTCCTCCCGTTCATTGAGCGTCCAGATGCGGGCGAAGGCAGCATCGAGATGCTCAAACAGGGCATAGGCACAACCACTGAGCATATCCTGCAAGCTCTTCCCTTGAGTGAGAGCCATACCAACATCTGCATTTAAGGCAGCTATCTTGACTCGTTCAACTAAGGCAGCTTCTGCACGTTTACGTTCTTGTGCTTCGAGCAACAAAGACACTAAATCAGCGATCGAACGAGTGAAATTTTGCTCTTCGAGTGTCCACTGACGCTTCTTACCCACCTGTTCATTACATAGAACTCCCACCGTATGTCCCCCCAGTCGTATAGGTGCATCAAGCATAGAAGTGATGCCTAAGGGGGTTAAATAAAACTCACAAAACTCTTGCGTTCTTGGATCAGTGCGGGCATCATGTGCTGTAATCAGTTGGTCTGCTGCCAAAGCCTGAAAATAAGCCGGATAGTCTACTGATGATAGTTTGACTCCTTCGCTATGTTGCATAGAACGCTTCTCGAATAGGTCAAGGCATTGGATACTGGTGTGTGTCTCGTCAAACAGCCATACACTCACTCGTTCAATGCCAATCGTATAGGCAGTCGCTTCTGTAATTTCCTGGAGAGCTACCTTCAAATTGCCTTGATGAAGTGCCTTATTTCTGGCTAGTTCCATCAACACCATATTTTGGTTGCGTAGCTGCGTTGCTTTCTCCTGTAGGGCGGCTTGTGCCTGCTTGCGAACTTCAATCTCTTGTTGCAGTCGGATATTTTGCTCCTGCAATTGCCTAGAGAGCCTTTGAATAGTCAACTGCTTTTCGATACGGGCTAGAACTTCTTCAACTTGAAAGGGCTTGGTAATATAGTCTACGGCACCGACTTTAAAGGCTTTGACTTTATCGATCGCTTCATTAAGGGCGCTCAAGAAAATTACGGGAATCTCGCAAGTTTCTGGAAGAGTTTTTAGCCGTTGACAAACTTCATAACCATCCATTTGGGGCATCATCACATCGAGCAAAATCAAATCGGGAATAGCATCCATCGCCCCATTCAAGGCTAGTTGTCCGGTAATGGCTCGTTGAACTTTGTACCCCTGCTCAGTCAGGATTTTGGATAAAAACCGCAGGTTACTTGGCTTGTCATCAACAATTAATATTTTGTTGGTGTGATTATCCATAATCCTAATGATTTTTTACTATTCAATTATGAAATTCTCAGAAGTTGAGGACACGTTGAGTTAAACGGACTATCTCATCCAGACGAAAATCATGAGCCAAACCCATTAACGCGATCGCCAAAGCTTCAGCGGTCTCTGGGATTTGCTCGATTAGCTCAAAAACTGATTCTTCCCTAAGTTTGTTAGCCGCTTGATGTATATCAGCAACCCAAGATGTTGGCATCGCCGCTAATTCGTTTAACAAGAAAGAATCTTGTCTACTAGCAGAATTAAAGTTTCGGGTAGTTGTGGCTTTCTGGGGTAATTCTTCATAAAGATACAAGACTCCCAAGTGTTGACTAATCTTTTCAAAGATTATTTCTTCACTGAAAGGTTTACGTAAAAAATCATTAGAGCCTGCTCCTAAAATTTCTCCTCGTTTCTCTTCAAAAACACTAGCTGTCAGGGTAATGATAATAGTAGACAGATGGCACTGAGCAGAGGAGGCAGATGACGGCAAGACGCAAAGATGTGGAGACGGTGAGAAATCTGAGCTCTCCTCATCTCCCCATCGCCTCATCTCCCTCTCCCTAGCTCTAATCTGTTTTATCGCCTCGACTCCCCCCATTACAGGCATCCGCGTATCTAACAAGATTAGGTGAGGTTGCCAACTTTCCCAAAGAGCAACGGCTTCCAGACCATTTGCCGCTTCACGCACTTCAAAACCAATGGGTTCAAGTAATTTAACTAGTAGTAGGCGGTTAGCTTTGGTGTCATCAACTACTAAAATACGATACGATTCTTGACCGGGTTCTAAACCAATTACTCTCTGGCGTAATGGCATCATTACTTCATATAAACCCGCTTCAGTTAATTTGATACTAAATTGAAACGTTGTCCCTTCACCTAATACACTGCTAACTGTAATCTCTCCTCCCATTAGTTGCACAAATTTTTTGGTAATCGCTAGACCTAAACCGGTTCCTTCAGCAAGTGCCACTCCAGCTGAAGTTTGCACAAAGGCATCAAATACCGTGTCCATTTCCTTCGGAGCAATTCCCACACCCGTATCATTAACTGCAAAATGAAGAAAGGATTCTAAATCATCACTCTTTTCTACAGTAAGAATGACACTTCCATAGTTAGTGAATTTGATAGCATTCGAAAGAAGATTTAGCAAGCAACTCCGTAATTTTTGCTCATCAGCTTTTATATATTGAGGTACATCGGAGTTAACAATAAAAATAAACTCTAAATTCTTTTGGGCAGCTTTGATTTGAAATATTTCTTCGAGATTATCAAGGAGACGATATAAATCAAAGTTTCTTTCATTTAGAGAAATTCGCCCCGCCTCAATTTTAGATAAATCCAAAATCTCACTGATTAATTCTAGTAAATGCTCACCACTGCGATTAATAATTTCTAAATATTCTCGCTGCTCAGCACGAAGTTGCGGATCGCGGTTCATTAATTGAGAAAAACCCAAGATAGCATTGAGCGGGGTGCGGAGTTCATGACTCATATTCGCCAGGAACTCGCTTTTAGCCTGATTTGCTGCTGCTGCTTCTTCTTCAGCTCTCTTTCTCTCCTGAATTTCCTGCTGTAGCTGTTCGTTTTGCTCTTGGAGTTGGTTTTGTTTTTCTTGGAGTTCTATGGAGAGTTGACGAATCATCAGTTGATGCTCAATGCGAGCCAAAACCTCTTCAACCTGAAAGGGTTTAGTAATGTAATCCACGCCTCCAACTTGAAACGCTTTGACCTTATCGATAACCTCATCTAATGCGCTAATAAAAATCACTGGGATATCACGAGTTTGGTCATCAGCTTTCAATTGTTTGCAGACTTCGTAGCCATTCAATTCTGGCATTTTGATGTCAAGTAAAATCAAGTCTGGGGGAGATACGCGTGCTGTTCGGATTGCCATTTTGCCTTGAGCAGCACCGCGAATGCTATAGCCTTGCTCAGATAGAGTACTGGATAGAAGTTGCAGACTCTCTAAGGTATCATCAACAATTAAAATTTTGCCTTTGTTACTTAACATTTTTGACGTTTTATAAATTGTAAAGTGTTAAATTTATTGAGTAAATAAGCTTGAACTATGTTCAACCTTTAGTTGACCTTCTTCAAGTAAATCAATAATTTTATCACAACGAAATTTATTAACCCAATCGGTTAGGGTGTGGATTAAAGAGGCATGCTCCGGGGGAATGTGTTCCAGAAGTTGGAAAATCTGTTCATTATCAATTAAGTTAGCGGCTTGATATAATTCATTGACCCATTCCGGAGACATGGCGGCTAGAGATTCTTGGAACGATGAAGTGATTTTTGCACTTTCTGTAGCAGATGATGTTAATTCTTCATAGACATAGCGTACCCCCAGGTATTGAGCTATCTTGTCAAAGATGATCTGCTCCCGAAAAGGTTTCCGCACTAGGTCATCACAGCCTGTAGATAAAATGATGGATTGTTCTTCTTCTAAGGTACTTGCGGTGAGGGCAATAATCGCTGTCGCCTGACCTTTCAAATGAGTTTTAATCTGTTTTGTGGCTTCATATCCGTCCATAACAGGCATCCGCATGTCCATCCAGATCAGGTGCGGTTCAAATGCTTCCCAAACTTCAATCGCTTCTTTTCCATTAGTGGCTTCTTTTATCTCAAAACCAAGGGGATTGAGCAATCTAACCAGCAGTTGGCGATTGCTCCATTTGTCATCCACAATCAGGATGCGATAGCGGGGTTGGTTGGGTTCTAGGGCAATAATTCGGCGCGTTGTTGGTTTATCTTGGATATGTGTGGCATCAACTGTACTGATTTTGATGTCAAATCTGAAAATTGTACCTCGCCCCACTTCAGACGTGACTGTGATTTCTCCTCCCATCAGTTGCACAAATTTGCGGGCTATGGGTAAACCTAAACCTGTTCCTTCCTGGGATTCTATGCCAGTTTGGGTTTGCTTAAAGGCTTCAAAGATGTTGTCTAGTTCATCAGCAGCAATGCCAGCACCCGTGTCTTCGACTTCAAAATGTAATTGGTCATAGAGAGAGTTTTCATCTCTTTTGACTGTTGAGTTTTGACCGCATCGGGTGCCCAAAATGAGTTGGGGCACAGGAGACGTGCCTGTAAGGGTTTTGACTTTTAAAGCTACGCCGCCTTCTTGCGTAAACTTGAGGGCATTACTGATCAGGTTGATCAAGACTTGGCGTAGTTTGACCTGATCGGTGCGGATGTATTGGGGAACATCGGCAGTGCGATCGAAAACTAACTGCAACCCTTTATCGTCAGCTTTGGCTTGAAACATATCTTCCAAGTCATCCAGTAAGCGATAGAGGTCAAAGTTGGTTTCGTTGAGGGTAGTGCGTCCAGCTTCGATTTTGGACAAATCGAGGACGCTATTGATTAGGGTAAGTAGGTGTTCCCCGCTGCGAGTGATGATACTGACATTCTCTTGTTGGGTAGAATTCAGGCTTTGGCTGCGGGTCAGTAGTTGGGAAAAACCTAGGATGGCATTGAGGGGTGTGCGAAGTTCGTGACTCATATTTGCCAGGAAGGTGCTTTTGGCACGGTTAGCGGCTTCGGCGGCTTCTTTGGCTTCCTGCATAGCTGCCTCTGCTTGCTTGCGATCGCTAATGTCACGGGCTACCCAGATAACTGAATAATTCGGCATTGGCGAAATGCTCGCTGAGAACCAAACCTCTTTTTCTCCAAGCGGCAAACTGTAATCAAAATTAACTGTTTGCTGTGTATCTAAAGCCTGTCGAACTTTGCCCGACCAAATCTCGCCTGTCTCCTCCCGAGAAAATTGGTCGATGGTTAAGTTGATCAGATTATTGTCAAAGTCAGACAAGCGATCTGGATTCGTTGGCGCAATTACTATTGAGCCTTGATCATCAATGACAAGTACGATGTCAGTCATCGCCTCAAAGATCGCCCGAATTTGCTCTCCAGACTTGCGTAGCTTTTCCTCTAGCAAATAACGAACGGTGATGTCACGGGCGACCCAGATAACTGAATCAGCAGAAATAGGTGAAATATTGGCAGCAAACCACAGGCTTTGCTCCTCGATCATCAGACTGTACTCGATGCTGACAGGTTGACGAGTATCCAGAGCTTTTTGGATGTAGCCCAGGAAGATATCCGCTTGCTCTTTTTCCAATACTTCGTGCAGAGTTTTGCCCAACAAATCCTCAGTAGGATGGTAGAGGAGTGCGGGAGTATTGGAGGCAATTTTGAGATACCGTCCCTGGACATCATAAACAAAGATCTGTTCGGTCATTGCCGCAAAGATACCCCGTAATTCTGCCTCAGCTTCGGCTAATTCAGCAGTACGTTCAGTAACTTTTTGTTCTAGAGACGTATTTAATTGTTCGAGTTCAGCATTAATGTTTTGTAAAGCTTCATTTTGCTCAGCTAATTGTTTATCCTGAGCATAACTGCGCAAGGCTTCTGTAACCGTCAAACATAGGTCAGCCGCGTCCCACGGCTTGGCAATGTAACGATACAAGTTAGCC
>DATNPH010000272.1:0-7407 GCA_036703315.1 Coleofasciculaceae cyanobacterium
AACCTGTTAAAATCCCACCTGGAGAAGTAGAGGTAATTGTCTTGCAGGTAGTTGAGACGGTTGCTAGTTCCCCATCTCCAGAAACCGAATCCCAGGCTACAAAATCTAAAAGGAAAGTCCAATGCAGGGTTGAAGCATTCAAAGACTTATTTGAAAATACAGAACCTGCACCTGATGATTTCGATCCAGATCAGGCTCGATGGGAGGCATTGAAGGAAAAACACAACTTATGAAAATCCTACTAGACACCAATATTATTCTAGATTTCGCTCTTGAGCGACAGCCTTTTTATGGTGAAAGCGAACAGATTTTCCTATTGGCTCAACAGAGACAAATTGAAGGTTATGTTTCAGCTTCAACCTTTGGCGACCTTTTCTACATCATTCGTAAAAATCAAAGTCCAGACTGGACACTCCAGTTTTTAAACAGGTTGGCTACCTTCTGCCAAGTGGCTACAGTGGATCGGGCAGCAATAACAATAGCACTAGCAGCTAACTTTAGGGACTTTGAAGACGCCATTCAGTACGCTACGGCTGTAATTAATCAATTAGACGCTATTGTTACCCGCAATCCGCAAGATTTCCCAGTAACAGCTCCTCGAATCATGACTCCTAACCAACTGATTCAGGAATTAACAAATTCTCCCTAAGGGCATACTCATGCTATGCCTCTATCAGCGATCGCCTCCTCCCATCAAACCCCTAAACCTCATCATCCAAATCCGGTTCAACACCAAGCGAATCTCCTTCGGAGACGCTTCGCTAACGCAATTGTTCTACCAATCTCTCTACCCGCCGCCTTTCTCGTTCAACTCCTTGTCTTTCTCGTTCTTCAGGAGTCAAAATCCAGTTACCAGCAGCATCATACCAGCGCAACCAAACGCGATCGATTCCCTGATAAACACCTTGCCACTGCCCCAAACCAAGCTGAATGTCATTCATCCACACACGCGGTTCACTCAGTTCTAATTCTAAGTAGCTACTGCCAACTAACTCAAATACCCTCAACTGGTCGTGGATTTTCGCTGAGGAGATCGTACATCGTGGGCAAAACTTTTTTCGGGTCGAGAGGCGGATCGCTTTGATACATGATGCCCACCACAGTAGCGCTGTCAACTTTATTTTATTTTGGTAAGAGCGTGATCTGAAGAGCAGTAGCGCTTGCGCGATTCCCTGCGGGACAGCTAACACTTCACGCACCTTCGCCTACAAACTACTAAACCTCAGAATCTAGATTGGGTTCAACACCAAGCGATCGCTTCAACCTCTAGATGGATAAAAGTTAGTGCGTCCTGTCCTTGGGGCAGCGGCGTAGCGATCGCTTTTATGTCAAATTACTCAACATCTCCCTCTTGAGGAAATTAGGAGAATGAAAGCTCAAGAACCTGCATTGATTTTTTAACCACTTCATCCGGGTCAAAAGGCTTTGTCATATACAAATCAGCACCAACCTCTTTACCTTTGTGTTTATCAAACTCCTGACCCTTAGCCGTCAGCATGATAATGTAAACATTTTTAATGCTAAGTTCATTCTTGACGGCGTTACAGACATCAAATCCGTTCATTTTAGGCATCATCACGTCGAGAAATACGAGGTCTGGTTTTTCTGCCTTGATGGTATCAAGAGCCTCTTCCCCATTGTCAGCAATCAGTAACTCCACTCCCTCATCTTCAAGATCCTCAAGGGTTTGCTCTAGGAGAAGTCTAATATGAGGCTCATCATCCACAATCAATATTTTTTTATTCATCAACTTACTTTTTCTTAATAAACTACTTCAAAAACTTCTATAGCTTCTTTTTTTCCTTTAACTTTTACACTACCAATTTCATTAAACTCAAATAAGTCTTTTGTAACCTCGTAGATACTACGACTAACAAGAATCTGCTCGCCCCTAGCCATAGATTGCAGTCTAGAGGCTATATTAACTTTATCTCCTATTGCCGTATAGTCCATGTGTTGTGGAGAGCCAACGTTACCAACAACCACCTCTCCTGAACTTATTCCAATTCCTGTAATAAAATTCTTTCTAATCCACGGCACGGGGATTTGCTTGATACGGTTTTGCATCTCAATAGCCGTTTCGATAGCTCGTCGCTCACTATCAACAAGCTTTGAAGGAGCACCAAACATGGCAACAATCATATCTCCAACAAACTTGTTCACTGTTCCCCCGTGACTAAAAATCACTTCTACCATGTGAGTAAAATACACATTTAAGTATTCGACAATTGTTTCGGGCTCTAATTCCTCGCATTTACTAGTAAAGTTTCTAATATCAGAGAAAAGTATAGTAATATTCATCTTGGCAGGAGCAAGAGAAATCTCACCTTTATCGTTTAAAATAGCTTCAACTAATTGTGAATTTACATATCGTTCCAAATTACTTTTAATCCGTTCTTGCTTAAGTTTATTTTCATGGAGAATAGCATTTTCGATAGCGGATGCTGCTTGAGAGGCTAGTACTGTGAAGAGTTTAAGGTCTGCTGCTGTATAGTTAAACGGTTCCTTACTACTGATGTTAATGACGCCAATAGCCTGCTCATGGATCTGCAAGGGGACACAAATCAGGGAATTAATTCTGTTGTGACCTTTAACAAATCTAGGGTCAGAGCCTACTTCATTGATTATTTCTCCTCTTCCTGTAAGTACCACATTACCTGCGATACCTTGACCCATCTCTATAGGGGCTTTGGTGTAATATTTTTGACCAAAGGCTGCTATAACTTCAAATTTTCCTGTCTCTTTATTGAGTAACATAAGAGACCCACTGTCTGCTGCTATCAACCTTCTGGCTTCATCAATGACTAATCTTGCTACCTCTTTGAGATCTAGACAGGCAGTTATCTTTTCAGAAATGTTGTATATGAGGTTGACTTCCTTATATTTATCCAGAGTTTCATAGGCAAGAGTCTTTTTCTCAAACTCATTTTTCACCAAATGGGAAAGCAAAGACGCGACAGGAAATGCCTTCTCGCCTCCGATTACCCATCCAATTACCTCATTAGCAAGCTCGACAGGATATTTGCCTAAGGGTTGAGTCTGATGATTATCGATGAGTAACTTGCCCTCTGCATCCTGAATACTAATAGGAGTGTCGATCGCCCTGAGTAGGTCACTCAAAATAGACCAAACTTCTTTTTTAGCCAGAAGCCGCTTTAGACTGATTTTAGCCATCTTCCCGATCGACTACTATGACTGTTTTAGTAGAAGTTCCCTGGCAGAGGAGAAATGTAACTTCATTGATCAGCTCTTGGGTGTTAATCGGCTTGATCAAATATCGGTCAACCCCAAGACGATAACCCCTTTCTTGTTCCTCTGCTACCGACAGCATTATAATGGGTATGCTCATGCTTTGAGGGTTATGTTTCAGCACGGCGGCTACATCAAAACCACTCATTTCCGGCATCTTTACGTCAAGAATGACTAAGTCAGGAAGTTGTTTTTTCACCTGTGCAATGGCGTCTCTTCCGTCTTTAGCCTCCCTGACTCTATACCCCTCTGCACTAAGTTGCTGTCTGAGCAGTTCACGCATAGGAGCTTCATCATCTACTACTAAGATGGTTTTATTGGGGTTAGCAGAAGATGATTCTGAATTGGCGATCGCGTCTTGTGATTGCCTAACCGGGGTATCTATATCCAGGGTTGTGACTCCGTCCACGGCTGACATACTCAGGGGTAGCGTGAACGAGAAGGTACTGCCCTGTCCCAAGCCACTCTCTACCCAGATTTTGCCGCCATGATGCTTGACAATTTGTTGACAAATGGATAGCCCTAGACCAGTACCCTTGGGTTTATCGGTCAGAGGATTTCCTACTTGCTTAAATTTCTCAAAAATCTTGGGTTGGTCAGCTTCAGGGATGCCGATTCCCGTATCGATCACGCTGATAGTAAGCTCATGATCAGTACAACTAGCCTTACAGGTCACAGAGCCTTCTTCAGTGAACTTGAGAGCATTGGAAATCAGATTAATCACAACTTGGAGCAGCCGATCGCGATCGCCTAGAATCTTTGGCAGATCCTCGTTCACATCTATGATTAGTTCTAGCCCCTTTTGTTCAAATAGTGCGAACGTGGCAGATGCGGCTCGTTCTATCAGTTCATGAACTGAAAAATACTGCATATTCCAATCAACTCTCCCGGCTTCCATCTTGGCGATATCCAGGACATCGTTGATCAGTTTTGTCAGCCGTTCACCCTCCGACACCATGATGTCAATGTTTTGTGCCACCTGTTTGATGACTCGCTGAGTTTTCGCATCCTGAGCCTGAACCTTGGGGAATATCGTATCTTCCAGTTTTTTGCTGACAATTTTGGCAAATCCGAGTATTGATGTCAGAGGCGTCCTCAGCTCATGGGAGACAGTGGAGATGAAATCCGTCTTCACTTGGTCAACTTCTTTTTCTAAAGTGATATCCCGGATTAGGATGACCGAACCGATACAGGGATCATCCCGATCATGGGATATAGTGTCTTTGAGGATTGCGGTTGCCACGGCTTTACCGTATCGATTACCGACAAGCTCTACTTCGGCGGTAAAGACTTCTTTGGAATATTCCTTAGTAATTGCCACCAGTTCTGCCACTTCATGGCTAAAAAGATCCTCGCAATCTTGATTAATCAGCTGGAGTTCTTCCAAGTTAAACATGGCTGACAGAGCAGGATTCACACGAGTGATCTTGCCCCTTGTGTCGGTCACAAGCAGACCATCTGCGAGGTTGTTGATGATCGCGCTCAGGTACGCAAGAGTCTCCTGCTGTTGGAAAGTCGCGTCGGCAAGGCGTATAGCTTGGTCGCTGAGCGTTTCGAACTGTTCCTCAGTCTGGGCATGCAGGCGGGTTTGATGAATGGCGATCGCTAACTGGTCGGCGACGGAATCCAACAGTTCAATTTCGCGATCGCTCCAGCGTCGGGGCTTGCTGTAGACACAGATCAGATACGCGGGGGTATTACCTTGAACTAACACTGGCATCGCCAGACAGCTGGATATTCCCATCTGCATATATGCCTGTTTGACAGTAGGCAGCAAGTTGCGGTTTTTGGCAACATTGTCCAGGCGCACCGATTCACATCGGCTGAGGCGCTCACCTAGGGAACCAAAAGATTCGACTGAGATACAGCCCAGATGCGTCGGCAGGTCTTCCCGTCGATTTTCACAGACCACCTCCAACTCCTGTCGATCACTGTGATACCAACAGAAGATCACCCGATCAAGAGCTAACAGTGCCGCAAATTCATCAACAGTAGTTTGCCAGATCGTTTCGAGATCAAGAGACTCCCGAATGCGAGTGGTCATCCGATTCAGCAGCGCCTCTTGCGCTACACGGGCACGGAGCTGCTCGAGTGATTGCATTTGACGCAGGGCGATGAGCGCTGCCATAACCAGGATCGCTCCCAGAACTGACGCTAGCAGATTGAGTCCCCTTAGCTCTCCCTCTAAATTGGCACGGGGAATAACCAAAGCTAGAGACCAATTAGCCTTACTTAGTGGCGAGTAGGCAATGTAAACCCACTTTCCCCCAATTTGTACCTGCTGAACCTCCCGTTGACGGTTCACCATTGCTCGAGCAATTTTCACTAAGGCTGGGTCTGTAGATTCTATGAAACTTCTGTTCTGTTCAATTAGGTTGCGATCGGGATGGACAAAGGGAGTTCCCTTAGAATCGAGGGCAAAAGCGTAACTACCCTCTCCCAAGCGTGTTTGGGTCACAACATTTGATAGGTGCGTGACTGCAACCGGACCAGCAAATTCTCCAATCAATTGACTCTTTTGGTCAAGATTGGAAGGCTGATTGTAAGAAGTGAGGCTGTCGGCAGGTTTAGAGGTATCCTCTTGAGCCAGTTTAGAGGTATCCTCTTGAGCCAGTTTAGAGGCATCTTCCGAAGACAGTTGAGTGCGATTGGGGATAGACCAAATCGGAGCAATAATATTAACGTACCGGACTCCAGTGGAGGGAAAAATCACTGGATCATCGACAAATTTTTTTCCTGCTAAGGCTTGCTTAAAGTGGGTATGATTACTGAGATTATCTTTTGCTAAACCAGTTTTTGTTGCATAGTAGGAGCCATCAGATTTTGCCATAAGAAACATTTGAAAATCCGACAATCGGTTCAGCTCTCGCAGCAAATAAGGTTCAGCAGTTGACCAATTCAGGCTTCGGATACTATCATTATTAGCCAAAGTCTCCACCTGAGCCAGTAGGGTTGCTAACCGTTGATCGATTTCATTCCCCGCTGTCTGGACTTGCAATAGAGCGTTTGCCTTCAAGCTGTCAAGAATCAAACTACGAACTACCCAATAACTAGTTATTGCGGTAGCACCTACAGCCAGAATCATAGTTCCTACCAGAAAGGAGATAGGCTTTTTTGGAAAATGCCGTACTTTCTGAGATTCAAATCTACTAGATCGAACTATGCGTATTGGCTGGTTTTCAGGAGGCATTATTCTTCCTCTCAGTTACATTTTTTTTCATACACAGCATTTGGTGTTTGAATTTATTAAGTTACTAAGAGGTAATCTTTACAAACAAGAAAGTATGGGTTACTTTTTAGGTTAAATTCAGATAACCTTTACCTAGATATAACTCTAGATAAAGGAATAGTCTTACCTCATCAAGCATTAATCTAAAAATTAGATTTAAAATCGTAAATTAATTTAGCTTAATACTGGTTATATAGAGCTATTTTGTTGCTTTTTTCGGAGAAATAATGCTCCTCTAAAATTTACTTTACTGATCTATACTGGGGATTAAACTTAATGGAATCCCAATCATTAAGCGTTTTTTCTCTATCCGACTGAGAGACGTTAATTTTTTCCACAGAGTTTAGCGACTCCTGTTAAAAGCCGCAACTATTGGTTTATACGAAGCTTTTATAGGGTTATCCGGACAAGTTTGTAGTTGACACTCACTACGCCAGATCAGCAGGTGTTTTAGGATGTGTAGCGTAAACTGTTTGCCTCAGCTGCATGCTTGTTGTGTGAGCTGAAACACTCCTATCTGAAAGACCAATACAAACAGCTGAACTAATTAGGGAGCGAACGGCTACGTCGCATTGACGCATCAACCAAAAAGGCAGAGGGCTTTTATGAAAGAGTTCCTGTCCATCTGCCTGCCTGTATAAGAGGCGACCTCTCAGGGAGCAAGGGTTTGAATCCCCCTGTGCGTAAAGCTCACTGGCTCCCCCGAATCGAGGGGTCCCAATCCCATCTCTAGAAGGGAGCATAAAAGCCTTCTGTCGTCTGCCTTCTGCCTTCCCATCAATCTCTACACATTGGTGACAAGTTAAGCCTTTAAGGCAGTTGTCAAGGGGATTGGAGAAGAGGCTTGAAGAAAAATTGGTCAGAGCCGCGCTGTTTTTCAGGGAAGGGTGAGACAATTAACTTAACGTTGGGTTTTCGTTGCTGTTTAA
>DATNPH010000004.1:0-51381 GCA_036703315.1 Coleofasciculaceae cyanobacterium
AGCTTCAGTTGCTGTCCTCGCCACTCAATTGTGCTTCCAACTAAGCCATAACCCCAAACGGCAAAGTTGATCAGGTCTTGTATAGGTACAAGCCACAGAAATTTTTTGGCAAAAGAATCTTTAAGAATATAGACGCCAACAACCCATGCCATTGCTAACCTGATACTCCAAGTTATACCGAGTACAACCCAGCCCCAAATTGACCCCCCAGTTGCTATCAGAAATAATAGGCTGGTAGCCGTGCCATAGGTAAAGATAAGTCCCAGATACCCCCAAGGACGAGAAACTCGCATCCCTCGCGCCCAGCGGATCTGGCGTTTGATGGAATCAACTAGGGTAGTGGTTGCCAGAACGTGTTCAACTACATAATCGGAAAGCACAACCTCGTAACCTAATTGGGCTGGTAGATAGCCGAGTTGGAAGTCATCAGCGAGATAATCAGCAATTGCTGGAAATCCACCGATCGCCTCTAGTACCGCTTGGCGAATTACAATCGTTGAACCGAAAGCAAACTGTACACCTTCCAAGTGCTTGCTAACGAAAACTCCGGCATGAAAGTCAGTGGCATTCCCAAGTGCCTCTAGAATAGCTACCCACCCTTTTGCTAAAGAACGATAGGGACAGGTGACGACTCCAACATTTTCGTCTTGCAGAGGTTGAACAACTCGCTGCAAGTAATCTCTCCCGACTCGGATGTCACTATCGGCAATCACAAGAATCTCGTACTTGGCAACGGCGGCGGCATTGGCCAGATTGCTGACTTTGAGGTTTGTTCCAATTGTGCGATCGCTGGCTACTAGCTGAATATCCATCTCTGGGAAGTAGTGGATGATTTTCTGCACAATTTCTATGCCAGGGTCAGCCGCATCACGCACCGCAAAGATAATCTGGTATTCAGGATAGTCCTGCTGACAAAACGAAGCGAGATTTTCGTAAGCGTCACCATCCAGTCCACAAATCGGTTTCAGGATTGTAACGGACGGGTGAAAATCCGGATTAATAGAATAGGAACGACTAGAAAAAAGGAAACCTGCATAAATCGCATAGCCGTAAAACCAATCTGCGGATAGAGACAGAATGAACAGCAGGGAATCAATAATAGTCAAAATGTACTTCGTAATAAACACAACACCAAAAATTTCCATATGACCTTACCTGAGTTCGGCATAACGAACTAGAAGGCTTTGCCTTCTGGAAACTATACCGTGTCTGTTGACCGACTCAGGGTGTTGCTGGGTTAACTGCCAAGCTAACGTTAAGTTGAGACCGATGCTCTCAAAGTCTGACCTGTTCCTTCTTGGTTAAACACATGGCGATACCTTTTTCGTAATAGGCTGCCTCATTGATGAAGACGGGGTAGACAGTTGAGTTACCTTCATAGGAAATTGTCCGACCATCAAATGTCAAAAACATCGGAGCATCAGGATAAAGAGCTTCGTAATCCCTAAATTGTAGTTGAGGGTGAATCATTGCCTGAAGCTCTCTGTGCTCATTTCGGGGATAGTCGATTGTCTGGACACATTGATAAATCGTGAGTGTATCTCTTGTTGGAGAAGATTGTCTCTGGTTATAGGCTTCTACATAGTCCAGAATTGCGTAGATGAGTTCTTCGGTTTGCTGAAATAAAGGTGCATTCAATACGCCTTGAGCAATAGGCCCGACTTCGATCGCACAACCAAATTCGTAAATTGATCGCAGAAAAGGGCTATCCTGCTCCTGTTTCATCCATCGATATACCTTCACGCTTGGATTCACGGATGTGAGATGAGCGGCTAAGTGAAGATTGAATGGATGCTTACTACTTGGAATAATTGTTAACCCCATGTTGGCTGTGCTGCTGTGCAAATCGATTACTAAATTGATTGGCTGGCTTCCTCCAGATGCCAACATTTGGTAAATCGCTTTGGCGCGAATCGCTTCATAACTGGAAAGCTTTGGATTTTCCAAATCTTGTCGTTGAAAACAGCGATTGAGGTCAGTATCAACGTACCGTCTCCCGATTTCATAAGCTTTAGGATTCGCCAACAGCGTGATGCTCTCAAAACTCGATCGCTCAATCAAGTTGGGAAATCGCTCGAATTTCTTGACTAGGTAAATTCCTGTGAGTTCGTTTCCGTGGGTTCCCCCCACAATGGCAACACGTTTGATTGGATTCATAGAGAAAGTACTTCCTGCTATAACCACAGCACGGTTTGTTGAGTCGGCTGTGTCGAGGTTGATAACGTCTTGCCATCCAGATTAGCCAAGGTCTTACTATATGTCTAATATTTTCTTAATGAGCAAACTATATTGAAAAGATATAGTTATGGAGAACTGATGGAGCTTCGACATTTGCGTTACTTCTTGGCAGTAGGAAAAGCGATCGCACAAATTCACTCAAAGCCTAATCGATAGGAATCTCCTCCCTATAAGAGGGAGAGAATTCTAGCGGTTAGAGGTAACGAAAAAAACTAACAAAACCAGATATTAGGTACTGACCTTTGTCATGAAAGCTACTATAGCTTGCTCATTAAGGGATCGAGAGAACAAGTAACCCTGCCCATATTCGCATCCTAGTGAGCGCAATATGTCTAGCTGTGTTTGTGTCTCCACTCCCTCAGCAACCACATCTAAGTTCAGAGAGTGAGCTAGGGTGATAATGGTTTGAGTGATTTGTAATTTTTTCTGGCAATGCTCGATGCCGCTAACAAAAGAACGCTCAATCTTTAAAGTATTGAGCGGCAAAGACTGTAGATAGGCTAAAGAAGAATAGTCAGTGCCAAAGTCATCGATGGACAACTGGATTTGTCTTGCTTTCAACTGACCTAACAGTTCCGTAGGCGCTGACTCAGATTAGTTGGAACTTGTAATCAACCTTGCACTCGTGAATCAGAAAGGTTTCAATCCCTGATAGGGATTCAGATTAATTGGAACGTCTGACAACTCTCCGTAAAAACATTTACAGCTTGGTTTCAATCCCTGATAGGGATTCAGATTAATTGGAACATGGTGCTAGCTCTATGGCAAGCCCAATCAACCCAAAGTTTCAATCCCTGATAGGGATTCAGATTAATTGGAACAGTTGAAGCAATGTCTCATGTTTATGAGGCATCGTTTCAATCCCTGATAGGGATTCAGATTAATTGGAACCCCAGAAATATTTATAGGACTAGCAAAAGAAAGGGTTTCAATCCCTGATAGGGATTCAGATTAATTGGAACGCCACAGGGAAGGCAACCCCAGAGCAAGCAGCAAGTAAGAACCTTGTTTCAATCCCTGATAGGGATTCAGATTAATTGGAACTCTAAGCGCCACGCGCAACGAACTCCCTTGGATTAGTTTCAATCCCTGATAGGGATTCAGATTAATTGGAACCACACCAGAAAATCGCAGAGAACCTGTGGGTTGTGTTTCAATCCCTGATAGGGATTCAGATTAATTGGAACGGTAAAGAGAAAGAACCGAGGGTTACAGCAACGGGTTTCAATCCCTGATAGGGATTCAGATTAATTGGAACCTGATTGAATCTCCATGTTGAGTTGCAGTTTCCCGTTTCAATCCCTGATAGGGATTCAGATTAATTGGAACTAGGTAGCACGTCCTGTCTTTGTTACCTTTACCTGTTTCAATCCCTGATAGGGATTCAGATTAATTGGAACGTATCCGGAGGTGCCCTTTACGGCATGTAAACTGTTTCAATCCCTGATAGGGATTCAGATTAATTGGAACCGGGCACCACACTTCCCGGTATATGCCCTAAACCGTTTCAATCCCTGATAGGGATTCAGATTAATTGGAACAAGTCATGCATAAGATGAGGTTCCCAGCTGAGCAGTTTCAATCCCTGATAGGGATTCAGATTAATTGGAACCGCCTGAGCCGCCGAAACAGTCAAGCGATATACCCAGTTTCAATCCCTGATAGGGATTCAGATTAATTGGAACCCATTGAAGGAAAAATTGATACTGAATAATTGGCGTTTCAATCCCTGATAGGGATTCAGATTAATTGGAACTCAAACTTCTTATCCATAATCCCGCTCCTTTTAGGTTTCAATCCCTGATAGGGATTCAGATTAATTGGAACGTACCTATCTTATGGTAATGGATAAGCCTGTATACGTTTCAATCCCTGATAGGGATTCAGATTAATTGGAACGGCTTGCTAATTAGCGAGAGCGGTTATCAACTCATTTATTGTTTCAATCCCTGATAGGGATTCAGATTAATTGGAACCTGACTGTGACTGACACGGCAAACAGCCAAGTCAAGTTGTTTCAATCCCTGATAGGGATTCAGATTAATTGGAACAGCAGGCTATGTCAAATATCTAGCAGATGAGTGGGTTTCAATCCCTGATAGGGATTCAGATTAATTGGAACCGTAATTCCGATAGTTTGCCCGACCTGTGATCATGTTTCAATCCCTGATAGGGATTCAGATTAATTGGAACATTCTCGCTGCTTCTGGGTTTCGATGTATTTCCTGTTTCAATCCCTGATAGGGATTCAGATTAATTGGAACTCGCTGTATTGGGATATTGCAGTTGGGTAAAGATGTTTCAATCCCTGATAGGGATTCAGATTAATTGGAACTTATAAGACTTTAGCTATAGGTATTCAATAGAAAATTGTTTCAATCCCTGATAGGGATTCAGATTAATTGGAACTTTAAACATCCCTAATACGGCGGGTTGTAAATTTTGTTTCAATCCCTGATAGGGATTCAGATTAATTGGAACTGTTGTCTTTAAGAATGATAGTAGGAGAAGCTTTGTTTCAATCCCTGATAGGGATTCAGATTAATTGGAACCTGAAGGGCAGGAAGTTCTTAAGTCCCTATACTTAAGTTTCAATCCCTGATAGGGATTCAGATTAATTGGAACACCCTAGTGCCTTGGCGCGTTCCTTGACACAACGAGTTTCAATCCCTGATAGGGATTCAGATTAATTGGAACCTGCTCATCCCGAATTAAATCGGGGATGCAAACTTGTTTCAATCCCTGATAGGGATTCAGATTAATTGGAACAGTAAGACACCCCCGACTCAATTTTGATATCCCCGTTTCAATCCCTGATAGGGATTCAGATTAATTGGAACCTTCTGTAGTTGCCAGATTTAAACTGAATCGTTTGTGTTTCAATCCCTGATAGGGATTCAGATTAATTGGAACTTTCTCCCCAATATTTTCATTGATGACCAAGACATGTTTCAATCCCTGATAGGGATTCAGATTAATTGGAACCTGTTGGCAGTTCACGGCACTACCATGAGACTTGTTTCAATCCCTGATAGGGATTCAGATTAATTGGAACCTTCTGGTTAGGTCTACTTGTGCTGCCTTTCTAAGTTTCAATCCCTGATAGGGATTCAGATTAATTGGAACGGAACTTTTCTCTTCCCTTGAGCATGGTCAAACTGTTTCAATCCCTGATAGGGATTCAGATTAATTGGAACACTCAATCTCTGGAGTTTCACCCCAGCTTAAAGGTTTCAATCCCTGATAGGGATTCAGATTAATTGGAACACCTGCGTCGGGCTGCCATTATGTTTGCAGCAGGTTTCAATCCCTGATAGGGATTCAGATTAATTGGAACCGTATTGTCTAGCGCAAGTTTTCATGCATTTGTAGTTTCAATCCCTGATAGGGATTCAGATTAATTGGAACGAGAGCAAGGTTCCAGTTGAGTGAATAATCAAGATCCGTTTCAATCCCTGATAGGGATTCAGATTAATTGGAACCCTTGGTTTTGAAACCAAGGAATTCAATGATTGGTTTCAATCCCTGATAGGGATTCAGATTAATTGGAACTTACTGCATCTTGCCTCGTCTCAGTCTACAGCACAGGGAGGAGTTTCAATCCCTGATAGGGATTCAGATTAATTGGAACCGAACCGATTGTAAGACAACTTCAGGCAATCCGAGTTTCAATCCCTGATAGGGATTCAGATTAATTGGAACTTCATACGCGATCGCGCTCCTCTTGCCCTAAGTAGTTTCAATCCCTGATAGGGATTCAGATTAATTGGAACAGCAACCTTCTCAAGCCTCCCTTGTAGGGCATTGGGCAGGTTTCAATCCCTGATAGGGATTCAGATTAATTGGAACACAGAGCTGGGTACACGATCGCGTCCAATGAAGTGTTTCAATCCCTGATAGGGATTCAGATTAATTGGAACCCCTGAGTCTGCACAATCAGGACTTGCCCCGCCGTGCCGTTTCAATCCCTGATAGGGATTCAGATTAATTGGAACGATTTACCTGATTCAATTGTTAAATCTCCTGCATGTTTCAATCCCTGATAGGGATTCAGATTAATTGGAACCGCTGCTATTCAAGGCACCGTCTATCAGTATCAAGAAGTTTCAATCCCTGATAGGGATTCAGATTAATTGGAACGTTTCCGCGATCGCGTAACACTCGGAAGAAATGTTTCAATCCCTGATAGGGATTCAGATTAATTGGAACCTGCTTCTACTAATGAAAAGATTTCTTCACGTTCTTGTGCAAGTTTCAATCCCTGATAGGGATTCAGATTAATTGGAACAAAAATGACTCGGCATCTAACCAAGATAGTTGATGTTTCAATCCCTGATAGGGATTCAGATTAATTGGAACTCCTCATGTGTCGCTTTACCATGTTATAATCCTCGTTTCAATCCCTGATAGGGATTCAGATTAATTGGAACTCTGGTCTGATGGATTGGGTGACCCCGATTTTGAGGTTTCAATCCCTGATAGGGATTCAGATTAATTGGAACACGAATTGCATGGCTTCACAGCAGCTGTCTATAAGTTTCAATCCCTGATAGGGATTCAGATTAATTGGAACCATAGATACAGTCAATGATGAAAACACTACATAGATGTTTCAATCCCTGATAGGGATTCAGATTAATTGGAACCCTTCACTCAATAAGCTCACCTCGTTTTTTCGTGTTTCAATCCCTGATAGGGATTCAGATTAATTGGAACGGAAGGGATGGTTCGGTTGGTCAACTATCCCAGTAATGTTTCAATCCCTGATAGGGATTCAGATTAATTGGAACAATTACACTTCCAATTCCAGTTCACCCTTGGCAGAACGTTTCAATCCCTGATAGGGATTCAGATTAATTGGAACCGATCAACTGCTGGTGCTGTTCTAGCGGGAGGTTATGTTTCAATCCCTGATAGGGATTCAGATTAATTGGAACACTTGGTTCCCCTCCCCAAGGAATGGAACCTATGCGTTTCAATCCCTGATAGGGATTCAGATTAATTGGAACTTCACGCGATCGCGCTACTCCCCCAGCCGTCTTGTGTTTCAATCCCTGATAGGGATTCAGATTAATTGGAACCGCAGGCAGCTGAAAAGCTTACTGTATTTAGTTTTCGAGGTTCAATTCTGTGAATATACATCAGCATACCATTAGAAGTGTGAAAAGTGCCAGCGCTCCTTGAATACTCTAAAGCTGGAAGCCTTACTAGCAAAGCAAAAAACAAGTTGCGCGGATGGGTTTAGGGCGTGTAGTGTGGTCAAACCTATATGCTGGTTGAGATTCAGGCAATTTTTCAATCCGCTATTTTGGAACACCTACCCATCCGCGCACGATGCTCTTAAGTCGTTACTGTTCCGCTATCGGCAAAGAAGATCGTGTCATCCCGAATCTGTTCACCACCAATACGCTCCACTTTCCCCTGACAACAGCCACACAGAAAGTAAAAGCGGATGCTATCAGTATCGGGTTTTATTACCTTGGCTAAACGCGATCGCAACTTAGCATATTGCGTATCCGTCAACTCACACTCAAACACACTGTACTGCATCCACTGCCCATAAGACTTAAGCATCTTGTGGATTTTAGTACGGCGCTTATCCTCTGGAACATCGTAGGAAATCACTACATACATAATTACTTCAACACTAAAGGTGGATACTTATCGATTTCGCCCATTAAATACTTCGCCAACAGTCGCGCCTGAATCTCAAAGGCTTCCTGATAAGTACATTTCCGTCCTAACACTGGATGCTTAAACTGAGATTGTTTCTTATGTTCATATAGTCTTAGGAATGTGTGTAAGCCTTCCTTTGTTAGAGAAACTGCCTCACTTAGCGGTTCAGTAGTAAAGTCAGAAGGTTTCAAGAGGCGCTTATTCAAAATACTCAATACCACGGCATCCGCTACCAGAGGGCGAAACTCTTCCATGACATCTAAAGCTAGAGAAGGTCTACCATAACGTTCAACATGCAGGTATCCTAAATAAGGATCGAAACCCACAATATTGACCGCACCTTGAACATCGTGACGTAGTAAAGAATAGGCAAAGCTGAGTAAAGCATTCACTGGATCAGTTGGAGGGCGGCGGCGTCTGGCTTCAAACTGAAATTCTGAACCCTTGATTAACTGGTTGAAGCTACCAAAATATGCCGCACTACCTGCACCTTCCAATCCTCTCAGAGAATTGATTGTAGTTGTTTTGTCGATAGGTGCGATCGCTTGTTCTAACCGAGAGATACTAGATTGCAGATTAAGATGAGAACATTCTCGCTCTCGACGTAACAAAGTATTGCGATAATTCTTTAGTTTCCCTCTGACAAAGCCTCTGACGGCATGAATAGCTTGTTCTGTTTCTCCTGCGGCTTGCCACTGCGCTTTTCGGACAAAAATATTCTTCGTCATTTCTGGTTCTAATCTTCCGAGATATTTGCCTGTAAGTTTGATAAAGCTCAAGGGAATATGGCGTTCTAGAAATTCAGAGACAGCTGCTGGGGAGATGGTGGCGCGTTCTAAAACTACAACGCCATCGACTTTAATTAACGGCACATCCAAGAGAGTTCGCTTGTTCGCTTTTACACTAAGACGTTCATCCGTCTTGCCGATAAAAGCATCCGGTTCTATTACATAAACGGTTCCCATTTGGGGATTCTCCTATTAAATTAGATGGATTCTTGATAGCGCCCTACTTTATCAGCCGCTTGAGGTAAGCATTGGGAGTAAAGACTGCATCCTTTACAGCGTTGAGTGTAAGCTGCTTTTGGCATCAGCCCTGTTTGCAGTAAAGTTGTAACAGATTGGATAGTTGCGATCGCTTCTTCTCGCAACTGGGCAGAAATCTCAACAGGCTGGCGCTGGTGGGAGTGGGCGTAGTAGATATAGCCTTGAGCGATCGCTTTTCCCGTCATTTCCTCAAGGCACAACGCTTGGGCGCAGACTTGCAACTCATCGTTATCCCACTCACCTTTACGCCCTCGCTTGTACTCCACGGGATACAGTTGCCCAGATTCTGCTTCAATTAAGTCAGATTTCCCAATCAGCTTATACTGTTCAGATTTCAGCCAAATTGCCCGAATTTGCCAGGTTTCTTCCCGGTGTCCTTCACCAGTGGTGTGAACGCGATCGTGTAAGCTGGTGCCTTCGATAGTGTATTGATTGTCGATGAACTCCCCTGCACAGAACATCCGCCAGCAGCGATGAGGGCAATAGGCGTATTGGTTGAGAGCGGCAATGGGGATGTAGTCGGTATCATTCATAAATTGAGGGAGTTAGCTTGATATCTTGTCCATAACGCACTCACCCGCAAGGGAATTAATTCCCTTGCTAATAGCTCAAGTCCATTAAAATGGACTGAAATCTATATAGAGTAGGCGTTTAGCCCTTTTCCGAGTTGCCTACTCAGGTGGTGAGGGTATCCACGGAAGTCAAATCTATCTAGAGTATGCGTTTAGTCCTCTTCAGAGGACTTTAGCTATGAGACAGGGACTTAAGTCCCTGGCGGGTAAGTGGGCAGATGCAAGATGTCAGTTATTGATGGTTCAACCGTCTCACCATGCCCATCCCCATCGGCGTTTTTCGCCCAATCCCTGCATACAATGCAAAATCCGCTAAAGCATTAATTTGCTTAATTTGTAGTGGTTCTACATCTCCCATCAGGCGGTAGCTAATTTCCCCCACACATCCAATAAATTTACTGCGAGAGTCAGCCGCGATTTCAGTCCCGATGTTGAAAAAACTGGGGAAGATTGATTCGATTGAAAAGTTGGACAATTCAATACCGCTGTATTTATTCCATCGATTCAGGAGGCTGTTGAACACACAATCTCTAGTGGGGAGGGCGGTATCATACTGTCCCTGTCGAAAAGCTGTAGGGGTAGCAAGGGTGAAGGAAATTTGGCGATCGCTTTGTGAAGCGCGATCATAGAGTTGAGAATAGCTAATGGCATTCGCCCAAGGTTGAGTAGACTGGGGAGTACCGAGGATGCTGGTAATGTGCAAGTCGGCGGGGCCAAGATGCCAGGGGTGATTAGGGTTGAGGTTCAGCCATAGATGAGTCAGTTTGCTAAATAGGGTATCGTCCAACAGAGAGATGCGCCACCAGCAAGGCGTACCAGTTGGGATAGCTTTCGTATGTTCCCATTGCAGAGTAGAGTTCTGACTCCTGACTCCTGAGTTGGGACTTCTAACTACTTGCAAAGGGCTGAGGGTGAAGGCTTTTTCGGTT
This sequence comes from Coleofasciculaceae cyanobacterium, assembly GCA_036703315.1. Lineage (GTDB taxonomy): Bacteria > Cyanobacteriota > Cyanobacteriia > Cyanobacteriales > Coleofasciculaceae > DATNPH01. Next base: position 10,462 of record DATNPH010000004.1, read on the forward strand.
TTTTCGCTGTGAAGGCGATCGCCCAATTCTCGATCTACGTGACTCACCAAGCTGAAAAAGAGTGCGTGTAGATGTCGCCCTGTAAGAAACTGGGGATAAATTGGTGAAGCTGGGACAAGATTGAGAACTAGGCTATGCGGCATTGCTCATACACCCCGAAAACGATACTGCATTTGGGCAGGAATTTTTAACTCACCAAAGCGATAGTGATTCCCCCGCAGTAGTCTGACATTGCGAATCAGGCTGACTGGCGGCATATTGATAGTGTCGTAACTCAGCACTTGATGCGAGAACATGACATCTAAGGGATTGAGGGGATAAGGAAAGATAAAAGGTTGCTCAGTGGTTGATGGCTTCACGTCCTGAGTTTCTGCGATCGTTACCTCAGCCTTACTCATCCACTTACCCAAGCGAATCCATTTGGGTAGAGTCAACGGCTTTTCAGAGATGACGAAAAACTCAAATTCACTTTCAGGAGCAATCTCTTTAGCTCTGCCAAAACTGGGAATATTTTTCTGAGTTTTCTGCATCTCAACGTGGTAGCGGTTATCTGCATATTTCCAGGTGTTGAGAACAGCAGCGTGATTGACTGCCCGTGCCGGAGTCACATAAATTCTCTGCTGATTCAGAGGTGTTAGATGCTCTTCATATTTAGGGACTTGTTCTGGGCAGAAGTAGCGGTAGGAATGCTCTTCGGAAACGCGAGTGGAATAGCGATCGCTATCTACTAACCCCAGCGAGTAGCAGAGCGCATAATTGTGCAGTACTGGTTCGGTTTCGTAGAGTCTGCCAATCTCACGAGTGGCGAAATAGAGACTATCGTGCAATTCAATTTGACAGCGGTAAATAACAGGCATAGTATTTACTCCGTTGCTGTGGCTGCTTTTTTACTATTCTTTTTACCTTTATCACCGCTTTTTTCACGGCTTTTGAAGATGTGTTTCTCAGCATAGGCAGACGATTCACTGTTGGCTTGAGTCAGCATTGCTATAAGTTGCGATTCATCACTGGTTATCGACTTCACTTCCTGCAAGAGAGGTCGCAAGGATTCGCCAATAAAATCTGTATGCTGAATACACTCTTGAGCCATAAGTTCAGAGATTGCCAGTGTTGCCGCATCCACCACCTCATCTTCGTTGAGAGGATCAGGGGGTTGAATTTGATTTGCATTACTCATCAAATCGTATATTTTTTGTGTCCAGCGTAGGTTGCTGGCAATTTCACCATCCGCAAAAACAATCCCGATTAATTCATTCCGTACTCGACCCGTCCGGGTTGTTTGCGCTCCATAGTGACGGGTTCTGAGAATGTTGTTGAAAACATAGAGAAATCCTGCTTCAGTGGGGTCTTTTAGAGTCACGATACTGGGGAAAAAGACTTGCGGTAAAATATGGTCTTGGCTGTTGATGCGGCTGGTTACTTCGCCTTGACGGCTCATTGTCCCATTTTCAAAGGGAGCATTCAGGGTAAAGTTAAAGTGGGAATCATCAAAGGGAGTAATTGAATAAGCGGTATCTACAACAACCTTAGATTTTTCCGAACCCGAATCACCGATCGCAAAACCGTAAAGAACACAATCTGGTGTAGTTTTGCTGAAATCAACGTTATAATCGCACTTTTCCCAGTCGCCAATTTTGTAGTTACGCAGCAACTCTCGACCAGTCAGGCGTTCTGGTGTGGACTGCTTGCGCTTAAACATCGCCAAGCGGCTAATTGCCTCTTTGTGTTTGTGTTCAATTCCTGCACGTACTTTTGCCTTGTTTAACTCACCATCTGTTTGAAATAAAGGGTAAGATTCAGTGATGCGGATCGTGATAAAATGAACGTATTTTCCCATCGGCTTTGCCGGAATTTCTTGATGAAAAAACTTAGAATCGAGATTTTTAAGGAATGCCATTTTCGTTTTGCTCCAATTTAGTAAAAGTTCAAAGAAATCAAATCTACACGGATGCTTCAGTTTCTAATTCAGCAATTTCATCCGGCTCTTCTTGTCGATTAGCTTGACGTTCTTCGTCATCGGCTAAACGGTATAGATATTCGCAAGTATCTCGAATTAAGTTGAGTTGTGTGCCTGCAAGACGAGCGCGATCGCTCTTGAAACTTCCCTCAAAAATTTCCTTAACAAAGTACTCAGCAAACTCATAAACTGCTTTTCGTTCCTCTTCAAGGGTTAGAGCAGGTTTCCATTTTCCATCTATAAAAATAAAGGTTTGTTTGCCTTCAGCTTCTTTGCGTCGAACTTTCTTCATTAGACTTGCTATTTTAGCGGCGACTAACTCAGTAATTGACTGCGTATCATCGGCTAAATCTTTGTTGAATTTTAAAATTACATCAGCAGCCTCATCAATTGGTTTTAGAATTGCGTTAGCTTTTGGGGGTTTTCCCTTACTCTTTGCTCGATAAAAACGACGGTATAGTTGAGTAAGTTTTTTAAGTTTAGTCATCTCGTCTCCTTTAGGATCGAAATAGCGATAAAGTTCGAGGTACAGCCGAATTTTGGCAACAGGTACAGAGAGAATTTTGTCTTTGTCCTGCTTCCGTAACCATTTACTGAGGTAGTGAAAAACATAAAGAGCACTGGTTTCTAAATCTCGCGCTAAGTCTGTCAGCTTTCCCCAATCAGGATTTCCATCTTTCTTGCGATTCACCTCCAAGTGAATGCAGTAAGCTGCCGTGAGAGCATTTAGAGGGGAAAAATATTCTGATTCGCGAGGTAAAATGCTATCTAAGCGATAGTTATCTTTCCTGACAAGAGAATGAATAGCTTGATGTTCGCCATCCAGTAAAGCTGTTTGTTCAAAATCTGCACCGCTAATGAATGGTGGCACGGGTGATTCTGAAGCAACAACTTTGACATCCATAATCAAAGGTAGTGCTAAGGCTAACCAAGCTGGCATTACCCATGACTCAGTTTCTATAACTTTGGCTTTGCCATTTTCGTATCTAACTTCTGGTGGTAACGCGATAAAGAAGAACGTCAGAGTTTCATCATCGGGATAGCTAATTTTAAAGGTGCGGTCATCTTCAAGTTGGCTGTTCGGCTTAATCAGTAAATCATCAACCTGTTGATAATTGGTAACATCCAACTTTGCAACTTGCTCCTTAGAGATGAAATGTTTGCGTAGTTCGGCATCGAATCGAGTTTGAGTGATGGCATTGTAAGCACTTTGCAAGAACTTATTGGTTTCTGGCGTGAAGAAATAAGCAGGGTAGAGGTAGAGATAGCGATATTTTCTAACTTCAAAATCCGCACCCGTCACATTTGTTTTACTCATCAGAATTTGCCGCAACATGATTTCTACTGACCATATTGAGCATATTTGTCGTTTTGCAGCTTGAGCGTTGAATAAAATCTGACGGTTGCTGTAAACTTGGGGAGCAAATAACGTAGCTGACTCCATTTGCTCGGTTACGGTGTAAGAGGAACTGGACATCGCACAAACATTTTCTCTCCCTCTTCCCGTGACTTTAGCAGCATTGTAACGGCTCAGTTCTACTAAAAATGAGTCGGGTTTGGGTTCGACAACTGCACCAGTTGGTAATGCAATGACCTGACTTACATACCTTCGCAAATCGTCCCAACCGTCAGGAATTGCAAACTCTTTCACAATTGGCATTACGAGACGGGTAGCATGGTCAACCATGCCTTCCATGACCTCAAGATTTTCAGCCAAATCTTTACCTATATTCTTTTGGTAATATTTAGCCGCTAAATAATACCAGTCTAGAGGAACACCACCAGTTTTTTTGAGAGATTGAATAGTTTTTAAAACAGGAATTTCCTCTGACAAGCTTAAGTATTCGGCTAGCTTTTGGGTGAGGTCTAAATCCGGGATAGCTTTGCGTTCAGCTTTTGGTAATTGTTTCTGATGATTAGTAGCGCGATCGCGCCATTTTTCCCAAATCCCTCGACAGAGAATATCTCCAAATTCAGCCAAGCGATCAATCTGAATTTCGTTGCCAAAGACTACATCAATTTCTTTAGGTAGCTCTCCTTTTTTTTGAAACTCTTGCAAGCTTTCACTCCGCTTACCAGCCGAGGCTGTTTTGCTGTCGGGAAGGATTCGACGCGCCGCATCAATGCTGACTTTCATTAATTCATCAATGCGGAAAAACAACCAGTAGTATTCGGCAAATTTCAAGCCTTTGCCATCTCGACTAAAACCCGTCTGTCGTTTACTAAGCTGATTGGCACACAGGTTTTTAATTTTCACAATGACTCGATCGGGGATGTCATCAGTATTAATAACAGGTGCATCAGCAGTAGCTAGGTAAACAACGCCGTCGGGTAGATACAACAATGGAGTGTAGTAGGGTTGAGGATGAGCCTCTATCAAGGCGTTGTTCAGAATGTTAGTAAGAACGCCACGATTATCTGACAAAGTATGGTAGCTAAACTTAAGTTGACCGTGACTGAGGTCGTTTAATAATTCGGGTAATTTATCAGACTTGCCATCACTTTCAACATCAGACGGGTGCTTTACTATCGATGCAAATAAATCTGATAGTCTTACTAGGTCGCGAATAACAGCTCTTACTCTAGAATCTAATCGACCTTCTCGCAAACCGCGAATTTCCAATCCGCGATCGCTATCCCATTTTTCACCAGCATTGTGACTGAGCCAAACAACATCATCAATGTGGGTTTCCCAATCTTCACCTAATAGGTAGTCTAAGCCAAATTCTTGAATCTTTTGCCTAACGTATTTGCGTCCGAAGTTAGGTGCATCAGATTTATGAGGCGGGTCATCTTTCCAATTACGTTCCTTGAATTTTCCCTCGCTATCATTATTAGTTAGCCAGGTAGGATAATCGGGAAACTTGTCAAAGTCATGCAGAATGTATGACGCGATAAACAGGCGAACTTCTGTATCTCCACACTGACGTTTAACTCGGTTAGTACCTATTTCTGGCGACTTTAGCTTTTTGAGAATGCGATAGGTAGGAAATAAGCCATTGAGAAGATGAGAGATAAACGATTGATCGTGCTTGCTGCGCTCAACATTTTTACCTTCAGCTTTACGATCTTCGGTAAATTGACCCCCCTTAGCAGTGGCTCCCACTAGCTGACGAATCATATTAGGTAAGACATTTTCAGCAAAGCTGGCGAGAATAAAATCATTTTCATTTCCCTCCGCTTCTTTAATTGCCTTTTTAAACAAGCGAATTGTTAAAAGCTCTCGCTTTGCTGGTGTCTCATCATCCTCGCTTCCTATATCGTCTAGCTCTAACGGTTCTTCCGGTAAGTCGTCCAAGTTCTCATCAAATTCATTCATTATTCTGTTTCCCCATCGATTGGGCAATATTCCTGAATACTTCCCCGTTGCAGAATCCACAACTTTCCCTCAACTTCTGCTACATCCAATCCTTGGATTAGCGTCTCTATTGCTTCGCGCCAATCTGCAAAAGTAGGACGAGATGGCAAGCGAATCACTACAATTCCTGCATAGTCACGAGGATTAAACCGCATCCGATTCCCAAATCCCCGATCTAAAGTGACTAAGCATCTTCCTTCACGGCGACAAACCTCAATAACATCTACATCCGGAGCGGAACTCAGCCCTTGTCCTCGCACAGTTGCCACATCATGTCCGACCGAACTTAACAGACTGACAACGCGAACATCGACATTCTCATCCAGCTTTAAATTCACGTCACGGCTTCCTTTTTTTCACCTAAAGGAAGTTCGACATAATAACCCCGCGCCATCTCTGCACCGTAGGCAATGCAAGCAAGCACGTCCTCTCGTTCTATACCTGGATAAGCCTCTAGAATTTCCTCAATTGCCATGCCACCAGCTAGGTAGTCAAGAATGAGAGAAACCCAAATGCGATGTCCGCGAATGCAAGGTTTGCCAAAGCAGATATTCGGATCGATAGAGATTCTAGACAGCAGATTGTCTTCAGTCATTGGTTTTCTTCCAAATTTGGCGTAAGTTATTTAAACAAGTCTTCTCCGTTAACTTTTCAACAAATCCATCCTTCATCCTCCTTTGGCTTCCAGTGCCATAGCAAGGTTTCCAGCATCAAAGCAGATTTGCCAAAGGCAATCGTGTATGGTGGCGTTCTGCGATCATCCCCACTGTACTTGTCTGCCAAAGAGTAAGCTTGGAAGTGAATCGGCAAACCTAACTTGGCTCTGAGATATGCGCGATCGTGATCGGAAATAAAACACACCAACCCTCGACCCGATACAGCATCACTAATCCGATTAATTCCACTGCCGTGAGGTTGCCGAATCTCTAAACCTTTAAGTACTTGTACCTTACCAGATTTAGCAATATCACTAATATCTTCTGGATAATAAAACCGCCAGTCTTCCCGTACTTCCCGGTAGCCAGTTAACTTTAAATAGCAAAGAGTCTTTTCAAAACGAGTAGTTGTTACTCCAGATCCCTCAGCTTTACGATTAAATTCACTTCTAGCCATCCACTCGAATATAAAATTGCTGAGAATGCCAGGTACGTGATAAATTTTGAAGCGTTCGTTCTCCGGCTCATTCTGATTTGTAGCATCGTATATCGCACAATCTAGCTGACTACTTCCCCGAAAACTCCGAGCCTCATCAACAACTTTTCCCTTCCCCTCACTCTGACAATGCCTAATCTGTCCGAATTTTTTCTTAACACTAGCCCCCAATGCTTTTTGAATATCATTACCGAAACCGCTAGCCGCTTCAGGGTATTGTTGTTTAAGCTGCAATAATTCCGAATACACGCAAGCTGATTGAATTGCACCCCAGCGCTGAGGATACTGCTTAAACTCATGCACAAATGGATAGCGAGAACGAATGGCTTCTGTAAATGTCACTCGGTCATAACTTTCGCCATCATGTAGAGAAGGTGATTCCCCTTCAAACAACCGCTCAACAATAAACTTGGGAACGAGTGCATAAGCCTGATAAGCAGGGAAACCTTTATGCCTGCCAATTCTACCAAAGCGCTGAATAAAATTACCTGCATCTGCACCTTCAAAAACCAAGAAATTAATTTTGAAATCTACCCCTACATCAATCGTAGATGTCCCCAAAATTAGATCGGCTTCCCTAACTGACGCAGCTTTTTCTGTCTCACCCGTTAAGCCAGTATTCTCCATCACTTCAAACCCTAAAGGCTTAAAAATGCCGTTAAAATAGGGAACCAGTCTCTTGACAGCAGCAATAGAGTTTAAGATGATTGCTCCTTTACTGCCTGGGTAATCTTGAAAAAATTTCAGAATCACAGACTCTGCATTTTCCAGCAACCAATCATAACTAGAAAGCAAGTTTGGCTCTAGCGTCTTGGGAAAATTCAAAGTAATAGGTTGACTAATCTGTCGCCAGTTATCTTCTGTAGGTGCAAAACGATAAGCGTTGTGTTTAACTGGATCGATAATTTTGTAATTGATTCCAGATTTTGCGAGAAAATCCTGTAATAACTCATCTGGCGTTGCTGACAGAAACAAAAACTTCTTTCCTGGAACTGTATGTTTGATGAGTAGCAGGGCATTGAAAATGCTAGCAACTTGAGCTGATGAGAAAACATGAAACTCATCAAAGATAAACAAGTTATAGTTATCGTCAATTTTGCTGAATAGTTTATTGGCATTGTCTCCCTTAAGCTTATCCCCCTTCTTAAAGCGCTTGAGATAGCGAAAATCATGAATGTAGTAAAAAATATCTGGGTTAGTTAGCAAAATCTCTGCTTGATTGGAGAAATTGACCAATCCCGACTGCTTTGAAGGTAGCTTCTTTGTACTTACAAAGTCTTCCAGAATGGCGGCAGTGAGACGATAGATTTGTGGGTCTTTCTCTGGTTGAAACTTGTCTTTGTAGCCTTGCACCTGTTTTTGCTGATCTCTCGCCAGCTCGTTTGTCGGGTACGTCGCCAAAGTGGACGTGCCACTTGTCATAGCTAGAAGATAAGCTGCCAAACTTTTGCCATCACCTGTCAGCGCTTGATTGAAAACGACATCGTAATGGCGCAGCGCCTCTAACGTTGCAGCTTGATGCCAGGAGAGCGACCAACCATCCGGTAGCTTAACGTCTTTTGGCGTCTCAGATGCAGGACAAGAGTAAACAGGCTTGAGAGTAATTGTATAATCGGACATATCCTTAAACAGTGTCCGTAACTTGTTGTTGTTTCTTATATTGGCACTCAAAATAGAGATTAGCAAGAAGTGTAAGGATAGAAGTGTCCGTATAAATTGAATGAGTCGAAAAGGTCAGTCCATCACCCTATCCATATCCGATCGCGACAAAGCCGAACTCGAAGCGATCGCCCATGAACTCGGCATGATGTGGGGCGATCGCCCCAACATCTCCAAGTTGGTAGAAGCGATCGCCCGTCGCCAACTTTTAGTCTTCCCTAATAACAACTGGTCAGAAACACGCATCAGAGCGCTAGAACGCTCTATTTATGCTTTGACCGATATTGGACAGATTGAACAAGCCAAAATTATTGCAGAGTTGCTTCTCGAACGCAGCGAACTATCACTGCCCTTACGAACAGAAATCGAGCGCTTTTTGCAAAATTTACCTCCAGCTTGGCGTTTAGAAATTGACCGCTACATCCTGCGCCAACAACCGTTTCAGCTTACCTACCAAGATGCAGCTGATCGCTTATGGAACTTCACCGTTCGCCATGCCAAAATCACCCCTCACGAAAAACGCCAGTACCTCGATTGTTGGTGCGAAGAAACAGAGGGAAACCAAGACATACCTGACTTGCGGCATAACTGGAGTTTGCGTTTAGACCGCATCCAAGAAGCAGCAGTGACACCTGTTGAAGGTCAGTGGCTCCCCAGCTTGGATTGGATCGAGGTGGAAATGCATTTATTGAGAGGCTTGGCGTTTGCCTATCGAGCAAAACCCGAAGATAGTGAGAATGACTGGCTTGCCGATCAGCCGCGAGTCCGGCGAGTTGTGAGAAAAGTATCGAATACCTTCTGGTTTTTCCGAGAAATTGCACCCTACTGGGAAGATTGTGAGATTGTGTCGCCAGAGAGTATCCGCGATCGCGTCAAGCAGAAGCTACGGCTTCAGTGCCAGCAGTACGGTCTAGAAATTCGAGATGAATAGCAAACGATTGAAACATGCTGCCTAGCAATACCTCTCAAGCTGTTCACGAGGCAAAGATAGCTTCATCTTGTCCGAACGCCTTAAATTCCAGAGCATTGCCGCTTGGATCGAGAAAGAACATAGTGGCTTGTTCGCCGACTTCACCTTGGAAGCGGATGTAGGGTTCGATGACGAAGTTGATCTTATGATCCTTTAGCTTTTCTGCCAGGAGTTGCCATTGTTCCATTTCCAAAATCACCCCCCAGTGTCGAACAGGAACTCGTTTGCCATCAACAGGATTAGTTGAGGTGTCTCCAATCTCGGTGGGGCAGAGGTGAGCCGTGAGCTGGTGTCCAAATAGATTAAAGTCAATCCATGTGTCAGAAGTTCTGCCGACTGTGCAGCCGAGAAGGGTTTCGTAAAAGTGACGGGTTACTGCCAAGTCAGTGACAGGAAACGCAAGATGAAAAGGTCTGATACTCATAGTCTAGATGGGTGTAGCGTAGTAATTGATAGTGTTGGTCTATTAACGAGAGGTTTGACCCCTCCCCCTTCTCTACCAGGAAAGGCGGCTAGGGGGTTAAGTTTTCCGAATTCGCCAACAATATCAGTTCCTGAGCGGCTGTCTTTATCTTTACTCTATCAATCAGCTCTCGATCGCTCAGTAGTAAAGGCGGGTAGTGCATTAAAGGAATGTTAAGCTAGCTAAAGTGAGAAACATCTGACGATTGATTGGTCTAGCCTCCCAGCTCCAGCAACCTAGTGAAATTAACTTCTCTAACCTCTCTACCTGTTGCAACGCTCCTGAATTTAGTCGAGCTTTTTAAGGCTTAACTTTATCGCTCTAATCTAGCCATCTGTAAATTCGCATGAACATTTTCAGTAATCTACTTTTCAAACCTGTTGCTCCCCCCCGTGCTAAGAAAAAACGCCGAGGCATCGAAATCAAGTCTGAGCGTGAAGTCGAAACGATGAGGCAGGCGGCTAAGATTGTCGCAACAGTACTCAAAGAAATTTCTGAGCGGGTTGAACCGGGGATGACAACAGCTGATCTCGATGCTTATGCGGAACAGCGCATCCGCGAGATGGGGGCGACACCCAGCTTTAAGGGTTACCACGGCTTTCCTGGCTCTATCTGCTCTAGCATCAATAATGAAGTTGTGCATGGTATTCCCAGCCGCAAGAAGGTGATTCGTATTGGGGATGTTCTGAAAGTAGATACAGGTGCCTACTACGATGGCTTTCACGGCGACTCCTGTATCACTCTTGCGATCGGTGAGGTGACGCCAGATGCGGCTAAATTAATCCGTGTAGCAGAAGAAGCTCTTTACAAAGGAATTGAACAAGTTAAAGCGGGAGCCTACTTGCTGGATCTAGCTGGTGCAATTGAAGATCATGTGAAAGCTAATAAGTTCAACGTTGTGGAAGACTTCACAGGGCATGGTGTTGGTCGAAATCTCCACGAAGAACCCTCTGTATTTAACTTCCGCACTCGCGAGTTACCCAATGTTAAGCTTCGTGCTGGGATGACGTTAGCAATTGAGCCAATTTTAAATGCTGGCTCCAAGTTCACGCGCATCCTATCTGACCGTTGGACAGCAGTAACAGTAGACAATTCCTTATCCGCTCAGTTTGAGCATACTGTATTGGTGACCGATGAGGGTTACGAAATTTTAACGGATCGGACTCAAGTCTGAAATTAATATCCTTGCTTTTTTCGAAAGGCAATAGGAGCCAGGTGAAGGACTGGTAAATGAGTTGGAGTTTCAAGTCACCAACTCATTTATAGAGAGTAAGAAAAACTTTTCTTTTTGAGAACTCCAAGCATAAAGTCAGAGAGGATGTTAACTTCTGAGTTCTTCTCAGAACGTGCTAACTTTTGTGCTTAGAAATAATTGTATTCTGGTAGTGATTCAAAGGCTCGACGCTATGGGGTTAGAGTATCTAAATTTGACTTTATTAAGGTTTCTCTGATTATCAGCACTATGGGTGCTAAAAGAAAAAACCTCCAACTTTGAAGGCTGGAGGTAAATTACAGGGTGCATCTACCATTTCTCTATTCCTTGAAATGTCATAATTATCCGGATAACTGTCGAAGAAATTGTCAGCCAAGTACCTAGTACCGCTACGCGGAAGTCAAAAATCAAAACCCCTACCCTTCGGCAAACGGGGCGCATCTCCTGTGCCCTGCTCTTTGCTTCCTTGCCTGGAGATGAACTGGGGGCACCAGCAACCGGAAGGGGTTGGGGCACCCGACGCAGTCAAAAGTCAAAAAGCTTTATTTCTAGACTTTTGAGCCTGTTTCAGATGCTAGGCTCACTTGCGCCGTGATGTACTAGGCACAAAGAAAACAGAAGTGCGATCGCCTTTTAGGGAGTGGCTACACACTACATCTACACATTTATTGTTTTTAGAGTAGAAGTCACCTGACTGAACAGATTTGAGAAAAAGGAAAATTGGGGATAATCCACACGCCTTGAGTTGGGCTGGTGCTGTAATAAAAAACCCCCAACCTAAAAGGGCTGAGGGTTAAATAATCAGGGTGCATCTACCATTCCTTTATTCCTTGGAATGTCATCCTTATCCGGATAACTGTCGAAGAAATTGGCAGCTAAATAACTAGGCACAAAGAAAACAGAAGTGCGATCGCCTTTTAGGGAGTGGCTACACACTACATCTACACATTTATTTTTTAGAGTAGAAGTCACTCGACTGAACAGATTTGAGAAAAAGGAAAAATTGGGGATAATCCACACGCCTTGAGTTGGGCTGGTGCTGTAATAAAAAACCCCCAACCTAAAAGGGCTGAGGGTTAAATAATCAGGGTGCATCTACCATTCCTTTATTCCTTGGATATCTCAACCATCCGGATAGATTAGAGACAAAATCTGTAAGACTATCCATTTTTCCTCTACCAATTTCCCAACTAGCGCCGCTCCCTTGGAAGTCAAAAGTCAAAGTTCTTCGAGCATAAGGTATTCAACCGCTTGTAAGCTGGCCACTTATTTTTGCCAGAGAGCACTAGTTACTTTACAGATATCACAGACATCCAGAAAATAGCGATCACCTATTTTCAACATTTGAGCAATACATTAGGGTAGCTCACAAAGAATTCCCCCAACCTCCTTGCAAAGGGAGCGTATTTCTGCTAACAACAGAGATTGCCTAGCGCTTGTAGAAGTTGTTTTAATTTACAGCTAAAGTCAGCGCCAACCATTTTCCCTATTGCAGGAAACTAATGAATCAGATTGACTTAGCCTTTGCACCAGCACTAGAACAGGCACAGCTAATTCGCCAACGAGAAGTTTCACCACTGGAGTTAGTAGAGCTTTATCTGGAGCGCATTCAGCAGTTAGATGCCCAACTAGGTAGTTATTTCACTGTGGCAGCCGAGCAGGCGCTGAGCCATGCACAAGCTAAGACCGAGCAACTGGCACAAATCAAAGACACCTCAGATCTGCCACCCTTTTTTGGCGTACCGATCGCGATCAAAGACCTCAACTCAGTTGAAGGCATACGCTGCACCTACGGAACACCAGTGCTGATGAATAAAATCGCCACCCACGACGATGGAGTGGTGATGCGAATAAAGCAGGCAGGGTTCATAATTCTCGGCAAAACCGCAACATCGGAACTGGGTTCTTTGCCTTACATTGACCAACCAGGGTTTCCTCCCGCGAGGAATCCCTGGAATCCGGATTACACCGCAGGAGGGTCAAGTGGCGGTGCAGCAGCGGCTGTGGCAGCAGGCTTAGCTCCTATTGCGCAAGGATCTGATGCGGGTGGTTCGATTCGGGGTCCGGCTTTCTGCTGTGGGCTGGTTGGCATCAAACCAACACGGGGTAGGATATCTTATGCACCCGTGGGTGATTATCAAAGCGGTATTTCCAGTAATGGTCCGATCGCTCGGACTGTTGCCGATGCTGCCGCGCTACTGGATGTGATGTCTGGCTATATCACTGGTGACCCTTACTGGTTACCTGAACCGGAGAGGCTATTTCTAGAAGCCGCTAACGAACACTCAAGTCAGGTGCGGATTGCTTTTTCCACGTCACTTCCACCCATCGGCGATGCCGTATCTGTGTGTCAACAGAGTGTCTTAGAGACGGTGCAACGGCTGGAAGGAATGGGACACATTGTCGAATCGAGTTTTCCAGACTGCACAGGTTTAATTGAACCATTTGTAAAAGTTTGGCAAGCTGGTGTCGCTGCCTCTGGGATTCCTCTTAAGGCAATGAGTCCCATGAATCGCTGGATTGCCGAGCAATCGGGTTCAGCTGGGGAATATCTGCAAGCCGTTTCTCAAATGCAAATCATTGCGCGGCGGATTGTCGGGTTCTTTAACCACTTTGATGTTTTAGTGCTGCCAACTTATCTGCACCCAACGATCCGCATTGGAGACTGGGCTGAGTTGAGTCCTGAAGAGACGTTGCAAAAGATTATTGGTTGGATTGCCCCTTGTCCACCTTTTAATGCGGCTGGATTGCCGGCGATCGCAATTCCCACAGGGTTTGACTCTAATGGTTTACCTATTGGTATTCAGATTGTTGGTCGTCCAGCGGCTGAATCCACCCTTATTTCCCTAGCCGCACAGCTGGAAGCCGCGAATCCTTGGAGTCACCAGCGTCCAGCTATTGCTGTGTAGACAATGAACAATTAGCCATTAGCGATTCGTGTTCGACTCGAAACACATTGGCGTAAAGGTTAGCAATAATCTGCTTGCCAGTGAGCGTTACCTCTAAGTAGCGCAACGCGGGTTGGATGTACCCAGAGACAACATTCCAATAAAAAGTCGGGTAGTTCTTTCGTAAATCACCAGGAGTACGGTATCCCAAAGTCTTATTCACACCAGTTTCTTCAAACTCGTAGAACAAGGCAGGAATCTTTTGTAAGTAGTGTGGGTCAGAAAGCTGACCAATCAAATCTGCTGCTCTCACTAAACCGGGATAATTAACCGTGTCTGAATGTTCCTCACCCGCTGGCACAGGAAAACGGGTTAGCTCAATATTGCGCTTGATGGCTTCGGCATCAATCAGCCAGTGGTTGCCGAAGCGCTCTTCAATAAAGAGTTTAGCTCGGTCTACATGAAACAGCGTGAGGCTGGCGTCTGTTGCACCGTAAGGCAGGGATGCCATTATATCGTCTAGACCAGTAGCATAGAGTCTTTCATCGGCTCTATCTTGATGACAGACTCCCTTGACATAGCCAATGTCATGACACAACCAAGAGATAATCAGGTTCAACCAATCTTCACAAGAGACGCCACCTTCGCGAATCTGCTTGCCTCGCAGCACTTCCTGTCCCACTAGGGTAACTAAGACAGTATGTTCGACGTTGTGATAAATAGCATCAGTGTTGGCAATATTTTCCAGTGCCATATTCCCTGCCCAACCCAAGATGTCTGCATAATCCGGCTTGAGACTACCGTAAGTCTGGCGGTAACTAGCTTGCAGACGTTTGACACAGGTATTAATCATCACCTCTGTAGGATTAAACATCTTGCTATCCTCTGAAAAAAATTTAAGCTAAGTCGGTGAATCAAGTTAACCGAGTCAGGGGCTTAAACTATCTGTTGACTGACTGGAGTTGGATTCTTGCTCAGGTTATTAGCTTCAAGCGAAATCTACTCAAATCATCTTCCATTAGTTTCACCTACAGTTCAGGAGATAGTAACCAGGAAATCTCATGGATTTTTTTAATTCTATTTTTAATAAATAAGCTCAGGAAACTTTTGAGATGTATTCTAATCTGTGCGACCTTCATGAAACCTCAGTAAAGCTCAGAAAAACTCTATTTAAAAGCTCTTTAAAATGGCAATTATGCTCAATTTGTACTTAATAGCTTGCAAATCTACTAAACCCAGTATAGATTTTTGAGAAAAGGCTTGCTTTGAAAAACCTGAGTACCTACTTTGCGCTAGCACAGTAAGATAGGATAACTGCTCCTTCAATCGCGAGCTTTCCACTAAAGTACGGCTAGGTTGTGTCTATAAACTGCAAAATCTGTGGTTTTGGGAGCTACTAAATATTAGTCAGGTTAGGTTATCCCTTTTACGCAAGAATTCATTTATGTAACACTTTTTTACATATCTTACTATGTAGACAGTGCTTATCCAAACTAGAATCAAACTAATGCCAAGTCGAATGAGAGCCTTGTTTTGTGTAGTTGAAGAGTTAATACTCTAGGATTTTACGGATACAGGAAAACAAACTAACTTTTATTCAATTCCAAAAATAATCTTTTAGAGGCATGAATATTGAAGAAGCCTTAGAATTAGCAGATAAATTAACGTTTGATAAAACGGGTAAACACCTTAATGACTTGGAGAGAGAAGTTTTTGTAGGCTCATTTCAAGGTCAGACTTATGAGGAAATTTATCCTCTTAACCCTCAGTATGTAGAAAAAGATGTGGGTTACAGGTTATGGCAGAAGCTTTCAAATGCCTTGGATGAAAAAGTTACCAAAAAAAATTTTCGAGGAGCACTAGAGCGAGCTTTAAAGCGACATATACAAAGAGTTTTTATCTCGTACTGGGCGCAAGATCCAGACCTCAGTCTCGCTGCACAGTTCTGTGAAGCCTTAGAGAATGCTGGGCATCAAGCTTTTATGGCAACTATCGGAGCCAATTCCCCAGGTGGTCAGACGCTGGAAGAAGACTGGCTTTCTCAGATTGATGGAGAGTTGAAGCAGTGCGACTACTTTTTACTGTTACTGTCTCCCCAAGTGGTGGCTAGTGAAATGGTGATTGAGGAGTTGCGGCGGGCTAAGGAGTTGCGCGATTCCTGCGACGGTCACAAGCCAATCGTACTGCCTATTCGCGTTAAGTGTCCCCTTAGTGCGCCGCTCAACCACGACCTACGCAGCTACCTTGATGGAATTGGGCAGCGTGAGTGGAAATCGCCTGCTGACACGGCAACCTTAATACAAGAAGTCTTGAACCTGATAAAGGGGAGTGGGGAGTGGGAAGTGGGAAGTGGGGGAGAAAATGCATATGCTCCTACAAATCTTGATGAACAAGGCAACAGGGATAACTCTTCCCTGAATCCCTACTCTTTACTTACTACTCCTTTACCTGTAGCAGATCCAGAGCTGCCGACTGGTCAGGTGCGTCTTGCGTCTGCTTTTTATGTAGAACGAGTTCCATATGACACTCAGTGCTATCGGGAGATTTTACACCCAGGAGCACTAATTCGGATTAAAGCTCCCAGACAGATGGGCAAAACATCATTGATGGCTAGGATTCTCTATCAAGCAAAAGAGCATGGATATCGCACCGTTCCCTTAAGCTTTCAACATGCCGATGCCGCTGTTTTTAATAATTTGAATGAACTTTTACAGTGGTTCTGTGCAAGGATTACTCGTAAGCTGCGGTTATCTTATCAGGTTAATGATTATTGGACAGATACGTATGGCAGCAAAGATAATTGCACAGATTACTTTCAAGATTGTTTGTTACCCGAAACAGACAGTCCCTTGGTATTGGGTTTAGATGAAGTTGATCGAGTTTTTCAATATCCCAAAATTGCTGACGATTTTTTTGGTCTTCTACGAGCTTGGTATGAGGAAGCTTGCTATGGTAATCGGGATAGTGATTTATGGGAAAAACTTCGACTGGTAGTGGTGCATTCGACAGAAGTTTATGTGCCACTCAATGTTAATCAGTCACCGTTTAATGTAGGGTTACCTATTGAGTTACCGGAATTTGCGCCTGAGCAGGTGCAGGATTTGACCCGGCGGCATGGACTGAATTGGAACACAACTCAAGTTCAGCAACTCATGTCGATAGTAGGTGGACATCCCTATCTGGTACGAGTTGCTCTCTACCATATGGCGACAGGAAAACTTACTCTCTCTCAACTGTTAGAAACGGCTGCCACGGAAGCCGGAATTTATGGTGACCATCTACGCCGACATGCGTGGCACCTTCAGCAACATCCAGAGTTAGCAGCAGCATTCACTAAAGTAGTGACATCCAGTGAACTGGTGGAATTGGAGTCGATGCAGGCGTTTAAGCTGCACAGTATGGGGTTAGTACAGTTGCAAGGCAATTATGTTACGCCTCGTTTTGATTTATATCGTCAATATTTTGGCGTGAAGCGAAACTTCCCTGTTAGCGTTAGCGAAGAAAACAATGGTTGTTTATGAACTTAGTCTTGTGCCAATTAGCCGGTTGGCACATATCTTCATGTCTAGTACCTATATGGCTTCATGGCACAAAGCAGCTCTGTATGTTGACGACATCAATCTATATCGAGATTTCCGAGCTTTGCCGATTAGATATTTTTTCAAAACCTAAGCGTCAATCAAGTGAGCTCACTCACTTGATTGCTTACCAATAGTGAAACTGTCATAGTGAGTTTACGCCAGTTCGCTAGAATACATTTTATTAAACAGTACAGATGCAGCTGAACTAAATCTGTCTTAAATCAGAACTCTACACATGCCAGTCTTAGAAACTGTTAAACATCAGATACCTAAGATAGTCAGGTGGGGCTTGTTCGAAGGCAGTGGGCTGAGTGACTTAAGTTGGGTTGCACCTAAAGCTATGTACATTCCCCTCAGGGTGGTCTACGGATTTGTAGCTAGGGCAGTAGTTGGCGCAGGAACAGGAGTAGCGCAATGGTTAGTTCTTAGGAAACAAAGCTACTGTGTAGTTAATTTGCATATATTTGGGTTCTAAAAGTTGAGTTATTAGTGGGGAGTTATCCATTAATCAGGACTCAGAACTATTTTCAAAACGGGCGTTATGGTCGATTCGCACTCCTGGCGAGAGCCGTCTATTGATAACAGACGGATTGCCCCTCTAAAAACTCCCTACTGCCTACTCCCCATTTTCAAGACAGGAACATCGCGTTTTCTACAGAGAGTGCATTATGACTACACAGATTAACCTAGACTATCGCTATAAAGTTGGTGGTCATTTACCACTTGATGCACCCACTTATGTGGTGCGGCAGGCAGATTTTGAACTCTATGAAGCCTTGAAAGCCGGTGAGTTTTGCTATGTGCTCAATTCCCGACAGATGGGGAAGACTAGCTTGCGGGTGCGGACAATGCACAAGTTGCAAACCGAAGGGATTGCTTGTGTAGCGATCGACCTGACGAAGATTGGAAGTCAGGATATTACCGCAGATCAGTGGTATGCCGGGGTGATCAGAAATCTTGCAAGATGTTTTAATCTCTCAGACAAGATTAATTTACGGGCTTGGCTGCGCGATCGCGAATTTCTCTCACCGGTGCAACGCCTGAGTGAGTTTATCGAACAGGTTCTGCTGGGTTCAGTTAGCCAGAAAATTGTCATTTTTATAGACGAAATTGATAGCACGCTCAGCTTAAATTTCAGTACTGATGACTTTTTTGCCTTTATCCGCGCTTGCATTGAGTATGATCTGCTGACTTTTGCCCTATTTGGCGTAGCAACTCCCTTGGATTTGATTCAAGACAAAGTACGTGCGCCGTTTAATCTGGGTCGAGCCATTGAATTGCATGGCTTTCAATTAGAGGAAGCACAGCCTTTAGCTAAGGGATTAGCTCTCAAAACTAGCAATCCCCAAGCGGTGTTGAAAGCTGTGCTGGATTGGACAGGTGGACAACCGTTTCTGACTCAAAAACTGTGTAACTTCATCGTCAACTCTGAGTCTGCTGTTCCTTTGGGTGGTGAGAAACTGTGGGTTGAGAATTTAGTGCGATCGCGGATTATTGATAACTGGGAAGCAACGGATGAACCCCCCCACCTCAAGACGATACGCGATCGCCTGCTCAGAATTGGACAACGTAGCCGTGGACTACTCGATCTCTATCGACAAATTTTGGAACAAGAGGAAGTAGACACCTCAGATAGTTCCGAACAGTTGGAATTGCGCTTATCTGGATTAGCCGTCAAACAGGACGGAAAGTTAAAGGTTTGTAATCGCATTTACGCTTCTGTATTTAATCTCAGCTTGGTTAAAAAAGCCTTGGTAGATCTGCATGCAGAATTCATGCATATTGTCACCAAGCAAGAACAAAAATTATTGTCTATGCTCAGTGTGATGGAGGGGAAAGGTTTTGATGAGCTTCTCCAGGATATTTTGGGTTCTATCACCCTCAAAATTTGTGAATTAATGAGTGTAGACCGCACGACTATTTTATTCATTGATGAAGAAAAAAAGGAACTCTGGTCGATTATTGCTAGAAATGGTAGCAGTAAATATCCAGAAATCGAAATTATATCAAGTAAAGAAACAGAAGGACGGGTAATAAATTTTAAACAATTTGCTAAGACTTCCTTTAGCTTTTGTGATGATACTGATAGTCTTAGCGGAAAACACGACGAAAGAACTGGATATAGAACTTACAATGAATTACTTTTACCAATCTTAACTGAGCAAGGCGATTTAGTTGCCGCTGTTCAGTTACTCAACAAGTTGAAACCTACAAGTAATCCAGCAGCACCTCTTTCAGAGAGAATTGACAAATTAGGTTTAACATCGGCGGATAAAAAACACTTTAATGACTATGCTCCTTCAATTCGGCGTGTTCTGGAACGATGCCAAGATTGTTACAAATTAACCCAAAGGTTACATGCTTCAGAAGCGCTTACAAGAGCAACACGCTACCTCTCTGAAACTTTGGATTCTGATGAAGTCCTCGGACGAGTGATGGATGCGGCAAAGAAACTGATGAATGCCGACCGTAGTACACTATGGCTTCTAGACCGTGAGGCAAATGAGTTGTGGACAAAAATTCCCTATGAAGACGGTTCACAGATAGAACTGCGCGTGAAGGTTGGACAAGGTTACGCAGGAAAAGTTGCAGAAACATGTGAGCCTCTAAATATACCTTTCGATCTATATGATCATCCAGATTCGGAGACAGCCAAAAACACCGATCAGAAAACAGGTTATCGGACTTGTAGCTTACTGTGCATGCCTGTTTTCAGTCCAGATGGTGAACTATTGGGTGTTACTCAATTAGTTAATAAAAAGAAACCGGGTGAATTTCCTGAATACAATCCTGCTGATTGGCCCAAAGCACCAGAATGCTTTAGGGCTAGTTTTGACGGAAATAGTCAGAAATACATGGAGATATTTAACTCCCAAGCTGGGGTGGCGCTCCAAAATGCTAAGAAGTTTGAGACGATTAAGCAAGAGGCGGAAACTCACAAAGAAAATGTTGTTAGTCAAACTCTAGCGATGCTCAATAAAGTCATGGAAAACGATGGGTTTGATGACATTCTTGATGCAACGTTACGTTCGATGACTATAAAACTGGGGAAATCACTAAGAGCCGATCGGACAACTATTTTCTTATTAGATGAAGAGAAAGATGAATTATGGTCGATCCTTGCTGAGGAAGATGATGAAGGGGAACGCTCTTTAGAAATTCGGATTCCTACAGACAAAGGAATTGTGGGTGAGGTGGCATTACGTAAGCAACTTATCAATATTCCCTACGATTTCTATGATGATCCACGTTCAGCTACGGCTAAGGAGCAAGACCAAAAAAATGGATACCGTACCTACACGATGTTGGCATTGCCACTGTTAAATGAGCAAGGCAATTTAGTTGCTGTCGTCCAATTACTTAACAAGTTAAAGCCAGGATATAAACGAACAGCCTCTTTAGCGGATAAAATTGATCAACAAGGCTTTACTCAAGCTGATGAAGGAAAGTTTGCGGAAGATGCTCCTTTGATTCAAATGATTCTGGAAAGCTTCCGCTCATATCATAAAACTGCCAGAGGTCAACGAGTAGCAGCAGCTCTCATGGCAGCGACACGTTCAGTCAGCCAAAGTAGTTTAGAACTTAAAGAAATCCTTCAACGGGTGATGGAGGCGGCGAAGAAACTAATGAACGCTGACCGTAGCACGTTATGGCTCATAGACAACAAAGCTGATGAGTTGTGGACAACAATTCCTTTTGAAAATGGTGCTGAGAAAGAACTGCGAGTGCGGATAGGAGAAGGTTATGCAGGCAATGTGGCAAAGTCTGGTGAGCCTCTTAATATTCCATTTGACCTGTATGGTCGCCCAGATTCGGAGACTGCCAGGAAAACGGATCAAAAGAGTGGTTATCGCACTTATAGTTTATTGTGTATGCCAGTTTTTAGTCCCGATGGCGATTTAATTGGTGTCACTCAATTAGTGAATAAGAAGAAACCCGGCGAGTTTCCTGACTACGACCCAGCAACTAATGGAATTGAAGCGCCAGAGCACTTCCGAACCAGCTTTGATGAGAGCGATCAACAATATATGCAAATATTTAATAATCAAGCTGGCGTCATTCTGCAAAATGCTGAACTTTTAGAAGCGATCAAGCGACAGGAGCGATCGCTGCGTGATAATCTTGGTCGAACCTAAATATCCTCTTAGAGTTCACCGATACAATCAGCAATCAGATCCAGACGAAAATTATCGACTAAATCAGTTAGCGTCTGCGCCAGATTCGCTCCTTGCTCAGGGATTTGGCTGATTAGCTCCATAACTAGCTGATCATCCATCGCCAGTGCTGCCTGGTATAGCTGTTGCACCCACTTACTCGGCATGGCACTTAGAGCATCTGTTGTTAACTCTAACGGCTGTAGTGTCTCCCGAGTTGAGGTAGATTGATGATCGACTTCATAGAGATAACGAACGTCTAAGTAAAGCGCTATTTTTTCATAGAGTACGTCGGATTGGAACGGTTTACGAACAAAGTCGTCACACCCTGCTTCTAAAATGGCTTCTCGCTGCTCCTCAAACGCACTAGCCGTTAGGGCAATAACAACGGTAGCTCGTCCCCCTGGTGCTTGCTTAATCCGTCTAGTTGCCTCATAACCGTCCATCACTGGCATCCGGATATCCATCAAGATTAGGTGGGGTTGCCAACTCTGCCACATGGCTACAGCTTCTTGACCATCAGAGGCTTCACGGATTTCAAACCCCAAGGGTACAAGCAGTTTGACTAGTAGGAGGCGGTTCTCTTCTACATCCTCAACGATTAAGATACGATACTTCGGCTGATTTGGCTCTAAGCCAATGACTCGTAGTTGGCTCGCTTTGATCTCAACTTCTGTTGAACAGGCGAGGCTAACTATGATATCGAAGCTAAAAATTGACCCTTGACCCAGAGTACTCTTAACAGTGATATCTCCTCCCATTAAGTGCACAAACTGTCGGCTAATAGGTAAACCCAAACCAGTGCCTTCCATTGACCGGTGATTGGTTTGGGACTGCATAAACGGGTCAAATATGGCGTTGAGTTCAGATGAGGCAATGCCAGAACCCGTGTCTTCGATTTCAAAGGTGATAGCTAATTGTTGATCGCGAATCGCGTTGATGCCATTAGCTAGTAGCCGTTGACTACTAGCAATTCTTATACGCAGCGTAACACCACCTTGTTGAGTAAATTTAATGGCGTTACCGAGGAGATTAATTAGGACTTGGCGGAGTTTGCTTTCATCAGTTTTAACATATTGAGGAATGTCTCTTTGGCATTCAAATTTAAGCTGCAAACCTTTAGCATTGGCTTTGAGTAACAGCATTTCTTCTAGTGAGTTGAGTAGTCCATACAAATCAAAGCAATTTTCATTTAAGGCAATTTGTCCCGCTTCTATTTTGGACATGGACAAAATGTCGTTGATTAGTTCCAGTAAGTGCTCGCCACTTCGATTAATGATTCCTATGTGTTTGCGTTGCTGCGAAGCTAAAGACTCGTCATGAGCCAAGATCTGGCTAAAACCGAGAATGGCGTTGAGAGGAGTACGCAGTTCGTGGCTCATGGAAGCTAGGAAATTACTTTTGGCGTGATTAGCCTTTTCTGCGGCTTCTTTAGCTTGTTGCAGTGCTACCTCTGCTCGCTTGCGTTCGATGACTAGGGATGTGAGTCTAGCAAGGGATTCAATGACGTTCAATTCTCTGGGTTCAGGCGATCGCACTTCGGTAAAATACAAGCCAAACGTTCCCAAAACCTGACCTTTCTCAGACATAATTGGCTCAGACCAGCAGGCAGCAAGATTATTGGGTAATACGATGTGTTTATAGGCTGCCCACAAGGGGTCACTCGCAATATCTGCAACAACTACACGCTTGCCAAAATAAGCTGCCGTGCCACAAGAACCCATATTTGGACCAATTGGCAGTCGATCAATCGCTTGCACCAAGTTTTTTGGAATCTTGGGACCAACGAACGGACGTAAATGCTTGCCATCTTCTTCCATCAGCAAAATGGAGGAGCGCATTTCAGGTATGAGTTGATCCACCTGATGGAGCAGTTCCAGCAAAACTTCATGCAATGACTTACCCTGCGCCACCATCTCCAGCACTGTTTTCTGGATTGTCTCTAACAACTCGCTCTGTATACGCTCAGTGATATCCACTGCCATAGAAGCAAGTCCAATTAGACTACCTTGCTCGTCCAGGAGCGTTGTGTTGTACCATTCGCAGATGATAGTCTTACCAGCTTTGGTGAGGTTTTCACTGATGTTGTAATTCCCACCCTGCTGGGTTAGTAGTCGCTCGAAGATTGTGTGAAGGTGTGCTCTAGTCTGTTCCGATACGAGGAGTTGATCTCCCTTCTTGCCAATAGCCTCTTTTGCAGAGTAGCCGAAAATTCTTTCAGCGGATTGGTTCCAATCAGTAATTTCCTGATCGGCATTCCATTCAATAACAGCAAGGGGCGTATTTTGTACCAAGAAGGAAAGCCTTTGCTTGCTAGCTAGCAGTTGTTCTTCAGCTTGTTTGCGGAGTGTAATGTCTTGATGGGAACCAACCATGCGCACTGCGTTCCCGGCTGCATCCCATAAAGCTTGCCCCCGTGCCAGAATCCATTTATAGCTGCCATCTTTGCAGCGCAAGCGATACTCGATGACATATTGCGGCAGCTTCCTATCCAGATAAGCTTGTAAGGTGTTCATTACCCTCTCAAAATCATCGGGATATATATAAGTGCGCCATTCATCCAAGAACTGTCCCATTTCTTTGTCTTCATAACCCAGCATTTCTTTGAACCGGGTAGAACGGAAGACTTCATCGGTTTTGATGTTCCAGTCCCAAATGCCATCATTGTTGCCTTGGAGCGCTAACTGCCAGCGTTCTTCACTTTTCCTTAGTGCCTCTTGTGCTTGTTGACGGATGCGAATTTCTTGCTGTAGCTGCTGATTTTGTTGGTCAAGTTCAATCCGTCGCTGTGTCTCCTGTTCCAGGAGATTAGCTTGAGCGATCGCAATTCCCATCTGAACAGCAACCGCCTCTAGTAATTCAATGTCCTCTACTGTCCACTGACGGAAGCGATCGCATTGCTCCAAACAAATGATGCCATTCGGCTTGCCCTGATAGGAGGTGCGGACTACCAGAATGGATTTCAAGTTCAACGGCCGTATTTTGTCTGAAATGTCTGCTAAGAGGGGGTCAGTTGTGACATCATGACTGGGAATAGCTTGGTCTTGTGATAACACAAGCAGAGCATAAGGATTGCCAATTACCGGAATTTCAAGCTCCCTTCTGGATGAATAACCGGGTTCGAAGTACTCAGCCACTTGAGGAATTCTAGGAAAAGGCTCGGCAATGTAGGTATAAATAATGCAGCGATTGACGCCGAAAGCTTGACCAATTTGGGTAGCGGCTGTCTTAAAAACGTGCTGAACCTCTAATGTTGAGCGAATCTCTTGAGTAATATGTTCTAACAATCGCGATCGCTGGAGTTGTCGTTCTAGGGCAGCTTTAGCCGTTTCCAGTTCGATTTGAGCCTGCTTGCGATCGCTAATATCACGCCCCTCAGGAATTAGCAGAACAACCTTACCTGTTTCATCCCGTATAGGTTTTAGGGAGAAGTCGATGGTGGCTACTCTATCCCTAGCCCCCTTAACATCAACTTCGTAACGCACAAACTCACCCTTGGCGGCAGACGCGATCGCTTTTTTTAATCGCTTCCGGGTTTCCGGAGAGATTGTCCACCAGCCAACTTCCCAAAACGGCTTTCCCACAATATCAGTATGCTGAATACCCGCGAAGTCCAGTCCTGTCTGGTTGGCTTCTATCACGGTGCCGTCTGGTGTCAGCAGTCCAGTAAACTGAAAAGTGTTATTAACAATTGCTCGAAATCGCCGCTCACTTTCCAGTAGTAATAACTCTGCCTGCTTACGAACCTCAATTTCCCGTTGCAGTTGCGCATTCTGCTTTTTTAATTGCTTATAAAGTTGTTGAATAGTCAATTGATAGTCTATCCGTGCTAAAATCTCTTCGACTTGAAACGGCTTAGTAATGTAATCAACTCCACCGACTTCAAAACCTTTGACTTTATCCAACGGTTCCTTGAGAACGCTCAAAAAAATTATCGGTATGTCGTGCGTTACTTCTCTAGCTTTCAGCCTTTTACAGACCTCATAGCCATCCATTTGAGGCATGACAATATCGAGCAAAATCAAATCGGGTGGAGAATTAAATTCGGCATTCACCACCATGGAGCCAGAAATTGCTCGTTGAACTCTATATCCCTGTTCAGTTAATAAACTAGATAAAAACCGCAGGTTACTAGGTTGATCATCAACAATTAATATTTTTATATCTTGTTTATTTATTACCATTGGGCTTTTTACCTGCTTGTTTATATAGTCTATTGATTATTAATAAATAATTGAGTTAGGCGGAAAACTATATCAAGACGAAAATCGTCAAGTAAATCCTTTAAAGCCGCAGCTAGTAGAGTATTATTTTCTGGTATTTGCTCAATCAACTGGACAATCGATTCTTCATTAATATTTTTAGCTGCCTGATTTAGCTCTACCACCCAGCTTAAGGGCATTGCTGCCATCCTCTCTAGGAAGAATGAATCTGTTTCTTCCCTGACAAGATTAAATCTCCGAGGAACAGTTGTTAATTGGGGTAAATCTTCATATCTGTAGCGCACCCCCAAGAATTGAGCGATTTTTTCAAAGATAACCTCTTCAGTAAAAGGCTTGCGGACAAAGTCATCGCATCCTGCTGCTAAAGTCTCCCCTCGTCTCTCCTCAAAAACACTGGCTGTTAGAACAATAATTACACTACGGGCAGAGGGCATAGAAGATTGGGGAGAGGAGGAAGATAAGGAAACACTTGAAAATCCCCCTTGTCCCCCTTGTCTCCCCAGTTCCCTCTCCCTAGTTCTAATCTCTCTAGCCGCCTCTAGTCCATCCATCACAGGCATCCGCGTATCCATCAAAATCAGGTGGGGATGAAACGCGAACCACTGCCTCACAGCTTCTTGACCATTTTCTGCCTCACGCACCTCAAAGCCAATGGGTTCGAGTAATTTGACTAGCAGGAGGCGGTTTTCTCTGGTATCATCCACCACAAGAATGCGATAGGGTTGTTGGCTTGGCTCTAAACTAATTACTCGCTGTCGCAGTTTTGTAATGAGTTCCGACTCCGTCGTTGAGGCTAATTTGATACTAAACTGAAACGTTGTTCCTTCTCCGACAGTACTGCGAACTGTAATTTCTCCCCCCATTAGTTGTACAAATCTTTGACTGATTGCTAAACCTAACCCCGCTCCTTCAGCAGATTTTCGACCAATTTCCGCTTGAGCAAACGTTTGGAATATGGTATCGATTTCCTCAGCAGCAATGCCAGAACCTGTATCTTCAACTTCAAAATGAAGTGTCAGTGGTCGATTGTCTATTGTCAGTTGATTATTGTCACTAATTGCTGACACGCGAAGGGTTATACTCCCCACTTGAGTAAACTTAATTGCGTTTCCTATTAGATTAATTAAACAACCTCGTAATTTTTGCTGATCTGCTTTGATATACTGAGGGACATCAGAGGCGACCCGAAACATCAGATATAAATTCTTTTGTTCAGCTTTAATTTGAAACATTTCTTCGAGGGAGTCGAGAAAGCGATAAAAATCAAAGCTTGTTTCATTTAATAAAAGTGTGCCTGCCTCGATTTTGGATAATTCTAAAACATCATCAATTAACCCTAGTAAATGTTCACTACTCCGATTAATAATCTCTAAATAGTCCCGCTGCTCATCACTAAGCAATGAGTCACGGCTCAGGATTTGGGTAAAACCCAGGATAGCGTTAAGGGGTGTCCTTAATTCATGGCTCATATTCGCCACAAATTGGCTTTTAGCTCTTGAAGCCGCTGCGGCAGCTTCTTCAGCTTTACGACGCTCAATAATTTCCTGTTGGAGTTGTTGATTTTGTGTCTGGAGTTGCTTAGTAAGTTGGCGAATCAGGAGTTGATTTTTTACCCTTGCTAAGACTTCTTCAACTTTAAAAGGTTTAGTAATATAGTCTACTCCACCAATTTGAAAAGCTCTTACTTTATCCCAAACATCATCAAGAGCACTTAAAAAAATTATAGGAATCTCTTGAGTCTGAGGGTCTGCTTTCAGTCTTTCACAAACTTCATAGCCATCTAGATCTGGCATTTTGATATCAAGTAAAATCAAATCTGGAGGAGCTGACTGTGCTGCGTTGATTCCCATTTTACCTCTAACAGCACCTCGAACTGTATACCCTTGCTCAGACAAGGTTTGGGACAAAAGTTGTAGATTTTCTGGCGTATCGTCAATAATTAAAATATTTCCTTCAGTTGCTATCTGATTAATTGTCATAGGTAATTGTGTAATAGTAAAAGAAGATTCATGCTCAAAGCTTGTTTAAGAATCTAAAACAGGGGTGATGCCCTACTATGTAAATCGCCACATCAATAGTAAAATTCCCCTTTTTAAAAGTTTTGGATCATCCATCAGCCTGTACTTAGTTCTCGTATCATTAACGGGCAAAAATTAGAGTAGCTAATTATCGTGAACTTATAGTAAGGTTTTGATAGAGTTTATGTAAAATCAATGAAGGTATTGTTTTCCAGCCGCTTCAAATAAATTGATAAGGCGATGGCAACAAAATTAATTAACCCAATTGCTTAGAACTTGAACAAAAGGAGCATGTATTGGGGGAATTTGTGAAATTAGTTCGAAAATCTTCTCAGAACTAATACTTTCAGCTGCCTGGTATGGCTCCTTAATCCATTCAGCCTACATAATGACTGTGACAGGCACAAAGAGGTTTCATAAACTGCCTCATTTGACTAATTAAGCTCATCCCATGCATAAATGACATGGGATGCAAGCGTTAGTGGTTAATGGTTAGTAGTTAGTAGTTAGTAGTTTTTTTACTCACTACTGTCCTACTAACACCCTGCTGCCATTTCTCCCAAGGCTAAAAGGCACTGGGCTTCCTGGCAGGGTTCAGTGATGGAAGGTTATGGCTGCTCCTGTTCATAGATATAACGTACTCCCAGAAATTGATCCATCTTTTCAAAGATGATTTGCTCTCGAAAATGCTTTCGCACAAAGTCATCACAACCTGCCGCTAAAACAACGACTTGAACACGGGAATTTAATATCTTCTAGTTTTTCAAGACACTGCTAATTGTTCAGCATTGCCGATGCCTCTTGAATATTTCTGCGAACTGATTCGGCAGAGGCTTGGAGTGCGGTGCGTTCGGCATCGGTGAGGTTGAGTTCCAATACAGTTTCGACACCACGACACCCTAATCGTGTTGGAACCCCGATAAAAATATCATTTAAACCGTATTCACCCTGAAGGTAGGCAGCTGCTGGTAGCTGTCGTAACTGGTTGTGTAAAACTGCCTCGACCATTAAGCAGGTGGATGAGGCTGGTGCATAGAAGGCTCCGCCAGTCTGCATCAGTTCGACAATCTCAGCTCCGCCGTGGCGAGTTCGTTCTACTAGCCGCTCAATAGTTGCGGCGTCCATTAGTTCAGTAATAGGCACTCCACCGACAGTAGAGTAGCGGGGCAAGGGTACCATTAAATCTCCGTGACCTCCTAGCACCAAGGCGCTGACATCCCCCATACAGACGCCTAATTCCATAGCAATGAAGGTCTGAAAGCGGGCAGAGTCGAGAACACCGGCCATACCCATAACTCGGCGAGGCGGAAGATCAGTCGCCTGCCATGCCAGGTAGGTCATGACATCCAGAGGGTTAGTGACAATGATGAGTATAGCGTCAGGGGAATGGGCGATCGCGTTTTGTGCCGCTCTCACTACAATCTTGGTGTTGCTCTTGAGCAGATCATCCCGGCTAATCCCTGGTTTTCGAGGGTTCCCGGCAGTAATTACCACGATATCGGAACCGGTAGTATCAGTGTAGTCATTTGTGCCGATAATCTGGCGATCATGACGCTCGATCCCCCGTGCTTCCATTAAATCCAGGGCAATGCCTTGGGGCATACCGTTAATAATGTCGAGTAACACTACATTGGCAAGATTTTTCTCAGCAATCCGCTGGGCAAGGGTGCTACCCACCTTTCCGCAACCAATGACTGATACACGGGGTTCATAGCAGGGAATTGGGGAATTAGGGAAGGGTGCCATAACAAGGGGTGCGATCGGTAATGCTTTAAATTACTCTTGCTAATCTTCGCTTGTCACTTTGATTAGAGAAAAATTAAAATCCAGATTCCGCACCTTGAAGTGTCACACTACTTGTTTTAGGGAATGGGGAATAGGGAATGGGCAATGGGCAGAGTATTCTACATAGTCTATGTATTATTAATTACCAATTACCAATTCCCTTTAAACCGTTAGCGCTAGCTCTCTCCGAGTCTTGCCTGCGGCACCCTGCGCTTTCCTCTTCGTCTTGTGCCAGTTGAAGGTGCCCAATGTAGGTTTCAAAAAAAAGAGCTAAGCTTCCGTCGGCGGAGCAACCCCCACCGCTTCTAGCTGATCGACACGTAACCAAATATTTGGGGTGGGAACCTGACCAAACATGACAAATGCATAGTCCCCCTTAAGGTCTACAACCATCCCGTTCGTTTCAAATAGGTAAGAGGGGAAGCGTGAATCACTAGCTTGTGATTCCAGGCTACCTTGCAATTTTTCACGGATAGCGCGAACCAAAGACCCTTTTTTAATTGTGTCTGCCATAATTGCTGCTTTGTTGGTGAAGCATCTAAATTCCTTTGTTTAGCATTCTACGCTCGTTAAGCCTTCAGCCAATAGTAATTTAGTTAACAGTGGCGACTGTTTAAGCTGTCTCGTCTACAACTTGCATTGTGGCGATCGCTCAAAATCTTGATAGCCTTGGTTAGAGGATTTTGAATGGCTTACTACTGGCATTTCGGACAGAAGTGAGATGAGCGCCCTGCCAGCTTAACGCGCCGAATAGAAGTGCCACAGACCCGACAAGGTTCATCTGTGCGACCATATACCCACGCCACACCGCTGTAGTTGCCATTGACACCCATCACACTGAGAAAGTTACTAAAGGTGGTGCCACCTGCCTCAATGCTGGCTTGCAAGACCTGGATTAAGCTGGTACGGATACGTTCAATCTGCTCCAGGTTCAAATTCGCACAAAGCGTTTCTGGTCGGATGCCGCTCAAGAATAAGGCTTCATCAGCATAAATGTTACCCACGCCTGCCACTAGTTCCTGATCTAGCAGTGCTGTTTTAATTGAACGCTGACGATTTTGTAGCTTCCGCATCAGGTACTCTACAGAAAAGTCAGCAGAAAAGGGATCGGGACCGAGTCTTTTTAGACCCGTAATGATGCTTTCTGGTGCCTCAGATGGAGGTACCCACCACATCTGACCAAACGTCCGTTGGTCAACAAATCGTAATTCACGGTTATCTGGGAAGAACAATCGCACTCGCGTATGCTTGTGTAATGGCTCGTCTTGATTGAGCCACAGCAGCTGACCAGTCATTCGTAGATGGACACCCAGCCAACCAGCGTTACTGATGTCTAACTTGGCCAGTTCTGCAAGTAAGTATTTGCCGCGTCGATGCCAATCGCTAATGGTAACGTTCTTCAGCCCCGCTAAAAACTCAGCCACAGAAAGAGGGTGGGCGATAGTGCGATCAAGCAACACATCCCCACCCTGAATTTCCTGACCTAGGGTCAGTTGATTGAGACCCTGACGGACTGTTTCAACTTCAGGCAGTTCCGGCACAACTTAACGCGCGTCCGTTCCCTGATTGGGGTCACCTGCTACAAGTCTGCTACCGCCTGGCTCCTCTCCTTTTTGACCAGTTGTGTTAGAGTCTGGAGCCCCTGTCGCTGACGCTGTCTTGCGAGCTCTCTCATCTATAGGTGTACCCTTGCCACCAGAAGTCGCTGTCGAGGCTTTTTTACCAGCCTTAGGTGCTTCAACCTCTATGAGTTCCTCCACAGCAAAGTTATTGGTATTGACTCCGGCGTAGTTGACGTTATTAAAGCGGACAATTACCGGGTATTTGATACCGCTCTGGTCTACAGTGGCGACGGTGCCAACATCCTGAAACCAGAAAGATTCTTTTCTGAGTACTCGAACTTTAGAACCACGTTGAACCATATAGTGTTTTTCCCTTGCGTTCTAGCTTTACAGCGTACTACTCGTTTGGGGCTGTCTGTTACTTCCAGCTTTTAAGTTTTATTAAGGTTTACCCAGAAGGGGAGTGGCGATTGGGGATAGGGACTAGCGAAAGCACTATTTCTACTATCCTTAGAAGGACTTAAGAAGTAATTAACATTTCGTAAACTGACTCGAAGAGCCTCTCAATTAATCCTTCCAGCGCACTTGAACAAAATGTGACGGTCGTCCCCAGATGTCAAGTGTTCCTGTAATGTCTTCGATCGCCAGGTTAAAAGGAATTGCAGTGGTTAGATATCGTTGAGCGAGGTTACCGATATCAGGCGTTAACTGAGTAGCCGTTGCGGCGGCTAAGCCAAGACCAATTATTTGCTCGATTGGTCCTCGCGGTAGGAGGAAATGAGCCCCCAACGCCAGTCCAGCCGTTAAAACCATTCCTACCGAGAGATTAGTTCCGCAGCGTGGATGCACTGCCAAGTCCCATTCTCCTCGTGTGAGGCGCTCTAGGGCGATAGGTACGGCTCTTTTCAAGCTAGGCACATTCAGCTGACCATAGAGATAAAACCCTTGGTCAGTAGATAAGCCTCCAAGGGTGTTATTGTCCAACTGAGGGGCTGTTGTAGAATATCTAGCGTTAGGGACTCCACTACGCTCACCAAGAACCCAGACAGTCGCGTGTTCTAGAGCATGAACCTGACGCAGCATGAGAATTTCTTTTAATCCTGGAATGAAGTTTAGCTGCCTGAGTAAGTCAGCATCTTGTGTAGGGTAGGGTGCGGCAAAGTCAAAGTCCCAGAAGTTGCCGATTTGAGCAGAAGCAGTATTCGTCATGGCAGCACTACTCCACTAACAGATAGATTAATAGGAAGTATTTTCAACTGTAGCGTTCACACGAGGATTGCATTGTAAAACTTGGTGAAGGTAGTAAGAGGCGAGCGCATGATGAAGCGATCACATCATCCCCAAACAGCTCAAGTGATCACCTGCATAACTTCCTAACATAGGAGAGATATATAAGAAACAGCCGTTGTTTGAAATCACAACTCTTTATAGCCTTGAGCTGGTGGGTTGGAAAATCACACTGATTTCCTTCCACCAAGCCGAAGAGGTAGATTTAAAGAGTATGGAAGATGCACCCGATAATCAACCTAGCCAAATGATTTCTAAGCAACGCTTACTTGAGGGATGTTTGAGAAAAAAACGGAGCATCTACTAGGGACTTTCGCTATGCAGCCAGAATACCTACGGAAAATAATGGGCTACTACCTTGAGGATGCGAAAAACCACCTTGCAGTTATAGAGAAGCATTTGCTGAATCTGCAAAGTACGATTGAAGACCCCAAACTAGTTAGTGAGCTATTTCTGTGTGCTCGTTGCAGTATCGTTGGTGGGGCAAATATGCTGCCTATTAGCAGCACTCATATCAGCAGCATCCATAAAACTGGCTTTTGCTTAGCTGACTGTTTCAAAGTCTTCCAGCAGGAGGGGGCTATCAAGGTTGACCAAAAGCTAGAAGACCTATTAATGCAGGTGTTTTATACCCTCAAAGAATTGATCGAGCAACTAGGAGAACCTTCGGGTTTGACGGATGAAAAGGCAACTCAAGTTATATCAGAGATAGAGCCAACCAGAAAGGCTCTCATGGCTCACCTTAATTGCTTAATCCAGCGATCGCACAGTGGGAACCATCTAGAAACCGCGATCGCGTCGGATTTGGCAGAAGACGTTCCCTCCCTGGAAGACTTGGAATCACTCATCGACAATCTCTCGCTCGATAGTGCTTTAGACAATTCAGTTTCTAGCGAGCAGCACGATCTGTAATCAAGCCAAATCCAGATAAACCATACCAGTAACTGAGCGATCGCACAGACTTGGGTGAGGCATCTACCTAAACTGACATTCCTCTAGAAGGTGAGGAGTGAGGAGTAGAGGGAACAGACTTCCAACCGATGTTTGTGTGCTAATAACTAATGACTAGTTTGTCAATAGAGAAAATTCTGACATTCCTTAAAGGTGAGCCGTATAAGTCAGTAATTTTCCAAATTGAATTTGGAAAACATCAAGATAGCCTAAAACAAGCGCTTTGTTCATTAAAGTATCTTGAAATAAAGACATGTTTAAATCAGGGGCATCTGCAATCTTTGGATTATCGTTAATTTTTAGCTTGCAGCCTGTATTCGAGCCACCCATCGCCTCTCAACCTGCCTTCAACTTGCAGGTCATAACCAAACAAAATTCGACTTGTCAATCTCAGAAAACGGCTCTTTTAAAAGCTAGTGAGGGACTACTCTACCCCAGCGAGTCAGATTACTCATTTCAATATTTTTCTAATAACAAAACTGCCTCGCTACCTTCACCACAGCAATTCACTCGGTTAATAGGACGACAAGGCAAGCAAGTTACTCAAGTAGATTTTGATGAGTTTTTTAATCAACTTATCAAAAATCAGCGTTCTTCAGGTGCGCAGGCAGAAACGATAAGGCGCTATCAGTCTCTAAGGCAAGTTTTCAAAAACCAATTCACAAGGCTGAGTGTCTATCGTGTCGGTCAAATTCAAGTTCAGGTTTACATTACTGGTATCAATTCGTCTTGTGGTATGGCTGGCTTAAAGACAATCAGCATCGAGACTTAAGGGACTTGTAGAGAGAATAATACCGTTTCGCTTTATTTTTCCATAATAGGGGCACGACATTGTCGTGCCTTTATCATGTTCAGACAGTAGTATCGTCTATCAGATTATTGGCGATCGCGATCGCTTCCCCGTAGTCGCTCAATTTAGCCCAAACAGAGGAAAAGTAGCCGTTATGGAGGTTTATAACCTTTTCAACATCAGTGACAACTTCTACCTCGTGCTTGCTTCTGTGCTTCTAATAACCCTCGTATGGGTGGATAGTCTAGAGTGTTTTGCTGGACGCGATGTGCTATGGAGGCAAGACGCTGGCAATGTCCGAAGATGTTGTCTATGTCGTTGATGTAGAGGCATTGCTTTCGGAAATGCGATCGCACTACTTCAATTGGGAAGTTCTATTAACGATATATTCAACTCCGCAATGTGAGCAATAAATTTGCTGCTTGTAGTTTCGAGCTAGTTTTGGGGAGATGGCAAAGCATTTTTTGCACTGTGCTAGGGGTTGCTCAAATTTCAGTAGGCTTAGAAGGTTGAGGGTTGGACTTATGAAAGTGTTGTGATGTTGGGATAAGTTTGCTCTATTTTGATTGCTGGTGTAGCTCATTTTGAATTTCTATTACTTAGATTTTGTGCCTGTCGCTCTCACCCGCCGGGGAATTAATTCCCCGGCTCATAGATCAAGTCCACTTAAGTGGACTCACATATTGTTTTCTAGTCCTCTTTAGAGGACTTTAGCTATTAGCCAGGGATTTGAGTCCCTGGCGGGTGCGTGGGTTGATGCAAGATGTGAGTTGAATTTTGGTGTTAGTTTTTTCCATCACTTCCTCCATACCAGGAATTATTAGTTGCTTAAATTGGGGCTGAGTATCGGGACTGTTTTCTTGGAGGTATTTAGCAACTTCCAATGTCATAAAATCAACGTCTCCTTTAGAAGCTTTTTAGTTCTTATGATTAAGACGATAAGGCGTATTTTTGAGATGTGTTTAATTGGGTTAAAAATATCTCAAAAACTCACAAAAAATAGACTAAAGACATTTGTGTAAAAAAACTCACAACCTATCAAAATCTCTTAGTCTTTGTATGATAAAGAGCATGGATACAAAAGAGTTCAACGAAGCATACGAAAGACTGACACCTAAGCAAAAGGAGGTGTTGAAGCCATTTTTGGCGGGTGAACCAGAGGAAGCGATCGCCCAAATGCTGGATTGTGACCCCTCAAATGTTAGACATCATATTGCAAACAGTTGCAGTAAGTTCGGTTTTGCTAATCAAAAAGGGGAGCATTTTCGTCAGCGTCAGGAATTAGTTGAACTATTTGCTAAACATAGACCTGAATGGGTAAGTACTGAAGTTGTTAAAAAATACGTTGGTCAAATTCTGTCAAGCGTAGAGCTAGAATCTCTAGAGGGTTCGGTGGCGCTGGATTCTGCTTTTTATGTGGAGCGATCGCTTATTGAATCTCCCTGTTGTGAGGCGATTTTACAGCCTGGATGTCTGCTCCGAATCAAAGCTCCTTTGCAGACAGGCAAAACGTCTTTGATGTCAAGAGTTCTAAATCACGCAAAGCTTCAGGGATACCGAACAGTGGCTTTGAACCTGCGGGACACAACGCCAGAAGATTTAAGTAATCTGGATAAATTCTTGCAGTGGTTCTGTACTATCGTCACTGAAATACTGGGATTGACTCATCTAGTGGATGAACACTGGGGTAAGAGTCTCGGTAATAGCAAGATTAAGTGTAGAACCTACTTTGAGAAGTATGTGTTGCCTGAAGACAACCCCCTAGCCTTAGCTTTAGATGAGGTAGACCGACTTTTCCCTCATCGGGAAATTGCTGGAGAGTTTTTGGGTATGCTGCGAACCTGGCATGAGGATGCTAAGACTCGCTCCCTGTGGGGACGACTTCGGCAGGTTGTGTTGCATACCGAAGTCTACAGGCAGCTAGATATAAATCAGTCGCCGTTTAATGCGGGGACGGAGATCAAATTGACAGACTTGAGCCAGAATGAGGTGCTTTCTTTGGCACAGCAATATGGACTGGGTTGGGATATTGCCCAAGTGGATCAGCTAATGGATATGGTGGGAGGGCATCCCTATTTGGTGAAGGCAGCACTGGAGCAGGTGAGGCGGCAGGATATGACGCTGGAACAACTGTTGCAAACGGCTCCTACGGCTTTTGGAATTTACCGCGACCATTTGGAGCGACACTGGAGAAATTTGCAATTCAATTCCCCGATGGCTACAGCACTCAAAAAGATAGTTATGGCAGACACTCCAGTGGCTTTCAACTCAGAATTGAATCTGGATATGGCAGTGCCGTTAGATGACTTAGGGCTGGTGACGTTGCAAAGCAATGGTGCAACACCACGCTACGAGTTGTATCGTCAGTATTTTCGTACTCGCTTAGGGGATATCTGATGAGCGCAGCACCCAACTCAGGCAATAAATTTCAAGTTGGAGGAAGTCTCCCTGCTGATGCCAGCACTTATGTAAAACGGCAGGCAGATATAGACCTCTATGAAGGTTTGAAGGCGCTTGAGTTCTGTTATGTACTCAACTCCCGACAGATGGGAAAGTCTAGTTTGCGAGTGCAAACGATGAAAACCCTAGCAAGGGAAGGCTTTGCCTGTGCCGCGATCGAAATGAGGGATATTTGTAGCTATCAGGTTACACCGGATGAATTTTATGGGGGTTTTATCAGCCTTCTGGTGAGTGGGTTCGATTTAGAAATCGACTTGGGAGACTGGTGGCACAAGCAAAACTATGTTTCTCCGTCTCTGCGGTTGAGTAAGTTTATCGAAGAGGAACTGCTGGAGAAAGTTACTCAGAATATTGTGATATTTATCGATGAAGTCGATAGTGTTCTCAGCTTAGACTTCAAGGACGATTTTTTTGCACTTATCCGTACTTGCTATAACAGACGCGCCGACAAGCAAAAATACAATCGCCTGACTTTTGCCCTGTTGGGAGTGGCGACGCCTGCTGATTTAATTCAAGATAAAGACCACACGCCCTTCAATATCAATAGTCGAGAAATTGAGCTGAAAGGCTTTGAACTCAACCAAGTTACGCCCCTAGAAGAAGGATTAGTTGGGGTAGTCAGCAATCCCAAAGTGGTGCTGAAAGAGGTGTTGAATTGGACAGGTGGACAACCGTTTCTCACTCAATGGCTGTGCCAACTGGTTCTCACGTCTTGTTCGCCTATTCCTGCCGATAGCGAGGCAGAGTGGGTTGAGGGAATTGTGCGATCGCGGATAATCGAGAATTGGCAAGCGCAGGATAAGCAGCAGCATTTGCAGACAATCTGCGATCGCATTCTCAAGGATGAAAAACTAGCCAATGCCTTGCTGGGGCTGTACAAGCAAATTTTGGAACAAGAAGCAATTGCTGTCGAGAACAGTCAAGAACAGATGGCATTAAGGCTTTCAGGGTTGGTTGTAAGGGAGAAGAATGGGAAGCTAAGGGTCTATAACCGCATCTATGAATCAGTTTTTAATCTCGACTGGGTTGAAAATGAGTTAGGAAAAATACGGTCTTATGCCCAGGCAATGGCAGCTTGGTTAAAGTCCAATTATAAGGATGAATCGCAGCTGTTGCGTGGACAGGCATTGCAGAAAGAACTGGCATCAGTAGCAGACAAGAGATTAAGTATTCAGGATTATCGGTTCTTAACTGCCAGTGCAAAGCGGGAACTGAAAGAAGCCAAAGAAGGCACAGAAATAGAGCGTATAGGCGTCAAAGCCTTGCAATTGTTTGAGGCTGGAGATAGGCAAATAGAAGCTTTACTTTTAGCGATGCAGGCAGGGCAAGCCTTACGGGAGTTGGTGAAAGATGGTCGTCCAGTGCAAGATTATCCCGCTACTAGTCCCATGTTTGCCTTACAGCAAATTCTCAACCGCATCAGAGAGAGGCATCAAATCATAGGACATGCGGATACAGTACGGAGTGTTAGTTTTAGCCCGGATGGGAAGTATCTCGCCACTGCCTCAAATGACAAAACTGCGAGGCTATGGGATTTGTGGGGTAATCAGATTGCCGAATTTACAGCTCATCAAGATGCGGTGTTTAGCGTCAGTTTCAGCCCTGATGGTAATTACATCGCTACAGCCTCAAAAGATAAAACTGCAAGGCTGTGGGATTTATCGGGAAATCAGCTAACCGAATTTATAGGTCATCAAGACGGAGTAACTAGCATTAGTTTCAGCCCGGATGGAAGGTACATCGCCACTAGCTCATTTGATAACACCGCACGGTTATGGGACTTATTTGGAAATCAGATTATCGAATTTATAGGACATCAGAGTTTGGTATGGAGTGTCAGTTTTAGTCCTGATGGAAAGTACATTGCCACTGGCTCAGATGATGGAACTGCAAGGCTATGGGACTTATCTGGAAATCAGTTAGTCGAATTTATGGGTTATCAGGGACAGGCTGAAGCATTTTGGAAAGGGGTACGAAATGTAACTTTTAGCCCCGATGGGAAATACCTTGCTACTGCCTCTGACGAAGGCATAGCAAGGCTGTGGGACTTGTCTGGTAATCAGATAACCGAATTTACAGTATTTCGGCCCCTAACTTCATGGGATGTATCTGGTAATCAGACAACCGACTTTACAGCGTCTCAATACGGGATATATAGCGTCAGTTTTAGCCCTGATGGCAAGTACCTAGTGACTGGATCATCAGACAGCATCGCAAGGCTATGGGATTTATCGGGGAATCAGATAACCGAATTGACTGGACATCAAGGATGGATCTGGAGTGCGAGTTTTAGTCCTAATGGGTATTACCTTGCTATCCCAAGTGACGAAACTGTGAAGCTGTGGGGTTTATCCGGGCATCAAGTTGTTGAATTCCATCACCAAGCCCTTTTAGTGAGTGTCAGATTTAGCCCAAACGTAGATTACCTAGTTACAGCTTCATCTGTAAGGGCGGCTGAGGTTGAGAATTTTGTAAGGTTGTGGGACTTATCTGGAAACCAAATTGCTGAATTCAAAGGGTATGGTGCCTGCTTTAGCCCCGCTGGTAATTACTTTGCTATCTCAGCAGGCGAAAGCATTAAGCTGTGGGATTTATCAGGAAATCAAATCGGGGAATTCATGGGGCATGATGGCTGCTTCAGCCCTGATGGAGAATATATAACTACTTCATTGAACGGTACTGCAAGGCTGTGGGATTTGTCAGGTAACCAAATCTTTAAATTCACAGGACATGATGCCCATATTCACTTTAGTCCGGATGGGAAGCACCTCGTCACCGAATCATTTGAGACAATTGTACGGCTGTGGGACTTGTCTGGAAACCAGCTAGCTGAATTCACTGGGCATCCGTACAATATCAATATCAGTTTTAGCCCTAACATGCAGTACCTTATTACCTCCACTTATGGTAATGCCAAATTGTGGGACTTATCTGGAAATCAATTAGCTGAATTCCCCGATCAGGATAAAGTCATTTTTAGCCCGGATAGTAAATATCTCGCTACTCTTTCAAAGAAGGGTATCGCAAGGGTGTGGGACTTTCAGGGAAATCAGATAGCTGAATTATGTCACCATCACAGAGAACTTACTATCAGCTTTAGCCCTGATGGTAGGTATATCGCAACTACACCAAACGGTGTTTCTAATACATCATCGAACCGCACTACATGGTTGTGGGACTTATCGGGAAAACAAATAGCAGAATTCATGGGGCATAGTTTTTGCTTTAGCCCTAACGGAGA
This sequence comes from Coleofasciculaceae cyanobacterium, assembly GCA_036703315.1. Lineage (GTDB taxonomy): Bacteria > Cyanobacteriota > Cyanobacteriia > Cyanobacteriales > Coleofasciculaceae > DATNPH01. The sequence goes on from DATNPH010000004.1 coordinate 50,174, forward strand.
GTACATAGCTACTATCTCCGAAGATGTAAATACTGTCAGTCTATGGGACTTATCGGGAAATCGGATAGCAGAATTTACAGGACATCAGAGCTGGTTATGGAGGCTTACTTTTAGCCCTGATGGAAAGTACCTAGCTACTGTCTCAACTAATGGTACAGTACGGCTGTGGCGAGTGGAAACATTAGATGAACTGCTAGCAAGGGGTTGCGACTGGCTCAAATATTACCTAGCCAGCCACCCCGAAGCACGAGAAAAACTGCAAGTGTGCCAAAACTAATCGCGACTGTCTAGTGTAGGGGCACGGCGACATAAATATCCCAACGTCAGCCTTAGGCTTGATGATGCAGTGCTCCTACATGGTGGTGTATGCAACTGAAAACTGCTTTAGGAAATGAACGATCGCACCTTCTCTCCCCAACGCGATCGCTTTCCCCTGCTTATATTCACCCAATCGAAAATTAAAGCTATAAATTATAGCATATTTTCTAATTTTGTTACACAAAGCACTTGCTTTTCTAAAGGTAACGTGATACATTATCAATGTTGCAACAGCAACAAGTCAGAAGCCAACCCGGCACCGTGGAAAGTAAGGGGTTGGCTCTGGCTCCAATCGATGAAAGGAGTCAAACTCATTATGACTAAAAAACAATGCCTCAAGCCTTGGGCAGTTGCTCGTCTACTGCCTAATCAGAAATGGGCGATTATCGGTCGATATCGTCATCCCTCAGATGCTAACGGACATCTTCTGTTGTTACGTCAGCGAGTCCCAAACATCTCATTTAAAGTGGTGTTTGATATGACTGATTGCAAGAAATGATTTTTTGTAGGGTGCGTTAGGCATACCGTAACGTACCCTACAATTTCCCCTACTCCCCACTTTCAACAGCGATCTGAATTAGACCAAGGTTACTCAACATAAGTCAGCGTCCAGTTACGTGGTTGTTTGAGTTGGTCTAACAATCCCTGGATACTTAACCATAGTGCCGTGCGAGTTCTGATGTAATGTTTCGACAGGTAGTACCCAGGGAGAACTTCTATTCCTTCAAAATTTTGCACTTGATCAGTACCTGCTGTTTCACAGTACTTGCCTGCGGCGAGTACTGTAAGCACAACTGGCTGATTGGGAGGACATTTCTCACGCTCAAGTTGAAAAATTCCATACACTTCATGCCGACCTTGCAATGGCTCAACAACGACTTTGAGGGCAT
>DATNPH010000242.1:0-14205 GCA_036703315.1 Coleofasciculaceae cyanobacterium
CCTTTATGAAGGGATGGGCAATAGGGCAACCAACAATGTGCAATGCTTGAGACCCTAATTACTGACCTTCATTCATTAGGATAGTTGCGACCTGCATTCAGCTTCAGTACGGTTTGGCACGAAGGAACCTGATACTTAAAAGTGATTCTTGGGAAGCCTACACTAAATGCGAAGCGTATTATAGTCAGGACTTACGCAGATTTACCTTTGAACCACCATTTGTAGGGGCGCACAGCTGTGCGCCCCTACCATGTGTCGCGTCTGTACGTAAGTCCTGCTCGTGTAGGAGGATGTCACCCCTCATTGTTGAAGGCTTGTGTTGCCAGCAAGGCTAAGGCTGCTACACCCGCGATCGCACCCCACTTGATCACTGGATTCTTATCCAGCCAGTCGGTAATGCTCGGTATCTCCAGCGCCTCGCTCAGGCTTCCCTCAATTGTGTTGTGTTCGGGGACAGGCTCGTAAAGATTATTTGGCGCATCTTCAGACTTCGGCACATTGCTGCGCTGTAACGGGAAGCCGATGAGCAGCAGCAAGGAATCTACCAGTTCTGGCGAGAGCCGCTGAAGGAAATCTAGCGCCCTAGCTGCATCCCCAACGAAGAAGTCACGGGTTGGGTGTTCAGCGACATACAGAATTGCGTCAGCCACCAAGCTAGGTTCGTAAAAGGGCGGTATTCCTGAGGGCTTCACGCCTAACTTCGTGCGAGCATTGTCCCAAAAAGGTGTGTCGATCACCGCTGGCTTGATACTCGTCACACTGATGGGGATTTTCTCATGTTGCAGCTCGACGCGCATGGCTTCGAGAAAGCCTTCTATCCCATGCTTGGCTGCGGAGTACGAACTCTGGTAGGGGAGACTTCGCACGCCTTCCATTGAAGAAATGTGGATCAGCGCCCCCCGTCCCTCACGCTTGAGATGGGGTAGTGCTGCCATTGCACCGTATACCTGCCCCATCAAGGTGACATCAACCACACGCTTAAACTCTTCCGGTGTTTGATTATCGAACGTGGCAAAGACGGCGGTAGCAGGAACATGAACCCAGGTATCGAGCCGCCCATACACTTCCACGGTACGATCTGCGATCGCCTTGACTTGCTCGAATACCGCTACATCATCGATGACTAGAGAGGTTACCTCACCACCAAAGCCCCGAATCTCGTTCACTAACGACGCTAGCTTCGACTCACTGCGACCAGAGATAAGTAACTTTGCCCCACGACGAGCAAACTGAAGGGCTGTCTCTCGTCCGATGCCGCTGGAAGCCCCAACGACGGCAACAACCTGCTGATTGATTGGCTTCAGTTGCATGATTTCTAGTTCTCCAATCCGTCCTAATATTGAGCGTCACAGTTCGCCGTTGAGGTAGCTTGATATTTGCCGAAAAGCACGTAATTTGTACTAGCGATCGCCTATTAGTGTAAGGGATATCTTAAGATTGCGGGGAATTACAAACGCTCCAATCTTGAATACCCCGATTGCTAAAAATCGATTCTGCACGATTAATCTCGTCTTCTTTGCCATCGACTATGACCAAATAATGACCCTGATGGAGGCGATCGCTATAAACTCTAGCTTGTTCTTCGGGAATGCCTAGATCGGTTAGTGCCCTAACCAAACCACCAATAGCTGCGGCTTCAACACCAGTACTGGCAACGGTAGCAACAAGTGCAGTGGCAACGCTACCTGCTGCGATTATCGGTCCTACACCAGGAATCGCTAGACTGCCAAGACCAACTAACACAGCACCCAAGGCACTGTCTGTGGCAATCTCTCCAACCACTCCTGTTGCACCCCCGACATCTTTATTTCCAATCCGAGGCGTTACTTCAGCACCGCCAAGTTCCTCACCCTGTTGTGCATCTCTAGCAATGATGGAAACGTTGTCCATTGGAAAGCCGGAAGTTTTCAATTCACTGAGGGTCTGTTCCGCTTCTTTCCGGTTGGAAAATACTCCAAAAGCACGTCTTTCACTGCTGACAACCATATCTTTCTCCTTAGTCCAATCTTTGATATTTTTTGGCGTTGGAACTACTTCCATGCGCCGCTTCGGATCTACCAGTAAACGGGTTCATTCAATTACTGATTTTCACTGCTCTTATGAGTAGTATTTTCTACAGACTGCCCTATTCCTTTAACGGCTTCCTTACCCTTGTCTTGAACCGTATCCAAAAACTCTTTTGTTGGTTGAGCAACATTCAGCTTTTCTCGAACATTGTCAGCTCTATTTTTAAGTTGTTGCTGAGACTTCTCAATTAGCTTCTTATTGGGAAGTCCATCTTGCTCTTGGGCATTCTCACCATCAGTGCGAGCCACTTGGTAAGAAAGAGTTTCTGGTGTTATGGATTTAGCTTGGGCTGCAAGCGGTTGCCTATAGTCAATAGCACTACTAATTAACAACACGGTTACTACCCAAAAACTAGTTAGCGGCAAGCGTAATCGAATACTTTGCAGCCACAAAAGTACTTGATTCATCGAAAACCTCTATTTCTTTTTTCGGGAGTGAGGTTCAACACTCAGCTTAATGAAGATTTGAATAATTACGTGATTGTTCAGTTCACCCCTCACTCCTGTGTCGTATCCACGCCGCCCCCAATACCAATCTATGAACAATCTAGCTCTCCTTGAATTGTCTGCTCGTCTGCCTATGGGAATGAAGCAATGTTAAGCGAATTTGTAATCAGTAATACAGAAAAACTTCTTTCTTAGTGGTAACTGCTTCAGATTTGGTGCATCATTGGGGAGGAAATAATCGGAGGATTTACGCTATCTAGCCTTGCGAGGAAGCAATACTGTGAGTGCGATCGCACTCTTTGGTAAGCTGTTAAGCATTTAATTTACTGGTTTAGCCTGACGAGGAGAGGAGTTGAGGATTTTTCTCAAAAATCGAAAGTATGCAATTTAAATGTGCATTAGCTTAATGGTGACTCTTCTTAGCATGTTCTTGCGCTGCTTTAATTGAGTTTAAAGATAAATCAATACCTGATACTCGAAAATCTGGTTCTCGCCGTCTGTGTGAGCTGTTGAAGAGGGCAGATTGGAAGCGGCAAGTTTAGACACTTACACCGCCAGTACCGCTAACCCTACAGCCCCCAGTACTGCAACTATGATCGCACCCCACTTTGCCGTTGGATGAGTTTCCAGCCAGGTGGAATAACTGTTCACCCGTGAGTGCTTGCTAAAATCTCCCTCAACGCGATCGAAGCCTGCGATCGGCTCAAATAAATTATCTGGAGCATCTTCGGACTTTGGTTCACTGGTTTCCTGTAGCTTAAAGCCCGCTCCCGCTTGCAGCAGCAAGGTATCCATTAATTGGGGTGAGAGCCGCTGAATTAGATCCATCGCCCGACCAGCCCCTCCAGCGATAATGTTACGGGTTGGGTGGCAAGCCGCGTAGAGGATAGCGTCCACTACGATATCGGGCTGGTAGATCGGCGGCAGCCCTTGGGGTTTTACGCCTATCTTGGTGCGGGATTTGTTAAACAGAGGCGTATTGATTGAGGCTGGCATGACATTCGTTACGTTGATGCTGGACAAACCCTCGTGCATCAACTCAAGCCGCATGGCTTCCAGGAAGCCATCAATCCCATGCTTGGATGCCCCGTAAGCGCTGTGGTATGGGAATGAACGTTTAGCTTCCACTGAGGAGACATGGATCAGCGATCCTCGTCCCTCGCGCTTGAGATGGGGTAGTGCTGCCATCGCCCCGTGTACCTGTCCCATTAGGTTCACATCGATGACGCGCTTAAACTCCTCTAGTGTTGTCTGCTCAAACGTCGCGTAGAGATTGATGGCGGCTAAATGCACCCACGTATCGAGTCGTCCGTATTGCTGGATGGTATGGTCAGCGATCGCTTTTACCTGTTCAAAATTTGCTACATCAGCAGGGACAGCGATCGCCTCGCCCCCCATCTGCCTGATTTCATCAACTAGAGAATTCAACCCTGCTTCGCTCCGAGCCGAAACGACCAGCTTCGCCCCCCGCGCCGCAAATTGAATAGCCGTCTCTCTCCCAATACCGCTGGACGCTCCTACAACGGCGACAACTTGTTGATTTATTGGTTTAAGTTGCATTGCTGGTACTCCTTACTAACCCTTAATAGAAACTGCGTTGAGTGATAGCCATTTTCCTTTGGAAACGCTTCGCTAAGGCTCCCACAAGGTAAAGGGCTGGACTAATGCTAAAGTACCCCGCCCTATCGACGTAGCCAATAACGTAGTCGATTGAGGACGGGGCTTCCAATCTCATAGGAGAGTAACTCAGTTTGGTCAGCCTATTTCGTTTTATCCTCGACCTTGGTTGGACTTGTCGAGGTGGTTTGAGGGTAGGTTGACCATTGGTTTGAGGGACCGCCGATCGCTGACTTAATCTCTTGGCTGCGTTGCTGGCCCAGCTTGCGGCTCATTGCCTCAGCCTCTTCTGGGGTACGCTTGCTCCCCTTGACCGATTCATGAACCAGTCCCTGAGTCTGAACGACATGTTCGTGGGGTTTCTCAACATACTCCCAGTTCTCGCCCTGTTCCCAAGAACCTTGACCCTGATTCCAAGGTCCGCGTACACTCGCCCCGTTGGACATATTCATGTAGGTGTGGGTGTAGCGCGGGTCGCCCTGCATTACTCCTGGTGGGAAGTTCGGTTGAATGGTGTCCAGGGCAGCCTCGAACATCTTAAAGTGGGCAATTTCGCGAGTCATTAGAAAGCCCAAGGTTTCCTTGACGTAGGGATCGTCGGTGAATTGCATTAAATATTCATAGACGATCTTCGCCCGCGATTCTGCCGCCAAGTCTGATCGCAGATCCACAGTCAGGTCACCGTTAGCATTAACGTAGTTACCCGACCAGGGTGTTCCTTGGCTATCGGTAAGTCTGGGAGCACCACCTGAGAGTGCCAAGAACTGTGGGTTCACCATCGCCTGGTGAATCATTTGCTCCTTCCCCATGTTGCCGGAGAATAAGTTCGCAATCATACTGCTTTCTGCCGCGTTCTTCAGTTCGCCGTTGACTCCATCAAGCAGCATCGTGATGGTTGCTCCGACAACCTCAAGGTGACTGAGTTCTTCAGTCGCGATATCCATCAGCATGTCGTACTTATCGGGGTACGGTTTACGAGCAGCGAAGGCTTGGACAAAATACTGCATTGCCGCTTTGAGTTCGCTATTAACTCCACCGAACTGTTCTAGGAGCAAGCTAGCAAAGCGTGGATCGGGACCGGACACCCGCGCATTGAACTCCAGCTCTTTGACGTGATGAAACATCTGGGTTTCCTATCTAATATTGGTGTGCTTTAATGTGCTATTGCTCAGGAGGAAAGCTTGATAAACTCAAATAACTTGCCAGATAAACAGAGCTGTAGAAAGTCAAGTATTTTAGGTTTACTTCGCTTCCTCTACTTAAACAAAGTAACGGCTACAGCTTCTCCCGATTTCTATCTATAGGTATAGGTTGAAACCGAATTTTTTCTAAGCTCTTTTTAAAAGAACTTGACGAATAAATTCGAAAAACTGTAGCGTATTTTTTCAATCCAAAAATGAAGCGCTACAGGAATGAGTATGTACTCATCCCGCACTCCGGCAGGATTAGTTTTCTCTTAAGATCTGAGTGATGTGTTCACCTGTGGCATTGTTTGTCTTGGTTGGACAAACCCAAAGTAGGCAGCAACGGTAGCTGTTAGGGCATTGAACCAAACATTGTTACCGAAAATTGGCATTAAGCCGAACGTTGTCTGAGCAATGGGCAGCAATCCCATGATTGCGATTAAGGCATAGGTGATCGCAAAACTACGATTGAACAAACGCGCACCACCCGAGCTGGTATACGCAACAATCCCCAAGCTGCCAACTACTATGTGTACGATGTTATGCAAGAGATTTGTTGGAAATAGCCCGAATAGATAGCCAAATCCCGCCGCATACATGCTAGGAGATGCATCAACCGGGATTGGCGGATCTCCAGGCGGTAGTGAAACAAAACCTGGTAAAAATCCAGCCAGACCTATAACGGCGAAGAGGATTCCGATAATCAGGGCACAGTAACGCTGTGCCATGTGTTCCGTGTTCGTGTTGTCCATCTTTTTTATTCCCTTATTTTTTCAAATCTTCTCGAGTGGTGTTCTTCTCGCTTTTATTTTCACTTCAACTGAGTCAGCTAAAGAATAGAAAGAAATACTATTAGGCAAGCTGACGTGAGATATACTCCCTTCCTACCGTCAGATTATCTATCCTTGTTCTTCACCTCCTCCCCACTCCTCATTTGATAATCTTCTAAGGGGAAGGGAATAATACTTCCTATTCAACTCATATTTCAGACCGTGTACTCTATCAAAGGGAAGTATTGAACTTTGCAGAACCCTGTGTTCTCCTATACGGGAAAAACTAATAGCACCGGGGAAGACGGATGACGATTACCGAGTCTTTGTAGTGAATTCATGGCTGAAAAGATTTGTGACAAATCGAGCCGTTTATTTACCCCAAAAATTTGGTTTATTTCAGGTAGAACTAGAAGTAGATCAGTGGGATTAACGCAGAGTAAGAAACTCTTCGGCAACTGAAGGATGAATGCCGATCGCTTCATCGAAATGTTTCTTGGTTGCCCCTACGCGGAGCGCTAAAGCAAGACATTGTATAATCTCTATCGCCTCTTCACCGACCATGTGAGCGCCTAGCACCCGATCTGAGCGACTATCTACTACTAACTTGATTAAGGTTTTCTCATCCCGGTTAGGCAGACTGTGTAAAAGAGGGCGAAACTTGGAGCGATAACATCGCACAGACTCACCGAGTTTTTCACGGGCTTCGGCTTCACTCAAGCCAACAGTAGCCGCCTCAGGGTAAGAGCTAACGGTTGATGGAACATATTCATAGCATACGGTGTGGGGGTTGTTTCCAAATTGAGTATTGGCAAACGCTCGACCTTGAGCGATCGCAACCGGAGTAAAATTAATTCGGTTGATACAGTCCCCAACTGCAAAAATATTCGCTTGTGTAGTTTGGTTGTACTCATCCACCACAATTGCACCTTCACTCAGCCCAACACCAGCGTTGTCCAGACCCAAGCCACTGTTATTAGGGGTACGACATAGAGCAAACAGGACAGTATCCACGCTCACTATGTTTTCGCTTTCCCCTGAGAGTATCAAATTCAGCTCATCCCCCACACGTTTTATTTCTTTTACCGCAGCGTTTTCGAGAATCTGAATCCCTCGCCTGGTCAGGCTCTCTTGCACAGCTAAGGCAAGATCTTCATCAAAAGCAGATAGGATATGGTCTTCCAGAAATACCTGAGTAACTTGGCAGCCGAGATTGTTCATAATGCCCGCTAATTTCACGGGAATATAGTTACCGCCGATGACTGCAATATGTTTGGGTTGTTGCTTGAGGTTAAATAGTTGGCTGGAAGTGATGGTATACTCACTTCCCGGTATCTCTGGTTTTACGTCTTTTGCTCCTACCGCAATCAAAATTTTGTCAGCCGTAATTTGGCGTCCTGCAACGTCTAAGGTATGAGCATCTACAAAGGTGGCTTTACCTTTAATCAGCTCAACTCCTGCTTCTGTGAGTTTTTGATTGTGTACCTGGCTCAGACGATGGATTTCCTGCTCCTTAGCGGCGATGAATTGTTGCCAATCAAAGGTGTATTCGGGTTGATTCCAGCCATAGCCTGCTGCAACTTGAGAATTATCAGAGAACTCAGCAGCAAAGGACATTAATTTTTCAGGAATACAGCCTCGGATGACACAAGTACCGCCTACTGAATCCTGCTCTGCGATCGCAACACGAGTACCATAACCAGCAGCCTGTTCAGAAGCGGCAAGTCCCCCAGGCCCTGCACCAATTACAAAAAGGTCGTAATCGAATCTCATAACTGGATACTCTCAGATTGAAAGGCAATCGATCAAGCTTTATGGCTCTTGCGATCACCCGAGTAATTTATGTAAGGAGTTTCCTACTTGAGTAATAGAACCACAGATAAGCGTTGCCTAATACTTTGTCTTATCAAGCAACGATTTAGCGTCTCTAGTCTATGTATTCCTAAGTTAAATATCCTTGTTTTATCTCACATCTATCCTATGAAAGGTTTCATACTAAATCAGCTGGTTATCCATTATACAAACGGGAAAAATATATAATTCACAAAAAGATCTAGGTACTAAATAGAAGCTATTGAGGATTTAAAGCTTATGTCATTGCTTTTACATCTATGGTTTAACTAAAATCAAGCCTCAATACCTAAAAAGTTAGTGCCCTGACGGTAGAATGGACTTCCGGCTTAGAAATTTTTAGAGGTGGGTTTGTCAGAAGTACCGTCTCAAATAAGGCTTTATCCTCTTGAATTGCCTGAAACGGGAGAGATTTGGTTTCTACTAAGCTGTAATCTTCTTCTTCTCAGAGCATCCTAGATAGCCAATATTTAATATCTAAACACTTAATCCAACCTTGATTCCTGCTTTCTATCTGAATGCATCCGAAGACAAATCTTCTACAAAATGCTCTGCTTAAATACCGTTTTGTCAATCCTCAGTCATACGCTAAGCCCCTGGTTTAGCTGTTGGAGTTGGCTCCCGAGCCAATTAGAACCCCTCCTTATGCATTCGGGGCAGATATCTCCGTAGCTATAACCCTGTTCGTTGCAGACAATCACTCTTGCTTCCTTCATCTCAAACTGCTCATTGCATGTCAAGCAGGTTTGGTTATTTTTCAAAAAACTGTTGCATTCAATTTGAAATTGCATTAGTTGACCTCGTCAATACGACTTTTGGAGTATCTATTTTGAAGCTGTATTTTGGACTTTGCCAGATAAGTGTGAGAGGGAACCTGGGAGCTTTGTCTTTGTGGAAAGCAAGGCAGTTTTGAGAGATTCTGACAAGCCCGACACAAGCGGCAACCCGGGAAAATCGCTGTTTTCCTTCCCACCTGGAAGCTCCCAGAAGATGTTACCCAGTTTGTGATCTGTTGTCCTTACTAAGCAAGGTAACTGATATAGTTTTTCCTACCATCTAACTGAGGAATAACCTGGTTGTAAAGTAACTGTGTAACCACGAATACAAAAAACCGACTGACTGACATCCAGTAATAACTCACGCATTGCGCCGAAGACTGTGTTCTGGTGTTGAATCTAAAGACCACAAAAGCTGTAACCTCTAGCTAGAATCAAGAGATGATGACAAAGCGCTATAACAACCAACAAATCGAATCGTTCGCCCAATCGGTTCTAAATGATGGTCATTGTGTGTTGCCCAATCACTTCTCCCCAGCAACACTCAATGCTTGGCGTGAGGCTTTTGTGCCAATGCTAGAGGATCACATCGCTCGCCAAGGTAATCTGCGAAATCGAGGTCCAAGCCGCTATTATGTCACCCTTCCCTTCACTGCTCCCTTCGCCGATCCCACTATCTACGAAGATGAGGATATTTTGGCGATCGCTAAACTATTGGTAGGCGAAGATATGGTGATGTGCCAACTGGCGACAGACACGCCCTTACTAGGGTCTGACTATCAACAGGTGCATCGAGATGCTCCGCCGCTCTTCCCGGAAACGGGTATGGAGACACCACCCTTCCAGATTGCCGTAAACTTTCCGCTCGTGGATGTAACCCTTGAAAACGGGCCGTTTGAGACAACACGCGGTACGCACATGATCTCGAAGGAGGAAGGACTGCGCCGCATGGAGTCAGGTGAGATCAAATTAGAACCCATCACGATGCAACTAGGCGACGTGATGATCCGCGATGTACGAGGTCTGCACCGAGGTACCCCTAATCACACACAAACACCGCGTCCGATGGTAGTAATTGGCTATAGTCGCCGTTGGCTGTTTCGTCCTGAGGTGTCCATTCAAATACCGCGTGCTGCCCTCGATACACTCTCCGAACGTGCCCGCCACATGTTACGCTTCAATCCGATTGTCGAATCCCTTGATGAGAAACCCGAGGTTGAGGTTTATCAGTCGTATGCTTACTAGTGCAGCGTGACAGAAATAACTGACCAGCTAAAATTTTCTCATCTCTACACTTATCAAAGAAAGACATTCAGGGTGCCAATACCTCTACAGATGTGCCTGATCTAATTTGCCTGTCTCATTTACGTTGGAATTTCGTATTCCAAAGACCTCAACATCTTTTTACCTGAGCGTGGGGTGCTACTTCCCAGCCTTGATAATGCCATGTCCCGGTACTTCGATGAGCGCCAACAATTTTAAATTTTCGACTGGACATTGGCAAACTTCAGGTTTGACCTAGCTCGTTTGCCCATATTTTCCCAATCATCTTGCTGAGTATCGCTCGTGGTAATGCTCAGCAAGATGATTTGCGAATGAATTCGGATTCAAGAAACACTCTTCAGGCGGCTGCTTCATAGTTCATGGTAATCACAATCAACTATGAACTATGAACTACGAACAGTCTTCACCCGACTCTTTATTACTGGATCGATGCCCTAGATAGTTACTCCAAAGCCGGTTTAATCCGACGAGCATAGGAGTATAGAAACAGACCAAAGAGAATCGCAAAGATCAGGTCAATCACACCCGGAATTAGATAAAGTGGGTGAACATTGCCTACCAAAGTCTGATAAGCCAGCACCACGAAGACGGAACATTGTGCGTAAATTCCAAGTTTTACAATTTCGTGATTGCGGGAAATGTCCCGACTGACCCACCAATAGCCAATTCCGATAACAAATACCAACATAACAAACAGTTGTAAATACTCAGGATTGGCGAGGGGTTCCTGACCAAGCAGTTCGCGAATCCATCGGTCGGCAAACAGCAAAACCAGAGATTCGATCCAATTGATCGCCGCCTTGAGTTGAAATATGTACTTCCACGTCGTCGGATTATCCATAGTTGCACAAAGTCCAAGAATGCTTTTGTTGGAAAGTTTCGCTTGAGGGTTAGGAGGGTCAAAGGATAGCTAAGGAAAGTTATATCAATTTCATTAAACACTGCTACAAATGCACCCCCTCACAGGGCTTATCAAGGAGGGAACAATAAAATTATTTGTAGCCAACATTTAGGAAATCGATATTAGCTATCTACTTTATCTTTGATTAGCTTGCTGCTACGCGATCGCAAGCAGCCATCTTCTCTTGTAGCTGGCTTTTAACTGTTTTGAACTCGGTAGCCACTTGCTTTTGCTGCTCGTGGCTGAAATGGTCTCTGATTAGGGTGAATATATCTTTTTCTTCTTGATTGATGTGATTTCGCGTCGCCGTTCTTAACTGCTCAATTTTTGCTTTAAACTCAGATGAAGCAGGCTCTAGAGGCTTGATTTCATCTAACATCTCCATTACTTCGTCAGTTTGCTCGTATATTTCCTGCGTGTGTTCGTAATACGGGCGAATTGCTGGGTAGAGAACTTGTTCTTCGGCTGTACCATGAACTTTTAAATCTTTGTAGAGTTGTCCAAAATACTCTTGGATTTTTTGAGGAGCGTCAGTACCTAAAATTTCTGCGAACAAGGTATCAGCTTTAGTATGATCCATGCGGAGGAGGTCACGGATACTCATCTCATCATCAGTGCGCGTTATCACACTACCCGCCACACCTGATAAGGCAGCGACAGCATCTTGAACCCGTCCCCACAATCCTTGGTCTGCCTCTTGTCCTGTCAGTTCGCCAACACCCAGATTCTCTAGAACCCCTTTGAGTTGCTCTTGATGAGCGCGGTTTTCAAAGTTAACTGCATTTAAAGGAGTGATTGCAGCTTCAATATCAGCACCAACCACTTGGGCTGCCTTGTGGATTAGCAGCCCAGTCATCATCTGCTTGTGCTTGAGCAATTCATGCTGAGCTACTTTTTCAAACAAACTCAGTTCAGAACCTTCCATTAGTTTCTGAACTTGCTCAACCAGCTTCTGAGTTGTTTGCTTAAGCTCACTCTGGACACCGTACTGAACGATCGCAGTATCGAGAACGCCGAGGTTTTTGCGATCGTCTTCGAGCATATCCTGTAGGCACTTACGAATATCATCATCAGTGCAATCCTGAATGAATTTCTCCTCGTTGTTAATCAACAGATTTTGTAGCGCTTTCATATCTGCCAGTTTTGTGGCAATTGCAAGGCGCTTGGTGTCATCAAGAGTCGATACCATTTTCATTACTCCTTTACCGCTAATGGTGCATATTCAAGACAGACTTTGCCGTGGATTTGAGAGAATTCGCCGCCTCAGCTAATCTCTCTCGCACGGGATGCTGCTGCTGTAGGAAAACACGAGCACAGTTGCGTCCAGGCATCCCGGAAATTGCTCCTCCTGGATGAGTTCCTGCGCCAGTGAGATACAGACCCTCAATCGGAGTTGTAAAGATGTGGTCAATAGCGCAAGGGTTGAATTTGAAGCCAGGAGCCTCTTGCGGCAAAGATTCTTCCGTGGTTGCCCCGCCTCCAGGAACTGAGTTTTTTTCTAGGAGCAGAACACTGTAGCCTGCTTTTAGTAGGTAAGCGGCACAGACCAATCCGTTATGGCCTGCCCCAATCATTACAACATCATAGACCTGCATTGGTGAAGCTCCTTTAGCCAGAATTCTCTTACTCTTAAAGCTAAAAAGTTTTCAAGATTACAGATTCATCCTTAGAGCCTGTCTTACTTTGACCAAAGGAATAGTTTCTGGTTAAGCCAGTTTGTTACTATCACCACAACTAGATTTCACACTATCACGCTGTTTTAGCACTTCCCCTCAAAATGGTTTGCCTCTAAAAAATATTCCTTTTTTCTATAATGTTCTGCTTCCTATTTCCCTCCAATTTATCAATTATTAATGTAAAATTCACCTATATTTATAAGCCATAAGTTGTTGAAGAATCATCCGTATGTTTCCGCGTTTGTATTTTCAATTACACATTAATTTAATACTTTACTAATTTGGAAGATAGGTCACTCACCCCAGCAGTGCGTTCCCTTAGCTAGAGGCTAGGAAATGGAGCGTAGCTTAGGATGTCGAAGAAAACAGGGAATTTTTTAAGGAACGATGAGCTTATTACTAATAGATCTCGATGGCACGCTCCGCAAACCACTCAGCGGACAGCAACACTTCCAACATCCCAAAGATCAACGCATTATTGAAGGTGCTGATATTGCCCTTCGCGCCTACAAAGACGATTGGATTATTGTCGGCATAACCAACCAAGGCGGAGTTGCCGCTGGTCATAAGTCTATGCAAGAGTGCATCAAGGAACAGCAATACACGCTTGAGTTATTCCCAGAGTTGAGAGAAATCTACTTGTGCCCCGACTTTGAGGGTCGAAAATGTTTCCGTGTTACTCGTCACAATGTTCATAACCACAGCCAAACTAAGTGGTCTGGACAGTACCGGAAACCGCAATCGGGTATGTTGCAGCTAGCAATGGTTAGACACAAACATACTCCGCAAAATTCGCTGTATGTAGGCGATCGCCCCGAAGATGAAAAAGCTGCCCAACGAGTAGGTGTACCCTTTCAATGGGCATGGGAGTGGATTGAGCAACATCAAGAGGCGATCGCTCCCAACCTTACAGAAGTACAGTAACCAGAGAGGATAGTCATGGAACGAGAGATTACAGATAGCAACGGCATTACCTGGACATGTATTCAAGCCTATTCTGGGCTTAACAACAACGCAGAAAACCAGGATGCGGCTCAGGTTAAAGGACAAGAGGATAGCTACTGGGTTGTCTGTACGCCCAGTGGTGGCGCAAAGTCGGTGCGGCTCAAGCTTCAGGGTGAATGGGAAAAATCCTACTCTGACGAGATGTTGCTCAATGAAATTCAAGCACAGCAGGAGGTATGACCACAGCCAAACCAAGTGGTCTAGACAGTATCGTAAACGCGATCGGGTATGTTGCAACTGGCAATGGTCAGACACAGACACACTCCGCAAAATTCGCTGTATGTAGGCGATCGCCCCGAAGATGAACAAGCTGCCCAACGAGCAGGTGTCCCTTATCAATATGCATGGGATTGGACTTGTGCAACATCAAGAAGCGATCGTCCCTTAGCTGTCTTATTGCTATGTGAACGAATCTATGATTCAGATGGAACTCTTGACACTCCCTCGGCTGAAGCGCGAGGGATTCTAAGCGGATGTTTCGTGACGGGTTAAAACCACGTCACTACACTTTTTCCTCTTAGCTGACCAAAGAAAGATTCTTTGGGGTGCACTCAAAGACACCCTAGACAGTCCGCTTAGATTTAATCCAAGCATTCCGCTTACTTTCCTCAACACGTTGGCACTACCA
>DATNPH010000025.1:0-66545 GCA_036703315.1 Coleofasciculaceae cyanobacterium
GGTTCATGGCAAGGTGAGTTGCGTCAAGCTACTAAACAAGGCAAGGAAATCATCGTTGCCAGTCGCTGGACCCTAATGCATGATGACGAGGGAAAACCCAAATCTATCCTGAGTGTCAGCACTGATATTACAGAGAAAAAACAACTCGAAGCGCAGTTTCTCCGGGCGCAACGCATGGAAAGTCTCGGCACCCTGGCAAGTGGCATCGCCCACGACCTCAACAATGCGCTGACGCCGATTATGATGACTGTTCAACTGTTGGAGAGAAAACTCCAGGATGAACAGAGTCACGAGTGGCTTTCGATACTCGAAACCAATGTCAAACGTAGTGCCGACTTGGTCAAACAAGTGCTGTTATTTTCACGAGGACTCGAAGGTCAACGCACCACATTGGAGGTGAAACGCTTAATTGCGGAAATTGAGCAGATTGTTAAACAGACATTTTCTCGGGCAATACAGGTTCGTAGTGAGCTACCGTCGGAAAACCTGTGGAATATCTTAGGTGATTCGACTCAACTGCACCAAGTGCTGATGAACCTGTGCGTTAATGCTCGTGATGCGATGCCAGAGGGAGGTACCCTACAGATCACTGCCACAAATCTCTGGATTGATACCCACTATGCCCGGATGCATATTGATGCCAAGGTCGGTCCCTATGTTGTGATTACGGTATCTGATACGGGAATCGGCATCGAGCGAGAAATCGTCGATAAAATATTTGAGCCGTTTTTCACAACCAAAGAGGTGGGTAAAGGCACAGGACTGGGTCTATCCACAGTCATGGGTATCATCAAAAGCCACGGCGGCTTTGTCAATGTATATAGCGAGCCAGGAAAAGGTACACACTTTAAGGTGTACTTACCTGTAACCCAGAGCAGGGAGACAAATTTTTCCTCAACTAGTCAACAGGAATTACCTCTAGGTCATGGAGAGTTAATTTTGGTGGTTGATGATGAAGATTCAATTCGTGAGATTACCAAAACCTCGCTGGAAACCTATGGCTACAACGTTCTAGTTGCTAGTGATGGAATTGAGGCGATCGCACTTTACACACAGCATAAGCAAGAAATTAGTGCTGTGTTGATTGATATGATGATGCCCTCAATGGATGGTCCAACTACTATCCGGGTTTTACAAAAAATTAACCCCCTAGTCAAGATTATTGGGGTGAGTGGGCTGGTGTCGAACCATAAGATGATTGAACTGGTTGGTAATAACGTCAAGACCTTTTTGCCAAAACCTTACACCTCAAATGAATTGTTGACCAATCTACAGGTCGTTCTCAGTACAACTACAATGTAAGAATGCCCTGTTAACGATTACTGTATTGATGTTTTAGAAGGAGGAAGCTTTCTTAGAAACATCCATAAAGTAGTCTTGCCAGCTCTGCACAAGTTGCTCAGATGCCGCTGTTCCTTCCATTGGAAAGCTCTCTATAAATTCTTTATCGGTACTGGGGTTGTAAGGACCTTCTTTCAGTTCGAGAATTACACTATCAGAAACCAACGCGACAAGCGTATGATAAATGCCTTCCGGCAATTCGATACCAAGGGTTGCACCGTTGGCACTGATACGTTCTGTATGTAGAATTTTACCGTTCTCATCGAAAAGAATTATCCCTACTTCCCCCTGGATCACAAGAAAGAACTCAAAGCCATTAACCTCTGGGGGTCGCAGATGTCGGTGGGGACGAACATAAGTTCCCGGTTCAAGGATGTTGAGTAATCGTTGAACTTTTTCTGAGGGTTCGTGGAAGTTGTAGTTTTGGCGCTGCCGGGGACTGCTACGAGCTTGTTCAGCTACATTGTCCAATAAGTCTTGAGTAAGGCGTTTAATTTGTGGCGATCGCATACCGCTCTTTTGTAATTAACCACCAGTGTATCGGCTAAGAGAAACAACCGCCGTTATTTGTCAGTGGTCAGTAGTCAGTTGTTTTTTCTACTGGCTACCGACTACTGCAAGGAGGGAGGTAGAAGTATATTTTCCCTTGAAGCCTTCTGCCTTCCAGGAAGCTTTGATCATTTTAATCGACTGATTGCGACCAGACCCGATTAACTAGGCAAGCGTTGTCTGGATTGAGGCAGAGAACGCTTGGGTATCGTTGAAGGAGTGCCTTTTAGCTGATTGGCTTGTTTCTCGTCAAGGACAACCCCTGCTATTCCCCCACTAGCGAGTGCAAAGATCGGGTTAGTCATGGCGTTCAAGACACAGTCCAGCATATACAGCGTTACGACTACTGCTAGCACAACCCCTGGTGCTACTTTAGGGTGAGTCCACATCCTAGCCGGATAACGTAATAGAACCAAAGCCGCAGATGGCACTAACAGGGCTGCAAAACTACTGATCAGCCCGACTAAACCGTACACACCAAACGAAATAATCCACAAGCTATCAGTGACAGAGACATCTATTAAATCTCCTTTCCAGTTCCGTTCATATACACGGTTTCGTCCGAATCCCCCCCACCCAAGAATCATTTGCTGCCGTGCTTTTTTGGCTAACTTTTCCTCGTTATCCAATCTAAACTTTAACGACTGGGCACGCTCTGGACCAGAAAGCTGCGTCGCCACGGCATTAACCTGCTGGATATCAACGGCACTGTTCACCCCATTGTATAGGTACATTGACATCCCGAAAATTAGAAGCAACAGCGGGAGCGCCGTGCGTAACCAATTACCACAAAACAAGATCGCCAGCCCTATCAGCAGTAATAGGTAGGCACCCGTGGAGCGACACAAGATAAATGTGATGATTAAGACAATTACAAGCTGTTTGATGGGGATGTTCCAGAGTTGCTTGAGGGTTCCACTTTTCCACAGCCAAATCCCACATAGTGTCGCCGCCATCATCCACGCACCTACCATCAGACCGTGGCTCATGAACACAGTCGGTCTATATCCCCCTAAACGCATTGCCTGGTTAAAGTCTTGGCTAGCATAGTAGCCATAAACCCATCGGTGCATCTGCGGACTAAGCCGCCCTTCAATTAAGCACAAAGGAACATAGCTTAACCCACCGATGAAAATACCAGTTGCCAACTCGCGCAACCCAGTCATGCTATTGAGATAGACCCGACCCATAAGATAGGGCACTCCCCAGGTCATCACTTGCGTAAAAACGGATGACATGCCGTCGTATGGACCCAGACCATTAACCATGGATGAAGGTAACGGGCAGAAACACCAAATCAACATCGGCAAGTCAACCCAGCCCGGTTTAAAGGCAGCGAAGCGCATCGGGTCGTAGAGCAACGTTGCTAGCAACAGGCTGTAACCTGTTGCGTTCATCTTGTCATACACCGGGATACCTGGCAGTTTGAATTGCGCTACTGGGAGGTATAACCACGCCACGATGAAACTTACAATAACCGCTCGCTGTGGCGGAAACTTCTGGAATATGTATAGAAGGACGATTGGAAACCAAATGAACAGGGCTAATAGCGCTTGAGGACTTTGCAGCTCCATAAGATTTGCTTAGCAACACTATATAAATGGGCTTTCTGTAGAGCACCACAAAACTTACTGATAGTTTCTCAAGGTTAACTTAAGTACGCGTCTGCTGTAGATCTAGGATGTAGATAAATCGTCTAGAGGAATTATCCAGATTCCTAAGAAACCCTGTCGGTGACGGTTGAGTGAGACATAAGTTCTCAGTCAAATTCTCGGGTTTTGCGTTTGAGATTCGACAAGACACGCTCATGATACCTCTGTTCGTAGTAGTCAGCTCCTGAGCGAATATACTTACTACCCCCGGACAGTTTCAAGAAAGGAGATAGCTACTCGACCAAGGCTAATGACCGATGAGGGAAAGCGTTAGGGGTGGAAGTATCACTTGAACAACATACAGTTAATTGTTCAGCTGTACATCTACGTTTTGTCGGATTGACCCTTTGTTAAAAGTTTTTGAAAATTGACTGAGGGTAGGATTTTCTTGGCTGATAGCAATCATGAATGAGTTCCGGGACTACCTACCAGTTGTCAGGCAACACCAGTTAGTCAAATCTAAAGATCAAGCAAAGGACAAAAGCAAATTTTTTCTGTCGTAGCTAAATTAGTCTACTTAAGGTAGGAGGTCAATAACCAAGTAAATGAGCAATTATATAAATGAAAATCCAAAACATCTAAACGGACTCTTGATTTTATGGAATCTTTTCAAGCTAAACCTCAGGCTAAACGCCTTCTAATTGTGGATGATATAGAGGATAACTTGTTTCTACTACAGTCAATTTTAACCCAAGAAGGATATGATGTTGATAGTGCTAAAAATGGCAAATTAGCATTAGCAAAAATAGAAGCTTCGCCACCTGATTTAATATTGCTTGATGCCATGATGCCAGGAATGGATGGTTATGAAGTAACTCGGCGTATTCGGCATAATGAAAATATTCCCTATATTCCAGTTATTATGATTACTGCTTATGAGAATGCTGACGTACCTCAAGGTTTAGATTTAGGAGCCAATGACTTTATTCGTAAACCTATTGATTTTGATGAACTAATGGCAAGAATCAATGCACTTCTGCGGTTAAAACCAATCATTAATTCTCCTGAATAAATCAATAGCTAACTATGAGCCAGTAGCAAAAAAGTAGCCTTTGATTTATGAACCCGGCGCTGAACCCTAAGGGCTATATGGCGCGGGGCTTATAGCTCCCCTAAACATCCACGAGAGGCTAAGATAAGCACTGTAGAACTAGGGGAAAGCTTTTATGGAATGGGCATGGCCGATAGATGAACGTTTAAGCGATCGCTTACCGCCACGTTTCCCCATGTGGGGGCGGGTTCGCACCCGTACTGACTGGGGTACTGTTATGGGGTTGCGATTGGCAGTGGAAACACCAGGGGAAGAGATAATCGTTCCTGAGCGAAATTTGAGGAGTTTAACGAAGTCTGAAAAAGCCGCTATTCAAAGGGAAAAGCCACTACCTGGAGCCGAGTTGAGTGACCTGTTACTTTGCGACTGGGCATACTTTGTCGTTTTTGATGAGGACAGTCCTTCCGCTGGCACAGTCAAAGAAAAATGGATTTTAGAGCAAGAGCTGGAAGAACTTCAATAGCCTCTGTTGCTAGTCCATTTGGAGATATATTACATTTTTATAAATAGCTCCGGGCTTGAGAAAAAGCGATCGCCCTTTCCTTAGCTTGTAGGCGTGCTGTACCTGTAGACACTTCTGTTGTCAGCCTGGACTTGGTATTGCTATCAACTACTTGAGCTGGAAGGCGTACCGTAAAAGTAGAACCTTTACCCAACTGGCTAAAAGCCGTGATTTCGCCCCCCATCATCTGGCAGAAGTAGCGGCTAATTGTCAGTCCTAGACCAGTACCACCGTACTTGCGGGTCGTGGAGGCGTCTACTTGGGTGAAGACTTGGAAGATCTTTTTGAGTTGCTCCGGCGTCATACCGATGCCGATATCCGTCACCCGAAAAATGATAAATGAGGAATTAGATTCCTGATTCGACTGGGTGACGTTGGACTTCTCTTCACAGCTGACCTCTAACGTGATAATGCCCTGTTCAGTAAACTTTGCAGCGTTGCTCAGAAGGTTCAGGAGGACTTGACGAACTTTGGTTCGGTCAGCGTGCATGGTACTCAGTGTGCTGACACAATTTACGAATAGAGTATTACTGTTTTTCTCGATCATTGATTGGGTGGTAGTCACGACTTCGTCAATCAATCTCGGAATATTGAAGGTTTCCAGGTAAAGGTTCATCTGCCCCGCTTCAATCTTAGAGATGTCGAGGATATCGTTGATTAGGGTCAACAAGTTTATACCGGAGCAGTGAATCGCTTCTAGGTCAGGAATAAAGTCTGTATAGCCTAAGTCTTCCGCATCATCTTTAAGGAGCTGGCTAAAACCGATAATGCCATTGAGGGGAGTGCGCAACTCATGGCTCATATTGGCAAGAAACTGGCTCTTAGCAAGGTTGGCCGCTTCGGCTGCTTCTTTTGCCTTTTGCAATTCGGTTTCCGCACGCCTGCGCTCAATGATTTCGGCTTTCAGTGCTTGGTTTACAGCCTCCAATTGTGCTGGACTGGGCAGAGCAAGTGCTTTGGGAATTAACGACACCAGTTCTAAAGCTGTATATATGGAAATCAAAGCAGTAATCGCTTTGACTAAGCTTGATAGCCAATAATCCGGATGCCAAAGTGTCCATATTTCCATAACATGGCTTGTACCACAGGAAACAATAAAGGCTCCGAACAACAGAAAAATTTGATTAAAGGGCATATCTCGTCTTTTTTTGACGAAATAAACCAGCATAATTGGAATTGAGTAATAAGCTAGTGTAATCAAACAGTCAGATATGATATTTAGCCACACCAACTCTGGCTTCCATAGATAACAATGCCCATGGGGAATAAAATTTCCTGAGTAAAAATAGTTGCTCAAAAAATCCCACATACAATTATCTTCATTAGTTTCAAACTACTGTGCCCAGCGTAAATTGGGAGTTTGAGGAAGGATGATCGCACAAATCAGACACAATGAAAAATTCACGATTTGCTTAATAGCGATGCCCTGCTTCACACACCTCTATATTGCACCGAAGTAAATATTGGTAAGCTGCTGTACATTTTCAACTGCGTGTTAAAGTAATTGAATTTAGGGTAAAGGGTATAGCTGGATTCACCTCTACCGCAAAATTGCAAAGTTGTATTGCTAATTAAATGTACAATAACTTAGCCTAAATGTCCCTATGAGCTACTTTATCTGACTCAACTAAGTAATAATACTTAATTGTTTTCTCCGTGACCTCCTTGGACAGGCTCACCTCACAAGAGATACAAAGTATATAATAATATTGTGTTGTGCAACATGCCATGACTTGACTCCCTGCTCCTTTCTACTAAGCTGTCGCGCCTACAAGTTGCATTATGAAAATTGCTAAAAGTCTCGCGACCCTTAGGTTAGAGAATTTTAAATTTTGAATTGCTTAGTAGCTAGTTTAACTTCAATAACTTCACTCAAGCAAAGTAGCAACTTAGGGAATTGGCTACCCTTGCGGAATCTTAATGATTAACTCTGTTCCTTGCCCCGGTTCTGAAATACAGTACAATTTTCCGCCGTGCCTTTCCACAACAATCTGGTAACTAATCGATAATCCCAGACCTGTTCCTTGCCCTACTGATTTCGTCGTAAAGAAAGGGTCAAACATCTTAGAGGCTAGCTCCTTTGTTATGCCAATCCCATTATCCGCAATGCGAATTACGGCCCAATACCCTTCGTCTACCTCCGTGCGAATCCGAATCCAAGGGGATGTAGATTGCCGATGAGTTTGGGTTGATAGCATTAGTGTTAGGGAAGCGGTAGCGAGACCAGGAGCATTACCTTTAAGCTTAAACCTGTCAGTATCCACCTGCTCCAAAGCATCGATCGCATTGCTCAAAATGTTCATAAAAACTTGGTTTAGCTCACTCGGATAGCACTCTACCAAGGGCAAATCGCCATACTCTTTAATCACTTTAATATCTAGATGCTTTGGTTTAGCTTTCAAGCGGCTTTGCAGAATCATCAAGGTGCTCTCAATCCCTTCGTGGATATCGACGGCTTTTCTTTCTGATTCATCGACGCGGGAGAAGTTTCTCAGCGATTTGACAATCTGGTGAATGCGCTCTGTTCCCACCTGCATTGAATCGAGGAGCTTTGGTAAATCTTTCCTGAGATACTCTAGCTCGATCGCTTCAATTTCCTCGTGGATTGCTCGTGTGGGATTGGGATATTGTTGTTGGTAAACTTGCACCAGTCTGAATAAATCTTGGGTATAACCCTTCGCGTGAATCAGATTGCCATAAATAAAATTGACGGGGTTATTGATTTCATGCGCCACCCCTGCAACCAACTGACCTAAGCTTGACATTTTTTCAGTTTGCACCAATTGGGCTTGAGCATGTTGGAGTTCGTGCAATGCTTTCTCTAGCTTCTCGGCTTGCGCCCTTAATAAGGCTTCTGATTGCTGTAGCGCCTCTGCTACTCGCTTGCGCTCAGCGACTTCGGATTCCAATTCTTGATTAGCCGTTGATAGTTGTTTCGTGCGCTCTTGGACTCGTTTTTCCAGTTGTTCCTTTGCACTTTTGATTTCCTGGAATTTTTGTTCAAGCGTGCCAGCCATGCACTTAAAGTTGTCTACCAACGTATTTATCTCTCTTACCCAGCTAGTGGGCCAAACGATTGCTTTTTGGTCAAGCAATTTATCCGGCACATCAGTAGTCACAACTGCCAGTCTCCAGAGGGGTTTAGCTAACCAGTAGCTGATCATGTTGGCTAGGAGCAGCGCTAATACAGTGATTACTAGCATGATGGCTAGGCTATTGATGTAGAGATTTTGCAGGTAGTCGAAGTGTGGTTGGGTGGGAGCTTCAACAATCACAGTCCAAGGAAGTTCGTTACTGGTAGGAGTTCTTTGCACATAAAACGAGTTTTTCCAACGGATCATGATCGGCATTTTCCCTATCGGAAGCCATTGGTAAACCTTGGCATTGATCGGATAAATATCTCCACCTTTACTAGAGTCAAAGGCTTCTAGGGTTGGTTGGTCAG
The DNA here is from genome assembly GCA_036703315.1 of Coleofasciculaceae cyanobacterium. Taxonomy (GTDB): domain Bacteria; phylum Cyanobacteriota; class Cyanobacteriia; order Cyanobacteriales; family Coleofasciculaceae; genus DATNPH01. The sequence goes on from DATNPH010000025.1 coordinate 8,541, forward strand.
AGCGGGTGCTCGCAATAACACGCTCTTGACGATCAAGGAGAGTGATTTCCAACTCCTGTTGATCGCGCAATGAATTGAGGCGTTGGTCAATCAAGTTTAGACTACTCTGGCTGACTACACTGCCAAGCAAGCGATTGTTACGCATGACTGGCACGCTTTGGATGAGCATAAGTGAAGGAGTAGCATCACCTACACTTACGGCAGCCGACGTTATGAGTGGCTGGGTGAGGTCTAACGCCTTCAACTGGGTGGCGTTAGCAGTAGTCATGCCTCTAGCAGGATAGGAAGCGATCGCTTTACCCGCCTCGTTGATAATAAACAGTTGATGAAAATCTGGGAAGGTGCGCTGCAAGAGTTCTGTGCTTTGCTGCAACGCTATTGATGATGCCCCATCCCAACGAGCGGCGATGTCTGCCAGTTGCTGGAGTGCTTTCTGAGTTTGTTGATGCCATGAGCGCAATTCAACCACTACGTCTTTAGATTGATGTTGCAGATTGGTGTGAATTGTCGTTTCTATAGTGCTCAGGGCACTTCTGCTATGCAAAACCATGAGCGTTAAAGCCGGAAAGAAGATAAAGGCAACCAACAGGTTAAATAATGTCTGTTGAAGAGATATTGTTTTAACTGCTTTGGGGCGTGCAAGCCAGTTAGACAGGACTTACGCAACTGTCACATGCGCTCGCTTACCAAAACTAGACCAAGGACATTGGGAGAGCAGGGCGTTTAAGTTGTTCAATCAAATAATTGGAAAGCAATCCGTGTTTAAGTTGATAAACAGTTTGATAGGTTTTATAGGCTAAGTCCTTAAGCCTGAGCCAAACAAGCATGGCACAAGCAATGTGATTTCTTTGAAGGCGAGCCTTACGGCATTGGCAAGATTCAATGCCAGTTAATTGCTTAAGCTCTCGGTGAAACTGCTCAATCTTCCAACGGATAGCACACACCTGTTGTGTGTCATCTGTGGAGTCTTGAGTGAAGTCGTTAGTGGCTATATATTCCGTTTTGTCGGTAGAGACAATTACCCGGAACAGTTTCACCTTTTTGTCTTGGGGAAAAGTTTTGATTTTAATAATTTTCCCCTGTTCTAGTTCAGTTGATGTCCAAATTAAGGATTCAATCGGTTTATAATCCTGACTTCCTTCTGAATCATCAACTCGCCGATTTTTCTTTAAAGGACAGTAGTAAATTTTTCCCAGTTTGTCAATAAATTGCATCAAGTTCTTGGTAGCATACCAACTGTCCATCAAGACTGTTCTAAAAGGCAAATTCCTAGAATACACAAGGCTTTGCAGCATTTCTTGCACATGGTCGAGTTTAGTTTTTCCATCACCATCTGGGTCATAGAGCCGATAATCAATCACCCAGAACTGCCCGGTTTCAGGATTCACATAAATACAACTGACTAAACCTATACCTCTTAACACCCGGTGTTCATTGCCACTATACTGCTGTCGGGTTAACTCGATTTGTTCGCTATATCTTTTATCGAGAACTGTATCATCAAAGATTATATAAGCCTGCTCATAAGATTGAATTAACGGGAAAACATTTTCCCACAACAGGCGGGGAGTGAGTTTTTCTCGCCGCAAGTATCGATTAATCCGATCGTGGCTAATCGTTTCTAGATGGTCAGCGAGATTTGTCAGTGTATAGTTAATTTGACTACTTAGTAAATATTGACAATAGTCTAATTTGGTAAATTTCATCACTTGTTGTCACTTCAGCAAGTGCTGGGGGGCGTCTGTTATGGTAAATGTTTTTTGTGTTTAGTTAAACCTTTGATGGGCAGGCAGCAGGGGCTACTAGCCCCTGCTGCCTGCCCATTAAGTTTGATTATCATTATCCTCCTTGAGGGAAGCTACCAACAATTGCACTCAAGGGCAAGTGAGAAGCTCACCCGTCCTGATGTAAGCTCCCTCCAACCCTTTGTGTTGTGGGCACGATCGTATGTGACAGTTGCGTAAGTCCTGTTAGAGATAGGTGAGTGGGTGAGCAATAGACTTGCAATCAGGGCGTTGAACATGCCATTGACAGACTGCTTGAGCATGATCAGCAATACGGCTTGATCTTGCACACCCATGACCCCATCGTAAAACAGCCATACTAGAGGCATACCAATGAAAATCCAGTAAAACCCATCTAGCACCAATAAATTCTGGCGCTTACGGCGTAGCCACCAACCAACGACTAGGGCTTCGAAGGTGAGGATAATTGCGGCATAGGGATGCTCCCATAAGAAAAATGTGTGCGATGCAGCAATCATGGCAGCGAGCGTGCCCCACTCCATCCCATATAGGGACACTATGATTAAGACAGCAATGCTGCCAAATAGAAAATCGACACCAAAAAAGAGTGACACATTAAAATAATTACCAACGTACCCTGCTAGCGTCAGTACTCCGAGTGCTAGGAATGATCTGAGCGGCGAGCTAGGTCTAAAAGCACTTATTAATTTTGGGTTAGTGACAAAATTTCTGAAACTCTTACCCAATATTTTTATGAGTTTGTTTGACTGTAGTGCCATAAAATTTTTACACAGTAAAAGTTTCGCAAAATCATTAAACTATTTTGTTTTGGCTTAAAAATGATTTTTTAGTGTATTACCTGATCTAATAAATCAATCAAAAAATCAATTTTAGTACAAACTTTAAGCTATTGTGCTATTGTGAATTCCCTAAAAAATGACTGTCTTGTGCGTTAACTCATCCAAACTAAAAAATCAAATAAAACTTAATTTAACTTTACAATTTTTCACTATAGTTCGGGAGTGTCATTTGCTGATTGAAGAAAAAATGAATTGACTGATCGCCAAGCTTGTGAGCCTCAACAATATCTTCAATATCGTTGGCAGCCTTATTATCGGTAGTATGTCGGCTTCAGTTTTTGGAGATGCCTGATGAGGGGTATTTCAGCAGTGCTGACCTTCCTTATCATAATATTTGGTGAAATAATCTCGAAAACTTTAGGAGGAGTTACGCCGAAAGCCTAGCTCTACCAATCACGGGAGTAACCTTTTTGTTCATTTCCGTGGTGTGGGTGATGGGAAAGATTACAGCCCCCTGAGTAAAGACCAGAAAAAACAGACAACGACGAGCCTGAAACTAAGTTATTGACGAATATCGGGCGAAAAGAAGGAATTATAAAAGTTGTATAAAGCTAAATCACAGATTTAGTAAAAAGTAGATGAAGAACGGGCTTTAGTTAACTTTTTGGTTTAATCAATTCTATGATTTCTTTGTTCATAAGAATGGGTGTCCAGAGCTAGTGTTTCTTTTTTGAAGAGCCATAGCACTAGTTCTGGTTTCTTTTATTTACTATAATGTTGTCTTTTATAACAAAGCGGAAGACCCTAACACTATTGATTACCGATGGCGAACGTCATTATCAAAGTCTTAATCCTCTCTGCCGCCATTTCAGTTTTGATCAAGTACGGCGGTTCCAGTTTACCCATTGCCGCCACCTCAGTTAACGCGATGATTGCGATAGTGACACCAACTTTAATCGTAGCGATCGCGCTGTTGTGGCGATCGTGGAAATACAGGCAGCTCAATTGATATCAAAAAGGGGAAAGAGAACCTCTTGCTTTCTCTTTCCCTTACTCTCTATTCCCTAGTCTCCCTAAAGGGCTGGTTAAAGAAGGCAGAAGAATGAAGGCAGAAGGTAGAAGGCTCTTATTTAACCAATTGGAAGGGGATTCTAACCCCTGCCAATTGGGAGCCACTAAATCGAAGATTTGCAAGAGGCTTGATACCCTTACTCCCTTGGGTCGTGGGCAAAGGACGAAGGCATTCCTTCTTCCTCCTGCATAAGAGCCCTCTGCCTTTGTTGGTCAAGCAGAAACGATATAAGGAGAGTTAATCGCACTCACCTGATTAGCATCAACCAAAGCCTGATAAACTACTGCCGCCACCTCAGCACGCGTAGCGTCTTTATTCGGATGGAGTTGCTTCAGCTGCGGATAATTCACCACAATCTTTTTCTTGGTAGCCGTTGTCACTTCATCTTTGGCATAGTCAGGAATGTCATTGCGGTCATCATAAACATTCAAAGCATTCGCATCAGATACCGATAAGCCCAACCCACTGACTACTGAAACAATCACTTGGACACGCTGGACATTCTCATTTGGTCGGAACGTATCATCAGGCAAGCCTGATATAAATTGACTTCGGTAAGCTTGCTGAATCACATCCTTCGCCCAATAATCATTAGGAACATCGCTGAATTGCTTGGCTTCCCGCTTGGGTGTGGGGTTAAATGCTTTGACCAGCAAGGCAGCATACTGAGCACGGGTTATTTGATCATCTGGCTTAAAGGTGCCATCACTAAAGCCACTGATTAAGCCTTGGTTGGCAAGAGCATTAATAAAATCAACCGCCCAATGACCCTGAATGTCTTTGAATGCTACGGGTGAACCACCAGTGTAGGTGACAATATAAGGAGACGCGATCGCACTCACCTGCTTGGCATCGACCAGCGTTTGATAGACCATTGCCGCCACTTCAGCGCGGGTAGCCTCAGTATTTGGCTTGAGTTTCTTCAGCTGCGGGTAATTCACCACAATCTGCTTCTTTGTCGCCGTCGCTACTTTATCCCTGGCATAGCTAGGAATATCGCTGCGGTCATCATAAACACTCAAAGCATTCAAATCAGCTGCTGATAAACCCAACCCGCTTACCAACGACACAATCACTTGCACACGCTGAATATTGTCATTCGGTCGGAAGGTGTTGTCAGGGAAGCCCGATATAAATTGACTGCGATAAGCTTGCTGAATCACGTCCTTTGCCCAATAATCATTGGCAACATCAGTGAATATAATGCCGGGTCGCTTAGGCGCGGGGTTAAACGCTTTGACCAGCAAGGCAGCATACTGAGCACGGGTCATCTTAGCATCTGGCTTGAAGGTGCCATCACTAAAGCCACTGATCAGTCCCTTATCGTACAATCCTCGAATGAAAGCCTCTGCCCAGTGCCCTTTAATGTCACTCAAGGGCTTTGGATTGGGATCTGGATTGGGATCTGGATTGGGATCTGGACTAGTTCCATCAATCTCAACTGGACCTTTGACTCGTGAGGCACTTAGCTGATTGCCTACCGAAAATAGCTTGGTGCTGGTGGCATTTTCTAAATCCCACTGACCATTATTGCGGAAGATATTACCACCTGGGTCTTGTTTACTACCTAAGTCGGGTACAGCCCTGACAGTAACGGTTAGACCAGTCTCTGAGTTGTTTTCAATCCGATTCTTCCGAAACACAGGGCGAGCCTCACCAGAGACGAGCAGCCCATAACGGTTTTCAGCGATGATGTTATCGATCAGCTTAGGAGTGGAAGTCCCATCGATGCTAATGCCAGAACCGGCTTTTTTGAAGCTGTTTCCTCGGATTTCTCCGGAGCTATTGCGTGTAATTGCGATGCCATTCCCCTCGTTTTCAATAAATACATTATTGAGGATGAGTGGATTAGCATTACCAGCTGCAAAGACACCTTCACGCTTGGATCTGGCGAAGGTACAGTTGGTAATAGTGGGGGTAGTGGATTCAAGCCAGACGGCTGTGCCTCGTGTCTCAAGATTAGTGACGCTTACCCCGCGAAGTTCTGCATTATTGCCAAGCAAAAAAGTCACATTTTGACGAGCTTGGGTAGGGCTATCATACTGCCCGCTTCCTTCAATTAAGATGTCGCTGCCTTTATTGGCTTCATTACCAACAATCTTGACCCCAGCTGGAACGTTCAGGGGAAAGACTTCACCACTGCTAGCTTTGTAATTACCAGCAACCAGTTGAATAGTCGTGCCGGATTGGGATTGGCTAAGAGCTTTCCTAATCGTTTTGAAGGGAGCAGACTGGCTACCAACCGCGCTATCACTGCCGGTAGATGGATTGACGTAAAAGGTTTGAGCCATAGTTAGAATTTCACCAATTGATCGTAAATAGGGCAGCTACATCAGCAATGAGAGCTTTAACCTTTGGCTGATCTACTGCTCACGAGGCTCCTCTAGTACTAAATTGGCGATAGGTTGAGTGAGCTGCTTTCACTGCCTATCTTTTCGTCCTCCAAACTCAAAGGCTTATCCGGAAAGTCTCCAAGTTTTGGTTAATTAGCAATGCAAGTGTGAACTCACCTCGCCGACAAGCGGATGGGGTTTCCTAAGTTCAAGAACTACTGCTCTTGATACCCTGCCTTTATGCGTACTTCCTTGCCCAGAGGTGAACTCCGGGGGAGCTTTAGTGAGGACATGGGGTTTTCTCGGCGGACTAAATAAATCCAATCGTAGTACTAGAAATAAGAGTTGTTGCCCCACAGTTGTAACTGTTGTTACTGCTGACCTTTCACAGTTTAAATGTGGTTTTTGCCGAATGTCCATTTTTAAGGGCAATGGAAGGTGGACAAGGAGGACAACGGGGATTTATATAGGCTTCCCACTCTCCTATCTCTCTCTACTCTTTACTGCTCTTTACTGCCCATTCCCCACTCCCCCTGACTTCCTCTTCCCTCGCTGATTTAGCGGCAGCGTGACAGTAAATGTTGTGCCAATGCCTACTTCACTGTCTACAGCTATCTTGCCTCTCTGTAACTCTACACACTGTTTAACAATCGCTAGTCCTAAGCCGTTTCCAGTAATAGAGCCAACATTTCTTCCCCTGTAGAACGTCCTGTAAATTAAGTCGTGGTCTTCTTGAGTAATACCAATACCTGAATCTTGGATATCAAATATTACCTGTTGCTCTTGATAAACTACATTCAAATTAATCTCACTGCCTTTTGGAGAATACTGAATCGCATTCAACAGTAGCTTTAGGAGAATTTGCCGTAGCAGTTTTTCATCCCAGATACCGGAACGTTTGCCTTGAGTGCTAAGGGTAATTCTGTGCTCTCGACCTGCACCTTGCTGTAACTCTGTAACTAGCCTTCGGCAGAACTCAGCTAAATCTATCAGGGCTGGCTTCAACCGTAGCGTTCCGGCTTCTACCTTCTCAATCAAGAGGAGGTCGTCCAATAGGTGATCTATCTGTTTGACATTAACTTGAATACGCTGGAGATAGTCTTGTTTCGTTTCGTTAGTCCAGTGCTGAGCATTACCTTCGATTAATTTGGCGCAGGCGAAAATATTGGTGATGGGGTTGCGTAGTTCGTTGGCAACGACAGAGACTAAGCGAGATTTTAGGGCGCTATATTCTTCTTTTTTTGCTAAAGCTTTATTGGCGGCGACGACGGCTCGCTTATGGTCGGTGATATCTTTGAGTGTGACGACTACTGCTTCTGGAGTGCGATCGCTCCCATCGATTGGGCTAATCGTATATTCATAATCCCTAACCCCGTCTTTTGTAGGAAAGCTCGCTTCATCGCTCAGGGAATGTCTCATCCTGAATACGGTTTTCCGTTGAGTATCAAACCGCTCCATAATCTCGCTGGGGAACTCTAAATCCCGCCAGGTTTTACCGAGGAAATCGCATTGTGAAAAACCAAAGGCTTGTGCTGCCGTGCGATTGGCATAGATATATTTTCCGTCCTGGTTAATCACAAAAAACAAGTCCGGAGAGCTAGAAAGAATATCATTAAGCGTTCTCCCTAACTGCTCAGCCGTTACTGCCAGTTGTTGGGACTTTATCTGTTGCCAATAATCGGAGTCATACCATTTGGTTTTATTGCTGTCATAGTTCAAATCCTCACATGAACGAGTAGTGAAGCTCCTCCAATCCAAAATCGGACATCCAAAATCGAGAATGGTATCAGGGGTTAATTCTTGATGGCTGACTTCTGGCTGTTCAACTAACTGTGGTGGTGCTGCTTCACTCTGACGAAGCTCGGTGATGTCTTCCAGCAGACAAGTAGCAAACGTGGGTTCGTCTCCACTACCCTGCACTAAAGAAAAGGTCAACCGTCCCCATTGCATTGCAGTGTTTTGACACAGGAAGCGCTTTTCTAGCTGGTAAGACTGACATTGCCCCGCCATTACTGCTTGGAACAGTGCAAACTCTACACCTTTTTTGTCCAAATTCATCATCTCAGGAAGAATTGTCTGCAACTCTTGCTCGCGATAACCTACCATCTTCTGTAACGCTTGGTTAGTCTTGATAACACAACCGTTGCTATCTAATAGTGCTATCCCAACAGCCGCCTTCTCAAACATGGCGCGAAACAAGTTTTGCTCCTGCAAAGCGGCTTTACTAATCTTCTGCTGTTGAGTTGAGGATGATGAAGCAGCGTCAACAACAGAGGGAGTAAGTTCCGAAACTCGCCAGCGCAAGCTTACCACCTTATCCTGCGAGTCCCATATCGGTACCACTGTTGCACTTGCCGTAAAGTGAGCACCGCGTCGGCGCTGAATCTGGACTTGCCAATTTTTGATTGACTCGCCTCTTTGCAGTTGCCTCAGCTGAGAGTAGAAGTTCCGCCGTTCCTCGGCACCAATAAACACAACGAAGGGTTTGCCAACGAGACGCTTTTGTGAAGCATTAAGTAACTCGGCTGCCATTGCGTTCGCTTCAATGATTACCCCGTCTTTGGTTGTCACCAGGTAGCCATCTGGGGCAAGTTCAAACAGTTCCTTATAGCGCTGGCGCTCAGTTTCCAGTGTGATGCGGCTTTTGGCTAACTCTTCATTTTGAAGGTGTAGTTCCTCAACCAGGACGTGCAACTCTTCTAAAGAAAGGGAGAGTTCCTCCAAACTCTCCTTTAGTAGTTCTTGCTGCCCTGTAGCAAATTGATCAGCTTGTTGCCCAAGTGCTTCTGGTGGCTCCCGTAATTTATTTGCCTGTTGCCACAGCTCTTCTAACCGACGCTGGGACAGCATGAGTTGTTGGTCAAAAATTTCACTGGTCATGAATATCGCCCCTCATTCATTATGTTTGGAAGGTGCCCAAAGCCGTCATGAAGGTCAGGAATGTTGTTCTTTGAACCTGAGCCTCTAAATTGAATTATTACTAGCCCCGTGCTTAAGCCGTCACTTTGGTGTAGTGGTCGCTGATATTACTACAAGTTAGGAGTACTAACTGCGTAAGGTAAGCACGCGCCGCTCTCAACGAGACTTCCGTGACTGCTTTAAATTCATAGTATTAAACTACCTCTATCTCATGACAGATTTTGCTGTTTATTTTACATTGTTTTACATTTATAAATTTAAGAGTAGTATTCGCCTCAAATATCCTATAAATAACAGCAAAATATTTTATTTTCTACAGTTCCCGTCATTTTTGGTAGTTCTTAGGTATTTACTCAAGCTTAAGAGCTGCTATAGCATTTTTTTGATGCTCTTGGAAAGATTTAAAAGAATGAGCCTAATAGAGGGAGTAAGTTAATGATCAAGAACTTTTTGCTCTGATCAATCGGTACATTGTATTAACAAATACAAATAAAAATAATAAAGCTTTAGTCAAGATTGAAAAAGTTTAACTATTTTATTGACTTACGTCATTTAGAATACTGATTCAAGCTAAACATATATAAGAGAAATTAAATTTTGGTTGCTCAACAAGAAAATAGTCTCCCCGATAAGGATGTACTGTCTTGGGTCACAGTTGAGCCGACTCAACCAGCTACCGTAACCCTCCACGATGTAGTACTGCCGAAGGAAAATACCACTTCTCCAGTCTTCGATATTGTAGCGCTGGCTGCCTCAGCTGATGGACTTAAAGCCTTGAGCCAGATTCTATCTGGTCTATCGGCTGACTTTCCTGCCGCCCTTGTGGTGGTGCAACATTTATCTCCCCGGCATCGTAGCTTACTGGCAGAAATCCTTAACCGTTGCAGACCCCTGCTGGTTAAGCAAGCTGAGGAGGGGGGTCAGTTGAGTCCAGGCAGGGTGTTTATTGCTCCACCTGATTACCACCTTCTGGTTAATGCTGACGGTTCTCTTTCCCTGTCCCAAACAGAGAAAGTGCATTTTGTGCGCCCGGCTGCCGAGATATTATTTGAATCAGTTGCCCAAAGTTATAAAGACCGGGCGATCGCCGTCGTGTTGACAGAGGGGGACTCAGATGGCTCTAGGGGAGTCCAAGCCATAAACAAAATGGGCGGTAAGGTAATTGCTCAGGATAAAGCAACATCAACAGTTTGGGGAATGCCTGCGGCAGCGATTGAAACGGGCTGTGTTGATTGGGTGTTGCCACTCGATAAAATTGGTGCTGCAATTACAACATTAGTAATGTATGGACAGATCGAAGAACTTTTGTCATGAGTAACGTGCAATACGATCCAGATTTTGAGGCGTTACTCCACTATCTCAAACGAACTCGTGGTTTGGATTTTACAGGTTATAAACGTCCTAGCCTAATGCGCTTAACCACAAAGCGTATGCAGCGAGTAGCCGCTGAGTCGTTTAGTAACTATCTAGATTATCTAGAAGCTAACCCCTGTGAAATCAATCAGCTGTTCGATGGTTTGTTATTGAAAGTCACCACGTTTTTTCGAGATCCACCAGCCTGGAACTACTTAACTCAAGAGATAATCCCGCGTATTGTTGAAAACAAGCCAGAGAACGAGCTAATCCGGGTTTGGAGTGCTGGCTGTGCTTCTGGAGAAGAAGCCTACACGATCGCGATTATCTTAGCGGAAGCTTTAGGGGAAGAAGCATTCCGATCACGGGTCAAAATCTACGCCACAGATTTAGATGAGGAAGCGCTCACCCAGGGCCGCCTCGCCAACTATACAGCAAGAGAATTGCGAGATGTCCCAGAGGAACTGCGGGAGAAATACTTCGACGTATCGAGAAGCGCCTACACCTTCCGCAGTGATCTGCGCCGATGCGTGATTTTTGGTCGCAACAACTTGGTTCAGGATGCTCCCATTGGTCATCTAGATTTGCTGGTATGCCGCAATACCCTGATGTATTTCAATGCGGAGACTCAGGCGCGTGTCCTCAGCCGCTTTCACTTCGCCCTCAAGGAGAGTGGTTTTCTATTTGTGGGTAAAGCAGAGATGCTGCTTACTCATGCCAGCCTGTTCACGCCAGTTAATCTCAAGTATCGAATTTTTGCCAAACTCTCCAAAGTGACGCTGCGCGATCGCCTACTGGTCGTTGCAGAAGCGGGTAATACAGAGGTTAGCGACCATTTCTTGAAAAATATGCGGTTGCGGGATGAATCGTTTGAGACCTTACCAGTTGCCCAGATTGTGGTGGATGATCACGGTAACCTAGCAATGGCGAACCGACAGGCGCGAGTTATGTTCAATCTATCCAGCCAAGATCAAGGTCGCCCTCTACAAGACTTAGAACTCTCTTACCGACCAGTAGAACTGCGATCGCGCATTCAGCAGGCTTATGCCGAACGCCGTTCAATCCAGATTACTAATGTAGAGATATTGAGCGCCAAGGAAAACAATTCCACCTACCTAGACATTGAAGTCATCCCCCTAATGGACAGCAATGCCGAACTGTTAGGGGTATCGGTTATCTTTAATGATGCGACACGCTACAACCAGTTGCAACAGGAGCTTGTGCGTTCCACTCATGAACTAGAAACAGCTTATGAAGAACTCCAGAGTGCCAACGAAGAACTAGAAACTACCAACGAGGAACTCCAAAGTACTAACGAAGAACTAGAAACCACTAACGAAGAACTCCAAAGTACTAATGAAGAATTGGAGACAATGAATGAAGAACTTCAGTCTTCTAACGAAGAATTCCAGGCTACCAATGATAAACTACGCAGTCGAACCGAGGAACTCAACAGCGTTAATGCCTTCATACAGTCAATTCTCACTAGCCTACGGATGGGGATGATCGTTTTAAACAACCGCCTGAGTGTTGAACTTTGGAATAGTAGAGCAGTCAACTTGTGGGGTATGCGAAATGAGGAAGTTGAAGGATATTTTTTCTTTGACCTGGATATTGGTCTGCCAGTGGAGCAACTCAGGGAACCAGTTCGTGCTTGTCAGAGTGGAACATCGGATTACCAAGAGGTTGTATTAGAGGCGACTAACCTTAGTGGCAAAGCCATTCGTTGCCGTGTGATCTGCACACCACTTATCGTTGCCAATCAGCACCAGGGAATAATCCTCTTAATGGAGGACATGACCGATGATCAACAGGTTTAGAGTTGGGAATCAGGAGTAGGGAGTGGGGAGTAGGGAAAAATAGAGTGTTAGATGTTCGCTATCTACACAAGTCATGGCGTCTCTTGCAACAATTAAGAAACAACCTCCTCATTGAGTCTGTCAAACTTGCATTAGAAAGCAACAAGAATCTAGCTCCCTCTCTTGCGCCACTCCTGTACGAGCAACCCATTTTCAGGAACTGGCAAGAGCCCTCTATTGATAAGAGACAAGTCGCCCCTACAAAAACTCCTTACTCCCTATTTTCTTTAGATAAGCCCAGTAAACTTGACTAATAAGCGAGGATGGATAACGGAATTAATCGCTAAAAACTAAATAGACTCACCTAAAGTTTTTAGTAAAGGATGCGATCGCTTAGAGCTGATGCCAGAGCGAATAGAGGACTCACTACGAACCAACAGCCAATATTGTACAAAAGCCCGATACTTTATCAATAATCGGTCAACAAGTGGATAAACTTGAACAGCAAATCAAGCAGATTCAAACTTCCCTAAAGCGCTTCGAACAATTGTCGCCCTACCAGAAGCGATCGCTTCTTGAGGCGTTCGATGAACTGTCTCGCATGGTAGAAGCACTGCCAGTCGCGACAGTAACAAGTGCTGCCCAGGAAGAGTTAGTGGCAACGCGCCAATCACTAGAGGCTCAGCAAAAGCGATCGCAGGAGCTAGAAAAGCTACTTGAACAACGAACAGCCGCACTTTCCCAACTTAATGAGCAACTGCTCCTGCTCAATACTAACTTGGAACGACAAGTTCAAGGGCGAACAGTCGAGTTAGAACAGATGCTCCGCTTTGAAGCAATGCTCAAACGCATTACTGACAAAGTTCGCGACAGTCTCGACGAAAGCCAGATTTTGCAAACGGCTTTGCAGGAATTAACTGAGGTATTAGGGATTGAGGGGTGTGACACCGCTCTCTATGACACGGAAGAGACTATATCAACAATAAGCTACGAATCCACTAGGGGAGTGCCTTCAAAGCTGGGCTATATTGTCCCACTTTTAGACTTCCAGGAAGAATACAAGCAGTTACAGCAAGGTTGGTGCTTCCAGTTTTGTAAATTGGTGCCTGATTTCCGGGGAGCGGTGGTAATTCTCGCCTGCCCGATTTTTTATGGTGATGGGGTGCTAGGGAATCTATTCTTATTCAAGCATCAGGAAGAGTGTTTCGACGAGCAAGAAATCCGACTAGCCCAGCAGGTAGCGAATCAATGTGCGATCGCGATTCGTCAAGCTCGACTTTATCAAGCCGCGCAAGCACAAGTCACAGAATTGGAAAAACTCAATCAGCTCAAAGATGATTTTCTCAGTACCGTTTCTCATGAACTACGGACACCCGTTACTAACATGAAAATGGCGATACATATGTTATCTAGAGCACTCAATCAAGATCGAGCCTTGTTTGCTGATCTAAATAAGCCTGAGGCGCAACGTAGCAAAATCGCACGCTATTTTCAAATTTTGCTCAACGAGTGTGAACGAGAAACCAATCTGATCAATGACTTGTTAGATTTACAGCGGCTTGAAACAGGTGTACATCCTATTGTGCCGACAGCAATTAATTTACTCGATTGGCTTCCCCAACTCTTAGAAGCATTTGAGCAACGCACCCAAAACCGTCAGCAACGCTTAGAAACTGACATTTCTCCCAACCTACCGCCTCTTATCTGTGACTCTGCCAGTTTAGGGCGTGTTTTAACCGAATTGCTAAACAATGCTTGTAAGTACACGCCGCCCCAGGAAACCATTAAGGTAACGGTTCAGCCTCAGGCGAGAACAATTGAGCTGCGCGTCAGCAATACAGGTATTGAGATTCCTCCTAGTGAACTATCCTTAATTTTTAACAAGTTCTACCGTATTCCTAAAGCTGACCGTTGGCAGCAGGGAGGAACAGGGCTAGGACTAGCACTGGTGCAGAAATTAGTCACACGTATGGGAGGTACGGTTCAGGTGGAGAGTGGATCTGGGCAGACCAGCTTTATTGTAGGATTACCCCTTAGTAGTTCAATTGTGTAGCTTCCCCTGCTCCTTTAGAAGTTAGACTCCTATGAACTAGGCTTACTTGACATACTCACCGTCCTGAAGGAGCGGTGATTCTTGACGCCAACCACTAACCCCTAACCCCTAACCACTTTCACATCACCCACCGCTAACTTTTGCCTTGTACCCCAGCTGGGTCAGAATTTCAACAAGCTTCTGAGCGTGGTCACCTTGAATTTCAAGCGTATTATCCTTAACCGTACCACCACTACCACACTGGTTTTTCAATTGTTTGAGTAACTGGGTTAAGGTTTCTGGTTTGACTTGAAAACCACTGATTACCGTTACAGTCTTTCCCTTACGCCCTTTACGTGAAGCCTGTACTCTCAAAGAATGCTGATTGGGAGGAAGTTCCTGGACAGCCCGTTCAACAGCAGCGGGCTTGATGCCAGCACCAAACTCACGGTAAACAACGCGTTCAGTTGAGGACTGAGAGTCAGAAGACTTACGATTTGATTTTGATGGAGCCATGTCTTTTATTCCTTCCTCTATATAGTCATTATGAACGGAGGATAGGGTTAATCAATAACAAAAGATATTCATCGGGAATACCACGAATATCGCTAAAATATGGCTCTGTTGAGCTTTGCAAAGTCCCATGTCTGCCATCTACTCTGCCTCCTCCGCTCCCTTTTCTCCGGAAGAAATTGCTGCTGAAGGTTTGAAGCCTGAAGAATATGAAGAAATACTCCAACGGCTGGGGCGTCATCCCAACAAGGCTGAACTGGGAATGTTTGGCGTAATGTGGTCGGAGCATTGCTGCTATAAGAATTCTCGACCACTACTAAAGCAATTTCCCACACAAGGCGATCGCATTCTCGTTGGTCCCGGAGAAAATGCCGGAGTTGTGGACTTGGGAGACGGAGTGAGACTTGCCTTTAAAATTGAATCTCACAACCACCCCTCAGCCGTCGAACCATTTCAAGGTGCGGCAACAGGAGTAGGAGGTATCCTGCGGGACATCTTTACAATGGGGGCGCGTCCCATTGCTGTACTCAACTCCCTACGTTTCGGTTCCCTAGAAGATGCACGGACGCGCAGGCTGTTTAGTGGTGTAGTAGCGGGGATTGCCCACTATGGTAATTGCGTAGGAGTACCCACAGTCGGTGGCGAAGTTTACTTTGACCCTGCCTACAGTGGTAATCCCTTAGTGAATGTCATGGCACTAGGATTGATGGAAACCCCAGAAATCGTCAAGTCTGGCGCAGCCGGTATTGGGAACCCGGTATTGTATGTCGGTTCAACCACAGGCAGAGATGGCATGGGTGGGGCAAGCTTCGCCAGTGCAGAACTGAGTGATAAATCTGTCGATGACCGTCCTGCGGTACAAGTCGGTGACCCTTTCCTAGAAAAATCTTTGATAGAAGCCTGCCTAGAAGCCTTTAAAACAGGTGCCGTAGTGGCAGCACAAGATATGGGGGCTGCTGGTATTACCTGTTCAACATCAGAAATGGCGGCTAAAGGTGGCGTCGGGATTGAGCTAGATTTAGACCTGATTCCCGTGCGAGAACTCGGCATGGTGCCTTATGAATATCTGCTTTCAGAATCCCAAGAGCGGATGCTGTTTGTTGCTCATAAGGGTCGTGAACAAGAACTAATCAATATTTTCCACCGTTGGGGACTACAGGCTGTAGTAGCAGGGACGGTAATCGAGGAGCCTATTGTGCGAATTCTGTTCCAAGGTGAGGTGGCAGCAGAAATCCCAGCGACAGCTTTAGCAGATAATACGCCAATTTATCACCGGGAAGTCTTAGCAGAACCACCGGAATATGCCCGCAAAGCCTGGGAGTGGACGGCACAGTCGCTTCCTCCCTGTACAGCAGCAGGAATTGAAATCCAAGGCAACCACAAAAGCTGGAATGACATCCTGCTTCAACTGCTCGATACTCCTACCATTGCATCTAAACGCTGGGTTTATCGCCAGTATGACCATCAAGTACAAAACAATACTGTGATTCTGCCCGGAGGTGCTGATGCTGCTGTCGTAAGATTACGTCCCGTTGAAGAATTCTCCGCTCCCCACCCTTCACTCCCCACTCCCCAACGCGGTGTTGCCGCCACTGTAGATTGTAATCCCCGTTATGTCTATCTCGATCCCTATGAAGGAGCTAAAGCAGTAGTAGCAGAAGCTGCACGTAACCTAAGTTGTGTGGGCGCAGAACCCTTAGCCGTTACAGATAATCTCAATTTTGGCAGTCCGGAAAAGCCCATAGGTTACTGGCAGTTGGCGTCCGCTTGTCGGGGTATCGCAGAGGCTTCTCAGCAGATGGGAACACCTGTAACGGGTGGGAATGTCTCTCTCTACAACGAAACCCTTGACGCCACAGGCAACCCCCAACCCATCTACCCAACGCCAGTTATTGGTATGGTAGGGTTGATTCCCGATGTGAGCCAAATCTGCGGTCAAGGTTGGCAAGCCGAAGGAGATTTGATTTATCTCCTAGGACTATCTGTTTGTGACTTCACACCGCACGTTTGTTTAGGGGGTTCTGAATACCTAGCGACAATTCATGGTATGGTTACCGGGAAGCCCCCAGTCGTAGATTTTGATTTAGAGCGTCGTGTCCAAAGGGTGACGCGTGAGGGCATCCGTCAAAGCTGGGTGCGTTCCGCTCATGACTCTATGGAGGGAGGAATTATAGTGGCTCTTGCTGAATCCTGTATTGCCGCTCAGCGTGGTGCCGAAATCAATTTAGGTGTGACGGATAAGTCTCCGGAACACCGCTGGGATGAAATTCTCTTCGGTGAAGGGGGTAGCCGCATTCTGGTCTCTGTAATGCCCGAACAACAAGCCCACTGGGAGTCTTACCTCAAGGAGCAGTTGGGGGAACAGACTCAGGCGCAATGTACACTCTGGCAAAGGATTGGTGTTGTCAAGGGTAATAATACTTATTTACGAGTTATTACGACTGACGGTCAACCAATTATCGACGCTACAATCGCAGATATGAGCGATCGCTTTTTAAAGGCGATCGAACGCCGTGTGAAGGTTTAGTTCAGTTGCAAAAGCGTATAGATACGATACCCGTTTTTACAACCGAACCCAATGAGCCAGCAGTACTGTTCTCAGGATGTATTACTGAGGTAATAGTATTGGTGGTTTTTTTAAGGGAATGTTAAGATTGGTTAACATTCCCCCAGATGCCCGCTTTGAGCCAAGGCTCACCGACCCATAGTCCTATCAGGAGTAAGCTCTACTATGATTCCCCAGCAGCCCCTTTCTTCTGACCAGTATCCTGCTCAGCCTAATGATGAGTATGTACAACGACCCGACAAGCCAGAGGAAGCCTGTGGAGTCTTCGGTGTTTATGCACCAGGGGATGATGTTGCTAAGCTAACTTACTTCGGTCTGTATGCGTTACAACATCGGGGTCAAGAATCAGCAGGGATTGCAACCTTCCAGGGAGATAGAGTTCATTTATATAAGAATATGGGGCTGGTTCCCCAAGTCTTCAATGAAACAATTTTGAACGAACTGCCAGGAGATATGGCAGTTGGTCATACTCGTTACTCTACAACTGGCTCTAGCCGTATCGCCAATGCTCAACCGGCTGTTGTCGAAACTAGCCTAGGCTCGCTGGCTCTGGCTCACAACGGTAACTTGGTGAATACAGGTGAGCTACGTGAGCATTTGATTAAGTGTAATTGCAACTTTGAAACAACAACGGATTCAGAAATGATCGCGATCGCGATCGGCAATGAAGTTGACAACGGTAAAGGCTGGTTGGACGCGGCTATCAGTGCTTTTGGTCTCTGTTCAGGAGCCTATAGTTTAGTAATTGGCACACCTGTTGGCTTAATGGGGGTACGTGACCCTAACGGAGTCCGTCCGCTTGTTATCGGTACTTTAGGCACTACTCCTCAGCGCTATGTCCTTGCCTCGGAAACCTGTGGCTTAGACATTATTGGGGCTGAATATCTGCGGGACGTTGAACCAGGCGAGTTGGTTTGGATTACCGAAGAAGGCATGGCTTCCTTCCACTGGAGTCCAAAGCCGGAACGGAAGCTTTGCATTTTTGAGATGATTTACTTTGCAAGACCTGATAGCGTTATGCATGATGAAACCCTGTATAGCTATCGGTTACGCTTGGGGCGTGAGCTGGCAAAAGAGTCACCAATTGATGCTGACATGGTGATTGGTGTACCCGACTCCGGTATTCCCGCCGCGATCGGATTTTCTCAGGCATCTGGACTTCCCTACGCTGAAGGGCTAATTAAAAATCGCTATGTGGGCCGCACATTCATCCAGCCCACCCAATCCATGCGAGAATCTGGGATACGCATGAAACTTAACCCCCTGAAAGATGTTTTGGCTGGAAAGCGAGTTGTGATTGTAGATGACTCGGTTGTCCGGGGCACTACAAGCCGCAAAATTGTCAAAACCTTGCGTGATGCCGGTGCGACTGAGGTACATATGCGAGTTTCCTCGGCACCAGTGACTCACCCTTGTTTCTATGGCATTGATACCGACAGTCAAAACCAGTTGATTGCCGCCACCAATTCAGTAGAAGAAATTGCCCAACAAATAGGCGTTGATTCTCTGGCTTATCTTAGCTGGGAAGGAATGCTTCGAGCCACGGGTGAAGACCCCAACCACTTCTGCACTGCCTGTTTCACTGGCGATTACCCGATTCAGGTGCCAGAACTGCTCAAGCGCTCTAAGTTGATACTAGAAAAAGTCGTCACTGCCTAAAGTTGTCATACCATTTGGTTAAAGGTTTGACACTTATCGGTGATTAGGTTTTAGGTGTTAGGTAGTAGGTGGTAGGAAGGACGCTACAACCTACTACCTTGACTATTTGTGTCATTTTTAAGACCAATTGGTATTCAGAGGTTGGCGGAATGCTTGAACTCACATTCCGCACTTTTAAGTGGCTTAGCTGACAAGTTTTCAGGACAACAAGTCTTTATTCTTATTGACTGCCCAACAAGAAAGTGATCAGCTCTTGATACGCCTTCTCTTTCACTTCTTCAAGGCTTGATTGGGCAGCACGCGATTCTTCATCGTTCCTCTTTTGCTTTTCTCGGTTTTCCATCAGGCTGTCAAGCCCCTTGCCGAGTTGATTCTTCCCCTGTGCTGGAAGAGCCATTGCATGTTGTTCGAGCAACTCTTGGGCGACATAGATCGGACTATTCAGGCGCACAGCTAGTGCGATCGCATCGCTCGGTCGAGCATCCACTTCCCTTACTTTGTCAGCACTTCGTAGCTTCGCCACCGCGTAGAAAGTAAAATCTTTGAGTGCTTCAATCCGCACCTCCTCTAACTCTGCTCCAGCCGCCTCTAGAAGCTTAGCCATAAAGTTGTAAGTCATTGGTCTGGGAATGGGAACCTTACTCAAACCAAGAGCGATTGACTCACCCTCCCACCGTCCTACCCAAATCGGTAAGAATCGGCTGTTTACTTCATCCCACAACACGACTATATAGTTCTGTGTATTATCTTTCTCTATGTGTGGGATAACATCGGCAATCGTAACCTTAATCATGTTGCTTCTCCTTTGTTGTGTTAGAACAGTTAGGTTGTTCTCGGCATAAAGCGGTAGAAGCTGTGCTCGCAGTTGGACTCGGGACTTGTGAAGGCGACCCTTGACAGCCGCCACTGACACACCCAAAAGCGCAGCGATCTGGTGCAGACTTAACTGTTCTTGATAGAACAGCAGTGTTGCTGTCCTATTCTTAGGAGACAGAGTGTTGACGGCTTCTAGAACTAAGCTGTAAAGTTCTTGCTCCTCAGCGACTTTCTGAGGATCGGGAGACACTCCAGTAAATGGAATGGCATCAAAGTGTAAGCCGCCTGCGATCGCTTCTATAGAGAAAAAGACTGTTCGGGCGTCACGGATGTAGCTCCGGCAGACGTTCAATACAATCCCATAGAGCCAATTCTTGAAGCTTCTATCATCCTGGAGGCGATCAAGACACAGATAGGCTTGCAGAAACGCCTCTTGCACTAAGTCTTGGGCGCTGTCCGCATTTACTACCATGCCAATAGCGATGCGTTTAGCCATTGACTGGTACCGCTCAATAAGCTGACCAAAAGCGTCTTTATCACCGGAGCGTGCCAAGGCCACTAACTCGGCGTCTGTTTTCTCTGCCACAGCCACTACCGCTTGCTGATACGTCTACTGAGTAGTGGGAGAAACTGGATAAAAGGTTACTTTTTTCAGTCAGTGCTCACTTCTGCTGGCTGCTGCATTGGTCCCAAGTACTTCGTCAAATAGGGGGAAAACACTTCATAAATCAATGTCAAGGGGCGTCCATGATGCCAAAACAGATAATGGCGTCCCCAGAAGGGTGCCGACTGTTCAAAAGCTGACTCTAGCGCCGCTGAGTGACCGTGATAAATTCCTTGAATATCCCGGTATAACTCAGTTCTTAGACGGGCAAGACTTGCCCAAATCGGTAAGTTCCGATTCTGTAAGTACTCATCCACATGGCTAGCGTCCCACCAAGAAGTAGCATAGGCTAGACGTTGCCCTGATTCAGTTCTGAGCCACACCTGACGCCGCAGTCGCGGTCCAGGCACCGCCTGAATTAGGTCAGGTGCGCCATCGTCATCCAGACCAATCGGCGACATATCAATAACATCGACCTCTGTTTGCTCACCTGTCAAGAGCTGGAGGTGACGGGTTGGGGAACCATCTCCTAAAAGAAGTAACTGCCATGTTGGTGACAGCTGAGTATGAGGTAATCCCTGCTGAACAGTTTCTTCTCCCCCCTGCCAGATGGAATTGAGAGAGTGCCAGGTTGTTTGTAGAGTGACGCCGTCTTTAGGTCTCAAAGTTGCAGTCATCTTAGTTTTATTTAGTGGCGTTCCTTATCGATGAGCTTTTGGCAGACTGCGCCAACAGACATGGATAAGCACCAGCCTTTTTACATGTGAAAAGTAGAACAGTCTCCGTGTTAGCGCATCTTTTGTGAGATGTGTCATTCCACTGAGACATCTGTTCTTTACATAACTTAATCTCTTTATATAATAGCGCCCTTGGTCTATTGCCGGGATCGCTTGTAGGTAAAGGCTATTAGATATGACTTAGCAACGGGGGGAGCGCTTATGAAACTAGAGGAGACGAGTAGCGATCGCCCCTGGCAATTTAGGGAATACTGCGCACTGGTTAAGAGTAGGGACTTTTTAAGAAAACTTTAGCTCCTAAGGTTCTCTCCTTTGTTAGTTTATTACTCAGCGGCATCTTTTCAAAATACCAAAGCTGGGAGATGTAAGGGCACTTAACTAAGTCTCTACTTGGCTAACATGCCCAACTCCTAAGTCTATATAAGTTAAAAATACAAATACTAATTTATTACTAGGCAATAGATAACTTATCTATTTTCCTAGTCAAATTCATCTCAAAGTCGTACTTCTGACTCTACAATAATCCCAATTAATAGTTTAAAAATCAGTCAAAACACCAAGCAACTTTTGAAAATTTATGTTAACTATAGATTTCTCAACAAAACTATGGAATCTGAAGGATGAAGCCTGAAATTCAAGACATTTTGACTTTTTAAATCGTCCTCTAATGCTAAATATTAGCAATTAGCCATCCTTCAAAAAAAGTATAAACGAAGCGACTACTAAGGACTTGATATGAATAGCGATCGGGCGTCACTCCCCATAGCAGACATCTTAGTTGTTGATGATACACCAGATAACCTACGCCTTTTATCAGCAATGCTGAGTGAGCAGGGGTATAAGGTTCGGAAAGTGATTAGTGGGTCGCTGGCTCTCAAGGTGGTACAACTGGCTCCACCTGATTTGATTTTACTTGACATCAACATGCCGACGATGAACGGTTATGAAGTTTGTGAAAAGCTTAAAGCTAACCCACAAACTAAGGATGTTCCGGTAATTTTTCTTAGCGCCCTTGGTGACCCTCTCGACAAGGTCAAAGCTTTTGCAGTTGGTGGGGGAGATTACATTACTAAACCGTTTCAGCTGGCAGAGGCTTTAGCCCGTATAGAGCATCAACTAAAACTCTGTTCACTTCAAAAACAACTGATTGAGCAAAATGCACTTCTACAACAAGAGATTCACGAACGCCAGAAAGCCGAGGAAGAAATTCAGCTGTTACTAAGGCTCACCCAAACCGTTAACTCAGCACCAGATTTTGCTACAGCTTTGAGGGTAGTGCTAAACGAGGTGTGTGAGGCAATTGGCTTTAGTTATGGTGAAGCCTGGACTATAAGTGCTAATGGGATAGTTTTAGAATGCAGCCCTACTTGGTACGTCGATCATGCAGGTAAAGACTCGGCACAAATTGCTGCTATTGAGCAATTGCGTCAACATAGCGAAGGGCTTACTTTCCGACCCAATGAAGGACTACCGGGACGAGTCTGGAGTCGAGGTGAGACGGAGTGGATTTTCGATATTTCAGCTGAGTCAAGCACCGTTTTTGTCAGGAGCGATCTCGCTAAAGCCTGTGGATTTAAGACTAATTTAGGTGTGCCGATTGTCAGTGACCCAATTTCTGTAACAGAGGACAGCACCGAGTCAGGTCGAGTATTGGCGGTATTGGTTTTCTTTGTGGAAACCCGCCAAGAGGACAAGCGGGTCGTTAAGCTAGTCAATGCAGTGGCAAATCAGCTCGGAAGGGTGATGCAGCAAAAGCAAGCCGAAGAGGCTCTGCGCCTTTCTGAAGAAAAGTTCTCCAAAGCATTTCGTTGCAGTCCTGACCCAATCATGATCACGACGTTCACAGATGGGCGCTACATTGAAGTGAACGACAGCTTCCTAAGTACGTCTGGTTACTCTCGAAACGAGATAATTGGTCGCACCTGCTTCGAGCTGAATTTTGAGGTCAATCCTACAGAAGCTACTCAAATTTATCAGTTGTTGCAGGAGCAGGCAGTAATTCGCAACCAGGAATTCAACTACTGCACCAAATCAGGTGTTGTGAGGACAGTGCTGTTATCGGCAGAACTTATTAACTTTGGTGGACAAACTTATGTCCTCGCTATTGGTAAAGACATTACTGAGCGCAAACAAGTCGAGGAAGCTCTGCGACAATCGGAAGCGCGAGAACGGGAAAAGGCACAAGAGCTAGAAATCGCCTTGGAAAAATTGAAACGTGCTCAATCCCAGCTGATTCAAACTGAAAAAATGTCGAGTTTGGGACAGATGATCGCAGGTGTTGCTCACGAAATCAACAATCCCACGAGCTTTATCTACGGTAATCTTACTCCTGCCAGGGAATACTTCCAAGACCTAATCCGCCTGATTCAAGCCTACCGATGGACTTACCCTCATCCCACACCAGAAATTCAGCAGCTCACTGAGGAGATCGACCTGGAGTTTCTGCTAGAAGATTGGCAAAAACTGATAGATTCCATGCAGATGGGCTCTCAGCGCATTCAGGAGATTGTTCTGTCACTACGGAGCTTTTCTAGACTGGATGAATCAGAGCTAAAACCTGTAGATATCCATGAGGGCATTGACAACACTCTACTAATTTTGGAACACCGCTTAAGGGGAGTGGGCGATCGCCCTGAGATTACGGTGATTAAAGATTATGGTCAACTCCCAAAAGTCATCTGTTATGCCAGTCAGTTGAATCAAGTATTTATGAATCTGCTGAACAACGCGATCGACGCGATCGCGTCTCGGTTCGCTAATAAGGCTTTAGACTTAGCAGTTAAGAATCCAGAGTCAGACGTAATACCCACTATCAGAATTTGCACCGAGTTCAAGACTAAGAAGCTTATGCTCAAGTCTGACTCGAAGTTCCTAAATTCTTCTCAGGTAGTCATTCGAATTGCTGACAATGGTCCTGGAATGAGTGAAGATTTGCAAAATCAGATATTTAACCCGTTTTTTACCACGAAGCCAATGGGAAGTGGCACAGGTTTAGGGTTATCCATTACCTACCAGATTGTCGTGGAAAAACATGGAGGTCAACTCAGTTGTGTTTCGACCCCAGGGCAAGGGACAGAGTTTATCGTCGAGATTCCGAACTAGGGTTAGGGTTTTTGCTAATGGCTTGTTCTCAATGTGATCAGCAAGTAGCCGTTACAGGTCTACCCGATGGCTTGAGTTCTACTAACAACTAATTACTGCTAACGTGACATTTTCTCCCACTCCTTTCAGGAGTAGAGAAAATGCCACTGTTATTTAACTTATGCGGATGGCGAGACTCGAACTCGCAAGGCAAAGCCACACGCCCCTCAAACGTGCGCGTATACCAATTCCGCCACATCCGCGCAATCACTTATTCTATCAGAAAGTGTGCAGCTCATATATTAACATGTTTATCGTCTCATGGCCAAATTACTTCAACTCGCAGCTTCTAAGGGTATTGTGATTCTACAGACATCCGGAGGATTAGTTTTTCCCTCTGCTTTCCTGGACCGAGACGCGCAAATCTAAGCGTCGAATGGATGCTATGTGCGGCAAAACTTCTGGGAAAAAGTAATCATCAGGATACACGATCGCCACTATTCTATCTGATACGGATGTAGCAGCGCTGTTCTATGCACTTTTCTAAAATCTTGATTGCCAATCGCGGGGAAATAGCCCTGCGAATTCTCCGAACTTGTGAGGAAATGGGGATTTCTACGGTTGCGGTTCACTCTACAATTGACCGACACGCCCTTCATGTCCAACTGGCGGATGAAGCCGTTTGCATCGGTGAACCCCCTAGTAGCAAAAGTTATTTAAATATCCCCAATATCATTGCCGCTGCCCTGACTCGCAACGCCACTGCTATTCATCCGGGATATGGATTTTTGGCAGAAAATGCTCGCTTTGCGGAAATTTGTGCCGATCATAAAATTTCCTTTATCGGTCCTACCCCAGATGCCATTCGGGCAATGGGCGATAAATCCACAGCCAAAGAAACTATGCAACGTGCTGGCGTTCCAACAGTCCCAGGAAGCGAGGGACTGCTGATGAACGAGCAAGAAGCACAGGCAATAGCACGTAAGATTGGCTATCCGATCATGATCAAAGCGACTGCTGGTGGTGGTGGACGCGGGATGCGCCTTGTTCGCGACGAAAGTGATCTGCCCAAGCTGTTTTTAGCCGCTCAAGGAGAAGCCGAAGCCGCCTTTGGTAATCCTGGTGTCTACATGGAAAAATTTGTTGATCGTCCTCGTCACATCGAGTTTCAAATCTTAGCAGACAGTTACGGCAACGTTATCCATTTAGGTGAACGAGACTGCTCGATTCAGCGGCGTCATCAGAAGCTACTGGAAGAAGCCCCCAGTCCAGTTCTCAGTGCCGAACTGCGAGAACAAATGGGGACAGCAGCGGTAATGGCGGCAAAGTCTATTAACTACGTAGGTGCAGGTACAGTCGAGTTTCTCCTTGATCGCTCGGGTGCCTTCTACTTTATGGAAATGAACACCCGTATACAAGTTGAGCATCCTGTAACGGAAATGATTACGGGTCTAGACTTGATTGCCGAGCAAATTCGTGTCGCGCAGGGCGAAAAATTACAGTTGACCCAAAACCAAGTTGTTTTCAAAGGTCATGCAATTGAATGCCGAATTAATGCCGAAGACCCCGATCACAACTTCCGCCCCCAACCCGGACGAATTAGCGGTTACCTACCACCGGGAGGTCCAGGCGTCCGCATGGATTCCCATGTCTACACCGATTACGAAATTCCACCTTATTACGACTCTTTGATTGGTAAGTTGATCGTTTGGGGACCCAACCGTGATGCGGCAATTAAACGGATGAAACGAGCGCTACGGGAATGTGCTATTACTGGCGTGCCCACTACGATTGGTTTCCACCAAAAAATCTTGGAAACACCTGCCTTTCTGGAGGGTGAAGTTTATACCAATTTTGTCGAGCAGATGATGCTCTCTGCCAAAGGCTAGGGATGAAGGATGAAGGATAAAAGACGCCGCTCTACGAGACGAGGTTTTAACTAGTGCTTAGTAGACAGTAGCTACTAGGGTATAGAGTTATCCTCTTTTATCCTTCTCCTTCATCCTTCGACGTTTAAGTTTATCAATGCATCATCGTCAGCAGTCCTTGCTGACCCAAGAGAAGCTCTCGTAGCAGGGTGAAAATCCCTACCCAAATAATTGGGGTAATATCCACACCTCCTATGGGAGGCACAATTTTACGCACTGGCACTAACAAAGGTTCCGTAGGCCAGGCGATTAAATTGAAGGGGAACCGATTCAGGTTTATCTGAGGATACCAGGTGAGAATAATCCGGAGGATAAACAAAAGGGTCATTAGTCCCATTAAAAGACCGAGAGTCCAGGTCGCCAGAGTAGAAGCTGTCATGAGTTGTTTAATACGAAGGTCAAGTATTGGCAAGTGCAGGCTGAATGCAAGAGCTGGAGAGTCCTTAGTCCCTTAAGTGAGTCGCGCACTTCTAAACAAATGGGATTGATGAGGGAAGCGGTCACCTTTAACACTCTTACCCCTAAAGCGTAGATTTCTGTCGCCAGGTGTGCTAGTACCTCTCTTCTTGCCCACTCAGAACTCAGCACGTTCCGACTCAGCACTTCCTCTGTGAGGTTTTGATACAATTACCTCAATTGTAAACTTTATGACTAAATGTTAACGGGGCTTCTCAGACAAGAGAGCAAGATTTCAGCACCTGTTGCGCGATCGCTCCTGCCAACTCTGGCTACCCGTTGAATACTATCCAGGGAGCCAAAACTCCTCCCGGTCTGACTCTTCCTCGTATCCCGACTTACTTTTCCAAACGATAGCTAGAGAGCTCGCCCTTAACTCTGGCTTGAGTTGACTTCTCAAGTGGGTAACAGACTATTAGAATTATTATGAAGAATATCAAAATGGGTTGAAGTTCTATGACTCCTTCATTAGCAAACTTTTTGTACAGTCTTCTTTGGGGTGCTGTGATTGTTGTTGTCCCCATCACAGCGGGACTAATCTTTATTAGCCAGAAGGATAAGATCCAACGGTTCTAAATTTAATGGTGATACCATTTCACTGTGGGCTTGCTACACATTGACCCCCAGCCCCCTTAATAAGGGGGAAAAAGAAATTCATTTGTAGCAAGCATTTAGTGAATTGGTATGAATTCTTAACACATCAATAATAGAGGACAGGGCAGTGAGTTACTCAGCTGCCCTGTTTTGTTGACAGGCTCCCCGCCTGATTGGTGTCAATTTAAGCCCTAGCGAATGGAATCCAGGGCTAGATAAGCAAAGTCTGCCGGAGCTTTAGTAAGGACGGACTGACGAAAAATCAAGGCTCTTGAAAGCTGTGTAGGTAGGTTTAGTCTGTGAAGGTGTAGTTTCAACCGTCAAGCCAATCTTCAAATAATGGCAACTCGCATCAGGCAGTAATTCATCCCACGCCTAGTTAGCGATCGCGAAACGAACCTTGGCAGAGTTAACGACACAACGCTGAAGCATCCGCGCAAAGTCCTATCGCATGAGATAATTGCTAGATTTCAGTAAGGATTACTCGCTACCATAGGACTGACTTAGGAGAGCAGCAATGGTAAATTTTGGGCTGAACTCAGCTAGTATTTTGGGCATTTTTCTGGCAGTTGCAGGAGCAGCGCTTTACTTCATGCGCTCAATACGTCCAGAACTGGCACGAGACCCGGATATATTTTTCTCAGCAGTGGGGCTTTTGTGCGGCTTCATTCTCTTATTCCAGGGATGGCGACTGGATCCAATTCTGCAATTTGGTCAATTTCTTCTGACCGGTACTACAATCTTTTTCGCCTATGAAGCAATTCGTCTACGGGGCGTTGCTGTCAAGACCGTAAAGGATAATACGCGAATTGTGGACGATGAGCGACCCGTTAGCAAGGTGTATCGATATGACCAAGAGGCGGAGTTGTATGATCAAGACCAACTCGAGCCGGAGGAAGAGCGCTATGTAAATCGTCGTCTTCGAGGAACGGAAGACCCTCGCAGTAACGCTAGAGATAGAGATCGCTATGAGGGAGAAGTACGTCGTTCAAAGAGTCGAGGTCCCTCAGAACGAATGGGATCGGGAGATCGTTCTCCTACCCCCAAGCGTCGTCCTCGTCCTACTACCAGTCGCCCTTCAGAACGACCTGTAGAGAGTTGGGAAGCTGACTTAGATAGTAGCAATGGCTGGGATGAGAAACCGTCTCGCAGTAGCCGTCCTCGCCCTACTACACGCCCGGAAAGCAGCGACATAGAGACGGAACCCAAGCCAAGAAGGCGTCGTCCGCCACAAGAGAGAGGCTCATCTAGACCTCGTACCGATGTGGAAACGACTTCGTCAGATTATGTGGATTACCAGCCAATAGACCCCTCTGACGAAGAGAAGGATAAGCCAGGGCGTTTCGACTATTAAGAGGTTGCTTATTGTTGTTTGTTATTAGTTATTGCTTATTGGTAATTACAAATACTAGACAATAAGCAACACACAATAACCTGTTGGCATAACTGAATCAGTACAGCTCAACGTGAGAAGATTAAAAGCGGGAGTGCCAATTCACCGATGGCTAAGGTGGGCTATGGGGTTAAGCCTTTTGGGTATAGCAGTAGCCTGTAGTCCAGCCGTCAGCTTGCAAGAACCTGTTGCCCTGAACAGCCGCTATACAGATGAGCAACCGGCGTTAAGTGGTAATGGTCAATTTATTGCGTTTGTTTCTAATCGGGATGGCGATCGCAAACTAGTGATGTATGACTTGCAAAAACGGTACTTTGTTGATTTGCCGGGATTGAATCGACAAGACGCGATCGCTGAGAATCCGGCGCTAAGCCGTAATGGTCGCTACATTGCCTACATGGCAAGCGACCAAGGACGCCCAGAAGTCGAACTCTATGACCGAGTAACTAAGCGATCACAAGTCCTCACTATGGGCTATCAGGGTTGGGTACGAAATCCCAGTATTAGTCCTGATGGTCGTTATATTGTGTTTGAAACCAGTCGTCGCGGTCAGTGGGATATTGAAGTGCTAGACCGAGGACCAAATATAGAACCAGATATCCCAAATGGCAGCACAGTTCAAGGGCCGTGAAGCATTTTTTTTTCTATCTGTAGTTGTTGCTCTTGCAAGTTTGTTAACGGGATGTAGTGGTAGTGTGCGCCTGCTAGATTTTCCCTTTGATCCAGGGGGGCGCAGTTTGAATAGTCTAACGTCAGAATTAACTCCCAATGTGACGGGGCGTTACATTGTTTTTATCTCTGACCGACGTGGGAGCCAGGATGTGTATCTATATGATGCGACAACCCAAAATCTAATTGATTTACCCGGACTCAATGCTTTGGATGCGATCGCATCTCATCCCGCCCTTACCGAGGACGGTAAAATTATTGTCTTTGCCGCTACACGCCAAGGTCGCTCAGGAATCTACCTCTACAATCGGGATACACGCCAGTTACGCAACCTTACAGAAAATCTCAGGGCAGAAGTGCGTAACCCAACCATCAGTGCTGACGGCAGTCTGATCGCCTTTGAATCGAGCGAGAATGGTCGGTGGAACATTGTGGTTTATAACCGTTCTGGGAAACCTATTGATTTGCCACCATCTATCCCATGACGTTGCTACCCAGAGGGGCTAGGGGCTAAGGGAGTTGGGGGAGATGAGGGAGATAGCTTCTGTGTCTTGCCTATCTTCCCCACCTTTCCTAGTAGTCTGCTCACCTCAGACCCAGCCAGGTCAACAGACCTTGACCCGTGAATACTTCCAGTAACAATAGACCGACAAAACCAATCATGGCAAACCGTCCGTTGATTTGCTCGGCGTAGGGTGTCCAACCAAAAGCTGGTTCGGGTTGGTTAAATTTCTCCTGAGAGGATAGCTCAGACGTAGGCGCTTCAGAACTCATGGCTTTGATGCAGTTTTCTCTTGAGATTTCTCAGATTCCAAGTTTTGCACAGATTCAATGAGCGATCGCACTTGTGCAGTTCCCTCTGACGGCTCAAACCCTAACGGGAATTTCCCTCGTGCAATCATCCTCAATCCCAACGGGGCTAGACTAAACAATCCCTTAATGTCCCGGAATGAGTTGCCAACGACCTGTACACCAAACTTGCGCTCATCGACCCAGCCTCCTTTTTTCACCAAATTAATTAGTATCTTGCGATGACGGATTTGGCGACTGCCTTGGTCATCCTTGTGATCCAAAATTTCCTGTTTAATCTTACTGATTTGATCCATGGGTGCTACCTCCATAGGGCAAACCGCATTGCACATATAACAACGTGTGCAGCCCCAGACCCCTTGAGTGCCTTTGTTGTATTCGTCCAAACGAGTTTCGGTTTGATCATCACGAGAGTCTGCAACCATGCGCTGTGCCTTAGCCAAGGCGTGAGGACCAACAAAATCTGGGTTGACTTCACGGGCATTGCACTCCGAATAACACGCTCCACATAGGATACAGTTACCCGTCTGATCTAAGCGCGATCGCTCTTCAGGGGTCTGCAAAAACTCTCGTTCAGGAATAGCCCTTGCTTCCGTGCTAACGTAGGGATCAACGGCTTCCAAGTTATCCCAAAAGCTACACATATCTACGACTAAATCCTTAATCACCGGCATATTACCCATCGGAGCAATAGTAATTTCCGGAATCTTAGATGAGCCATTGGTCGGAAGCTTTGCCAGCTCACTACCGACATTTTCCTTACAAGCCAAAGCTGAACGACCATTGATTCGCATAGCACAACTACCGCAAATTGTATTGCGGCAATTCTTGCGAAAAGCAAGGCTTCCATCTTGCTCCCACTTAATACGATTGAGACAATCCAGAATAGTATTTCCCTCTTCGACATCCAGGGTATAACTCTGGAGTACAGGAGAGCTATTTTGAGTCTGTCGAATGATTTTAAAACAAACTTGCATACTGACAAGCTCTTGATTATCTAAACATCTACCTGAAACATCGGTTTCCGACGAGCCGCGACCAATATGACTCGTTTTCTTGTGATCCATCTTTTCCTATAATAAGCGCGATAATTTTTCTACCACTGCTTACAGTCTAAACACAACTGGCGACCTCTTATACTAAAATGCTTTTATTTTGACTTTGGTCTCAGCTGATTACCCTCAGTAGAATGTTAATTAAAGAAGTATTAATGATTGATAGGAAAATCTGCGTTTGCTGGGATGCATGAAGATTCCAACAAATGATCGGAAAATCCTTGTCAAGATAGAGAGATTTAAGGATATATTTTTTATAGAGCTTTTATAGCTTGGCAAAAAAGACCAATACCATCTTGAAAGTTGAGGGATATCTCGCAAGATTATGACAGAGATCGCCACCGCTCCCCTAACCGGGAAAGCATTGCTTCAAAAAGTAAAAGAGCTATCACACTTGCCCCGGCGAGAAACAGCAAAACGCTGTGGCTATTACACCGTCACTAAAAACGACCAAACTCGCGTCAATTTAACAGATTTTTATGACGCGGTGCTTGCGGCTAAAGGTGTTCCTCTCGATCCAGAGGGAACAAAAGATGGTCGTGGTCGGGAGCCGACCTATCGTGTGAGTGTCCATAAAAATGGTCAAATTGTTATTGGTGCAACCTACACTCAGGCAATGGGATTAAAGCCCGGTGATGAGTTTGAAATAAAGCTAGGTTATAAGCATATTCACCTTAAACAGGTGGATAGTGACCCAAACAAGATTTCTGAAGACGAAGACTCAGAAATCGAAGAGGACTAATTAGTTCTGTCCAAGGATGGCTTGTGGATTTGTCCATCCTTTGCATCACCTAGCAA
Source organism: Coleofasciculaceae cyanobacterium (assembly GCA_036703315.1). Classification (GTDB taxonomy): domain Bacteria; phylum Cyanobacteriota; class Cyanobacteriia; order Cyanobacteriales; family Coleofasciculaceae; genus DATNPH01. The sequence continues at coordinate 40,273 of DATNPH010000025.1, forward strand.
AGATCTGTCGCTCCTCACAATTTGCCGCTCTCGCCAATGGCTATCTTCGAACAGGCAACTAATTTGTGGTTGGTGTCACTCAAGACATCAACTGCGCTTTTGAAAGTAGCGGCATTTTTCATCATTTGGGCTGTTTTGTGGCTCCCACTGGCAATTCCCCTCGCAACAGTACTGAAATGGCGTCCTCCTAACCCCTTAACAACAGCACAAAAGCTACCCTTACTAGCAATACTTTACCTGATTGCCCCCTTGATTTTATGGGGGGCTTGTTGGGTAGATGGAGTGTCTTTTTCAGGTTACGGCTTGGACTGGAAATTAAGTACTTTGATGTCACTGGGGCTAGGATTAGGCTTAAGCATTCTGAGCTTAATATTTATTTTTATTGGGCAATGGGCATTAGGCTGGATCGAGTGGCATTCAAAAAATTGGCAGCGCCTAGGACAGGTAGTGATCCCGGTGCTGTTGTTGGGCTTATGGATTGGAGTTACAGAGGAGTTAATCTTTCGTGGCTTTTTATTAAATGAACTTCAGCAGGACTATTCAATCGGGGTGGCGGCAGCAATTTCTAGTGTAATTTTTGCGTTATTACACCTAATTTGGGAGCAGCAAGATACGCTGCCTCAGCTGCCGGGACTCTGGCTGATGGGAATGGTACTAGTGCTGGCTCGTTGGGTGGATAGCGGTAGCCTAGGTTTGGCAGTGGGACTTCATGCTGGCTGGATTTGGGGCTTGACTTGCCTAGACTCTGCTGAACTGATTTCTTACACAGGAAAAGGTTCAACCTGGATGACCGGTTTAGGACAAAAACCTTTAGCTGGTGGCGCTGGTATTTTCTGCTTACTAGCAACTGGCATCCTTCTCCAGTGGTTTTTGTCTTGAGGAGTTAGAGTAACACTGCCATTAAGACTCCAATTCAGCTAGTTCCATCCAGCGCTCCGTTGCTGTATCGATCGCCTGATTCAATGCGTCCAACTGCTGATAAAGTTCCTGAACCTGAGTAATTTTACCAGGAGGAGCATTGTAAAGCGCTTTCTCCATCTCAGCTTTCTCGGCTTCCAGTTGAGCAATCTTACCTTCTAGTTCCTCAAACTCACGCTTTTCCCAATTGGACAGTCTGCGCGACTTACTATCGCCAGATGATTGCTTCTGTGACTTCTCAGCTTTTGGTAATTCTTTATTAGCTTGAGAATTAGCACTTTGTTGAGCTGCTTCTGCGTCTTCTGCTAGCTTGTAATCTAGATAGACTGAGTAGTTTCCAGGATACTGACGCACATTGCCCTCTGGCTCAAAGGCAAAGATTTTTGCTACTGTGCGGTCAAGAAAATAGCGATCGTGAGAGACAGCAATTACACAACCGTTGAACTCTTCTAGATATTCTTCCAGCACTGAGAGCGTCTGCACATCCAAGTCATTTGTCGGTTCATCAAGAATCAGCACATTGGGAGCACTCATCAGCACCCGCAGCAGGAACAAACGACGTTTTTCACCCCCTGAGAGCTTATTGATAGGTGCATACTGCTGATTGCCAGGAAACAAGAAACGCTCTAACATTTGCGAGGCAGTAATTAAAGTGCCATCAGCTGTTTTAACGTATTCTGCAATTTCTTTGAGGTAATCAATTACACGCTGGTTTTCGTTAAGCGCTTCCAGCAAATCCTCTGAGTGCTGGTCAAAGTAGCCGATGTGAATTGTAGATCCAATCTCAACGCTGCCGGAATCCGGTTGAATGCGTTCGGTGATAATATCCATCAAAGTGGATTTGCCTGCACCGTTGCCGCCAATGATGCCGACACGGTCATCGGAGCTGAATTCGTAGGTAAAGTTTTTAATTAGGGTGCGTCCCTCGTAAGCTTTAGAAATATTCTTGAGCTCAATAACTTTCTTACCAATACGCCTACCAGGAGTAGAGATATCGACTTTGCCTTGAACCTGTTTAAACTCCGTTCCTTGCATGTCGCGGATACGGTCAATTCGAGCTTTCTGCTTGGTACTGCGCGCTTTTGGTCCGCGTTTGAGCCATTCCAACTCACGACGCAGCACACCTTGATGTTTACGCTGAGTGCTGCTAGCAGATTCTTCGGCTAAAGATTTTTTCTCCAAATAGTAAGAATAGTTTCCCGCATAGGTGTAAAGGTCACCTCGGTCAATTTCGACAATGCGGTTAGTGACGAGATCGAGAAAATAGCGATCGTGGGTAATCAGCAGCAGTGCGCCTCGAAATCCTTTTAGGTAAGTCTGCAACCACTCGACTGAAATGGCATCCAGATGGTTTGTCGGTTCATCCATTAACAACACATCCGGTTCCGAAAGCAAGGCAGCAGCTAAGGCAATGCGCTTGCGATAGCCACCGGACAGACTACCAATACGAGCGTCGAAGTCTTCAATACCCAGCTTGGTCAGGATAATTTTCGCATTTGTCTCCAAATCCCAAGCGCCCGTCGATTCCATGCGTTGGGTTACACGAGACAAACGAGCTAGCAGTTGGCTATCTTCAGGAGTATGAGCCAATTTGTGTGAAAGTTCTTCATACTCGCGGATGAGAGTCATCTGTTCACTACTATCAGCAAAAACCTGTTCCAAGACTGTGTGATTTTCATCCATGTCTGGCTGTTGGGGCAAGTAGACAATCCGGATTCCAGGATTGACTATGATTTGACCGCCATCAATTGGTTCTAGTCCGGCTATCATCTTCAAAAGCGTTGATTTGCCAGAACCGTTGGTACCAATTAGTCCAACCTTATCAGTTGGATCTAGACTAAAGTTGGCATCTTTAAGGATGTCCTTAATGCCAAAGTCTTTTTTTACAGATTGCAGTGTGAAGATACTCATCCAGTTTTGTTGCGAAAGCCCTCATAATGCAGGGTAGCACTCAGGAGCGGGGAGGCTGCTACTCCAGGAGAAGGTGTTTGAGACGTTCAATGTGCGATCGCTAACCTAAAACCATAGTGCTCAAAGCCAGGCGCAATGGCTATTTGTGGAAATTAGTAGAATAGGATTTGCTATGAAAAATTAGCACTATATTCTCGTACCAAGTCTTGCTTAGGTCTAGTCAACTATGAATCCTTTTGAACATATTGATCGACGAGTGACATCGAAAACTTCTCAGACATCCTCTTAGAGTCAGCTGTGGAGGACGTCAATGAGTCCGGTTGTCAGACGCACCCGATATCCTAGTACTAAGATCACTGAGTTTTAGGGTGATTTTTGTAAGCGATCAGCTAAACGCTGGTGAGCTATGCGCGATCGCCAAACCTAACCAACAGGCAAAGGGGGTTCCTCATGAAGCACAAGAATCAAGATATCTTCGCATGGATGGCGCAAATCAGTGTTATCCTTTCCACCTTCCTATTGTCTGTTGGTCTTGCCATTGCCCAACCCGCCAAACCGAATGCTCCGGAATCGACTCCTACCTCAGAGATTTCAAATCAGGAGCGGCAAGAGCTAGAGCGATTGCGAGAAGAAAGGCGTCTTCAGCAGCAGGTTCAGATCGAGGCAAATCGCGCCTTTAGTCAGACAACGACCCTGTTCAATGTTATGCTGGCGACCTTGGCACTGCTTTTAGCTGCCGCGATCGTTGCCCTGTTCCTATTGCGACGGGCTGTGATTCGAGAGGTGGCAGAGCTTGTGAGAGTTCACCTCAAGGAACTGGGAGACTTAGAGGGTAAAATTGTCCGTGCCAATCAAGACGTTCAAACTATCCTGCAAGAAGCAGAAAACATTGAAACTAAACTCAATAATGAGGCAGAAACCTTTCAAAAGGAGATAGGTGTAAACCGAGAAACCTTATCCAAGCTGCTCTCTCAGGTGTCTCAGTCTAAGGAACAAGCCTTAACCGAGTTAGAAACGCAAATCACAGGCGCTAAACAAACACTGGAGCACTTAGAGATAGAGTTTACGGCTGGATTGTCTGAACTGCAATCAGACGCCCAAGAACAAAAAGGCTTAATCCTCCAAAATCTAGAACAATTAAGCGCTGAGTTTGCTCCTGAACTGTCTATCATTCAGGCGGATGTTCAAGCGCACAAGGAATCCGTTCTCCAGAATCTAGAAGCATCACACACCGAGTTTGCAGATGGACTGTCTCAACTTCAAGCAACTGTTCAACAGCAACGAGACTTAATCCTGCAAAACCTAAAAGAATTAAGCGCCGACTTTGCCCCCGAACTCTCTACCATTCAAGCGGATGTCCAAGCGCATAAGGAGTCCGTCCTCCAAAATTTAGAAAAATCACACACAGAGTTTGCAACGGCACTCTCTCAACTGCACTCAGATGCCCAACAGCAAAAAGGCTTAATCGTTCAAAATCTAGAACAATTAAGTGCTGAGTTTGCCCCCGAACTCTCTACCATTCAAGCGGATGTCCGCTCGCAGAAGGAAGCCGTTTTACACAATCTAGAGAAATCTGAGACTGAGTTTGCAATTGCGCTTGCTGAACTTCAGGCAAACGTCCAACAGCAACGAGACTTAATCCTGCAAAACTTAGAACAAATAAGCTCGACGTTTGCTCCTGAACTCTATACCATTCAAGCAGATGTCCAAGCGCAGAAGGAATCCGTTTTACACAATCTAGAGAAATCCGAGACTGAGTTTGCAACGGCGCTTTCTGAACTTCAGGCAAACGTCCAGCAGCAACGGGACTTAATTGTGCAAAACCTAGAACAATTAAGCGCCGATTTTGCCCCGGAACTTTCTGCTATGCAGACGGATGTCCAAGCACGGAAAGATACCATCCTACAGAATCTAGAAACATCAGAGAGGATGTTCGCGACGGCGCTCTCTGAACTGCATTCAGACGCCCAACAACAAAAAGGCTTAATCTTCCAAAATTTAGAAAAACTCAGCTCGGAATTTACTCCGGAACTTTTTGCTATCCAAGCGGATGTCCAAGCACAAAAGGAAGCTGTTCTACAGCATCTGAAACACTCAGAAACCGAATTTGGAACTGGACTATCTGAACTCCAGGCAAATGTTCAACAACAACAAGAGCTAATTCTCCAGAATCTAGAGAACTTAAGCTCTGAGTTTACCCCTCAGCTTGCTGAACTTCAGGCTGAGATTCAAGGGCAAAAAGAGGCAATATTACAGAACTTGAGGCAATCAGAAACTGAGTTTGCGACTCAATTGTCTGAACTTCAGTCAGAAGCTCAAAAACAACGGGATTTAATCCTGCAAAATCTAAAAACATTAGAGTCTGAATTCTCCCCTCAACTCGCTGAAATTCAGGCGGATGCTGAGCAGAAAGCTCAACAGCAGAAGGATTTAACCCTTGAGAATCTAGACCAATTAGGGCGTGAGATAGCTGATCAACTCTTACAATCTCGATCGCAGATTCAAGAGCAAATGGCTCACATCCTCCAAAACCTGAAAAATCGGGAGAGTGAGTTTGTGGCTCAGGTTTCAAACTCCCAGTCAGGGTTCGAAGGGAAGAAGGAGCAAAGCCTAAAGAGTATAGAAACATTACAGACTGAAGTCACAGCCCAATTTGCACAATTACAATCGCAGACTCAACAGCAAATGACTCAGATTCTGCAAAACTTGAAAAATCGGGAGAGTGAGTTTGCGGCTCAGGTTTCTAACTCCCAATCAGGGATTCAAGATCACAAAGAGCGCACTCTGCAAGGCTTAGAGAAGTTAGAGACTGAGGTGACAACCAAATTTGCGGATTTACACTCGCAGATGCAACAGCAAATAGCTCAAACTCTCCAGAATCTGAAAAATCGGGAGAGCGAGTTTGTTACTCAGGTTTCAGACTCGCACTCAGGGATTCAAGACAAGAAGCAGCACGCCCTACAAGGCTTAGAAACATTAGGTAACGAGGTTACCGATCAACTCTCACAATTACAGTCCGAGATTCGGACTCGGAAGGATTTAACCCTTCAGAATTTAGACAAATTGGAAACTACGCTGGCGGCTGAGTTTTCTGAAGTTGTCTCGGATGCTCAAACCCAGAAAGAGCAGATCTTGAAGCAATTGGCTGAGATTTCACCGACAGCGATCGCACAGTCGGCTATCTCTGAAGTGTTAGAAAAAATTCAAGCCTTAACGGAACAACTTGAACGCCTCAAATCGAATCAGCCTCAGTTGTTCGTGAACCCGGATGACTATATCAATCAAGGTGATGAGTTATTCTCTCAAGGGAGCTATCAAGAGGCGATCGCTAGCTACGATCAAGCTCTTGACCTTTTGCCGGATAACCCTAATATTTGGTACCAGCGAGGACTGGCTCTATGGGAATTACAACAGTATGAGGACGCGCTTGTTTCGTTTGATAAAGTGCTGGAACTCGCACCTGATTACCCTGATACTTGGTATCACCGAGGTCTTACCCTCAAGGAATTACGACGGTATGAAGCCGCGATCGCAGCGTTTAACAAGGCTGTTCAAATTCAACCGGACGACTACAGAGCTTGGCTGCACCGAGGTATGTCTCTGGGAAGGTTGAGACGCCCTGAAGACGCGATCGCCTCGTTTGACAAAGCACTTGAACTCAAGTCTGATTATCATGAAGCCTGGGTGAATCGAGGGGTAGTACTAGGCACAGTACAACGGCATGAGGAGGCATTCAAGTCGTTTGACCAAGCTGTTCAAGTGCAGCCTGATGATGGTGTAGCTTGGTTAAATCGAGGTCTGGCCTTGGGGACACTGGAGCGATATGAAGACGCAGCGGCTTCCTTTGATAAAGCGATTGAACTCAAGCCTGATTCTTATAAAGCGTGGAACTACAGAGGTGAAATGCTGGTTCAGCTAGAGCGTGATGAGGCGGCGCTAGAGAGCTTTGATCGCGCTTTGACAATTCAACCCGATTTTGCCAAAGCTTATTACAACAAGGCAAGCTGTTATGCTCTACAGGGTGATGCCGAGTTAGCCGTTGAAAACCTAGAGAAGGCAATTAAGCTGAATCCGAGCTATCGAGCCGAGGCAAAAACTGATCCAGATTTTCAGGAAATTGTCAAGGACAAGCAGTTCCGGCAGTTGTTGAGGGATAACAGAGATAACGGCACGAACGGAAAGTCTCCAGCTTCTTCACCAACCCCCACTAGGGTAAAGATGAGAGCGCAGATCAGAGAATAGGTTTTGCCAGGAGCGACATCGGCTCGCATACCCGTCTAATTGTAGATACTCTCTTGCATGTCAAGACAGTATCTACAAGCAAGGGCAAGGGTGCAAAATGTAACGTTAACCCACCCTAGCCCTGTCAAGGTGAAGAAAATTTGTGCAGACATTTTAGCCCCCCTGCCCCCCAATTCTGGGGGGAGAAAATCCGGTTCTCCCCTTTCGTTGGGAGGCTAGGGGGCGAGATACCTTACAAATTGGTAGAGTACCTTGACAGGGCTACTTTAACCCACCCCCAACCGCACATACTCAACTTTAATACAAGCATCCATCACCACATTCAGTCCTGCATCCAGCGCTTTTTGTGCAGACGGCTGATCATAGACACCCAGTTGTGTCCATACCGTTTTGGCATGAATAGCGATCGCCTGATTAACAATTTCAGGCAGATACTCTGATCGTCGAAACACATTGACAATGTCTACCGACTCCGGAACTTCTTCGAGAGAAGCATAGCTCGGCTGACCATCAATCTCACTTACCATTGGGTTAACGGGATAAACTTTGTAGCCTACCCCTCGCAAGAATTGTGCAATGCGATAACTGGTACGCTCTGGTTTATCAGAATGACCCACAACAGCAATCACTTTGGCATTAGTCAGCACCTCACGCATCGCATTGTCATCCTCTTTGAGATTCGGCATAGTCTAAACCTCCTTACAACTAACTTCTGGGGACTTAGGCATAACCTCTATCTGTAGGGTTGGCTATGCCCACCACCACACTATAGGTAGCGCCTGAAGGCAGGATTTGCGTAAGTCCTGTTCTGAGGGAAAATTAAACCTAGCAAAAGCTGGGCAGTCAGAAATTGAGGAATACGTAGTCAGGTTGAAGACTTTCCCCTACTCCTCACTGCCTACTCCCTACTCCCCTTCTTGTCAGAAGCGCATGTCAACTCTAACCACTCGTATGCAGGCGGTACAGTCGCCACTTATTCCCATTGTTGGAGAATTAATTCGCAGCAACCCTGGAACGATTTCTTTAGGGCAGGGTGTTGTTTATTATGGTCCACCACCAGAAGCGATCGCGCTTTTACCCGAATTCCTCGCCGATCCAGAAAATCATAAGTACAAACCCGTCCAGGGAATTGCCCCTTTACTGTCTGCATTTGAGGTAAAACTCAAAGCTGATAACGGCATCGAAATTAACGGAGAAAACGGCATTGTTGTCACAGCAGGCAGCAATATGGCGTTTATGAACGCGATTCTTGCTATCACTTCGCCCGGTGATGAAATTATTATCCAAACACCTTATTATTTCAACCATGAAATGGCAATTACCATGGCGAGTTGTCGTCCGGTGCTAGTAGCAACGGATGAAAATTACCAGCTACGTCCTGAAGCGATCGCTCAAGCCATTACAGAAAAAACACGGGCAGTAGTGACGATTTCACCCAATAATCCCACTGGAGGGGTGTATTCCGAGAAGGCGTTGCGGGAAGTCAATCAAATCTGTCGTGATCGCAGAATTTATCACATCAATGATGAAGCGTATGAATACTTTACCTACAACGGGATAAAACATATTTCGCCAGGAGCATTCCCCCAAAGTAGTGAATACACCATTTCACTCTACTCACTCTCTAAAGCTTATGGTTTTGCTAGCTGGCGCATCGGGTATATGGTCATTCCAAAACACCTGTTTGACTCAGTTATGAAAATTCAGGATACGATTTTGATTTGTCCCCCAGTCATTTCACAGTATGCCGCTTTAGGGGCGTTGCAGGTGGGAAAAGACTATTGTCAGGAGAAGATTGGAGCGATCGCATCTGTGCGACACTTAGCGCTAGACGCCTTGAAACAGTTAGAAGGATTATGTGCGATCGCGCCTGCTGAGGGCGCATTCTATTTTCTGCTAAAAGTTCATACCAAGCTTGATGCTTTTGAGTTGGTAAAGCGACTCATCCACGAACATCGGGTAGCCGTGATGCCGGGTACAACCTTTGGGATGGACAACGGGTGTTATCTACGGGTTGCCTATGGTGCCTTGCAAAAAGAGACAGTTGCAGAGGGAATTGAGCGATTAGTGCGAGGCCTGCAAAAGATTTTGGACTCCTAAGGCAGAATCCGCGTAATTCCGCTGCCAGCAGAAGTAAGCAGTAGATTCACCGCGGGATTAGGTAGACAGGTAAGATTCCTCCTCGGAGTGATTAATTCGAGTTCACTCCACTTACCCATCGGCTGGGGTGTTGAGCGATCGCTATTTAATGATTCCTCTTCAATCAGAAGAACAAAACAGCTAATTCGGATAATATCACCAGCCTTGAGGCTGTAACCCTGGTTAACCAAAATCGCTTGATTATTAACTCGTGAACCGTCTATGCTGCCGAGGTCATTATAGTAATATCGTCCCTGTTGGAATACAATCCTGCCGTGTACAGGACTCACTTCAGGGCTATTGAGAACTAAACCACACTCAGGATTTCGACCAATAAGACATTCACCTGGGATTCCGGCTTCTGGTTGGAGGACTTTTTCCAAGAAGGAAGCTGTTTGAGAATTGATCGCTTTGATTTTCATCTTGCTAATAACTTAGAGCCATTGGGAAACGGCTTAATGGTTTTTGACTATTCCACAATGTGATTGGTTCATGGTTGAGTGTGAATTAAAACTCACATCTGTGAAATTATTGACCTGAGGCTTCTTTTAAGGTAAAGAAGACACAGAAGTTGTCTCTCTGCTCCGCCTCTCCCTCTGTGCTTAAAGATAGCTATGTTTAGCAATATGATTTATAATTTCTGCGACACAACGACGAATATTTGAATCACTATTACTACGATTATCAATCACGGTGATGATGTAGGTTTTACCTAAAATCTTGAACGCTGAAGTTGTTCCCTCCGCCTTAGAGCTTTCCCCAGTTTTTTCACCTAGCCATTTAGCCGCTGAGCCTTTAGCTGCTGAAAATCCTAGCGCGCGATCGTGCTGATGCTTCAAGGCTTCAATTAATACTTCATCACCCGGATGTTTACGTTTGTAGATTTCCACCATCATCTGCGTTAGTTCGTTACTAGTCATACGGTTACTTGCGATGCCAGGATTAGCAGGCATCACTCTTTCCCCCATAAATTTAGAGCCAATTTGCGTAATAGGATAACCACGCTTTTTTAAAACTTGGTCAATGTAGTCCCAGCCTATATAATCGAGCAGCTGATTGCTAGCAATGTTACTACTGTAAGTAATCATCTCCATCAATAATGTCTTTAAGGTGTAGCGCTGTTGTACTTGAATTCGTGCTACTTCATCCTCAGTAAAGTTTCCTGAGTTGACTGAGATAGGCGTATCGAGACTAATTTTTTGACTATTAACTTTGTCTAATAAAGCAATAGCAATGGGAATTTTACTCAAGCTTGCTGGATTTACAAATTTATCTCCTTGCCAATGACGACATTCTCCAGAGAGTTTGCAAACGGTAATCATTGCTCCGGGGGATAGACCACTCTGCTTGATAATTGTCTCTAAAAGTTGCGTCTGAGCTTTTTCTAGTTCATCAATGGCAGTAGATAAGTGGATTTTGTATTCTCTGGCTTTTTTAGTGGCGCGAGTCTTGAAAAAAGAGTTCGGCGGAATTTTCTGGAGGGAGTTGAGAGCTTGCTGCCAGAGCAATTGAGCTTGCTGCCAATTTTCTACTGAAGCATGAGGCAATTTCCCGATGTCTGCCGCTTTTGCTGCTTGCTCAAAAGCTTTATACCAACTCGCTTCAGCGCTCTTATTTACCTTAATTTGCGCTTCAACTGTTTGAATTTGCTTGATGAGAGTCTTATGCCGCTGTATCAAGTTTTTATAGTCAGAGGGATTGACTAATATTGCCCAATTCAAAATTAGGGAGAGTTTATCCAGATCACTCTGGAGGTAACGCCGTAATTGATAGAGTTCAGATAAAGATTGAGGGGGGTGCGGTTTAGTTAACTTGGTTTGAGGAGTTTTAATCTGTGAGTTGACGACAGATGGCAGGAGTGTAATCAATTCAATGAACCTGATGCTCAAGACTATTGCCAAGGCGCTAACAAGAGCGCCAACTAAATACCGACGATGGCTAATCAATATACAATTGCACCTAGCTGAGGACGATTTATATTTTCTACGAAAAAGGCACTGGTGCCGCTCCCTTGGAAGTCAAAAGTCTTTGACCGCGCTTCCTGTGCCCCGTTGGAATCTGTCCAGAATCCGGGTAGCTAGGAGTACAACTTCAAGAAACAGTGCTCAGGGGTTTCCTTCTCAAGACAGACGATAGTTAGCGTTTGTACCTTTAAAGTGCTTACTGTTTGCGCTTCGAGGCATCATGGATACGCCAAAGTCGTTGCCAAAGGCACCGCGTTCAATTGTGCTAGTTATTTTAGTTCTCCTTGTAGTGGGTTTGTTAGCTCTGCGAATTGAGATAGCCTTTTCCGTAACACCGAGTATCCATAAGACGTTTACGCCCCTTACCAAGCCTGCACCCTCGCAGATTGGCTCATATGATGTGTTGGGTCACGTCGTTGACAAACAGGAGGCAGCTAGTCTGCTTCAGACAGAGGAAGGGCGCAAGCAACTGTCTCCAGAAAATGGCGCTGTTGAGGTCACGGAAGACTTGATCAACCTGGGGCGCAAAGCATTTTACTCAGAAACCTTTAAGGATCAGGTCTTTCAGACAGAAGTCGTTGGTGCCCTGAATGGGCAAATCAACCCCGTGACTATGACAAAGGCGATCGCACGCCTTGGAGGTAAGCCTACTACTAACCTCCAGATTCCCATTGACAAAGATGTCACTATCGGCGGTAGAACGTTCACAGGCGGCACCTTGCTGAACACGGGATTGGACGTACCGGGTGGTTCACTCCTGCCACTGGGGATGCGTCCCAGCATCGAGAAAGGTAAGCTGCGAGTCGGCATCACCTGCGCTTTGTGCCATGCAGCAGTAGATGGCAAAACTGGGCGTGTTATAGAGGGTGCGCCGAACAACGATCTCGATACTGGCTTAGTATTAGCCTTTGCCACCAACTCAGCTGCTATGTTCCGCCAGACGAGTGTTAATCCCACCAAACTGCCACGGGGAGAGCACACCTACATCAACGCGAAGGGGGAGGAAGTACGTCTGCCAGATGCCAAAGCCCTAGAAGATGCCGTCGATGCCGAACTGCTATCCTGGGCTCCGGGCAACTTTGATTCAACCCCCAACCTCGTCAACAATCCCGCTCAGATTCCTCCCTCCTATACCCACGACGCTTGGCCTTATGGCTGGAGTGGAAACGCCGCGATCGGCTGGTTTCACGGGCTGACTACCCTCAATAGCAACGTTCATGGCACCAACTCAGACCCCACACTGGGGGCTGATTCCAGTCTGCCGATGCTGGGTATTGATAAAGAAACGTATTTGGGCGTAATCTTCCAAAATGCAGCTAACCCAGCTTTCCGGTTGCCAGAAGGTGCAAAACCCTCGGAATTCTTAGACAAAATTGACCCAACGCCGGGGCAACCGGGAATGAACGAGGTGATTCGGATGCCCGGATACCCGAAAGGTTCACTGTTTATCTTGGATGGGTTGATGGCAAACTCACCAGGATACCGAGTGGGCGAACAAATTAACGGATTGTCCGCTTTTCAGAATACCTTGGCACCGCCACCCGCTCAGGCCACTAACACAGACAGCATCAAGCGGGGTGCCGCAATTTTCACTCGCGCTGGCTGTGTTGAGTGTCATAGTGGGCGCTACTTCACCAACCATGATGTGATTCCAGAAGATAAGATTGGTACTCAGCCCTCACGCGCACCCGCGCAGGCTCCGATCGCACGCATCTTAGCAGAACCACGGACATATCCCCCTAACGTCTCCGTACCCTTACCGCCCGATCCGCCCGTGGTGCCAGTGCCGACTGATATCACACCGAAGCGAGTTCAGGAATTAGCCTTTGCCATCAACAACCGAGCAGGCGGTTACAAAGTGCCTAGCTTAATTGGGCTTAACGTTACCGCTCCTTATCTGCATGATGGAGGTGTAGCAGCAAGTTCGGAAGCACTCAAGCAAGATGATAAAGGATTTACTGTCGCCAATCCTGAACAACTGGGTATGGCAGGCACGCTGCTGAAACTTATCCAGCCTGACCCCAGTGCAAGTTTACGAGTGCTGCTCGATCGCAAGTTGCGCCAACCAACGGTAGCCGCTAACCGTGCTAATCCCGACTTACAGCGATCGAATGTAGACGGCAGTGGACACGCTTACTGGGTAGACACCAAGGCTAGATTCACTACCCAAGATCAGACTGACCTAATTCAATTCCTGCTCTCGCTAGACGATGACCCAGAAGTGCTACCAACCGTAGCGTCAAAAAGTTAGCGATCGCCCTCAATCAGCCCCCCTACCCTATAACCGGAGATTTCCTAATGGGATTGAAAGCCGTAATTCTTGATATCGATGGCACGCTTGTTCTCAGCAATGATGCTCATGCCCAAGCCTGGGTTGAGTCCTTTGCAACCTATGGCTATGATGTACCCTTCGAGAAAGTTCGACCCCTTATTGGCATGGGGGGTGATCAGGTTATACCGAAGATGGTGCCGGAACTCAATGATGAGGAAGGTGATGGAAAAGCGATCGCTCAAAAGCGTAAAGAACTAATCATCAACCGTTTTGGGCCAACCTTAGCGCCAACCAAGGGTTCACGGGAATTATTGTTACAGATGCAAGAGGCTGGATTACGCCTGCTCATCGCTACCTCAGCTACAAGTGAGGAACTTTCAGTCTTGCTCAAAGCCGCACAAGTCGATGACTTACTTAATAAAGATGAAGCAGCGACATCAAGCGATGCCGAAGCCTCTAAACCAGCACCAGATATCGTAGAAGTCGCCTTGAGCAAGCTAAAGATGGAGCCAAGTGAGGTTTTGATGCTTGCTGATACCCCTTACGATATTAAATCCGCCAAGGGTGCGGGCGTAGGGATGATTGCGGTACGTTGTGGTGGCTTTGATGATGAGCAACTCGCTGGGGCAATTGCTATCTATGATGATCCAGCAGATTTATCCGCACATTACTCTAGTTCTCCTCTAGCTGCCACATAACCCTATAATTCAGCTGTTTTCTAGCCTTCTCAGTTACATAGACAACAGGGCAGGAGCACGATATATCGTGCTCCTACAACCGACTATGTTGCACTCCTTTGAAAACCGCTATAAATGCAAAGAACCCTCATTAAGCATTTTTGTCAAGTTTCAAAGGCAGCCTGCTTGAACAGCACAAACCTAAAAAATCTATATCTTTACTTTAAATAAATAGCAAAATTTAACTTGCAAAAAGTTATGAGTGTTTTACTCTACTTATAACTTTAAAGCCTTGCCTATGACTACTTAAGTCAGGCGTGAAACTCTACTAAGGTACTACCGTTACTGGTGTTCCCACCTTAACCTGACTAAATAATTCTTCGACATCCTTGTTGTACATACGAATACAACCATGAGATGCGGCTGTACCTACTGTCTCAGGATTAGGCGTACCGTGAAAGCCTATCCAATTCTTACCATTTTTCCAAAATCCAATCCAGTAACGACCTAGAGGATTTTCTGGATCGCCTCCAGGAACAGACTCACCTGTCAAAGGATGTATCCACTTGGGATTTCGAAGCATTTGCATCACTTGAAAATTCCCAGTAGGTGTTTCCCATCCTTTCTGACCTACTGCAACTGGATAACTTTTAAGCGACCTGTTTTCACGATATAGGGTAACTCGACGGCGACTGAGGCTAATCTCTAGACGTGTAGGTTGAATAACTACATCTGAGGGAGGATTAGTTATTACTACAGGTTGTTCAGCTGCTAATGAAACTTGAGGATTAGAACAGAAGCCAATTGTTAATATCAAGGTAACCCAAGTTACTGAGTTTTTTAACATCTTCAAAATATGGTTTTACGCAATAAGATTACCCTGATTCCGAAAGGTTGACAAACTGTTATATCACTTCTAGTAAATTATATTAATCTATAATTCATATTTATCATTTGTAAAAAACAAAAGATAAAAAATATAGACTATGAATTTTATAGAAATGATAGTTAATAGGTGAACCTATAGAGCTACCAAGGTTCACCTACTTGACAGAGTTTTTACAGGTAGAAGATTCTTGGGATATTACCAAAGAGCTTGAACGCCCTGATCCGTAGATTGGTTATTTACGGTATTGGTGGTGTCAGTAGTAGTAGATGACCGATTCATTTGGTCAGAGCTATCAGTAGTAGATGGAGTAGAGCGCTGATTCATTGTGCCAGAGCTACCATTGGGTGTTACGCCATTTCCTGGGTAACCTGAACCCGTCGTAGAGGGCCGATTCATTTGGTCAGAGTTATTAGTAGATGGAGTAGATTGCTGATTTATGCGGCTGTTTCCATCATTATTAAGTTGATTATTTCCCCTATTATCATTATTTAATTCGTCATTTCTGGGGGCAGTTGGGCTATTGGAGCGATCGTCCGAGGGTAAGCGATTGTCATTTGATGTCTGAGCTAAAACTGGAAGACTTAGTAGAATACTCACACTAGCGGCTCCTACTAAGGTGGCAAGCTTTTTAATTGACAGGTTTTTATTATTCTGTGTACTCATGGATCTCTCTTTTTTGACAGCTGCGAGTGTTGGGAGCTTTGGCAACTTTTTATATTTGGACAAATTGTTAAAGCTCACTCCTTAAAGAGTAAGTCTATTACTACTCTGTAGCGCCCATCTAAAGGCTTATATGCGGTTAATTAAGCTTTGTAAGTTTTCCATCCTAAGAGCTAGCTAAACTTAATTCTTATTTGTTATGACCGCTACATTACTTTTAACAGGTTTTTGAATTGATTCAATGAAGTTGAAGTTAATGTCTAATGACAGCCGAGTGAGACTCAACCTAGAAGCCTCAACTGTTAAAAGTCATAAGTAATTGACATACAACAAAAGGCAGGAGCGTCATTCGCCACTGCCTTTTGGCTAAGCTTGAGAACTGCAGTTACGGCTAGCCTAAACTTCTACATCGCCTGAGATTAAACACCCAAACTAGTGAATTTAACCTTAATATGCATTTTCCTGATCAGCTGGGTCACCGTAGGGATCTTCGCTAGCTGGACGCACATCGCCATACTGTCCATAATCTCCTACCTGATCAGCTGGGTCACCGTATGGGTCTTCACTAGCGGGACGCACATCACCGAACTCCCCGTAATTTTGTCCATAACCAGTCTGTTCATAATTGGCTGGGTCGCCGTAGGGGTCTTCACTGGCTGGGCGCACATCGCCATACTGCCCGTAATTTTGTCCATAACCAGTCTGTTCATAATCGGCTGGGTCGCCGTAGGAGTCTTCGCTAGCTGGACGTACCTGGGGATCATATTCGGCGTTTTGATCTTGCTCATCACTGCCGACAATGGCATCCTTCATCTTTCGTATAAATCCGTCTACCATGATTGCTTTCCTTATTAAATGTCTTCTGGAGTGGCAGTGTAGAGGGTACAGACCTATTCCACATAGCCGTGTTTTTGCTTCTCGTCATTAGGCGCTACCACAAGCGGTACTGAGGGTATACGCTTAGCCACACTAATCTTCTACACCTCTAAAAGCAGCAGTTACTGGGCTGGAACTGGATCTAACTGATTCGATGGCTGGTTTTGCACCACATCCCCTAGATCGCGGCCTGTGGGACTGTTGTTATAGCCCTTAAAATCACGGTATTGTTGCGCCTCTGACTCGGGTACTTGAATTCCTCCTTGCGGCGGTGTTACCCAGTGAGCACGATTCTGAGCATCGCGGTAGTAGACCCGCCCGTTCTTGGAAAGGTAGTACTTCCCTTGCGCTCCCTGCTCTTGCTTGTTTTTATGTTTGTTGTAGAGATAATAAAGTGCAGCAGCTCCACCCAAAATTGCCACCTTCTGTCCAGTTGACAATCCTTTCTTCTTCGCCTGAGGTTGGTTAGCAGGAGCAGAATTAGTTTGTGCTCCTGGTCTTGCATCATCAACAGGCGGCAGAGAGCCTGAACGTTGTTGACTGGAGCATCCAGCAAAAAAGGGAAACCCTAGTAAAACTGAAAGCAGCAGCGCCGTTGGGCGTAAAAATCTTCGAGGCTTAGAATAGCTTATGTGCATCGTATCTTGTTACCCTGTGTTAAAGGATACGGTGTTATAGTTGACTCTACGAACCTGCGCTGTTGCAAAAACAGTGTTTCTATTCAGTTGATTCCCTAGGGACTGGAAGCGCCTTCACAGATAAACTACAACAGCATTAGGTACGGCGTTTACATTTCCATTTAATACTGATGTAATTTGTGAATAATTTCATCGTGCCTTAGATAGAAGTCTCCTAAGATAGTTCACTCCAAGGGACTATACACGAAGGTAGATAGTTATTTGTAAAAGGCTTTGATAGGCTATCGTATTTACGAATAAAAGCATTAGCCTATAGGCACCTACCAAGAGTCTTCCTACTACTATATTTTTGACTTTTAACTTTTGACTGGCTTACTCAGTGGGTTCCAGATGCAAGCGCTGTAATTCCTGTTGTAGAAACTTTCCCCATTCTGCGGCAAGGGGGATTTCTGTAAAAGGGACTTTGATTGAGGCGGTGGGTTCTGGGAACAGAAATTCTAGAGCGATCGCACGACCTTTTCCAGGGGGTGTCCTTAAGTCAGCAGGCTGCTCATCCACCAGCAAGCGGATAGATTGAACGTCTTTGAGGGAGAACGTTTCTACATTCACGGGTCCTTTGCTTGTAGGTTTTCCCCAAGTCAAATCATTGCCTTTTTGACCCAGCACCCCATAAATATCGTACTTCGCCCGCTCAAACTCAGTAGCCCAACTGTTATAGGCTTCAACTTTTTGGAATTCGTTCCAACCCGACCAGGCAAGCCAGAAAAATGTTGCTAGCAAAGGTAACCAAACTAAACCGCGTTCCATCTAGATTTGCACTCTTAAAAAACAACTACAAAAGAATTTAGAAGCTAGACACTAGGGGCGATGGCTCACAACAAAGTATGAAAATTTCTCTTGCCCACTCCCTACTCCCCATTTTCATACGAGAACCCTGCCTAACTCCTGAGTTGTGACTCCTGACTCCTCTATTGACTATTGTCCCTGGTTGTCGGTGGTTAGAGACGCATCATGAAGACCTGTAAATAGCTTAGCTACTCAAACTCAGCCTAAGATGTTTAAGCTATGGTAGTGATTAAATTGGCGCGACAGCGGACGGGTTGCCATGAGAAAGTTTTTGATACTGTGTTTGTTTGTTTTGGGGCTGGGGTTTGTCCTATTTAACTTTAAAGGTCTGGCAAATCAGGGACAATTTCAGTCGGTTGTGCTGGATTTTCGTGAAGATGTCCCAGCGGCTGAGATTAATGAAGAATTGAAGGCGATCGCGCAACAATACAACGTCAAGCCTCGACTCAATAGTAAATTCTCAGAAGCTGACCATATCTACATCGTGGAGGGCAACCAGCAATTACTCAGCGCCCTGAAAAAATCAAAACTCGCCAAAGAAACGGAATTTATCGAACCCAACTATATTTACAGCAAGTCTGAAATTCCCAACGACCCAGAATATAGCAAGCAGTGGAACCTGCGGAGTATCAACATTGAATCGGCATGGGACGAAACCAAGGGAAAGGGCATCACTGTCGCCGTGATTGACACAGGTATCAGCCCTGTCCCAGATTTGAAAGATACAACGTTTGTCAAAGGCTACGATTTCGTTAACGACACGATTGAGGCGTTGGATGACTCAGGTCACGGTACCCATGTGGCTGGGACAGTTGCCCAATCCACCAATAACGGCTACGGGGTGGCTGGTATTGCTTACGAAGCCAGCCTCATGCCTTTGAAAGTATTGAGTGCCGAGGGTGGCGGTACGATTTCTGATATTGCTGAAGCGATTCGCTTTGCGGCTGATAACGGTGCCGATATTATCAATATGAGTTTGGGTGGCCCCGGCGAGAGCAAGCTGATGGAAGAAGCGATCGACTATGCCTACCAAAAAGGTGTCTTTGTCGTGGCAGCGGCTGGTAACTCCAACCAAAATGCAGCCTCTTACCCCGCCCGCTATCGGCACGTCGTCGGTGTCGCGGCTTTAGATCCAGCTAATCTCAAAGCTCCCTACTCCAACTTCGGTGCTGGCGTAGATATCTCAGCCCCCGGTGGCAGTGAAGCGGGTAAGATTTTGCAAGAGACTATCAACCCTCAAACTGGCGAAGGCGTATTTGAAGGCTACCAAGGTACTAGCATGGCAGCGCCTCACGTTGCTGGTGTGGCGGCTTTAGTAAAAGCGGCTGGCGTCAAAGAACCGGATGAAATACTGAAAGTTTTGAAACAATCGTCGAGAGTTGTTCAGGAAGACCCGCTAAATCACTTTGGTGCTGGTCATCTGGATGCGTCAGCGGCAGTCAAGCTCGCCATACGTGGACAAATTACTTTCAAGGACTTCTTCCGCTGGTTACGAGACAACGGTTATCTCAACCCTCGTTTCTGGATTGACGGCGGAACCATAATGTTGTTGCCAAAAATCGCTATGGTTCTCGGTTCTTATCTACTTGCCTGGTTCCTGCGGTTTTACTTCCCCTTCAGCTGGAGTTGGTCGCTTACAACAGGTTTGGTGGCTGGTAGCTCTGGATTGTTTTTCATGCGAGGTTTTTATATCTTTGACCTTCCCCAGTGGCCGTTCCGAGTCATGGGTAGTTCCATCCCTGAACTCGGTAGCGCCATTCAAGGCAGCAGTATGTTGAATCCAGTTTTTGCCAGTGTGCTAATTCCCTTTATCTTGATAGCCTTACTGCTAGGTCACAAGCAATGGAAGTGGCTGGCAATTGGCTCTGCTCTCGGTGTCGCCAGTTGTTTGGCGGTGAGTGCTGTAGTGACACCAACCCTTTGGGGCTTAGGTGCTGGCGTTGTTGCTCGTGTCTTCCTGGTTGCCAATGCCCTACTGTGCTTTGGACTTGCTTATCTAGCCACTAAAGGAGAGGAACAACCAGCATGAGCATTAAAGTCACTGGCGTCATCGAACGCAAAGGATTAGGACCAGGAACTTGGGCACTGGTTACAGATTCAGGCGAAACCTATGAACTCAAGAATGCTCCATCGGAGTTAAAGAAATCAGACCTGAAAGTCAAGGTTGAAGGGCAGGTACGGGATGATGTAATGACCTTCGCCATGATTGGACCAGTGCTTGAAGTGAAGTCGTTTGAGGTGCTTGATTAACGAAAGGATAAGGGAATGAGCAGTAGAGAGTGGGGGAGAATGCCTCAACTTTCATCCCATTCCCCTGTTCCTTTCCTCTTCCCCATACTTCCACTCTCCGACATACGGCTAGAGCGCTCTACAATAATTAATAATTAGTTGAGTGTTGGGTAATAATTTTGAGTGTAATTCTTCACTTGTTAATTCTGCACATGCAAAAAAAATCTCCGACTCAAACCGGTGAGTCGGAGAATGTCAATCAGGGTGCATCTACCATTCCACTCTTCCGTAGTTAGTAATAGCTATCCGGAAAAATCCAGAACAAGTTGCTCCCAAAATCTGAAACGTTAACCAAAGATAAGGATGAAGTGAACGAAAGGCTAGATCTGATGCTCCCAAATTTATTTGTGGAGAACAAATCAAAGGGCTGTATCCTTTGAACAAGCCCCTAGATTTATCAGTGGGGTGGTTTAACTTTTAATCATTGACCCCTAAGCCTTTAGATGACTCTTACTTATCAGACAATGCCAAAGGGCAAACTTGGGAAACTTTCAGGAATTTAATGAATCTATAAAGTAGATGGGGGTAGTGCATCCTCAATCCTTCTCACGATTTCGCTAGAGCCCTTGAAATTGATCAATATTGACCAGGTAGCAGTGGCACAGGAATTCCACATCTCTGTGACCCCCCTAGGGGAAGACGAATATCTGGTGCGCATCGAACGAGTCGCGCCGGGAGTACCATTGGCAGAAGAACAAGTCACATGGCCAGTAGAGGATTGGTTAGCTCAGTCGCGGCAGTTGATGAATGATCCGCTTTTGGGCTTGTTGCAGGGTGATGGTGCCTTAGCTGACGACATTTTGTTCTTACCGGAGTGGGATGAGTCGGTAAGTCAATCGTCTCTTAACCTGGTGGCGCTAGGTCGGCAACTTTACAACGCTCTATTTCACGGAAGCCTACGAGATAGCTGGATGATGGCGCAGGCGATCGCGCAAAATCAGCGCCAGATTTTGCGATTGCGTCTAGGACTAAAAGGGACACGCTTACCCCGTCTGCCTTGGGAAGTGCTGTATGCAGGCGATCGCCCCCTAGCAACAGGAACTGATGTGGCTTTCTCCCGCTACCAGCTGAGTACAGGGAGACCCACACAACGGTGTCCCTCTCTACAGCAACCCCTGAAAATTTTGATGGTCATTTCTGGACCTAGTGACCAGGAAACATTGGAATTGGCACAAGAAGCCAGTCAGCTGCAAGAAGAGCTCAAGAACCGTTCTTCTAACGAACTACCAGCCATACAGCTGACCATTTTGGAACAGCCAGGACGAGAACAGCTAACCCAAGCACTGGAACAAGGTCAATATCAAGTCTTTCACTATTCGGGCCACAGTAACCTAGGTGACTCTGGGGGTGATGTTTACCTAGTCAGTAACCGAACTGGTTTAACTGAAACCTTGAACGGCGCTGATTTAGCCGGGTTGCTGGTGAATAATGGTGTACAGCTAGCCGTATTTAACTCCTGTCGAGGTGCCTATACATCCGCGTCAGATAACCCAGACCAAGGTATAGAGAGGAATCTAGCAGAAGCCTTGGTTAAACGGGGGATTCCTGCTGTCCTAGCCATGGCAGAGCGGATTCCTGATGAGGTCGCCCTGACCTTAACGCGACTGTTTTACCGCAATCTCAATCAAGGCTATCCTATTGACCTCAGCCTCAGTCGAGCACGTCAGGGATTGATTTCTGCTTACGGCTCGAATCAGTTGTATTGGGCGTTGCCAGTTCTCTATCTGCATCCAGAATTTGATGGTTTTCTGATTAATTCTGATAACGCCAATCAAACCCGAAACGACCTGTTTACGTTACTTGATCCCCCTGACATTTCTGCAACTTCAAACAAGGAAGAGTCGCTATTCACTGTACCAGCAAGGCCGAATCCCTTTAATCTCCAGAATATGAGGGATGAGTCTGATCCGTTACTAAGAGAAGATATAGGTGGATATGAGGATGGGGATTTAACTGACTTTATTGATGGTTTAAACCCAGACGATCCAGAAGCTGACGACCCCTCTGCCTTTATTAAAGATTTACTGAGTCAGCTTGATACCCAGCCTACCGAATCAAGAGCAACATCAGAGACGGTTGACTTAAGATTACCAGCCAATCGTCCTAATCCAACACCTTCTCCACAAAGCGAATCAGCAACAAGCCCTGTGGCTGAGACGACTCAGACGTTGCCACGGCAAACTAAAAACCCGGCGACTGAGAACTCCTCAGCGAGTAGGACTAAAAGACCAGCAGGTTTAAAGATCTGGTGGCAACAGTTCCAGCAAGTTCCCCGGTTGTGGATGGTATTAGGGACAACCAGTGTTGTGGCGATCGCTCTATTAAGCTTTTTGTTCTTCCAGAATCGTAGTCCGCGACCCGAGGATTTGCTGCCTCCAGGTTCCTCAATCTCAGGTGCCCCAAAGACTTTAAGTTCTCAGAATGTCAATTTAAAAACAGCTAACACCGCTACAGTGACAAACGTTGCCATCGAACAATTCAACCAAGGCAACATCGCCACCGGGCAGAAGGCTGTTGAGGAATTACTGAACCGAGAAGCGTTACCACAGGCGAAAGCTGCTCTTGAGGCTGTTCGCCGATCTCAACTCGATGATCCAACGGTGAGTTTTTTAAGAGGGCGTCTAGCATGGCAGTCTGTCCAATCAGGCAGTAAAGACTACGATGTGAGTGATGCTCGACGTTTCTGGGAAACAGCTCACAAAAAGCAACCCAAATCTCTCACTTATCTCAACGCTTTGGGTTTTGCCTACTACGCGGAAGGCAATTATGAGCGAGCCAACAATACTTGGTTTCAGGCACTTGAGCAAATTAAACCAACACAAGCGACGGCAAATGTTGCAGGAGGCACGGCAAAAAGAGACGCCCTGAATACCTATGCCGGGCTAGCCTTGGGACTACGACGATCGGCTCAAAAGCTACCAGCCGATAAACGGGCAAAAACCTCAAAGGCAGCGATCGAGTATCGTCAATACGTGATGACCCAAGATCCGATTAGCTTTCAACCTGACGCCTTGAGCAAAAACTGGCTTTGGTCAGAGAACATGATTAAGGATTGGCGATCGCTTTTAGCAGCTAAGAATTAGCTTGACAAATACAACGTAATAAGCATGGCTGATTTAAGAAAGCATATTGATTAGGGCTGGTGGCATCTCAAGCGGAATGTGGGATCTAAGCCCCTGCGGTGATATCCTCGATCGCTAACAATATCATCTGTATATTGTTAATCCTAGGCAACTTGCGAGCCTTGAGCCACATGACTTTACGCCCAATCTGCTCAAAATCATGCTCGACCTGGAAATCTTGAAACTGGGTATTACTGGCAAGAATTTCTTCTAGCTGCGATCGCAATTGGGGAATGTTCCACTGTCCGTTGCCCAATTCAAAAATCAAATGCTGCTCTGTTTCAACTGGTGCAACCTGAAACGCATCATAGAACGAACGACTGGCGGCAATCACCCGCAGGTCTTGATTGAGCACGATCAGAGGTTGCCAAACGGTTTCCACGATCGCATCGGCATAATCTCTCACTTCCATCAATTGAGCATTACTACGTTTGAGGTCGTCAATATCAATCAACACCAACACAGCCCCATCAATCTTGTTGTCGATTGTTCGGTAGGGACGAATCCGCAGGTGATACCAATGCCCGTCTCGATCTTGAATTTCAGCCGTCTTCAAGTTGAGTGTGCGAATCACCTCTAAAATCTCTTGCTCTAAGTTAGGCACGTTCAACTTGTGGGTAATGTCGCTCAACGGTCGCCCGATGTCCTTTGAAATCAGGTTGAAAATGCCTTCGACGGCTGGAGTAAACTGCCGAATCTGTAAGTCAGCTCCTAACATCAAAATTGGGATATTGATACTGTTGAGCAGATTCTGCAAATCGTTGCTCACCTGAGTCGCTTCCTTCGTGCGATGGCGCAGTTCCTCATTCACCGTGTTCATTTCTTCATTCGTCGCCTGAATTTCTTCTTTCGCCGTTTCCAGTTCCTCATTCGTACTTTGCAACTCTTCATTGCTCGACAAAATCTCTTCGTTGGCAGCTCTCAAGTCCTGGTTCGTGGCTTGCTGCTCCTCAATGATCGATTGTAGATGCTCTCTTGTCGTTGCCAGTTCCTGCTTGAGCCGAGCAATTTCAGACGCCTCCCTTGTCTTGCGCTTCGAGGGAGTGCTGCCATCATCGGTTGCCTCTGGCAACGCTAGCATGGGCGGAGCATCTTCAAAGAGAACTAAGTAACACTCTTGGGTCTCTCCAACTTGGAACGGAGTGATATTAATGGCGATCTGCCGGATGCGTTCCCCTTCTCTCAGCTGTATGCCTTCGCGTTTGAGCGACAGCTTTTGCTGTCTTGCCTGGTAAATTCCCGTCTGTAGCTCTCGCCGCAATTCTTCTTTTGCCATCCTCAAGAGGTTCAAGCTCGCCCGACCCGGAGTCGGTTCCAGATAAGGACTAGTCTGTCCTCGAAATTGCAGAATCTCCAGGTTCATGTCTACCACGACACCAGCCGGGGCATATTGATTCAACACAATCCGGTCTGCCTCCCTCTGCAATTCTAGGTCGGCTGGGAGCTGCTCGATCGCAGAGACTTGAGGGGGGGTAGTTACCGGAGGATAGGGACTCTCAGCCAAATCGATGTTAAGCCGACTCGTTATCAGCTTTTTGGCATAAATTTTGTTCCTTTTGTCGTATAGGGTAAACAAGTCTGTAAAGTCACCCACCGTTTCCGACGTGCCTAACAGGAGAAAGCCCGTGGACTTAAGACCGTAGTGGAAGATGGGCAGCAGCTTTTTCTGCAAAGGGGTTCCCAGATAGATCAGCACATTCCGACAGCTAATCAAGTCCAGCCGAGAAAACGGCGGATCGCCAATCAGGTTCTGTCTGGCAAAGACGCAAACTTCGCGCACGGACTTACTGACTTGGTAGCCCCCGTCAACTGGGACAAAGAACCGATAGAGACGTTCAGGGGAAACATTCGCGACTTGGCTGGGCGTGTAGAAACCATTTCGGGCAAACTCGATCACCGTTTCACTGATGTCGGTTGCATAAATCTGAATCGGCAGTCGGGGAAACTGCTCGGCTAAAAACTCTAGTAAGCAGATGGCAATCGAGTAAGCTTCTTCGCCTGTCGAACAGCCCGCAACCCAAATTCGGATCGGTGTCCCTGGCGTTTTATCTTTGATGATGATGGGAAAGACCAGGCTTTTTAGTGCCTGGAAGCTTTCCGGGTCGCGGAAAAAACTGGTGACATGAATCAAGGAATCTTGATACAACGCCGTTACTTCTGCCGGATGGCTCTGGAGATAGTGGGCATAATCCTCCACTCGTGCCAGCTTGTACAACAGCATCCGCCGCCCAATCCGGCGATTGAAGGTGGTTTGTTTGTAGCTAGTGAAGTCAACTCCTGTCGCGTTCCGCAGCAAATTGAAGATCGAGGCGAGCGCATCCCCGCTAGTAGGTACAGTGGGGTTTGCCTCCGATTCTGTCCCAGGTAGGTTGGCAATGTAGGGATGACGGCTAATCTCGGCTAGCTTCTGGGCAATTTCGTCGGGCGGTAAAATGAAGTCTACCTGACCCGTGGCGATCGCTGTGTTGGGCATACTATCGACTTGTGCCGAGTCTTGGCATTGGGCAAAGGTGACGCCACCCGCCGCCTTGATTGCCTCAATTCCCCGTGCCCCGTCAGAATCGCCACCCGATAGAACAACACCAACGGCTTTGTTGCCCCGATCCTCAGCAAGTGAAAGCAGAAACGTATCGATCGACATAAATAGCCCGTTTTTCCTGGGACGAGGCTTTAGCTTCAGCACCCCTTGAGCGATAGTCATGCTTGCATTCGGTGGAATCACGTAGACCTGATTCGGTGCGACAGCCATCCCATCCTGCGCCTCATGCACGGGCATCTCGGTTGCCCTGCCCAGAATCACGCTTAACGCACTTTCCGGCTCGGGAGCCAT
>DATNPH010000032.1:0-103600 GCA_036703315.1 Coleofasciculaceae cyanobacterium
CGCTGACCAGGGTCGTATCGGTAAAACCGCAAGCGCTCATTAAGCCCGATCGCACTCCATTGATCTATCCTACTGGGGACATACTCAGCGATACGATGCCAAAGGTCTGCTGCACGTTCCTGATCATCAAGGATTACGCGATCGTTATTGCGGACATTTGGAGCCATCATATATTCATCCTGGCCTACAGTGAGTCCAGCCGCTGTGTAGCCAATGTGTTCGCTCAAGGCAATATACTCGGCACACTCTTCTGGAGAAAGAACGTTTGACAAGGTAAAAATCTGATCTGGAATACAAACTTTTTTGAGCATGAGGTGTCTCCAGCGGATTGCTGAAATCAGTTCAAAACCTGCACCCTGAGCGCTTTAATGTTGTAGTAGTTGCAGCCTAGCTGCTCTGATAGTTTTGTGGATTATCTGAAGTTTGTCACAGCCTTTTGCTGTTGGGCAAGAAATCAGATGCACTTTTAACCCATCCCACGACTGAAGTCCGTGGGATTTCCAGTTAGTGGTTAGTGGTTAGTGGTTAGTAGGAAATTCTACTTACCTACTAACTACTAACTATTAACGCGGTCGGGCGGTCGTTCTTAAACTTTAATTTAATGCCCACGGGTCACTGATAACGGACATATCTTCAGACACTCGTCCGGCTTGTTGTGCCTGAATTCGATCCAGAGTACCTGTGGGAATCGAGGCAATCAGTTGGCGCGTGTAGTCCTTTTCTGGTGAACGGTAGATACTCTCTGCTGTACCAATTTCTTCGATTTTGCCCCGATTCATCACTATGATGCGATCGCTCATAAATTTCACCACGCTCAAGTCATGGGAAATAAAGATGTAGGTCAGACCAAACTCACTCTGTAACTCTTTGAGGAGATTGAGCACCTGTGCCTGCACGGAAACATCAAGAGCGGAGACAGATTCATCACAGATAATAAATTTGGGATTGAGGGCAAGTGACCTAGCAATACAAATCCTCTGGCGCTGTCCTCCAGAGAATTCGTGCGGATAGCGGTTCATTAAGTCTGGATTTAAGCCAACCCGTTCTAGGAGATAAGCGGCGCGATCGCGTCGTGCTTTGGAATTTTTGACCGCACCATGAATTAAGAGCGGTTCCATGATTGTCTCCCCAACCTTGAAGCGTGGATCGAGCGAGCTAAAGGGATTTTGGAAAACAATTTGCATCTCCCGCCGCAAATGCTGTAGACGCTTACCGGTTAGCTTGTTAATCGGCTGACCTTCAAAAATTATCTCACCCCTCATCGGTTCAATTAATCGTAGTAACGTCCGGGCAAGGGTCGATTTGCCGCAGCCAGATTCTCCTACTAACCCTAAGGTTTCCCCTGGGTAAACATCAAATGACACGTCATTCACTGCCATGACGTAACGTTTAGCTCTACCAAAGACTCCCCGCTCAGGGAAGCCAACATGAAGGTTACGAACTGAGACAAGGGGAGATTTTGATTGAAGTTCAACGAGCCGTTGCGATAGTGAGGCTTCATTAGCGATGCGGTTAGCCTCTAAATTACTAGCGATCACTTCTTTAAAATCAGTAGATTTTTCTTGAATCACGCGTTCGCCAGTTGGGGTAGTTACCACCTCCATGAAGTCAGAGACAGTAGGTAAGTATTGCCGATGTTCTTCCAAGCGAGGACGACAGGCTAGTAACCCTTTGGTATAAGGATGTTGTGGATGAGAAAAAATTTGCCAAACATCGCCACTTTCTACAATTTTGCCTTGATACATCACCGCAACCGCGTCGGCAATCTCTGCAATCACGCCCAAATCGTGGGTAATAAAAATCATCGACATCCCACGTTTGTCGCGCAACTCCCTCAACAAATCAAGAATCGTCGCCTGCACCGTAACATCAAGTGCTGTTGTGGGTTCGTCAGCAATTAAGATATCCGGGTTACAGGAGATTGCCATGGCAATCATCACCCGTTGTAACTGACCCCCAGAAAGCTCATGAGGATAGCGATCGAGTATTGCCAGTTTCTGCTGGTTAATCTGGTGGTTGATTTCCTTTTCCCCTGGTAAAGGTTGCTCAGGGTTCTCCCGACGGAATTGTTCTAAATAATTCTGTTTTAATTCTTCATCACTGGGGAGGAGCTTGACTTCCTGGAGACGAGCGATCGCCTGACGCCGTGCTTCTGCCTGAGAAACATTCTGGTGCTGCAAGATGGCTTCGGTCAGCTGAAAGCCACAGGTATAGACGGGGTTGAGGGAACTCATCGGTTCCTGGAAAATCATGGCAATTTTACCGCCCCGATACAACCGCTTTTGGTCAGTGCTGAGCCGTCGCAGATCCACTAATTCTGCCTCATCTTCTGAGGGACGGAAATAAATTTCTCCATTACTAACCCTGCCTGGACTCGGCACCAAACCCATTACTGCTAGTGAGGTAACCGATTTGCCAGACCCCGACTCACCTACAATTCCTAGGGTCTGTCCTCGCTTTAGCTGAAAGTCGATGCCGTTAACAGCGTTAACTAGCTTCTCATCGGTTCGGAATTGAACTTGCAGGTTGCGAACGTCTAGGACGGTGTCAGACATAGCAGTTAAGTATAGAAGTTAACTGGATTTTAGCAATAGTTACAAGCCGCTTAAGCTCAAGCTGAACGCGATCGCCAAATGCCACAGGTGTTGACGCTTCAACAGGAAGCCATACTCTCCCAGGCGAAAGCTGAAGTTGAGCAAGCACAACAAACTCTAATTCAGCATGTCTGTGATGAGCTTAATGCATCAGTAAAATAAAGTTGTAGGGTGGGCAGTGCCTACAACTTTATCTTGTAATTCAACCCCAGAGAGTACGGTGGCACTGCCCACCTACCTTTAATTTTGCCACTTACTTATAGCCGTGCTCTTAATGATGATTTTGCCATTTTAAGTAATAGATAAGGAAGCACTTGTCATCAGTAGAGCAAGTGAATTAATCACTTTCCTTAAAATTGGATATTCTCGTAATTTATATTCTCCATTTTAAATTCCTAAATATTTTTTTCACTTTCAAAGGCATTTGGATTAATCGAAAAATAGAGACTTCAAGTTCTTGTTTGAGATTATTTACTATAAATATTGCAATTTTAACCAATAATTAACAAAATCTTCATCTAAACCACGTATATTCACTTTCGAGGTTGAACTATATGGGTTCTAATTCTCAACTTTAATTTCTAATACTCACCCTCGTAGGTAAAATGAACATGTTTCGTAATTTCAGGTTTCTCTCACTTGCAGCGGTTACCTTGATCCTGATGTTGATAATTCATCAGCGAAATAATGAAGCCACAGTAGCTGCCACCCCTAACAGCTCAAACATCCCCCTTGTTATCGGACACCGAGGAGCCAGTGGTTATCGTCCAGAGCACACACTTGCTTCTTATGCATTAGCGATTCAGATGGGAGCTGATTACATTGAGCCCGATCTTGTTTCTACTAAAGATGGTGTCCTGATTGCACGTCATGAAAACAACATAACAGATACAACTAATGTAAGTGAACGTCCAGAATTTGCTAACCGCAAAACTACTAAAAAAATTGATGGTCAAAACGTAACTAGCTGGTTTACCGAAGACTTTACCCTTGCAGAGATTAAAACCCTCCGAGCCAAAGAGCGGTTACCATTCCGCAATCAATCTTATAATGGACAGTTTGAAGTCCCCACGTTCCAAGAAGTAATTAATTTAGCCAAGAAAAAGAGCGTAGAGACAAAAAAAATCATTGGCATTTATCCAGAAACTAAGCATCCCACTTACTTCCAGTCCATCAATCTTCCACTAGAAAAGCCATTAGTTAGCATCTTGAAGCGCAATGGTTATACCAATAAAAGTGCTCCTGTTTTTATCCAGTCGTTTGAAGTAACGAATCTCAAGCAACTGCGTAAGATGATAGATGTACCTTTAATCCAACTGTTCGATGAACCCCAAGTACGACCCTATGACTTTGTTGTGAAGGGTGACCGTCGCACTTATGGTGATTTAACCTCGCCTAAAGAATTAGCAAAAATTTCCAAGTATGCTGCTGGTATAGGACCCTATAAACGCTTGATTGTACCCGTAGGTACAGACCAACGATTGAAGCCTCCTACCACGTTAATTAGAGATGCTCATGTCGCTGGTTTAAAGGTACATGCTTATACATTTCGTAATGAAGCTCAGTATCTCGCACCTGACTACAATGGAAAACCCGAAGCCGAATACGAGCAGTTCTTCAAATTAGGTGTAGACGGGGTATTTAGCGATTTTCCTGATACTGCTGTTAAGGTTCGTAACCAACTCTTCGACAAGAAATAAGGGGGCATCCTATCTGGGGAAAACCTGGGATTAGAAAGATACCGTTTGTTAATCTACGAGGGGCGTGATACCAAATCCGTTTTAATAACCCCCTTATTACCGAAGAAGGGATAAGGGGGACAAGGGAGAGAATGTTGATTGAACTTGTCTGACCCAAATTACCTTGCCAATATTTATTGCCTATTTCCCTATTTTATTAATTTATTTAAATCTAATAATTTAGTCCCATCATTACCAAGAATTGTTGGCAACTTCCCATCCCATTTTTCGATAGCTTGCTTTTGCAGTAACTCTAAAGTCAACGTTTCACGCAACAACCTTTGTGCCTCAGCCTCTCCTTTAGCGAAATTCACGCTTGCTTCTGCCTCTTTTACTGCCTTCTGGGCTACAAACTCTGCTCGCTTTGCTTCCTGTTCGGCAACCTGTTTTGCTTCCACTGCTTCACCAAATCGCGCTGAGAAATGCACATGTACCAGAGAAATATCGTCAACATCAATATGATAGTTAGCGAGTCGCGTCGTCAATAAATTGTCTACCCCAGCTTTTACTTCTCCCCGTTTGGTAATGATTTCTTCAGCCGTGTACTTTGCCATAACTGCCTTCAGCACTTCTTCAACTGCTGGATTGATAATCCGCTCGATGACAGCTTGTTCATTCCCAATTACTTGAAAAATAGTATTAGCTTCCTCTGGAATAATATGCCAGTTTAGCGCTACATCCGTAAAAACATCCTGTAGATCTTTTGAGGATGCCTCAGCCGAAATTTCCTGTTTTTGCACTCGGACGCTCAAGTTTTCCACAGTATTGACTAGGGGAATAATGAAATGAATTCCTTCTCCTAGCACTCTAGGTTGTACTTCACCAAACTTCATCAATACACCGCGCTCTCCAGCATTGACGATTACAAAAGGTGTGAAGAGGATAACAGCTATCAATAAACCTAGAATTATTCTAACAATTATGTAAAAAGCCTTATTTTTTTTCATTTTTAATTTAAAAATGTGGAATTATATCGAATCATTCTAATTATTTTCAACCCCAACTCTAGTTCTTAATTCAATTTATATTCACCGCTAAAATTCATACGATCGCTGCCTAGATGGGAAGCAAGCGCGATCGCTGTTGTTCGCCAGTCTCATACTTTTTCCACACCGACTGAGTCAACTGACAGTGCAAAACTCCGCATGCGCGATCGGGAAGGCTTGACCAACACGGTGGATTACACGCTTGCTGTCTGCACTATTTGACAAGAAACTGAATGAAAGTCTAACCCCTCCCTTAGTTCGGTAAATCTAGTGATTTATAGTAGATTATAATGATCGGAACTTGGATGACATCATGCTTCGTCTGCTCGGCTTCATGATGCTATTTGTCACCCTATTGGCGATCGCACAATTATGGCTCAAGACGTTTGTCCCGCAGTTGCAGTTACCCGATCCGCCTAAGTTTGACTTAGAAACTAAGATGGGTCGTATCTTAACTGTCTGCGTGGGAGCCGTTTTAGGCTGTATGGTTGGCCTAATCAGTGTATCCTCCGGTTCAATAGAGCTCTTGCAAAAGTCGATTTTCGCCCCCCTAGCCCCCCCAATTCTGGGGGAACCTGAATTCAAAGTCCCCCAATGCAAGGGGGATGCGAGGGGGCATCCCAGGATTTATGCAAGAGGCCTAATGTTTGCCCTGGTGCTAACTACCTTTTTCCGCCTTGACCCTCGTAAGTTAGTTGGTACAGATATTTCACAGGCAGCGATTTTGTTGATGTTTACCTCTCTCGGACACCTGAGTCTTGGGAGGGTCAACTGGATTCTAGTGGTGCCGATTTGGTTGGGGACAGTACCGGGAGTGCTAGTGGGTGCAAATCTGTGCAAGCTCATCCCTCAACATACACTTCGGTTTGTTATCTATGCAATCTTAATGATGGTGAGCTGGAAGTAAGTCCATCAGGCTTGAGTGGCTGCCTGATTCGGCTCGTTTTCCTCTCTTATTAAAGAGGTTCCGGCATTGACAGGTCTGGGTTGAATTAAATTGGGCCTAATTACCAAGCTGACCCCAACAACCCAAGCGATCGCAATCATCCAACCTGCCAAAATGTCACTGGGAAAATGAACTCCCAGGTATAGCCGCGTCCAGGCGATCGCTCCCACAAACAAACTTCCGAAAATCAGAGTAGGCAAACGCCAGCGCGTTCCCCAGCTCAGAATTACCAAAGTGGCAACAAGCGACATACTAGACATGGCATGACCACTGGGAAATGCGAAGTCAAGTTTGGGAGGGAGTGTTTCCCACAGATGGGGACGCACTCGATGGAAGACTGCCTTAGCTGTGCGGTTGATGGCAGCACTTCCCAGGAGAGTAACGATCAAAAACGCTAGCGATCGCCACTGTCGTTGCCTCAACAGCACCAGCCCAATCGCCGTGGCAACCGGAAATACTCCCCAAAACACCCCCAACTTGGTGAACACCGTTGCAAAAACATCCAGTTGGGGCTGCGATCGTTCGTGAATTGCTAGCAGGATAGGCACATCCCACGGGAAACCCTCTTGATTCTTCCATACCTCCGCTGCCAATACCCCAAATCCCTGTAAAGGGATATAAACTCCTATCAATACCGCTAGCAGAGAGCGCCAATGGGCAGCAAGTAGCTTCTTGAGAAAGCCAAGGAAGGACTGGAAAAGCCTCCAGAAATCGGAGTTAAACATTCGTAAAAGCTAAATAAGATGTGTGTACGCCTGTAATGCTAATAGCTGAGTAGGAATAGAAACCTGTGGCAAGACCAAATACAACTGGTTGAAGCGCTTGCTAGATTTCCCTACAGCATCTAAGTCCATGATACATACGCACGACTATTTGCCCATTGAACTCTGGAATGATTTCAGCTCACCTATATTTTTTCAATCCAGAAACATCATAAAAATTTTTAATTAATTTAATAGATTTGATTGATTTTAAGTATTCTGATGATTGTACTGGTGATTTTATTTAAAGTATTCCCAGTAATTTACCGTTAATTATTTAAAAGTATCCTGATAATTTTATCGGCAACTCTATTGATTAAAGTAATTTTAAGATATTTTAATTTGTGTCAAGAATTGACTTTGAGAAGTACTCTAGAGTAAGATTCTAAATTCGGACAGATAGAAATGAGCGGGTTACTAACTGCAATTACCACAGGGGTAACAGCCTTTGTAGCGACAAATATTGACGATCTAGTCATCCTGCTGCTGTTTTTCGCGCAGGTGAATTCGGCATTTCGCCGTAGGCACATTGTAGTTGGTCAGTATTTAGGCTTTGCGGCGTTAGTTATTGCCAGCCTTCCCGGTTTCTTGGGAAGCTTAGTCCTGTCACACCGCTGGATTGGACTACTTGGCTTGATACCAATTGCGATCGGATTGAGTCGCCTGCTCAATCGGGACGGTGAAGAGTTCCAGGTTGAGGAAGAAATAACACAGTCCGAACCATCTTCAATCGCCAGTTTTATTTCTCCCCAAACTTACACAGTGGCAGCGATTACAGTTGCTAATGGAAGTGACAATATTGGTATCTATGTGCCGTTGTTTGCTAGCAGTAATCTAGTGAATCTTTTGGTCATTATAGGCGTATTCTTTCTGCTGGTAGGAGTCTGGTGCTACGCTGCTTATAAATTAACCAGCCAAAGTGCGATCGCTCATCTTCTGACCCACTACGGCAATACTGCTGTCCCATTTGTCTTAATTGGATTAGGTGTTTTTATTGTCTTGGACAGTCACTCTTTGACGCCTCAAGCTCTGCTTATCACTTGTTTGTGTTTGATGGGTATAGTCAAAAATTATGAGGATTCATCTGAAGTAGTGAAAAATTAAAGGAGTGAAGACTACAGTTCTCCGGGAAGAGGCAACTGCCCCAAAATAATTAATCACCTACTCAAGATCGAAGCACAAAGAAGTTCAGACTTCTACTTCATATTGGAAGTAGCAACGACCATCGGCGCTATAGTCAGAGCATTTGTCGCCACTTTTGTTTCTGCTAAGGCGCTGATGCAAATTGTTCTATTCCTGTAACCCGCGCTCAGTTAGAGCCACCTTAAACTATACGGCTCTAATCACTTTTTTTTATCAAGTTGATTAATTTTACCTTTTAATCAGTTTAATTTATCCATTCAACAAAAAAGAACGTTTGATTCCCTTGGGTAATGGTGATTAAGTTTTAAGTTAAGCCTCAAGAAGCAGTTTCTTCCTGAACCAAACCTGAAATTATCCGCAAGCCGGAGGAAAAAGCGCTTAGATGGCAGGTTTTGGATAATAAGGGTCGATATTGGATGAGAACAAGGGGAAATCCTAGTTAAATATCGACTCGCCCTTTACCGAACTGATGTAAGCGCCCCTTAGTACCTTAAGACTTTCAACATGTTATGACGCAGGAAATACGACTCAATGAGAGTGCTCACGGTTTAAAGGCAGATTGTCTTTCCTACGGGGAAGTCATCGCTCAATCCATTGCCGTTATTGCACCGACGACAACACCAGCCGCAAATTTAGGCTTGATTGTTGCCTCTTCAGGAAATGGCACCTGGCTGAGCTTTGTAATTGGCATGATTGGGCTACTGTTTGTCGGCTTTAATATCAATCAATTTGCCAGCCGCTCGGCTTCTCCAGGTTCTCTGTACACATACATCGTTAAAGGTCTTGGTCCTTCTGCGGGTATCCTCTGTGCGTGGGGTCTGGTGCTGGCTTATTTGTTTACCGGAATGGCAACCTTGTGTGGTTTTGCCTACTTTGGTCAGAACCTACTCGGTCACTTAGGCATTCATCCCTCGATCATTACGATGTTTGCGATCGGTGCGGGTCTTGCTTGGTACATCGGCTACCAAGACATCCAGCTATCGGCGAAGATGACACTGATGATGGAGGTAGTGTGCATTGCCTTTATCCTGATTTTGGGGATCGTCGTCTGGGCACATAAGGGATTTGCGATCGATACCGCTCAACTGACGTTGCAAGGTGCTACTCCAGGCGGAATCGCGATGGGAGTAGTTCTGGTAGTCTTCGGCTTTTCTGGTTTTGAAAGTTCTACCTCCTTGGGTGATGAAGCAAAACAGCCACTCAAAACGATCCCCAAATCTGTAATTCAAAGCACGCTCCTGGCAGGTTCCTTCTTCATCTTGATGACTTATATAGAAGTGCTGGGTTTTAGCGGCAGTTCTATGAATCTTGGTGAAAGTGAAGATCCTCTAGCGTTTCTGGCTCAACAGGCAGGAGTCGGGTTTTTGGGGGCGCTGATTAGTGTGGGCGTAATGCTTTCGTTCTTCGCTTGCATCCTTGCTTGTATCAATCCGACTGCCAGAGTGCTGTTTATGATGGCGCATCATGGTATGTTTCACGCCTCCCTTGGTAAGGCACATCGCTCGAACCGCACGCCACACATTGCAGTCACGATCGCATCTTTGATTACGTTTCTAGTACCCACGTCGTTAGCTTTCTTTAACATCAAAGCGTTCACGATCATGGGTTACATGGGAACGATTTGCACCTACGGCTTTTTGCTGGTGTATATCCTGGTTTCGATCGCTGCTCCAGTTTATCTGTATCGCCTCGGAAAACTGCGTCCGCTAGATATCGTCGTCTCCGTCTTAGCCGTTGGCTTCATGATGATCCCCGTTGTAGGTACGACTGGCATTCCCGGTAGTGAACTGTTCCCAGTGCCAGAAGCTCCTTACAATCTGTTTCCGTGGCTGTTCTTACTGTACCTAGCGGCGGGTTGCGGATGGTTCACCATCCAAAAGCGGCGTTCTCCCAAAATGGTCAAGAGAATGAAGCGATCGATTGACGAGATTCACTCCAGATTTAGCGATCTTGACAATATTCCATAGTCCTTTGTTAGTTGTCCAATGACCAATTACCCATTACCCATTACCTAGCCCGAAAATTAGGACTTTGATAAATGAGCGAGTTAATTACTGCAATTCCCACCGGGGGAGCAGCCTTTATAGCGACTAACCTTGATGATATTGTTATCCTGACGCTGTTGTTTTCACAGGTTAATGCGGCGTTCCGTCGTCGGCACATTGTTGCTGGTCAGTATTTAGGCTTCGGTACACTAGTTGCCGCCAGTATCCCCGGTTTCTTCGGTAGCTTATTCGTGCCACACGAGTGGATTAAACTGCTTGGCTTCGTGCCAATCCTGATGGGGATTAGCAGCTTGCTCAAACGGGAAGAGGATTCGTCCGAAGACGAGGAAGAGATAGAGCCGTCTACTCCCTCTGGAATTGCCAGTTTTCTTTCTCCTCAAACGTACAGTGTGGCAGCCGTTACGGTTGCTAATGGCAGTGACAATATAGGCATCTATGTACCGCTGTTTGCCAGCAGTGAATTAGAAGGTCTCTTGGTAATTTTGGGCGTATTCTTTCTGTTAGTCGGAGTTTGGTGCTTTGCTGCCTACCAACTAACTCACCTTCCTGCGATCGCTCAGCTTCTAACAGGCTACGGTAATAGTTTTGTTCCTTGCGTCTTGATCGGATTGGGAGTTTTTATTATCAAGGAAAGTATCCCGTTGACTCTCCTCGCTCTGGGGGTTAGCTGCCTGGGATTGGTGATGCTGGGCAGAGTGAACGGGAGATTGCCTGAACCTGAAGTCGAGAAACATTGAAGTCAGTGACAACAGCAGCGTCAGAGTTGGCTAACAAAGACAAGTTTTCAAGTTGAAAATCTAATACTCCTGAAAAGGAAAAAAATCATGAAATTCTTCAAATCTTTTTTAATTGCCTTGGTAATCCTGGCAAGTTTCTTAGTCGCTCAACCTTCATTCGCCGATAAGCCAAAATTCCTCAAGAATCCTGACTACATCGAGGTCACTAAAACACTTGAGAGTTTACAGGCAGATAAACAGGCACAATCTCAAACAGAGAACTACAATCCAGAGGAAATTCAACAGAAAATTGATGAGTTAGAGTTTCAAAAATATGCTCTGGAAACAGGAGTCAACTGGGGGCAGTGTCGAAATGAAACAGGAAAGACAATTGCTGTCTACGGTCCAAAGCCCGATTTGGATGATGATGACGATGTCGAGTACCAATACGACAATGGTCTTTACTTTTTAGCAAGTGGTCAGACGACCAAGAAAAAGTGGGATTGCAATGGCGTTTATCTACCCGGTGGCGTGAAAACGGCAGCTACAAACGCTGAAGGACAAGTTCAAGAATTAGATGCTCCGGTTGCGATCAAAATCTTGGATGGAACTCAGCTAGTGATTACGACAAATCCTGATAATGATGCCATTGACTTCAGCGTTCCTCCTACGAAAGTTTTCAAAGCTGGTGATGCGAATTGGTTTATCCCCAATGTGGCGCAGGCGGTGATCGATACGCGAGTTCCCAATGCACCGACTGCCAAGATTAAGGAGAATCAATTAGTTGGGCTGAGAACTCAAGAGAAAGACACAGTTGAAGCTAAGGTTTTTCCTGAAACACGGCAACAACAACAGCAGCCTCAGCCCAAAGTCCAGGAACAACCCGAATCACAGCCTCAGCTAAATTTACAGCGAGCAGGCTATTTCAAGAGAAGCTAAAACATTAGGTGAGACAAGGCTTTTGCCTACCCTTGCTTCTCACCCCCCTAGCCCCCTTATACCATTCACATTTAACGCGCTACATATTATTGACCCCCCCAGCCCTCCTCACTAAAGCTCCGGTTGGTAAGGGGGGAGCAAAAATTCCATCTGTAGTAAGCATTTACTGAATTGGGATAAGGGGGAATAAATGGAGACACTCTTGTTCTTGGGAGAAGCTAGTTTCAGTCTCTTGTTCCCCCCTTAGTAAGGGGGGTTAGGGGGGTAGTGCAAGAACTGAATGCTCTCTACTCCCTCTAAACCTTTTATTTGTACATTTGAGTTGAAAATTGGGGTTATTGATGCAGTTACTGTTCAAACCTGTAGAGCTAGATAAGAAACCTATAAAAGTAGATACAAAACCTGTAGGAGTAACCCAAAAGCCAAGGCGGAGGGATTCGTCGCGAGTGCGGGATCACTTGGCGAACGAGCGCACATACTTGGCATGGATGCGTAGTGCGATCGCTCTTTTGGGTTTTGGTGTTGTCATCGTCCGCCTTCGCGTCTTTCAACCGCCTCTTCTCCCTCATCCTGGTGTTGGTTGGAAGTTGGGTTTAGTCTTCTCTTTGGTTGGTCTGCTAACTGTGTTACTTTCAACTGTGCACTACTTCGCTGTCCGTCGAGACATTGATGAGGATACTTACGAACCACCCGATCGCTGGGTAATTCTCTTCAGCCTTGTTGTGACACTGCTGGCAGCTGGGGTGATCTATTTTGTCTTTACAGCTCCTTTGAACCAAATGAATCTGTTTATGCCGGAGTAGCACATTCTCGTTTTGGGGTTGGCCGAGTGGTGCTGGATTGTCCCAATAATGTAGAAACGGTTCTGCTTTGCTCCGATAATGAAGGAAGACTCAGTGTTTTCCAAGAAGCGATCGCCACTGGCAAGGGAGTAGTTGCATACGAGAATCCGGTTTTTCCAACGAACGCTTACTTTTTGCTTAAGTCAGTGAGATTCAACCTAAATCCAGCGTTTTTGCAGCAACGGAATCAACAACAGTGCTAAGCCTGTAATACATATCGATAATGACTGAACTTGGGAGTGCTTTGCTGGCAGGAATAACAGCCTTCGTGGCAACCAATATCGATGACATTATTATCCTGCTGCTATTTTTCGCCCAAGTTGATGCTAAATTTCGTCGCCGTCATATCGTTTTTGGTCAGTACCTCGGTTTTACACTCCTGATCATCGCTAGCTTACCGGGGTTCTTTGGTGGCTTAGTCGTACCGCATGAATGGATTGGATTACTAGGGCTTCTACCTATAGCGATCGGACTCAAGCAACTGGTGGATCGGCAAGAAGATACAACACAAGTGCAAACGGTAACCAGTGATATTGAGCCGTCCTCACTCAATAACTCCGCAGTCTCTTTTCTCTCTAGCGTGCTGAATCCCCAGACTTATAAAGTGGCAGCGGTAACTGTTGCCAATGGGGGTGACAACATCAGCATCTACATCCCGTTATTTGCTGGTAATACCCTGATCAGTTTGGGCGTGATTCTGGGCGTCTTTTTCGTCATGGTAGGAGTTTGGTGTGCGATCGCTTACCGATTAACCCGTCAACCTACCCTTGCTCGTGTTCTAAGTCGATATGGTCATGCTGTTGTCCCTTTTGTGTTAATTGGCTTGGGGCTATTCATCCTGTATGAGAGAGGCACATTTAGACTCCTGCCATGGATAAAAAGCTAACTTCCTCTTCTTGAAGCGATAGTTTATCCAGTATCAATCAACTGGGATGAGGAGTAGAACCCCTAATTCCTTGAGAGATTGTATCCGTCGCTACCAAAGCGCTCTAGACATTTGCTGTGTATTGCGCTTAAACTACGGTAAGCCTATCGGAATATATAATTAACTATGGAAAATGCCAACAAAGTCAGCGAGGAAGCGATCGCAGCAGAACAAGCAACCCTTGATCGGGTACAACAGGGGGATCAAGACGGCTTCCAGATGGGAGCTATGCTCAAAAAACTAAGAGGCGGATTCCTTCTGGTAATTGGATTTTTGCTGTCACCCCTATCGTTTTGGAATGATCTATTTTTCAATTTGCCAATTGCTTATGGTTTTGGGTATCTCTGTAGTTTGCTTTCCCCGGATTTACTCCTGCCCTGCTCAATCATCGGGTACTGGATTTCTAATATTGCGGGAATCCTCTTGATGCAAGTAGGGGCTGTGGATGTTTTTCAAGGGCAACCCAAAGAGCGTAACCTAAAAAAAGAGTTATTGACGGGTCTTGTCTCCTCATTCGTCTACACCCTTGTAATTTTTGCATTGATTCAGTTTAAGATTCTCGATACTCCTCTCCTATTCTCCGTACTTCACGGACATGACTCGATGCCAACTCAGTAGCGGTAGAGGCATTAGCAATGCGTTCCCGAACTCAGTCAGGGGCAAGGGTAAGGGAAAAAGGTAGATAAATCAAGCCTTCTCGCTTTTCCCCATCCCACAAAGTGCAAACTCTAGGCGCGACAGCTTATGAGTGGAGTGTCTAGGAAACAAAATACTTAAGATTTTCTTGAAGTTGAGTCCTTAGAGTATCGCCTACCGTTTGCCAAAACTCTGGTGGCAAAACTGAGCCAGAAAAAGCGATCGCATAAAACACTAGACCCAAGACTAATCCTAAAAAACGCCCGAACAGTCCTGGATTGAGTTCGATAACCCAAAGCTTTGAATTCCCGATAACAGCAATTACTAAAAATATACTTCCTAGCGTTACCAAGAAAAAAGACGCTGGTGTATTAACAATATTTCCAAAATAATCAACCATTTTTTCTATTCACAAAGCGGCTATTTTTTCCTCCATAGTATCATTTTTACTAGAATACTCTCCCTAACTACGCTACACATAGCGAGAGGAAAGTAGCCTAATAGCTAACCAAAACGCGCTACAAGCATCCGTCTAATAATCAAAATTGATTTTCATTATCATAGGGGCAAGTAATATTATTACTCAAACTTGAAAACATAGACTGTTACGTTTTAGATAAATTTAGAGGTTACGTTCATTGCGGCGTACACATCGTGAGAATAGATGTCGTACAAGCCATGCAAAATCTCGAAGTACCGAAAGGCGATCACAAATATGTGCTTAGACCTGAATCTAGAATTTAGATAGATTCTTTGTAACAAATCAGTTTGATGGCAATAAAACAAAAATATTTGGAATTGGACTTAGTCAACCTGGAACTCAAAGCTTAGCTCACGCTTTAACCCTGCTTGGCTTTAATGTAATTCACTCTCCAGATGACGAATTAACTTTGAAAGAACTGATAGCAGGAAACTATAATTTATCTATATTAAAGGATCCGGATGGCTATAACTCAATAGTGGGAGAGCGAGGCGTCAACATCTCAGGAGGGCAGAAGCAGCGTTTAGCGATCGCCAGAGTTTTGCTCAAAAATCCTCGATTCATTGTACTGGATGAAGCGACCTCTGCCCTAGATACTGAGTCCGAGCATCTAATTCAAGAATCTTTGGAGAAGCTCTTTAAAGGTCGAACCTGTTTGGTAATTGCTCATCGGCTTTCAACCATCCAAACAGCTGATTTGATTGTCGTTATGGAACAGGGCCGTATTGTAGAAACTGGAACTCACGCCGAATTAATTTCTAAAGGCGGACGATATGCCCATCTTCATGCTATCCAGTGTCCTCAAAAATACACGCCCCTAGAGTTACCAAAGATTCAAGCAGAACAAAAATAGTTGTAATGTTGACCTCATCGTAGCGAAGCTGGAGGTAATCCTAAGCCTAATCGAACCGTGCGCTCGCCCTCCGCGCACACTTCACCATCGCACCCTTCAGCCCTGCCTTCTGCCTTTTGCCATAGCACACAGCCAGCCTGGATATCATGTCAAACGCAGGTAAACCAGCAACGGTAGGTGGTCTGAGCCAATATTCGGACCGACACTTCGCCGCACTGTGACGAAAGAACGGCTGTGCAAGCAATGGTCGATCGGTAGTCTCAAAAAACTCGGTAAACCACTGTGCCAGCTCGGTTGTAGTCCAAATCCAGCCTGGGAGTTGACCAGTTCACTATCATGCAACATTCGTCGGAACGGCCCATACCAGGGTGTGCTGTTGAAATCACCAATCACAATTACATTGCCTTGCTTGTTCTGGAGCAGGTTCTGGCTCCACTGGGCAAGTGCAGCCAACTCCACCTGCTGATAGTTTACGGTTGAGGTATTGCGGGGACGAATGGCATGGAAACAAAGCAGGTCAATGGGTTTTCCCGCAAAGGTAATGGTTGCTCGGAGTAAAGGGCGATCGCTGTCCGACGGTAAATGAATTAGTTCCGATTCTTGAATTGTAATGGGACTGGATGGTTGCTTAGATACAAACCAAGCACTGCCATGACTATTGGTTCGGGGTTCTGCAATTACCACTTGATAGCCTGCTAAACCCGTCTGAAGCTCAGGTAAGGATTGAGGTGTGATTTCCAGCAACGAAACAATATCTGGAGCCTGCTGATTGATATAGTTAATCGCTTTGCTAACATCTGCTAGATTGTCGCGGTCTAGCGTCGCATGAAGAACTCGCAGCAGGGTGGGACGACGAACTGCACCAACTATTCCATCCTCTCGGTTCTGGACAGCTCCAATAAAGACAGGTAACAGCAAGCCAAAATTTATAATTAGGGGAATTGTCCACAGCAAACTCCAATATTTGATCTGCCAAGGCTCACGAGAGATTAGCCCAACCAGCAGAGCAACAACCAGAACCAGGCAGTATTGCAGGCGGAAATGTTCTAGCATTGCAAAGACCCACCAAAGTGGACTCGCAAAGCTTAGCAGTGTGGCAAGCGTCACCCCACCTGCCAAAATATTTATCCAAAATGGCAGCGAGAACAGAAATCT
This sequence comes from Coleofasciculaceae cyanobacterium, assembly GCA_036703315.1. GTDB lineage: Bacteria > Cyanobacteriota > Cyanobacteriia > Cyanobacteriales > Coleofasciculaceae > DATNPH01. Next base: position 16,723 of record DATNPH010000032.1, read on the forward strand.
ACCTGCCTGCTTCAATCGCATTGGCATCGTGTTCCCTCCCTCGTTTTGTTATCTCCTCTTGTTCTCTGCTGGAGCGATCTCTGCACGTTCTGTGGTTCGTCTGAAAAAAAGGAGTAGTCAACCCGGATTTGGTATCACTGTACATTTAAAAACCGCCGTCGTTTCAACGACCATTCCCAGCTAGGGGTGAGTTGAAAGGGCAAAATGTCTCTTTGGAAACAAGTTACAGCTATTAGTGTGGATTGAAAGAGATCACGAGTTCAATCTTAGACATAGACGAAGATTGCTAAATGGTGAATTGATGAGCAAGATGACATCTAATTCGTCACTGCTACTTCAGCGACACTTATTTGTCCCAACGACAGATATTTTGTCACAGCGACAATAATGATGTCACCGACGACAAATAATTAGTCACCGTACACTAGAAGCGTTATAGACTATAGGTTTATTAAAAGCCCGTGACGAGGATTGAACTCGTGACCTCACCCTTACCAAGGGTGTGCTCTACCACTGAGCTACACGGGCATTCTATTGGAGGAAAAGATAAGGATGAAATTTTAAGGTTTTACCTATTTCATCCTTTCAAAATGGTGGGCCGGGCTGGATTTGAACCAGCGTAGGCGTAGCCAGCGGATTTACAGTCCGCCCCCATTAACCACTCGGGCACCGACCCATTTTCGCCCACAAATAGTAATGTTAGCACAACTAACTTCAAATGCGAGTTTTTTTTTTGTAACTCTTGAGGTCAACGGCTAAAACTAGGTTTTCGTAGGCATTTGGTAGGATCAGCAATTTTCCAGAAGAGAGCGTGTAAAGTGTTGGATTAACGTGAATAGCTCAGTATTAGCTTAGGGGATAAGCCGATTGAAGTGCCCACCAGATCAGCACGCCGATACTCCCCAAAACCAGCACGGCTGAAACGGCAACCACAGTCGGGTTATCGGCTCCTTTAAACTTCATGATTCCACGATTTAGGTCAGACATATTGTCCTGCCTCCTAATGAAAGTGATCTATGCTCTAACATCTTGAATATAGCTTGCTCTAGATTAGCGAAAAAAAAACATTCACCTGATAACTCACAGGACGACAACAGCTGCCGTCACCAACACAGTCAGTAGCGATTGAGAAAACGCTTAGTGCTGTTTCAGAAAAGATATGTGAAATGCAACGGTAGTTCATGGCTCATTGAAAACGATGAACCATGAACATTTCCGTATTTCACAAAATATCTCCTGACTTTGCATTAGGCAGGACTTGATAACGCAAACGATAAGCTTGACCGTAGGCTTTGCTAGCAATTCGCTGAACCAGAGAGCTTGGGAGCAACGGGCGGCTCGCTTGCCCCATAACTCTACGGTCCTTTACTGTCTCTTTAGTAAGGCACTACTGTCATCGTAGGAGTACTCAGGTCAAGATGTTCTTTATCTAGAGGTCGCCAAACCTGACCATCGAGCGCCATCTGTTCAATCAAACTCGCCAATCGCAGTGCCTTAAGCGCCTGTTCCCCACCCACAGAAGGTTGATTACCGCCCCGAACACAGGTGACAAAGTGTTCTAACTCGGCGTGCAGGGGCTCAATGTTGCTGGTGTAAACCTTCTCAATCAAGACATCCTGCCGATACAGCATCTGACCATAGTCTGTCCTAGAATTAGCAGCAGGTTGCCGATGAATCAGAATTTCATTGTTGAGAAAATTTGCTTCAGTTAGTGAGTTCTTGCAATGGGCAGCAATACGGCGAATCTTGCGGTGTGTTACCTTGCTAGCCGTGAGGGTCGCGACAATGCCATTAGCGAAGCCTAAGGTAGCCGTCACGTAGTCTAAATAGCCGGAATCAGCGGTGCGGCTGCCACTAGCCGTTAACCGGACTACTGGTGCCGCTGCAAGCTCTATTAGCAGGTCAATGTCGTGGATCATTAAATCTAGAACGACAGAGACATCATTAGCTCGGTTAGAGTAGGGGCTCATCCGATGAGCCTCCAGAGCTAGAAGTTCTTCAGTAATCAGCACTTTGCTGAGTTCCTGAAAAGCCGGGTTAAAACGTTCAATATGGCCGACTTGGAGAATACATTGAGAATCAGCTGCCGCATTCACCAAGGACTCTGCCTCAGCAATACTGGCAGCAATCGGTTTTTCAACTAAGACGTGAATCCCAGCTTGCAGACAAGCCATTCCGACTGCGTGATGCAGCTTCGTAGGCACAGCAACGCAGACCGCATCCACGTAAGGTAAAAGGTCATGATAATCTTCAAAGAAACGGACACGGTACTTACTCGCCGTGTCTAAACCGCGTTCGACATTGATATCTGCTACGCCAACCAATTCAACGTCTTTTAGAAGACTTAAAACACGCGTATGATGCTGTCCCATATTACCAACGCCGATGACGCCAATCCTAATTGGCTGCGGCAAGCTGCGCTGCACATGGGTATTCGGATGTGTTTGGCACATGCTATTTTGCACTCTTGTCTGCTCCTCCACCACGGGAACTAAGTCAATTTACTTACGCTGAGCCGCCTTAAACCATCCAGATAGTACCACAGCACCTCTGAGTGTGAAGAATTCCAAAGTTTAGCCCAGATCCCTCAAATTGTTAAGGAGGTCTTTGGGGCGGTCACTCTGTTTTCATTGTGGTTTTCGCCGTTTCAGAGGGACAGTTGAATGTGTCAGTTTCTGGGGCGTCCATTGAGGCGTTAGGAGAGAGTAAATAGGTAAGAGGATGGGAAGAATTGCTTGGTTAGGGAGAAACTTCACAACTTTCAAAGGTAATTTGAAAATGGGGAGTGGGGAAGAGAGATTTTCAGTGCAACGTTCGTGTACTCGCGTTCATGGACGTCTAATCTGAAAATGGGAGTGGGAGTAGAGAGTGGGAGAACAGAAATTTTTATTTTTTGTTGTGCCCGATCGCGCCTGTGGTCTATCTAGAAAAGGATGTCAACTTGAAAGCCGTTGTTTTGTTGTCTGGAGGATTGGACTCTTCTACCGTTGTGTACAAAGCCAAACAAGATGGTTGTGAGTGTTATGCCATTTCTTTTGACTACCAGCAACGGCATCGCCGGGAACTCAAGTCAGCCGTCGCGATCGCACATTGCGCCGGAATCAAGGAACATCAGATAGTGAGCTTTGACTTGCGAAAGTGGGGCGGTTCAGCGTTAACTGATGATGACATTAACTTGCCCGAACAGCGTTCCTTGGCTCAGATGGCGGAGACTATCCCGATTACCTATGTTCCTGCTCGGAACACGATTTTTTTGAGCTTTGGTCTATCCTACGCGGAAGCCTTGGGGGCTGAGCGAGTCTATTTGGGTGTTAATGCTTTAGATTATTCTGGCTACCCAGATTGCCGTGCTGACTATATTCAGGCTATGCAAACTGTCTTTGAGCTGGGAACTAAACAAGGTCGTGAGGGTCAACCGATTAAGATTGTGACGCCTCTAATTAACCTTAAGAAAACCGCAATTATTGAATTAGGTAATCAGTTGGGTGTCCCTTGGGAGCAAACCTGGTCTTGTTATTCTGGTGGTGATGTTGCTTGTGGTGTGTGTGACTCATGCCAGCTGAGGCTTACTGCTTTTGCCCAATTGGGATTGAATGACCCTCTTCCTTATCAAGCCATTGAAACCCATTAAGGACTCCTCCTCTTGTTTATGCCTGTTCTTGTAACAGATATTGAACAGTATGGATTAGCTCTTGAGGGGGGCAAAGCTTGGAAACATAAGCATCAGCACCTTGCTTGCTTCCCCAGTAGAAATCACATTCTTCGGCTTTATTGGAATACATTAGTACAGCTGGCTTATGAGTTTTCTTGTTAGATTTGAGCCGACGACAAACTTCATACCCATTGATTAGGGGTATGACGATGTCTAGAATGACTAGCTTGGGACGGTGGCTCTCAGCTAGGGATAACGCTTCTAGCCCATCACCAGCAAAAATCACATTTAGCCCAATACTTCTGAGGAGTTTAAAGAGTATCCGCCGTTGTGTGAGGTCATCCTCCACCACCAGAACCGTACTCATAACTAGTTATCTTGAATATCTTCTACTTTTAACTACAGTTTGAGCAAGTGGAATTCCGCAAATTTCTTTGACTGAATTTGGGTAACAGTGATCGCTCTTGTCAACTCAGAAAGTGTAGAAGATAATCCAATATGGATTGAAATGGTTGAACAAGAAGTTCAAGAGTTCACAATAAAATAATTCATTCTGTAACTTGTGCAACTTTTCCAACTCTTGGAACGTCTCTATTGCATTAAATAGCTTCAGTCGAGGAAAAATAACTGCCTAGAATCTGGAGAGAAAACTCAAAGACAGAGGTAATACAAAATTCGTTTTAATAACCCCCTTATTCCGTAAGAAGAGGACAAGGGGGAGAAGAGTATTGGCAAAAAAGGTTTTCTTGAGCAGATTTTGTATAACTATCGTGTCTACCCTTATTGGTAGGCTCGATGACGGATCAACGTTTACAGGAGTTATGCAGTTGAACTGAAAATATAGATCCCCCTACAGTGTGTTTTCTTCCCCCGATATCCCCCTAGTTCGAGTTAAAAAGAGGAGAATTCAGTCAAAGTCTCCTTTCTAACTCTGATGCTAGGGGGATTTAAATCAGACGGGGAAGGCAAGAGAAGACGCTCTAGCCCTTCTAAAAAAAGGGGTTGGGGGATATCAACTGCGTAAGTCTTGGTTTAACAGTAGTTTACCGACTGTAGAGTTGCGTTAGATTTAACAAACGATCACTCATTTCCTTAGTGAGATGTTCAGAACTCTCGTAGCGCCATCGCCAGTTACCAGCAACCTTACTGGGGTCATTCATTCTCCCCTTATTATCTAAACCTAAAATATCTTGTAATGGGATGATCGCTAGATTGGCCACTGAAGCCAACGCGATACGGATCAGAAGCCAATTAATTTCCTTGATTTCCTGATCAGTGGAATAACCCAAGTATTTAGTGAGGAATTCCTTCTCTTGAGAACTGGCTCCCTGCCACCAGCCTAAGGCTGTATCGTTGTCATGAGTACCACTGTAGACAACAGAGTTGTTTACATAGTGATGGGGTAAGTGGGTATTGGCGGAGTCTTCACTGAAGGCAAACAACAAGATACGCATACCAGGAAAGTCGAAGCGATCGCGCAATTGTTCAACTTCTGGTGTAATTATCCCTAAATCCTCTGCCAAAATCGGCAGACTCCCTAAAGTGGTGCCGAGTGTTTCAAAGAACTCTGCGCCTGGTGCTTTGATCCACTCACCATTAATCGCTGTTTCTTCTCCTGCTGGGACTTGCCAGTATGATTCGAACCCACGGAAGTGGTCAACACGAACTAAGTCTACATATTGCAGTGTCGCCTTAAATCGCTCGAACCACCAAGCAAAGTTAGTTTTTTGCAATTGCTCCCAGTTATAAACTGGATTGCCCCATAGTTGTCCAGTTGCACTGAAGTAGTCAGGGGGAACACCGGCTATAAATGTAGGTTCAAAGGTTTGGGGGTCTAGCTTAAAAATTTCTGGATTTGCCCAAACATCAGCGCTGTTATGGCAAACATAGATAGAAATATCACCAATAATTTTAATTGCCTTGTTATTGGCATAGGCGCGTAGCTTTGACCATTGAGCAAAAAATTTAAACTGCAAGAATTTGTGGAATAGGATGCTATCTTGTAAAGCCTCAGCTTGGGCTTCGAGTGCAGCAGGTTCTCGTGTGGCGATCGCTCTATCCCAATAATTCCAACTTTTAAAAGAATTCGCCTCTAGTAACGCTATAAATAAAACATAGTCATCGAGCCAACTTGACTGTTCCTGACAGAACTGTTCAAATTCACTGTTGTGCTTTCCACTTAAAGATTCATGGAAACGCTGATAGGCAAGTTTGAGGAATTTAGTCTTATGGGGAATGACTTGGTCAAAATTGACGCGATCAGGAGTCACCTCGGCACTTGCTGGTAACGGCGTCAGCTCATCCGGGCTTAATAATCCTTCTTCTGCTAGTAGGTCTAGACTAATGAGTAAGGGATTCCCGGCAAAGGCGCTAAAGTTCATGGTATAGGGAGAATGTTCATACCCAGTTGGTCCTAGCGGCAGAACTTGCCACAACGTCTGACCACTTCTCTCTAGGAAATCCACAAACTCGTAAGCAGATTTTCCCAGATCCCCAATGCCAAACCGACTCGGAAGAGAAGTTGGGTGTAACAAAATTCCACTGGCGCGTTGAAAAGCCATAGTATTTTTTTTACCAATGCAAAGTAAAGAATAACGCTGAACTAAAATCCTCTCAATAATCCTCCAGATAGATTTCAATAGTGCTTTAGCTATAGGATAAATAGGAAGGCTAATTTTAAAAATACCTAAATACAGTAATCTAAAAAATTTAAGAGTTATTTTAGGGGTGGGCTTAGGTGACCTACAGTCTCTATACAATTAATCAAGAACAAGATGCATCAAGGGACTTAAACTGAGGAGAAAATGCAAAACTCGATACTAACTGATGACCCACTGTGGTTTAAGAACGCGATTATTTACGAAGTACCTGTTCGCGCCTTTGCTGATAGTAATGCAGATGGCATTGGTGACTTTCGAGGACTGACAGAAAAGCTGGATTACTTGCAAGATTTAGGAGTTACGGCTCTCTGGGTGTTGCCCTTCTTCCCCTCACCGCTACGGGATGATGGTTATGATATTTCCGACTACACTACGGTCAATCCGATTTATGGAACGTTGGATGATTTTAAAGAGTTTTTGGAAGCCGCGCATCAGCGGGATATCCGCGTAATTATAGAGTTAATTATCAACCATACATCTGACCAGCATCCTTGGTTTCAGAGGGCACGCAGAGCAGCTAAGGGTAGTGTGGAGCGAGATTTTTACGTCTGGAGTGACACACCGGAAAAATACCAAGATGCTCGAATTATTTTCCAAGATTTTGAAACCTCTAACTGGGCTTGGGATCCGATCGCTAAAGCTTATTACTGGCATCGTTTCTACTCTCATCAGCCAGATCTGAACTACGACAATCCCGCCGTGCGTGAAGCTGTATTCGAGGTTCTCGATTTCTGGTTAGCGATGGGAGTAGATGGACTGCGTATGGATGCGGTGCCTTATCTGTATGAGCGAGAGGGCACTAACTGCGAAAACCTGCCGGAAACCCATGATTTTCTTAAGCAGTTGCGATCGCGCGTAGACGCAAAATATCCTGATCGCATGCTGCTGGCTGAAGCCAATCAATGGCCTGAGGATGCAGCTCAATACTACGGCGCTGGGGATGAGTGCCACATGAACTTCCACTTTCCCCTAATGCCTCGCTTGTTCATGTCGCTGCGAATGGAGGATAGTTTCCCGATCCATGATATTCTCCATCAAACTCCATCGATTCCCGATAACTGCCAGTGGGCAGTATTCTTGCGCAACCACGACGAACTAACCCTGGAAATGGTCACGGATGAAGACCGAGACTACATGTATCGGGTCTATGCTCAAGACCCCGACATGAGACTTAACTTAGGCATCCGTCGCCGTTTAGCTCCTTTGTTGGAGAATAACCGCCGCCGGATTGAATTGCTCAATAGCCTGCTGCTTTCTCTGCCAGGAACACCCGTACTTTACTACGGGGATGAAATTGGTATGGGAGATAACGTTTATGTGGGCGATCGCAATGGCGTCCGCACACCGATGCAGTGGAGTGCAGACCGCAACGCTGGTTTTAGTCGCGCTAACCCCCATCGCCTGTATTTACCACTGATCGTTGAGTCGGAATATCACTATGAAGCCATCAACGTCGAGGCACAACGGGCTAACCCCAATTCCCTTTGGTATTGGATGAAACGCCTGATTGCTGTCCGTAAGCGTTTCCAGGCATTTGGTAAAGGAACCTTTGAATTCCTACACCCAGAGAACCGCAAAGTTCTTGCCTTCATGCGCACCTACGATGGTGAACACATCTTGGTGGTGGCGAATTTGTCTCGGTTTGTTCAAACAGTCGAATTAGACTTGTCAGCTTTTAATGGTATGGTGCCGATTGAGATTTTTGGTCGCACCGAGTTCCCACCAATTGGAGAGTCGCCCTACTTCCTTTGCTTAGGCCCCCACTCGTTTTACTGGTTTACTCTACAGCTTCAACCCAGTGCGATCGAGTCCGCTAAACCCCAGTTCGAGTTGCCGACACTGGTTGTCGGTGAACAGTGGCAGAATGTTTTTTCCCAACCTCAGTTGAAAGCTACTATCGAGTCCGTTTTGCCGAATTATCTGTATACCCGTCGCTGGTTTAGCGGCAAAGCCCGGAGTGTCCAATCAACACATATCACTGAGGTGATTCCAGTGTCCGTGGAGGGATTAGGAATCGGACAAACTTCTCCCCACTCCCCAACAATCCAGATGATTTGGTTGCAGGTGCACTACACCGAGGGCGAATCTGAAACTTATCTTGTGATATTAGCCTACGCAGAGGGCGAGCAAGCCATGCACCTTTTAGCAGAAGGTAATGCTGTGGTGGCTCGCCTGCGAGTTCAAGGGAACGACGAAACTGGAGTTCTGTTTGAGGCTATGGCGGACAAGACCTTTTTGACTGTCCCCTTTGAGGCGATCGCTCACAATCGTCGCTTCAAGGGTATGGTCGGGGAATTAGTTGCCACGGCTACTGATATATTCCCACAACTAGTAGCCGATGCCTCTGACCTTCACCCAGCTCTGATGAAAGGCGAACAGAGCAATACCTCTGTAATTTATGGTGTTAGCGAAGCGGGACGCGATAACGTCCCTCAGTTTGTCCTAAAACTCTTCCGCAAAGTTGAGGAAGGCATTAACCCGGATCTGGAAATCGGGCGCTTTCTAACAAACAGAAAAGTCCTAGAACACTTTTCCTCGATTGCCGGGGCTTTAGAATACCGCCGTCCCAAAGCCGAACCCGTCACCATAGGAATATTGCGAGAGTTTATCCTTGATGCACGCAATAGTTGGGAATATACTCTCGATAGCCTGCGCCAATACTTCGAGCATGTGATGGTGCAGCAGGCAGATACTACTGAAGTACCCATCCCATCAGGTTCCCTGTTGGAGTTGCAGGCACTCGAAATTCCCGACTTGGCTTTCCACACGATCGATTCCTACCTGCCTAACATGCAACTGTTAGGTCAGCGCACCGCTGAACTCCATATTGCTCTGGCGTCTGATTCACAGAATCCAGACTTTGCCCCTGAACCCTTTTCATCCTTTTACCAGCGCTCTATCTACCAGTCCTCTCGCAACTTGACAGGACAAGCGCTGCTGTTGTTGAAAAAGCGGCTAAAACAACTGCCACCTAACACCCAAAAGTTGGCGCAGGCTGTCCTTGAGCGCCAAGAGCAGATTATGGATCGCTTTCAGTTAGTTCTGAATCAAAAAATCACTGCCATGCGTACTCGTTATCATGGCAGCTACCGTCTGGAGGAAGTCCTCTACACCGGGAAAGACTTTATCATCATTGACTTTGAGGGAGAACCGGGTCGCACGTTGAGTGAACGACGCATGAAGCGATCGCCCTTACGAGACGTAGCGGGAATGCTGCAATCATTCAACTTGGCTGTTACCCAGGCACTGCGCAATGAAGTCGAGAGCGGCATGATCCGTGATGAGAATCTCCCTGTGATGGAGCAATGGGCACAGTTTTGGTATACCTGGGTGAGTGCCGCTTTCCTCAATTCCTATTTGGAAACGGGAAGCAAAGATTCGTTCTTACCCAAGACTCAGCAGGAATTGCAAGTCCTTCTAGATGGCTATGTTTTGGAGAAAGTTATCTACGAGTTAGGACAGGAACTCAACCATCGCCCAGATTGGGTAGAAATCCCACTCCGACGGATTCTCCAATTGCAGGAGTTGGTTACAACACCGATTCAGTAATCGAAGCAATTAGGGGGAGCCTCTAACAACAGACGAGATCGCAGCAACTAACTCATCCGCTGTAACTGGCTTGGATAGGTGCATTTGGAATCCCGCCCTCAGCGAATAATCGTGGTCTTCCTCTTGAGCATAGGCAGTCAATGCGATCGCGGGAATCTGTCCTCCTTGCTCGGCAGGCATTGCCCTAATTTGGCGAATCAAATCATAGCCATTTTGGATGGGCATACTAATGTCGCTGACTAGGACATCGGGTTTAAACTCTTCTAGAGCCGCGATCGCTTTCTCGACTGAAGCCGCTGTACTCACTTCAGCCTCATACTGTTCCAGCAGTAGCCTCAGAATTGTGCGAACGTCAGCTTCATCATCCACAACCAGCACTTTGACTCCGTTCAGGAGGAGTAAGGACTTCTTGCTCACCAATTTTTGCTCCAAGTTCTTAGGCGCAGTACGAATCGCTAAAACTGGAAATTTGACAGTAAATGTTGCACCTTTTCCCTTCCCTGGACTCTCGGCTTTGACCGTACCACCGTGAAGTTCAACTAGATAACGTACAATCGCTAGTCCCAACCCTAGTCCACCTTGTGTACGAGTGCTTGAGCTATCAGCTTGGCGAAAACGGTCAAACACATAGGGTAAAAATTCAGGACTAATACCAATGCCAGTATCGCTAACGATAACAGCCACTCTCGATCCAATCCGTGTCAACTTGATTTGTACCCGTCCTCCATCTGGGGTAAACTTAACGGCGTTGGACAAGAGATTCCACGCAATTTGTTGTAAGCGTGTCGTATCTCCTGAAATTAAACCCGCTTCAGGGTCAAGCAAGCATTCTAGTTGAATTTTCTTTGCTTGTGCTGCCGGATGCACAACAGCCACAGCCATCTCAATCACTGGTATAAGTTCCACTGGACTCATACTGAGGGAAAGCTTGCCTGTAACGATGCGAGAAACATCCAACAGATCTTCAATGATTTGCGTCAGTGACTTGGCATTACGCTCAATTGTCTCTATTGCACGTCTGTAATTATCCCCCTCTACTCTTTGGAGTCGCAAAAGCTGCGCCCAACCTAACATGGCATTTAGAGGTGTACGCAGTTCATGAGAGAGGGTTGCTAGAAACTCATCTTTCAGGCGGTTAGCTTCCTCAGCTTCCGCACGAGCGGCTCGTTCTTTTGCCAGTAACAAAGCTCGTTCTTCCTCTAGACGCTTGGCTCTTTGCCGAAGTTCAGCCTGTTCTAAAGCTCTACGTACAGCGCTGGGAATTCGCATGTAACGGTTAGGAGCTTTTATGATATAATCTTCTACCCCCGATTTCATGGCTTCCACAGCAATCTCTTCATTGCCGCTGTTGGTGAACATAATTACAGGGCAATTAGGATAATATGACTTAAGCTGCTTGACAACAGAAATTCCATCGTTCCAGCCTAGTTGATAGTCGGTAATAACTACATCAAAGCCACCCTTAGCGATCGCTTGTTCAAGGGTTTTTGTATTAATAATTTCTGTGACCTGAAATTCTGTAAATTCTCGCTCCAACCCACGAATCACGAGAAGTCGGTCAGTTGGATTGTCATCAATAACAAGAATATTTGGCATGCGCTGGTAAGGAGCTTCCAAACTACTGTATTGACAGCAATTTGAATTAGCTGCTTTACTAAAAATAAAAATAAGAGTTAACTTAACGGCACTTCTGGGTATTCGTTGAGCTTTAGCCAGTATAGGTTAAGAGCATTCAGCATTTCTAGCAAAGAAGCAAAACCAATCGGTTTAACCAAATAGGAATTAACGCCTGAGTCATAAGCTTGATTAATATCAATAGTTTCCCTTGAAGAAGTTAGGACAACGACAGGCAGACGTTTGAGTTCAGACTGCTGTCGTAACCAACTCAAGACTTCATGACCTGAGCGACGGGGTAGCTTCAAGTCTAGTAAAATCAGCATCGGTAGAGGGTAACGCTCCCGATCCGAGTATTCTCCTTTACCACTGAGGTAAAAAACAGCTGCATCTCCATCTTTAACGATTTGCAGTGAGACATGAGATAACTCTTCTTTGCGAAAGGCACGTTGGACTAAAAGAATATCAGCAGGATTATCTTCTACTAATAAAATCGTGTGTGTCATCGTCAATATCAATTCAAAATAGGTTGTTTACAAGGACTTGACTTGGAATACAGCGACAGTCATTCATGTTTTATTGCGCTCCTTAATTTGATCCAAAATCGACTGCCTTGGTTAAGCTGGGATTCAACTCCCGCGCTTCCACCCATGCGCTGGATACCTTTACAAACAATTGCCAAGCCAATCCCAGTTCCTGGGTACTCTTCAATCCCATGCAGGCGCTCAAACACACCAAAGATGCGTGTCTGATGCTCTCGTGCAATGCCAATGCCATTGTCTGCTACCCAAATCTGCACCGAGGTGTCCTCTATTTCACTCCATACCTGTATTTGGGGTTGAATTCCCTCAACAAATTTAATCGCATTGCTCAGCAGATTGGTGAACACCTGAACTAAAGTAGTGTGATGACCCATGACTTGGGGGAGGGGCGATTGAATCGTTACATTCGCCTGGTGCTTCTTCCGGTCAGCCTCGATTTGGGTCATGGCTTCTGCTATTACTACGTTCAGGTTAACCGCTTGAAGTTTCAACTCACTGCGGCTGAGTCGGCTATAAGCGAGTAAATCTTGGATCAGGTTATCCATCTGCTGACTAGAAGCGACGATTTGACGGGCATATTCTTGACCCAGATCGTCTAGGCGATCGCCATAGTCCTCCAGTAACGCTTCAGAGAGTCCTTGCATTCCTCGCAGGGGAGCACGTAAATCATGGGCGATCGAGTAGGCAAAGGCTTCCAATTCCTGATTAGCTTCTGCTAATTGAGTTGTGCGCTCTATGACACGTTGTTCCAGAGTTTCGTTGAGTTGGCGAATTTCAGCTTCTGCCAGCTTTCGCTGATTAATATCCCTGGCAATTCTCACTACAAACAACTCACCTTGCCGATTAATCATGTAATTTGAGCCTTCCAACCAGATCCATTCGCCATCACTCCTTCGCATGCGGAATTCAAATAGGGTTGCGTTCTGCCAATCCACTATGCGTGCCAGGTCTTCAGGATGCCATAAATCTACAGAATTCATTGTCAGGAGCATCTCGATGGAGTAACCTAAAACGGTTTGATAAGATGGGCTGACATAGATATATCGTCCTTCTAGATTAGTCATGCCGATTAGGTCGTTGGCATTCTCTGTGATCAATCGGAACCGTTCTTCGCTCTCGCGCCGTGCCTGTTCAGCTTGTTTTCGTTCTGTAATGTCTAGTGCCGTGCTAATGACTAAGCGTCTGCCATCAGAAACTTTGCCTAAGGGTGCCGAATAGAACTCCCAAATTCGGGTTTCACCACTACAAGTGGTAATAGCATACTCACCTTCTGAGACACGTCTATCCAGGCTGTATAACTGCTCAATGTCCGCCTCAACAACCTCTTTTCTGATGCCATAGGCTTTTTCAGTCCAATCAGCAACAGTCGGAATGTCTGCGTGGGTGTAGCCAGTCAGTTCCCTCCAGGCTCGATTAATCTGGAGGATTCCGCCATCTTCAGCATGAAGGATTATCGGTAACGGCGCTTCCAGAATAGCGCGACGGAAGCGTTCTTCACTGGTCTGTAAGGCTATCTGTGCCTGCTTGCGCTCCGTGATGTCTCGCGTAATATTGGAGAACCCTCTTAGATTTCCCGCTTCGTCTCGCAAGGCGGTAATCACAACATCGGCCCAAAACCACGATTCATCCTTGCGAACGCGCCAGCTCTCATCGGCATACCGTCCCTCTGCTGCTGCAATCCGCAGCGATCGCTCAGATTTAGCTTGCTCAATGTCCTGTGCGGTGTAAAAGCGTGAAAAATGCTGACCGAGTATTTCTTTAGCTCGAAATCCTATGAGTCGTTCTGCCCCTGCATTCCAACTAATTACATGTCCAGTAGTATCGAGCATGACAATCGCATAGTCTTTCACTCCCTCCACCAACAAGCGAAACCGCTCTTCACTTTGCCGCAAACTTGTTTCAGCTCGATAGCGGGAAGCATTGAGCGAACTAATTAGCAACGCTACAAGCAGAAACACACCTAGCAGCAAGATGTCGGTAAACGCCAGACTTGATGCATTGATCGGTGGAAGAAAGAAGTAGTCGATCGCTAAAGCCGACAAAATAGCCGTAAGTAAACCTGGCCCCATGCCACCATACCAGGAACTGACCATAACGGCGGCGAAAAACAGAGGTGTAAAAGTACGGTTTAGCAACCAGGCAAGTTGCCAAGTCACTAGCAGCGCGATCGCGACAGCTAATACAGCTATAGCATAGCGCCATAGAGCAGAACGCCGGAGTTTCCAGCCATTCCAGCTTTTGAGATGGCGTAGTAAGCGAACTTTTTTAGCAAACACCTAGTTACCGAAAAAAGAGTTGCAACCATAGGTATATAGCAGTTCCCACATTAGTGCCATACACTCTGACCTCTCCCCCAGCGCCTCTCCTACAAGGAGAGGGAAGTAAGTTTTCTTTCCCTTCCCTCCAAGGGACGGGGGTCGGGGGGTTAGCTTCTTCTGATGTACTTCACGCAACTGAGAACCGCTATATATTATTTCTAACGCGATGTGCTATTTACCTGTCTGTTACGAAGAAGATCCCCCCTGCCCCCCTTGGAAAGCAAGGCTGTTTCATTCTCAAGGAAGCGCTGATCCGCCACCCTTTGAAACCCCTGTCTCATACCTAAAGCCCTCTGTTCGGCGAAGCCGTTCCCGAAGGGTAGAGGACTAAGAATCAGTAGTTGAGTCGTCTTTAGACGACTTGGGCTATAAGATGAGGGACTTAAGTCCCTGGCGGTTTGGAGGAGAATGAAACAGCCCTGCCTTGGAAAGGGGGGACAATCCAGTCAAAGTCCTTGTTAAAAAGGGGGATGCGAGGTGGATCTCCGGAGAAAGAAAACACGCCCTAGGGGAAATCTTCTGTATTGCGCTCCAGAAGTGCTTGTCGAATCAGTTCAGCGCGTTTTAGTACCTGCTGTGCTTCCTCTTCAAACTGCTGTGCTGCCACGGGTTCATTCTTGTTGCGTGCCTCGTCTGCCATCCGACGTATGATTTTGACGCGATCCTTCAAAGTACGCATCGCCGCCCACAGCAGACGTTCAATCTCCTCAGATTGCTCCTCCAGGAAGCTTTCTACAGAGAAAGCATGACCTACGTGACACTCAAGCCTACGCAGAGTTCCCTTACGCATCTCCCATATGACACCGCCGCATTCGGGACAAACTAAGCCTGAAAGTGTTCCAGCTGGATTGCTCCCCTCTAGAGGGTTTTTATCCAACTCTACTGAATCTGGTTTTAGTTCTTGGTTTGGCATGACACTTCATTTTTATTCCACTGGTTCATGAGCTAGGTCTACAAGGACACGAGCAATGTCAGTGATAGGCAGGATATGGTCTACAGCAACGTGCTTAATCGCACTTTGTGGCATGCTTGGAACGAAAGCCTCTTTAGGGTCTTGGACAATAGCCACCCCACCTTGCTCTTTGATCTCAATCAAACCTGCGGTTCCATCACTGAGCGCACCTGATAGCACGACACCGACGACTCGCTTGCCATAGGCTATGGACGCTGTACGAAACAGCGGGTCAATGGCTGGTCGAAACTTGTTTTCTTTAGGTCCGAAGACTACGCGCATGGACTCAGGTTTAACCAGGAGGTGTCGGTCTGGCGGTGCCACGTAGATGTGTCCAAGCTCAATAGGCGCGCCGTCTAGGGCATGGACTGCCGGAAGATTGCCAGACTTCTGTAGAATCTCCGGTAAATAGCTTGGGTATTTAGGTGAGGTATGAATAACAATGAAGACAGCCACTGGTAACTCAGCAGGAAAACCCTGAACCAGTTCCTTAAGAGCCAATACTCCTCCGGCAGAGGCTCCAATCACAACAATGTCATGTTTAAACATCGAAATCAGCCTTTCACGTCACTCAAGGCAACTCAGTAAGCGATCAAACTCCTGTTTGACAATCTGATAACATTCACAAGAGGCGGCTTCTAAACCTGGACTATCGAGAACAGTTATCTTGCCACGGCTGTATCGGATTAAGCCTGCCCTCTGAAGAATAGCCGCAACTACACTGACACTAGCACGACGCACACCCAGCATTTGGGACAAAAATTCCTGAGTGAGGTAGAACTGGTTTGACTGCACCCGGTCTTGGCACATCAGCAGCCAGCGGCAGGCTCGCTGTTCCACCGAGTGCCGAGCATTACAAGCAACCGATTGCGAGATTAGGTTGATCAGCGCTAATGTGTAGCGCAGTAGCAAGTTGTGAAGGGGACTACCTGGAGTGACTTGGCGTTTGAATACATCCGCTTTCATCCGCAGGGCATCACCAGTGACCTGCACAACAGCCTGACCGCTCATGCTATCAGATCCCAGAAGTACGGGAATGCCTACCATTCCTTCATTGCCCACCGTAGCCGCTTCGACTGTGCCGCCGTCTTTCAGGACGTTGACTAGAGAAACAATGCCACTGCTGGGAAAATAGATATACTCAATGGGTTCATTGGGTGCGTAGATGATTTGCTGAAAACTTAGAGAAACTGTCTCCAGGTTAGGAAGGAGGCGATCGTATTCTTCTCTAGGTAAGGCGGAAAGCAGTCGGTTTTTAATCAGATTACGGCGGACTTTAGACATTCTAGAGGTAGTGCCTGAATCCTCGATGTGCGTAAGTTCTGTCCTAGTCGAAATAGTACGCTAGCGGACAGACAAATCAAGGGCTGAGACGATAATTTAGAAACAATTGCAAGGGAAAGCCCTGCAAGTAAGCGTTAAGTCCTTACTGTACTAGTGGAGACAGTAGATGCAAAACTCCCAAAGCCAAGTTATTTCTCAGAAAACCAAAGATTTGATTGACAAACTGCTGTTAGGAAAGTTTTCCCTGCCTGAAATTGCGAAGGTCACAGGTATCTCAGACCAATGGTTAGAGAACTATATCAATGCCAAATATGACTTAGTTGCTTGATTGGTAGCATCTTTATACCTACAAACAAAGAGGTGATATTGATAAATAATACATTGCTACCCTCGTTAAGACAATTAGTCATTTTTGAAGTTTGGTTTTGTAGGAATCTTTAGCCTACGGAACCAAATTCTAATTATGATTCAGTTCATTCTTGCGATAGAGTTGAAAAACAACTGAAAAATTAAGTTAATATTTGTAATACAAAGAGGTAGGCATCATCATTCTATCTGCGCTTATGTTTGATGAGCCTACGCATAAAATACTAAGGTGCTCCCATCGC
Source organism: Coleofasciculaceae cyanobacterium (assembly GCA_036703315.1). Lineage (GTDB taxonomy): Bacteria > Cyanobacteriota > Cyanobacteriia > Cyanobacteriales > Coleofasciculaceae > DATNPH01. The sequence goes on from DATNPH010000032.1 coordinate 33,902, forward strand.
GGCAAGAAGAACTGGAGAGGTGAGTTTTCCTAAGACTCACAGGTAATTAAGGCTATAAAAAAAAGCCCTCTAGGGGGCTTTATAGCCTTATAAAACAGCGTTTCTAACTATTAGAAACAAGAGTAATCCTTAGCAGATGAAGCTTAGGAACTTCGCCAGAGGTTTAAGTTCCTTTAGTGAACTGAGACTTCAGGACATTGGTTGTAGCTAATTATTGATTTTTACTGAACTTTCACCTATGTACACAGCAACTCTCTGGCCCGGTAAAGTTTATCCCCTAGGAGCAACCTGGGATGGTAAAGGCACAAACTTCGCACTGTTTAGCGAACATGCAACCGCTGTCGAGCTTTGTTTATTTGATAAAGACGATGAGGAGACACGCTTGGAGCTAACTGAGGTCAGCAACTTCGTCTGGCACGGCTATGTGCCGGGGGTGGGACCGGGTCAACGCTACGGGTACCGAGTGCATGGGCCTTATGCACCTGAGGAGGGTCATCGCTTCAACCCTAACAAACTCCTAATTGACCCGTATGGAAAAGCGATCGCTGGCGAAATTGGCAATGGGCCCGAACTGTTTGGATACTCTTGGGATGCACCAGAACAAGACCTATCTTTTTCTGAGCTAGATGACGCTCATCTGATGCCGAAGTCCGTGGTTGTCGATCAGTCTTTTGATTGGGAGGATGACCAGCCACTGAAAACACCCTGGCATGAAACGATCATTTATGAAACCCACGTCAAGGGGTTTACCAAGCGGCACCCAGATATCCCTGAAGAATTGCGGGGTACCTATGCGGGACTGGCACATACAGCCGCGATCGAGCATCTTCAGGCGATCGGTATTACAGCCGTTGAACTGATGCCGGTTCATCACTTCCTATCCCGTCCCGGACATCTGGTTGATAAGGGGTTAAGCAATTACTGGGGCTACGATTCCATCAACTATTTTGCTCCCCACTCCGACTACAGCGCCGACAAAGTTCCGGGTGGGCAGGTCAAAGAATTTAAGGAGATGGTCAAGGCGTTACATTTTGCCGGGATCGAGGTGATTCTGGATGTCGTCTACAACCACACGGGAGAAGGCTCTCACATGGGTCCGACTCTGTCACTGCGAGGCATCGACAATGCCACTTACTACCGTCTGGTAGAAGATGATCCCCGCTACTACATGGACTTTACAGGTTGCGGTAACTCCCTAAACGTGCGCAACCCGCAAGTCCTTAAGTTAATCATGGATAGTCTGCGCTATTGGGTCATCGAGATGCATGTGGATGGCTTCCGCTTCGATCTAGCTTCGGCTTTGGCGCGAGAGCTATTTGAAGTTGATAATCTGTCCGCTTTCTTTGACATCATTCACCAAGACCCGGTGCTGGCGGATGTGAAGCTGATTGCTGAACCTTGGGACGTTGGAGAAGGTGGCTATCAAGTCGGGAACTTCCCGGTTCTGTGGTCTGAGTGGAATGGCAGGTATCGCGATACAGTACGGGACTTCTGGCGCGGTGAGGAGAGCGGATTAGGGCAATTTGCTTACTGTTTTACCGGTAGCCCTGACCTATATCAGATTAATGGGCGCAGACCGAATGCAAGTATCAACTTCATCACCGCCCACGATGGCTTCACCCTCAACGATTTGGTTAGCTACAACGAAAAGCACAATGAAGCGAACGGGGAAAATAGCCAAGACGGTGAAAGCCACAACCGCTCTTGGAATTGTGGGGCGGAAGGGGAAACGGACGACCCAGAAGTGCTGAGGTTGCGGGAGCAACAGCGGCGAAACTTCATAGCCACCTTGATGCTGTCCCAAGGCATCCCGATGTTGCTGGGGGGAGATGAGATGGGGCGGACTCAAAAGGGCAACAACAATGGCTACTGCCAGGACAATGAGATCTCCTGGTTTGATTGGAACTTGCCAGAGGGAAATGCGGATCTGCTGAAGTTTACCAGTCAGCTAATCTACCTCCGCCGTCAGCATCCGGTATTTCGGCGGCGCAAGTGGTTTCAAGGTCGAGCCATCCACGGTTCGGGCATCAGTGATATCGGTTGGTTCAATGCCGATGGCGGTAAGATGACTGACGAGCAGTGGGAAGTTGGTTATGCCAAGACCCTTGCCGTGTTCTTGAATGGACAAGAGATTCCTGCACGCGGTCCCCGAGGCGAGCGCATTGTTGATGATGATTTTCTGCTGTTCTTTAACGCCCACTATGAAATGGTTGAGTTTACTCTACCAGAGGGGCTGCGGGATAAGCCGTGGACGATTGTAATTGACACCAAGGAGCCTCGGTTCGTCGCTGCGGAGCGTTCTTTCACAGATACTCAAGTGGTGCCAGTGACAGAGCGATCGCTTGTAGTACTACGCCGTGTGGTATAACCCATTAAACTAGCGGTTTTATCGATATCTTTTTTTGGCTTTTGACTTTGGAGACGCTGTCTGGATAAAAACTCCATCCGGCTGCATTTTATCCAACCGAGAACTGCTATAGTTTCCAACCCGAAGCTTGTGCAACTGCTGACAGAATCTAGCTGGGATGCAGTTGCCAAGCTGATAAGACCCCAGCTCTCAGGGAAATTAATGTATTTTCACCTCGTCATGGTGATAGTTGGAGGTTTGACATGAAAGTTGAGATGTTTGTCCAGCAGGTACAAGATATGCATGGGCGCTTGAATGAGCTGTACCAAGGCGCGAGTACCTCAATACAGTTGCAATCGGATTTGCTATTGCCAGTAGCTTTCAAGGAACTTGGCATGGCTTCGGAAGCACTACAGGTAGCCTCTGAGCAACTATTCCAACATACAGAGGAACTGGCAGCGGCACAAGCACAGGTGGAAGCGGAACGCCAGCGCTATCAAGACTTGTTTGAGTTCATGCCGGTTGCTTACCTGATGACTGATACACAAGGGAAAATTCAGGAAGCTAATCGTGCTGCTGCCAAACTCCTCAACGTTGAGCTGTCATTGTTGGTGAACAAGCTACTGGTTAGCTTTATCCCTATACAAGATCGTCAAGTGTTCCGTTACAAACTCAACCAGATGTGCTCGTGTGACAGTGTTCAGGAGTGGACACTACGGCTACAGCCTGGTAAGGGTCAGCTGTTTGACGCCGCTCTAACTGTAGCCCCTGTCCGCAACTCGCAAGGTAATCTAGTCAGCTTGCGCTGGATACTGCGCGACATCACCGAGCACAAACGGGCTCAATTGGCACTAAAATGCCATGACTACGACCCCACACAAAATCGGCCAAAGCATTTTTATTCTAAAGGAGAGCTGATTTCTCTAGAACCGGATCAGCTCTACATCGTTTGTCAAGGTCTAGTGAAACTGAGCACGATGAATGAAAAAGGCGAAGAGATAGTTGTGGGGTTAGCAGGCTCTTCCATGCCTTTTGGTTCTAGTATGACATCTCTGCCGACCTACCAAGCGATCGCTCTATCAGAGACTGTAGAGTTAGTTGCCATTCCCCTAACAGAGATTAGCGCTTCCCCTCGCCTAGCTCAGGCTCTTTTACCTCAAGTCAGTGAGCGCGTCCGCCAAACAGAATGCCTTTTAGCCATTTCTGGAAAGCGACATGTGAAAGAGCGGCTGTACTATCTCTTGCTGTTTTTAAAGCAGGAAATTGGTCAAACCGTGGCACAAGGAACTCGTTTAGCTGTTCGCCTCACTCATCAAGATCTTGCTGATGCCTGCTGCACCACTAGAGTAACAATCACACGACTGCTAAGCCAGTTACAGCAACAAGGGAAGATTAAGTTTGACTCCAAGCACCATATCCTTTTCACTGATCTGTGATATTTATTGAAAATCCCACTCCTGAAAAGAGTGGGATTCTATGGCAATACCTTTCAAGGTTTGCCGCTAAAAACGTCTTTTACTCTTGTTCTTTTGGGTCTGTAGGACGTTGAGTAGCCGCCGCATTTTCCGGCGCTTCATCAGGTCTAGTGGAAGTGCTATCTTGAGTAACAATATCGTGGGGACCTTCTATGGCATCATCCGGAATATCGATTATACCCGGAGCATTAGTATTAGGTTTTGGGGAAGTGCCTTTATGACTTGCGTGACCACCAGGCATAAGTATGTCCTCATTTACAGTAACTGAATATACCTCAGCTTAGATTCCCTTTTATGAGGAATACCCTATCCTAGGGCTGAGCTTCAATTGATCCACTGCGTCTTTTATTTGTAATGTCCGAGCCATTAATTATCGTTGATGTGCAATCAGGTTTTATCAACGAATTCACTCATCACATCCCGCAACGAATTGTCCGTTTAATCCAGCGAGATGAGTATGCACCAATCGTTTTTACTCGGTTCATCAATGCACCAGATGGACCCTATCAACAATTGCTCGATTGGCATAGTTGTGAGAGTGAGCCAGAAATCAATATTGTCTCAGAACTAGAACCTTGGGCAAAACCAGAAAGCATTTTTGCCAAGCGTGGACTGTGCGGGATGCCGGACGAACTAGCTTCCTACCTTCGCCAGCAGCCTATTGAACGAGTATTTCTAGTCGGTATTGATACCGATATGTGTGTATTGAAACTAGCAATGGATTTTTTCGACATGGGTATTGAACCCATCGTACTTACTGATTGCTGCGCTAGTACGGCAGGCTTACAAGCTCACTTGGCAGGATTGGCGGTACTCAGTCGGAATATTGGTGCTTCTCGTCTACGAGACGCGGGTCTTTCTGATGGGTTCCTAGCCGCGCCAGCACAACCAAGTGGAGAATAGAGACTATGAAATAATAGATCCTGTCCCATCTCATACAGGAGTTGCCCATTGACAACTAAGGTATCATTCTGGCTTATTCCCTCACAAGAGGACAGAGCATTTTTTCAAAAAATCATAGATACTCTTGCACAAGAGTATGATGCTCCAGCTTTTACTCCCCATGTAACTATCTACTCAGGTGAATACGCACCTAATGAATCTCCTGCTGAACTTCTGGAAAAGGCAATACAGGGAGTTCAATGTTTTAGTTTAAGGATTGATAAGCTCCTATACAGTGAAGAATTTACTAAGACTTTATTCGTGCAATTTCATCCGAGTACGATTCTGAGCCAGATATCAGAAACTATCCAAAGCAACTCGAAAAATTCATCTGACTATGCTCTTAATCCTCATTTGAGCTTAATTTACAAACAGATGAACGAGGAAACAAAGAAAAATATAAGGGCTTCACTAAGTTTGCCAAAATCTGAAATAGTTTTTGATGAAGTGAGAGCTATATCTACTTCAGAGACAGTACAAACACGAGAGGATGTGGAGAGCTGGAAAGAAATTTGTATAAGTAAACTTCAGTAGCCACAGCCATTAACAAGTTAATAAGCTGTGCTACCTTTAATTTGCCTAGAGCCAATTGCTAAAAGTCTTGCTAACACTGTTTTTCTTTTGACTTTTGACCAAGAAAGGCAGAGGGCTCTTATGCAGGAGGAAGAAGGAATCTTCGATTTGGTGGCTCCCAATTGGGAGCCTTCTGCCTTCATTCTTCTGCCTTCTTCAATAGCTTACCTACTCGTTACCTTCTTCGCTCCGAAAGGGGTTATCACCAACTCCCAGTTGTTTTCTGGTGCGTTTGAGCTGTTTCCAGAGAACTTTAATTTGTTGATAGGCTTCTTCTGGGGAAAGTTTGCCATTCGTTTCTAGGTTGCAGATGAAGTTCACCCGTTGAGTAAATTCCTGCAAGTTAGCATTAAAAATCAGGTTTTCTGGTTTCACTGAACCGTAGTAGCGGCTACGGGGATACAGAAGATTTTGTTTACCTACTGAGTTAGAATCTACCATTACTTACTCCCTCTAGAAGACTCGGCTAATGCTCTCTGCTCAATTCATCTACAAAGCATTAGCTCTGTTGCACAGAGCTAATAGCTCTGAATAGTCAATTATCAAATAAAAACCCCAGCTTACTTGTACTGGGGCTTGCAAGCTATTTATCTGCTTATCTTAGTACTTCTAAGCTATCATCATCAAAACTCACCTACTGCCTACCTCAAGTCAAGTATTTATATTACGTCAGGTAGTGTAAATGAATACATTTGGCTGAGAGGAAGCCGATCAATTACAGTGGTTCTGATTTCAAGATCACGATTAGGAGTTGCGCTGGCTAATTAGCAATGCTACGGGGAAGTGTTGTAGAATCTGCCCGATCGCGCCACTCTCCGAAATCGTCTGATTAGTGATAGCATCTCGCCAGGTAGAGGGTGAACCTTGCGGTAGCTGTAAGTGAGTATCTGCCCAAACCTGTTCACCAAGAGGATACTCTCCGGGTTGAACCAGCGTCGTGAGGAATCGGGGTGCTATAGTGATCGCGATCGTATCACCAAAGCTTCTCGCAAACGCCACAACATGCTCCTTGAACTTACCACCCACCTCCAGAGGCAAGTAATCTCCTTTCTGGAAAACTTCCAAATTCTCTTTTCTCGCCTGAAGAACCTTGTGAGTTAGAAACAGCTTAATCCTGCCGTCTTCCTTGCTAGAGAATAGCTGATCAATCAGCTTCAGACTATCCGTCTTGGCTTTATCTTTGATATCCTTCAAACACGAAATTCGCTGCTCATAGTCAACCGGACGACGGTTATCAGGATCTACCATACTCAAATCCCATAACTCCGTTCCCTGATAGGTATCAGGCACACCTGGCGCTGTATATTTCAGCAATACTTGTGAAAGAGAGTTAAAAATTCCATAACTAGCTACCCACTTCTGGAAAGGCAGAAATTCTTTCATGAATTCATTCGATTCAGAAGGCTCTAAAACCTTCTCTACAAAGCTAAGAAATCCCTCTTCATAATCACTATCAGGGCGTAGCCAAGCTGTATGAAGTTTAGCTTCTCTTACGGACTTGAGCATATAGTCTTTAACCCGTCCAATAAACGAAGCATTCTCACTTTCATCAAATGGATAACAACCCACCAATGTCTGATAAAAGAAGTATTCATCATTGGGAACAGGAGCCGCTTTCCCCCTAACATCACTTTTCTGGGAGCGATTGATCTCACTCCAAGTTTTTACCTGTTTTTCCCATTCTTCCGGGATTTCTGAAAGCACATTCAATCTTGCTCGAACATCCTCACCTCGTTTGGTGTCATGGGTTGCCGTAGCATTCATCTTGTGCGGCCAATCAGTCATTTGTTTTTGATTGACCTCATGAAACTCCTCCAGGGGAATGCCAAATTTCCCCGGATTTCCTCCCACTTCATTCAAGGCTAGAAGTCGGTTATACAGATAAAAGAGTGTGTCCTCAATCCCTTTCGCCATCAGAGGCCCACTCAATTGTTGCAGCCTCATGACGAAGTGAAGCCGGAGAGCTTTTTGTTCTTCTGTTAACGACTCTTCCCATTCAAGCAATAGCAACTTTTCGATGAAGTTAAGTTCGTTCAAGAGTAGCGGAATTCGCCCTCTCGCTTGTTCGATAACTTGCTTAATGTAGAAACCATCCTCTTCACTCAACCCATCCCCATTGACGTAGGTACGATAAACTGGGAAAAGCACTAGCACTTCCGAAAGGGTTCTTTTCAAACCATTCATGGTAAAGTCAATGCCCAACCGGGATTGACCCGCTATTTTCTTCAGAATTTGAGCCAGATTGTCTACATCTCCCGCCAAATTCTTCTCGACGATTAGCTGTTTTTTATCAATAAACAGCTGCTCGTAAGAGCTTTCAAAGCGAGTAAATCTAGTGTAGATATCAGTAAACTGATTTTCACTCTCAGTTCGGCAGAAAATACCATTGACGTAATTCAAGAAATCATAGCCACTTGTTCCCTGAACAGGCCAACCCTCAGGTAGGTCTTCTTCAAGTTCCAAAATCTTTTCAACAGTGATGTAAATATCTCCTGTTTTTTGTCGGAGTCGCTTCAGATATTCCGTTGGGTCATACAGTCCATCAATGTGGTCTATTCTTAACCCAGTTACTTTTCCTTGTTCAACTAGCTGGTTTACAAAATCGTGAGTTTTGTGAAAAACCTTGATTTCTTGTACCCTCATAGAAATCAGTTCATTAACGGTAAAAAATCTGCGATAATTGATTTCTTCCGCACCGACTTTCCAAAATGATAGACGGTAGAACTGTTCGTTTAGCAAATTATCCAGAAGATTAAAACTTTCTGGGTTTCCCTTTTCGCCATTAAAAATCTTTACATTGCCATCAACAAATTCTTTGACTTCAGGATTTTGTGTATACAGTTCCCACAAAAGTACTTTGACAAAGGCTATCTGGGCATATCGTTCCTTGCCCTTGATTTCGCTGGGTACGCTTTTTATCAGATGAAGAATACCCAGTAACTTGAGAAAATCTGGATGACGCTTCCCTATTTCTCTTGCTACCTGTCCCAAATTTTGACTGATAAATTTGCCATAAGATTCGATTCGGACTGGCAATTTTAAACTGTAGTAATTGACGCTTAACCCACTCTCCTCATAGTTGAGTTGAATCTCGCCATTCTGCAAAGCTTCGCCATAAAAGTTACCCAACATCGGGGCAAGAACTCGCCCCTTAATATCTTCATACGCCTGATCCCATTCAATGTCGAAGTAATCAGAAAAATCTGAATCAAGCCCATTTTCGAGAACATCCATCAGCCAATCGTTTTGGCTATCATAAGCCATGTGATTAGGTACAATATCCTGCACCCATCCCATGTCATGGTGCTTGATTTCCTTCACCAAGGATTCAAAATCTTCTGATGTTCCCAGTTCAGGATTTAGTTGACTGGGGTCAACGACATCATAGCCGTGAGTACTACCTTCTCTAGCTTTAAATATTGGCGAAGCATAGAGGTCAGAAATTCCTAAGTCAGAAAGATAAGCAATGATATTTTTTGCCGCCTCAAACTTAAATTCTGAATGAAATTGAATCCGGTAAGTAGCTGCTGGAATCCGCATGATTGAATTATCACTCCTCATAAATGTTTCTTGTTACTACTTGTAGGTGCTTGATTAATGCACCTGACAATTTATATATTCGTTATTGTGTGAGTGTTTCCAGTTCATAGAGAGTAAAGCTATAGGGACGAAGTGTTACTTCCTGTTCATCGATTAGTCTTTCTGGCATAGTAGAACCTGAACCCATCCATCTAGTATCGGAAGAATCTAGAATTTTTTGCCAGATTCTACCTGAAGCCGATTGGAATGTAACAGCTTTATCATTGAAGTTCATTAGGCAAAAGACTTGGCTTTCATTACTTCCTCGGCGGAGAAGCAGTAGCTTATCTTCTTCAATAACCGAGGATTCTAGATTTTGCTTATCGAGGTGTTTCAGGGCTGGGATCGTCCGGCGTAATTGAATTAAGTGCTGATAAAGTTCTAGTAGCACTTTGTGTTTGCCTTCTTGCCGTTTCTCCCAGTTCAACTGGCATTTCTGAAAAGTCTCAGGGCTGAACGGATCGATGAACTCTCCTTCAATACGGAATTCGCCAAAATCTTTTTTTCGCCCCTCTCTCACTACCGTAACTAAATCTGGGTCTGTGTGACTTACAAAGTAAAGGAAAGGGGCATCTTCTGCGTACTCTTCTCCCATAAATATTAGGGGAATGTTAGGGGAAAGTAGGAGTACGCCAGCCGCTAGTTTTAAGGCTTCAAATGATACTAGATGAGTTAAGCGATCGCCTAGCATCCGATTCCCAACTTGGTCGTGATTTTGGATGAAAACCACAAACTGATGACCAGGGATAACGCTTGAATCACTGCCATGAAATTTTTTGCGGAAAGGCGAGTATTGCCCCGAGTAAACAAAACCTTCTTTAAAAGCTTTCGCCAGCTGCTCACATTTCCCGTAATCTTTGTAGTACCCAGCCTGTTCGCCTGTTAGTACAGTATGCAAACAATGATGGAAAGCATCGTTCCACTGAGCATCTATACCATATCCACCCGATTCAATTGGACGAATAACCTTAGTATCACTTAAATCGTTCTCTGCGGTTAAATAAAGTTTCCGACCTTGTTTCTTGGAAAGGGCATCTACATTTTCTGCTAATTCTTGTAAGAAGTGTTTGACCCCAATATCAAATATGTTATCGCTGGCATCTAAGCGCAGAGCATCAATGTGAAAATTTTCAAACCAATACAGCGCATTTTCAATAAAGTAATTCCGCACGCCGTAACTGTATTCCTTATCAAAGTTGATGGCATTACCCCAAGCCGTTTTATAGCTTTCTGTAAAGTACGGGCCATAATCACTCATACAGTTTCCTTCTGGACCAAAGTGATTGTAAATCACGTCTAGAATGATTGATATCCCCTGTTGGTGAGCTGCATTGACAAGTTTTTTTAGTCCTTCGGAACCACCGTAAGAATGCTGCGCCGCGTAAGGAAAAACCCCATCATATCCCCAATTTCTATTGCCGGGAAATTGTCCTATCGGCATTAGTTCGATCGCATTTATCCCAAACTCGTACAACTCCCGTAAGCGAGGAATAATTGCTTCAAATGTTCCCTCAGGAGTAAAGGTGCCGACATGCAGTTCATAGATAATCATTTCCTCTAAGGAAATACCAGACCAACCGATATCAGTCCAGTTCATCTTACTATGATCGACCACCTCAGAAGGACCATGTACATTCTTCGGTTGAGAGTGTGAAGCGGGGTCAGGTCTATCTATCTCTCCTCGAAGTTGATAGAAATAAAGTGTTCCTGGCTCAATATCTTCAGCTAGTACCTTAAAGTATCCCCATTCATCTTTTTGCATGGGCATTAGGCGATGAGCAGGGGAGACTATTTTTACAGCTACTTCTTCGTAAGCCGGTGCCCAAACGGTAAATTCACAACGACTGTTGCCAAGATAATCCGAGCCGATTTTCATTTTTAATTCTTTAATATCCCTCACTCACAATCAGCGAATTTGGTTTTGATTTTCCTCCTTTTGAAGCGGTCAAGCATCTTTCTATTGGAAGATACTTGAGCGTTAAGGTTCTGTAATTCCCCCCTTGGCAAGCAGAGCTAGGGGGGTAAGCGGGTCAATTCAACTTTTCCAAAAGGTCTATTGTGCTAGGGTTTCTAATTCATACAGGGCGAAACTTTGCGGGGAAATTGTCACTTCCTGGTCACGTATTAGTTTTTCTGGCATTGTAGAGCCTGAACCCATCCATTTAGCATCGGAAGAATCCAAAATCTTTCGCCAGATACCATCGGAAGAGGTTGCTTGACAAGTAACCTCTTTGTCATTGAAGTTCATCAAGCCTAAAATTTGGCTTCCACCACTCCCACGGCGCAGAAGCAACAGCTTATCTTCCTCAACAGCAGATGCTTCTAGATTTTGCTTATCGAGAGTTTTCAAGGCAGGCATTGTGCGGCGTAACTGAATTAGATGCTGATAAAGTTCCAGCAGCGCTTTATGTTTGCCTTCTTGCCGTTTATCCCATTTCAATGTAGATTGCTGGAATGCATCAAGACTGAAGGGATCGATAAACTCTCCTTCTGCATGGAAGTCGGCAAACTCTCGTTTTCTTCCCTGTCTTACTGCCTCAACTAAATCGGAGTCGGTGTGACTGATAAAGTAGAGGAAAGGAGAGTCTTCTCCGTACTCTTCACCCATAAATAGCATGGGAATGTAAGGAGAGAGTAACAGCGCACCCGCAGCAAGTTTCAAGCCTTCAAAAGAAACTAGATGAGTTAAGCGTTCACCGAGCATTCGATTACCAACTTGGTCATGATTTTGGGTGCAAACTACAAATTGATGACCGGGGCGATCGCTTGCATCACTCCCATGATATCTTTTCCGATGAGGAGCGTATTCCCAGGAGTAAACAAAGCTTTCTTTATAGGCTTTCGCTAGCTGTTCAACTTTGCCAAAATCTTGGTAATATCCCGTCTGCTCTCCTGTGAGCACTGTATGAAGGGCGTGATGGAAATCATCACTCCATTGGGCATCCATGCCATGTCCACCCAGCTCTCTTTCGCGAATTACTCGAACGTCATTTAAATCGCTTTCAGCAATCAAATACAGTTTCCTACCTACACTATTAGAAAGGGCTTCAACTTTCTCTGCCATTTCTTGCAGAATGTGTTTCGCCCCTAAATCATAAATAGCGTGAATAGCGTCTAAGCGTAGCGCATCAAAGTGATAATGCTGGAACCAGTACAGGGCATTTTCAATAAAGTAATTACGCACCCCGTCGCTGTAAATATCATCAAAATTCATCGCCATGCCCCACGGAGTTTTGTACATCTCCGTAAAGTAGGGACCATATTGACTGGTGTAGTTTCCTTCGGGACCAAAGTGGTTGTAAACTACATCGAGAATGACTGATAATCCCTCTCGGTGAGCGGCATCAATCAATTTTTTCAATCCTTCAGGACCCCCGTAGGAATTCTGCACGGCATAGGTATAAGCCCCATCGTAGCCCCAGTTGCGATCGCCTGGAAATTGAGCAACAGGCATAATCTCAATGGCATTAATTCCAAACTCGCGCAACTCTCTTAAGCGAGGAATCATCGATTCAAAAGTTCCTTCTGGGGTGAACGTGCCAACGTGCAGTTCATAGATAATCATGTCCTCTAAAGGAATACCAGACCAATCAGAGTCAGTCCAATTCATCTTGCTATGATCGACGACCTCAGAAGGACCATGGACATCTTTAGGTTGATAATGGGAGGCGGGATCAGGCCTATCCGTATCTCCTGCAATTTTGTAAAAATAAAGTGTTCCTGGCTCAATGCCTTCAGCTAGTACCTTAAAGTACCCCTGCTCATCCTTTTGCATCGGGATAAGGCGCTGTTCAGGAGAAACGATTTGTACAGCTACCTCTTCGTGAGAGGGTGCCCAAACAATAAATTCACAACGATTGTTACCAAGATAATCAGAGCCGATTTTCACCTTATAATTTCCTTTTTGGATCTAGGTCTTTTTGAGATAAAGCTACCAAGGCTTTTAGTTCTTCCAGAATCATCAAGATTCTCAGTTCGATTAACGTCCATCAGAAAACTAGCCACGCCGAAAAGGTGCCGCTAACTCCTAGTGAAGACTTCTACCCAGGTAAAATTAGTCCCTCTGGCTAAAGCTTCGTTTCAGACACAGGTTGAGCTAAATTGATTTTGATTTTCTCCTCTTTCAAGTGTAGGAGCATCTTTCTATTGGAAGAGATAAAATAATTGTTCTTTTTGTATAGAGCTGCACAGAATTCAATCCTTATAAACCCAGGCTAAAGTTGCCTACTAATTTGGTGTCGAAAGCAGCCAGATAAGCAATTTCCTGAGCTAACTTATCGGCGTCTACCTAAAGAGCGGTCGTTTGAGAAACCAATCTGTAACTTTGTGTAGACAGAATTAGTGATGGACTTAGCTTATTTTCTATAGTAATGGTTGTCATAGTTTCAATCCTCTAACGCACCGGAGAGGTATATACAGGGTGGGCAGGGCTCACCCTTTGATTTGTCTATTTCCTCAACATGAGTTTTGAAGAGCCCTACCTTGAAAGTTGAAAGTAGGAAGTGTGAAAAAAACTTTCTTGTTTTGACTTTTGACTTTTGACTTTTGACTTCCAATAGAGCAGCACTAGTAACTTGTTGGCATGGTAAGCTGTCGGTCACTTAAGTTGCATTGTGGATAGGGAATGGGTAAAGGGGAATAGGGAATGGGTAAATTCACATCTTGCACCAGTCTCAACAAGCTTTGTTTTGTAGGGTGGGCAGTGGCGAGGACAGGTTCACAAGTTAAGAATAGCGTTGGTAGGCACTGCCCACCCTGTGCTTAATGACAAGGGTGCAAGATTTCAGTAAAGGTTGATTTAAAAGCCTTTTCCCCTTCCCCTTTTCCCCAAGCGATGAGATGGCTAGTCTAATGTGGAATAGCTTAGTACTAACTGGAGTACTCGTGTCTGTGTTGGTTTGTCTAGCCGCGATTTCTAATCGGCAGATATTTATCCAATGTGGGATGCACTCGCTTCATCCTTTACACTTCAGAGTTATTTAGTTAGGACTTACGCAAATATCCTTGTTTTGCCCCCGACCCCCCAAGCTTGGGGGAGAAAAATCTAGTTCCCCCCAGATTTGGGGGGATAGGGGGCGAGTGCGTGAGTCCTATTAGTAAAAGCGTCACGCTAACGCATCGTTTACGCATCGCGGTAAAATCAAGAGTCCGCAGACTCACAACCCTTGCTCAAGGAGATGCTTCACATGGCCCGGATGTATTACGATACTGATGCCAACTTAGACCTGCTCGCTAATAAAACAATTGCAATCATCGGTTACGGCTCTCAAGGTCACGCCCACGCGCTCAATCTTAAAGATAGTGGCATAAACGTCATTGTTGGGCTGTATCCGGGTAGTAAATCCACAGCTAAAGCTGAACAAGCTGGTTTAAAAGTCCACTCAGTGGCTGATGCTGCCAAAGCCGCTGACTTCATTATGATTTTGCTGCCCGATGAAGTGCAAAAAACAGTTTACAAAAATGAAATTGAGCCAAATTTAAAAGAGGGGAAAGTCCTCGCCTTTGCCCACGGCTTCAACATTCACTTTGGTCAAGTTGTCCCTCCAGCTGAAGTGGATGTCGTCATGGTTGCGCCAAAAGGCCCAGGGCATTTGGTACGGCGAACTTATGAGCAGGGAGAAGGGGTGCCTTGTCTGTTTGCCGTGTATCAAGATGCTACAGGTCAAGCACGCGATCGCGCCATGGCATACGCTAAAGGTATTGGTGGCACTCGCGCCGGTATCCTGGAAACCAGCTTCCGCGAAGAAACAGAAACCGATTTGTTTGGAGAACAAGTCGTCCTGTGCGGTGGCTTAAGTGCTCTTATTAAATCTGGATTTGAAACGTTAGTAGCCGCTGGATATCAGCCAGAGTTAGCGTATTTTGAATGCCTCCACGAAGTCAAACTGATTGTTGACTTAGTTGTGGAAGGCGGACTGGCAAAGATGCGCGACAGCATCTCCAATACGGCTGAATATGGCGATTATACCCGTGGTCCTCGGATTGTTACCGACCAAACCCGTGCCGAGATGCGTAAAATTCTCCAAGAAATTCAATCGGGTCAGTTTGCCCGTGAATTCGTATTAGAAAATCAGGCAGGTAAACCCGGATTTACCTCAATGCGGCGTCAGGAAGCCGAACATCCGATTGAGGAAGTCGGTAAAGATTTACGAGCCATGTTTAGCTGGTTGAAGAAAACCTCGTAAATTTATTTGATACTCCCACGGCTTCACTTCGTCAAGAGGTCTATTTATAAAGAAATTCGAGCCCCCCAACTCCCCTAGAAAAGGGGGCCTAATTATAAATTAGCTCTAAAGCCGTGGGCTTTCCAGATCCATCATTCGCGCTATCCGCACACTGGCGTCACGCCTCGCATCACCCTTTACGCTACCACTTTGCTGACACCCCTACAAAAGTTCAGGAGATGAGGGTAAAGCCTAGGCTTATAAATAGGCGGAGATTAGGAGTTCATCGTTCATCCTCTATATAAGGATCGCAATCAACAAGCAGTAGGCGCGAGGATTCCCTCCTGAACCTAAGCTCGGCGGAACGCCACAAGCTTTCAAGCCTTCAACTTTTAATACTCAACCCTTGCACAAGCTTTTAATCTCTAATAAAAGAATATTGTAAGTTCACTAAAACTTAATCTTAATCCCCCACAATATTAACTTTGTATCAAGCTTTACTGAAGTTACTACCAATACTATCGCCTTAGAGTTTAATTTTATTAGTGACATTAGAACTTACTTCTAATCATCAAGTGCCATAGTGGCTTGTTTACAGATGGTCAATTTATCAAAATTTTGAATTTTCTAAAAGTGGAAATGTTTACTTAATGCAGGCTGACAGAGGGTGCTATATACAGGCTACGTGCTATACCCAAAGGCGACAGAAATACTAACTTTCACCAACTAGTCTTTCGCCTTCTATCCCTGAAAGGAAGTAATTAAAATGAAAAGTCCTCTAGCTGCGATCGCCGTTGGCTTTACTTTGCTGATGGGAGCCACTTCTGCCAGTGCTGTCCCTCTATACGATGGCTCATTGGGTCAAACGGCAGACCTACAGGGATGGTCGTATCTAGGTACCATTAGTCCTCCTGCACTGTCGTCAACAACTAATGCCTTAAGTCTTGATACTGACGATATCTCCAATTATGGAGGCTATTTCAGGCTAGCACCGTTTCAACTTGACCGAACCCCTGGATACACTATCAGTTTTAGTTTAAAGATTGACCCTGAAAACCTCTCAAATAACAACTATGTCAGCCTAATTGTTATGAGTGATGCCTTACCGGGTGAAACTCAGCCCTACGGTATTGAATTGAATTTTGGGGAAAATAGCATTTGGGCTCAGAACAAGAATTTTACTGCTGGCGAGAAGGTCGCTGTCAAGGGCACGGCTGCGACGAAAAGCTATGTTCTTAAAATTCAAGGTAACCAGTATCAGCTGCTGACCAGCAATCTTGCTCCTCCCATCCTGCAAGGCTCATTACGCAAATATCCAGGATTTACACCTATCCCTGGATTTATCAATCCTTACACTACCCCCAACCTGATTTTCATAGGTGATAAGACACCATTGGCTACGTCAAAAGTGGCTGTCACTCGTGTTTCTGCATCTCCACTAAATTAGGCGCTCACTTACCTGCTAGTTGGAGACTCTCAAGAAAAAAGTCAGCTGACCGTCTGTAGTCGTTGGTCAGCTGACTTTATGTCGCTTATGCCAGTAGTGTTCAGGATCTATTTAGAAAAGCCTGAACTTGCCGTATGGCAACAGGAGCAATATTGAACAGTGCCCAGCCGGCTGCCAAGAGGACTGGAGACAAAACTATCAATAAACGCCAGTCAAGATCCATGTTGTTATTTCCCTCCTATAACACCTGAAGTTTTTTGAATTTTTCTCATTTTTCTATTTTTAGCTAAATTGGCATAGTTGGCTATATGCCCACACGGCACTGAAGCCTAAAACTTAGTGAGGTGTCGTAAATCCTAAATCGGTTCCTCTGCCTGCGTGAACTAGAGCCAGCTTCTCATAGCGCCGCGCATGTTCAATAAGTTCAGCTGCCTCAGCTTCAGAGACATCACGTAATCGCTTAGCCGGAACTCCGACTACAAGCGACAAAGGTGGAACATCTTTACTCACTACGGCACCAGCACCAACAATGCTACCAGCCCCTACACGGACGCCATCTAGAACCACAGCACCAATGCCAATCAGGCTGCCTCGTTCAATGTAAGCTGAATGAACCACAGCGCGATGACCAACCGTGACATAGTCTTCTAAAACTGTTGGCTTGCCAGGATCTCCGTGTAAAATCACACCATCTTGAATATTCGTTCGCTCACCGATTTCAATGCGTTCAACATCTCCGCGCACAACGGCACCGTACCAGATACTAACTCCAGCAGCTAGCAACACCTGACCTATCACCACCGCATTTGGAGCGACAAAGGCAGCTTTAGAGAGGTCAGGAGGGGACCAATAGGAGGTGGCTGACATCAATTGCGGATTAAGCGGATTAAGATGATTCACGATTCTCAGTTAATTCCATTAAGGAATGCCCGTAAACATCACTAAACAGAACAGTTCCCCAGATATAATAAAGCCACTGGTACTAGCACACACGTAAAGACGCCGATAACCACTTGATGATCAATTCAGGCTTGCAGTACCCCATATTTGGGCCAGAGATTCAGTGTCCTCACTGTCGTCAGATGATTCCTGCTTTGACGCTGACGGATACCTATCTGTGTCCACGTCATGGTGCCTTCGAGGCAGACCCAAAGACGGGGGAACTGATACATTTACAATCTGGGCGTCACTGGCGTCAATGGAACGATGAGTGGTATCGGCAGCACACGCATCCAGACGGGATCCGCTTTGAAATTCACGAAGCGCTGGATCGACTCTACACTCAAGGTTACCGAGCGACGCGAGTGATTATTGCCAGCCGCTATAAGGAGTTGGTGAGTGCCTATTTGGAGCGTAGCACTCCCTGGCGCGGGCCTTCCGAACCAGCGCGACCGAGACTTTATGGGTTACCCGTGGAATTTAGCCCTGACCCCAAAGAAGAACCTTGCTGGGAAGTTATCAATTTCGATTTAGAAAAAGAACCGGGTGTCCCGGTGCGTTATCCCTACTTCCGATTATTTGAGTAGGCATGAACAAAAGGGGAGAGAGGAACAATTCCCAATTCCCCATTCCCAATTCCCCATTCCGGATTCCCTATGCATCACGCTTCAATTCGCACGGCGAATATTCATCGCGCGATCGCGTTCTACGAACAGTTGGGATTCACCGTCTGTGAACGCTTCACCGCGGGCATCACTCTTGCCTGCTGGATGGAAGGACTTGGAGGACGCATTGAGTTGATCCAAATTCCTCAACCCAAACCAGCACCCGATGCTTTTGGGGATGAGCATTACGTTGGGTACTACCATCTGTCCTTTGACATTACAGATATTTCTACTGACCTCCCCAGTTGGTTAGCGTCCCTGCAAGAAACTTTTACTGAAGCATCACGTCACAACCCAGAAGAGTTTCAACCTCTGAAAATTCTTTTAGAACCAACTCAACAGATGATCGGCGATCGCGTTTACGAAGTCGCTTTCATCACTGATACTGATGGCCTGCCTTTAGAATTCTTACGAGAGCTACGCTCTCAATCCGTTTGATTTTTGAATTAAAATAGCGTATAAAGTCATATTCATACGTTCGAAGTTAAGAGTAAAATTTAACCCTCACCTCCAATCACTCTCAATACATCTCGGTTAGAAATGTTTATCTTTCGCAGATCCCCCCAACCCCCCTTTTCCAAGGGGGCTATCTTCCTCCCTTTTTTAAGGGGAGCAACGGGGGAGCAAGCCTTATCCGAGAAGAA
This sequence comes from Coleofasciculaceae cyanobacterium, assembly GCA_036703315.1. Lineage (GTDB taxonomy): Bacteria > Cyanobacteriota > Cyanobacteriia > Cyanobacteriales > Coleofasciculaceae > DATNPH01. The sequence continues at coordinate 52,677 of DATNPH010000032.1, forward strand.
TTGCAATCACTCTCCTATTCCCGTTCTTGCTCGTTAGAACGAAACTTATGCATTTCTGGTCAACTTTGCGTCGCCGTAGTCTTCTAGTTTTGCTTTTCTGCCTCTGCTTGAGTGGTGTGCTACTAACAGCAAAAGTCACGTCTACTCAAGCCTCTGTCTCCCTGTCTGTGCGTCCAACTGACTCACCATCAGTAACAAAAACTGATGCCACGTCACTTGCACTTACCCAAGATGTGCGCCAAACAGTTTTGGACAATGGTCTGGTCGTCCTAACCAAGGAAGTGCATACCGCGCCAGTCGTGTCTGTACAGGTATGGTACAAAATCGGATCGCGTAACGAAGAGCCAGGAGTCAATGGCATTGCTCACCAACTAGAACATATGCTCTTCAAAGGCACCAAAGAGCGTCCGATTCAATGGGGTCGCCTTTTCAGCGCTTTGGGGAGCGAGTCCAATGCGTTCACAAGTTACGACAACACGGTCTACTTCGGCACGATTGAGCGAGAAAAGCTGACAGCGCTGCTGACTCTGGAAGCAGACCGGATGGAAAACGCTACCATTGACGCCCAGCAACTTGACAAGGAAAAGCGAGTCGTGATTTCTGAGTTGCAGGGATACGAAAACAGTCCTGGTTACCGACTCAACCGTGCTGTGATGCGTGCGGCATTTCCTAACAAAGCTTATGGATTGACTGTTGGTGGAACCAAGGCAGATGTAGAAAAGTTTCAAGTTGAGCAGGTACGGAATTACTACCGAAAATACTACAGCCCCAACAATGCCAGTTTGATAGTTGTGGGCGACTTTAAAACCGAACCTACCCTTAAAGCGATTAAAGAAACCTTTGGCAAAGTGCCAAAGAGAGACTCGAAGGTTGAAAACTCTAACCCACAACCCACAAACGTGCAATCTACAACCCCTCAAGAACAACGGACTCCCATTGTTCTACGTGAAGAGGGCAGTGCAGCCTTCTTGCAGGAGGTATATCCGTTACCAGCCGCTACTCATCCTGATGTACCAGCATTGGATGTGATGGATTACATCTTGACAGGAGGTCGGAATTCTCGCCTGTATCAAGCTTTGGTGGAATCAGGCATCGCTAGCAATATTTCAGGTGGTGCTGCCAACTTAGTCGAGGCTGGCTGGTATGAACTGTCGGCTACAGCTGCACCGGGTCAAAAATTAGAAAAAATTGAGCAAATTTTTGCCTCAGAGATTGCTCAGTTAAGTGAGAAAGGTGTTAGTGAGGAAGAATTAAACCGGGCAAAGACGCAACTGAGCGCTGGAATAATTTTGGCAAACCGGGATATTACGAGCCAAGCGATGCAACTTGGCTCTAATCAGTCAACGGCTGGTGATTACCGCTACACAGACATCTATCTGGCGGGAGTTGAGAAAGTAAGCGCGGCTGATGTACAGCGCGTTGCTAAAAACTATTTGGCTAAAGCTAATCGAACCGTAGGCTTTTTTGAGCCGACAAAAATAGACGGCAAAGCTAGTACAGGGTCAGCTGGTGCCGCTCAAACTAGTGAGAGCTTCAACGCTGGGCCCCCTGTAGACCCCGCAGAAGTGGCGAAGTACCTGCCCGCGCAAGACACACCGACCACGCCGACAGCTCAGGCGCTGCCCCAATCATTTAAATTACCCAATGGGATGCAAGTGTTGCTTTTACCCGATCGCAGCACACCCACAGTAACGCTGAGTGGCTACATGCGTGCTGGTTCAGAGTTTGACTCGGCTACCAAAGCCGGCTTAGCAAGCCTGACAGCAGGAAATCTGATGAATGGCACCCAAACGCGAGATGCCTTACAGATTGCTAAAGCATTGGAGGAGCGAGGAGCAAGTCTGGGGTTTGGCGCGAACCGTGAGGGTGTGAATATTGGAGGGAACAGCTTAGCGGCTGACTTACCCATCCTGATTGAGACATTTGCTGATGTGGTACAAAATGCCACATTCCCTACAGATAAGCTGGAACTGACCCGTCAACAAACGCTGACCGGGCTGAAAGTGGAATTGGATACACCCTCGCAAGTAGCAAGACGGACGTTCCAACAGACAATTTATCCAAAAAATCACCCGTTCTATGCGTTTCCAACAGAGGAAAGCTTGACGGGCATCACCCGTGAGGATTTAGTGAAGTTTTATCAGGAGCATTACCGACCTGATACGACAATATTGAGCTTAGTCGGGGACTTTGACCCAGCCAAGGTGCGATCGCTTCTTGAAGCTAAACTTTCCGGTTGGAAAGAGGCTGGCAAACCACCCACTGCCAACTATCCAAAGGTCGAGCTGCCGAAGACGGTAGTGAAATTGAATCCAGTTCTTCCTGGTAAAACTCAAGCTATTACCTTACTGGGTTATAAGGGGATTGACCGGAAAGACCCACGGTTCTATGCCGCATTGGTATTGAATCAGATTTTGGGGGGTGATACGTTATCGAGTCGGTTAGGAACGGAAATCCGCGATCGCCAAGGCTTGACTTATGGCATCTACAGCTTCTTCCAAGCTGGATTGAATCCGGGACCATTTTTGATTCAGATGCAGACATCACCAGAAGATACCCCCAAAGCGATCGCTAGTACCATCTCCCTTCTCAAGCAAGTACAAGAAAAGGGCGTTACAAGTGCTGAAGTCTCCAGTGCCAAGCGATCGATCACCAGCCAGTATCCCGTTGGTCTTGCTAATCCAGACGAGTTAGCACAGACGATTGTTAGGAACGAAGTGTATGGTCTACCTCCTCAAGAAATTCGTGAGTTTATCAATCAAATCGAGGCTGTTACCTTAGACCAGGTCAATAAGTCTGCTAAGGAATTACTCCATCCTGATAATCTAGTCGTTGTGACAGCCGGCCCTGCTATATCTGCATCGACTCAGTAGTTTTGACACTCTCCGCCCTATAAGTGCGGAGATTATTCGTTCACAGACTCAACTTGCTGAAATAGGTTTTCACCTATTTCAGTAGAAGCTAAATCTCCCGTTTGCGAAGCATGGTGAGCGAAGCGAGGCGTAGCGTTCGGGTTTAAAACCCCCTTTTTAAGAAAGCAGGGGGAGCAAGGGAAGCTGGGGAGGCTGGGGGAGAAAAATCACAAAATTGGCAGGGGGGTTATAAAAGCAGATTTGGTATAAGCCATTGTTTATGGATAATGCTGGGGTTAATCCTCTATATTGGTTTTGTCTCAATCCCAACACCTCTTGCTGCTCCCCTGGTAACCGAAGTCAAAGTGAGTTTGGGCAGCAGTGATAATGAGTTAAAATTTTTTCCTAACAAATTGCAGCTTGTAGGGGCGCAAGGCAAGAGCGCCCTACGGTGTGGTACTGCTTTTGACTTGCTTAGCGGCGTCCTCGACTAAGTGGTTTTCCAACGGGAGCTTCGGCATAGTAGCGGTGATAGTAGTCATAGGAGTTGGCTGTGTAGCCTTTGACACCATTGGCAATAACTCCCAAGACGCGAGCGCGAGACGTTTTTAACCCATATAGGACTTGTTTGAAGACTTCGCGATTTGTTCTACCCAGTCCCACAACCATGACGATTCCATCGGTATGCGCCGCGAGGAGTCTCGCATCCGCTAGACCAAGCAGAGGAGGTGTATCGAAGATCACCAGGTCGTAAGTCTCATGGAAGCGCTCAACTAAATCCCGCATCTTTTTCGAGGACAGCAATCGAGTTGGGTCAGGTGGGATTTGACCAGCCGTCAGCACAAAGAGATTGTCTTCTATCGGTGATTGCTGGATTACATCATCAACCCTAATCTCACTGGAAATGACATTGCTCAATCCCCATACGTTGGGCAAATCTGTCCTCACATGAATCTGAGGACGCCGCAAATCTGCATCCACTAGTAACACCCGTTGCCCCATAGCTGCTGCTGCCTGTGCCAAGAAGGTAGCCGTGGTAGATTTACCATCTGCCGGTACAGCTGAACTCATTACCAAAGAGCGAATGGGTTGATCGGGACTCAGGAATTCAAGATTTGTGTGGAGAGCACGAAACGCCTCTAAAAAAGGAGAAGTAATGTAACGATGAGTCTGACCACCGATTTTGAACTGTTGAGTTTCCGTATCGGGTATGGAGCCGATTATTGTACTTTCGAGGTAACTCTTGACTTCTTTGGTAAACGGAATCATTCCTAAGATAGGTAAACCAGTGCTGTCTTTGAGTTCATCGGGAGAGTGAAACACCTTATCCAGCTTTTCGGCTAAGAATGCGGCACCAGCTCCTGCCAGTAAACCCGCGATCGCACCCATGAGCAGACCACGCGGCACGTTAGGCGAGATAGGCATTTCGGGCTTTTTAATCTGGGAAATCGCCTGCCAGGAACCAGTTTTTTGGGCATCCTCAATTTGCAGCGTTTCCTGAACGGCGAGAAAGCGGCCTAAGCTCTCCGTTGCCACCTTTAGCTTCTGCTGTAAATCCGTATAGTTACGAGCGATGATCGGCCAGTTGGTCAGCTGCTGATTCAACTGAACTTCCGCCTGGGCGATCGCTTTTGCGCGTTCTTCTAGAACCTTCCGTTGGTTTGTCGCCTCTGCCAGCTTTTTGGTCACCTCCAAGCGAATAGAACTTGGGGAAGCCAGGGTTTCCGCGTTGCTGGGGATACCAGCAGGCGTTGTTCCGAGAACTTTTGCGGCTTCCTGGTTCACCAGAGGTTGTAATCTTTGCTGCTGTTCGCGCAGAGCTTGAAGGTTCGGACTCTCTTCAGTGAACCGCGCTGACTCAGCGGCAATCTTACTTTCGACCTCAGAGAGTTTGTTGAGTAACTGTTGGTAGCGGGTGGCTTCTGAGAGTGCTGATGCCGCGAGCGCTTGCTCCGGCGCTACTCCCAAATCTCTTAACTGATTTTGTAGTTCTATGGAGAGCTGCTCAGTTTCACGAAGCTGGGTTTCGGCTTGTTGTCGTTGTTGTGTAATCTGACCGATACTGCTGGTCAACAGTTGACCTTGAGTTTCTGGATCAATAATGTTGTACCGCTGCCGAAGCTCCTGAAGTTCCTTCTGAAGCGAATCAACTCGATCCTTGAGTTGTTTTGTCTGTTCATTGACAAAACTGAGTCCTTGTTTTACTGCCGTGCGCTGCTCAGTCTCAGAGTAATTGATATAGCCCTTAGCGACTTGCTCCAAGACAAACTTAATCTTATCGGGGTCTGAATCTTGGTAGCGAACTTCTAAAATCTTGGTATCTTTCAGCCGAGACAGCGCCAGTTGACCTCGGAGGGTCTCGTAGTTAATATCTGGATACTGAGCCTGAATTTTCTTCAAAATGGGAGTCATCACCTGAGGACTCCACAAGACCTGCATTTGAGTCTCGTAGTCCGGACCTTTGATTTGATCGCTGACGTCTTTGCTGAGAGATTTCGTCAGCTTATCAACCTTGTCTTCACCGGAAACGGGCCCGACTAACAGCTGAAATTTGCCCTCATACTTGGGAACTTGCTTCAAGACTTTGGCAGCAACCCCGGCGCTAACCGCGATCGCCACACCGGCAATAATGACTATCCGACGACGGGCAACAGCCAGTATTTGACGAAGATCAAAGTTATCTTCCTCAAGCATAGAAAATTCTGCTGCATTAAATGGAGCGGCTTGAGACGACTTTTGACCGTTCCCGTTGGGTAGCCCCGATTGAAAATCTCCATCTAGACCCATAGTTCAAAAATACCAAAGTGTATGCGACCAAAGAAAAGTTTATTTTCCTCAAATGCAGGACAATTGCTAGCGAGGATGATTGGCTTGAGCAAGCCTTACCAAATACTGATACAGCTCTTGTGTCGCTCGTCAGGACAAACTGGCTTAGGGCTTGAGGATTTTAAAGATTAAGAAAAAGAAAGTGATGCCCGTTAAAACTCCGTAGATATGAGTTTGCTAAGGACTATAAAAGTCTTGCTTTGTCATCTTTCTTTTGGACGACTGTTCTGCCCTATATGTTTCTCGGGATGATACTAAGTGAAGGAGATTGGATTATTTGTAGTTAAATAGCACTAACTTAAATAAAAATTGCCTAGGCTGGGTTGAGGAACGAAACTCAGCACACCTCACAACTTGTTAAGTTTTGCTCTAGCTCAACTCAACCTACAATTTCTACAGTTTCCTTAAGTTAGCAATGCGATCGCCTTGCTGACCACAAACTAACTTATCTTTGTCCGACTCATCTTTATCCGGATTCTTATCTCAAACTGAAGTATCATTTGCCGTTTAAGTAAGAATTGGCAGATGAATTTTTACAGCTTTCTTCAGTCTCTCGGCATTGCCAACCCCAAGGGGATCGGCTGGCTGGCAGTGGTGTTCAGCTTCTTATTGGCTTGGTGCGTGACTTGGTACTTTATTCCAGCAGTACGATCTTTTGCGTTACGGGTTGGCTGGGCTGACCAACCCAACTCGCGGCGACTGAATCAAGAACCCTTACCCAATGCCGGAGGCTTAGCTATCTATGCTGGAGTAGTCGCTGCTCTTGTACTCGCTACCCTTCTAAGACCAATCGTGATCGAAGGTGTCTTGGCTCAAGTAGTGACGATTCTGTTGGGAGCTTCGATCTTAGTTTTGGTAGGCTTTATTGACGACCAGTATGGTCTACCTCCCCTGTTTCGATTGTTGACCCAGATTCTCACGGCGCTTTTGCTAGTGACGAGCAACGTTGGTATTCAAGCTAGCTTTGGTACCCCGTTTGACCTACTGTTCTCGATTTCCCTGACCGTGCTATGGGTTGTGGGGATTACCAACGCCATTAATCTGATGGACGGGATGGACGGGTTGGCAGGGGGAGTCAGCTTTATCACGGCGATGAGCCTGTTGGCTGTTTCGGCTCAGTTTCCCACCCGTGCAGCAGCGACGTTGCTGTTGGCGGCGTTAGGGGGCGCAGCGCTAGGTTTTTTACGACATAATTTTCATCCCTCGCACATCATTATGGGAGATGCAGGAGCCTATTTTTTTGGCTATATACTGGCAGCAACGAGCATTTTAGGCAACCTGAAAGTTACGACAGTATTCGCTCTAGTACCCACAGCTCTGTTTTTGCTGGTGCCAGTGCTGGATACGACCCAAGTGTTTGTGCGGCGATTGTTAGCTGGGAAAAACCCCCTGAGTACTCCTGGTAAAGACCACCTACACCACCGCTTGCTAGCTTGGGGCTTCTCTCAACGTCATGCAGCGGTCACGCTTTGGGGGATTACTTTAGTTTCTAATTGGCTAGCGATGAAATTGCAAGGGATGACACCGCTAGTGATTTATTGCACGATGGGCAGCATCATCATGCTTTTGGGCTTTACGGTTTGGCAACGGATGCGAGTCATCTGACTCCTAGCAGGGTGCAAGGGGGTGATGCGATCAGCTTCGCTGGTGCTCTTATGCGATCGCGCTGTTCACCTACCGTGGGACTCAACTGCTTATCTGGCTTTGTCCGTGCTGTTTATCAGTTTGTACACTCGCTCAGTATTTATTGTGATTAGTCAACAGCAACTGTAGGAAACAAGAGAGTTATGCATCCTCTTGGAGGAATATCATTGGAACTCCAGTCTCAGCGATATCGAGACGGCAGTGCACTCTTTCACCAATTAGGTCTTCTAAATATCCTGATAACTCTCCAGAGATTTGTATTACTAACTGTATCAAGTCGGGTTAGATCTTTATGTTTCGGTCAAGTGTGTGATTAGCCATTAGTCTTTCTTGTCAAAGGCTGATGACTAACAACGGATTATAAAAACGACAAATTATATACAAAGTGTTCAGTCAACCCGACTTGATATCAATTCTCCTCAATGGATGCTCGCAACGAACGTGACTTCATTGAAGTGAGGATGAATAGAAATTCTGAATCTCAGTATACCCACTCAGAAAATAATGGATACCTTAGAACTAGCTCGCTTGGTTTCGAATCATTCAATTGTAGAGGCAGTCAAAGATCAAGTTTCTGCTGATTTAGCTGGAGAAGCGGCCATCCTCAATCTCAAATCTGGAGTGTACTACGGCTTGAACGAAGTCGGAGCGAGGATTTGGCAGCTAATGCAGGAGCCAAGGACTGTAACGACAATTCGGGATACCCTGCTGGAGGAGTACGAGGTTGAACCCGACTCTTGTGAGCGTGACCTATTAGCATTGCTCCGAGATTTAGCCATTGCCGGACTTATTGAGGTTAGGGATGAAGCCGCTGCGTAAGTTCTTACACCTCAAAGCTAGCGATCGCCATCTTCTGATTGTTACTTTTACTTTACTCGGAGCCATTCGATTGGGACTGTGGCTGCTGCCGTTTCGGACATGGCGTCACTTATTATCACGCCTGATGCAGGCGCAGTCGAAGTTACACAAATCAGATCCAGCCTCTGTTAGTCAAGTCGTTTGGGCGGTATGTGTCGTTAGCCACTACATGCCTGGTGGTGTCAAATGTTTGGCTCGCGCCGCTGCAACCCAAGTGCTCCTGAGTCGGCACGGTCACGCCGCTGACCTACACATTGGGGTGGCCAAGGGAGAGGAAGGGCAGTTAGAGGCTCATGCTTGGGTAGAAAGTCAAGGGCAGATTGTAATCGGTAACCTCAGCAACCTGTCACGCTTCACTCCCTTGTCAACTTTTGGAGGCAACAGACGATGAGTGCGATCGCCGGTATTTACTATCTCGATGGCCGACCTGTAGACTGTGCTGACTTGGGACGCCTAGTCGATACTTTAGCGCACCGGGGACCGGATAATTCAGCTATCTGGAATGAGGGGTCTATTGGCTTGGGGCATCGGATGCTATGGACTACACCCGAATCTCTTCTGGAAAAACTGCCACTGGTCAACCAGACGGGTAATCTTGTTATCACTGCTGATGCTCGAATTGATAATCGAGATGAACTGATTGCGGCGCTAGGCTTATCTGACCGCCCAGCCGAGAAGATTACGGATAGCCAGCTCATTCTAGTCGCTTATGAGAAATGGGGTAATCGCTGCCCCGAGTATCTCCTAGGAGACTTTGCCTTTGCCATCTGGGATGGACGCCAGCAGCAGCTATTCTGTGCCAGAGACCCTATCGGCGTGAAACCGTTTTACTACTATCACTCTGATAGGCTATTGGTCTTTGCTTCTGAAATTAAAGCCTTGTTCTGCCTGAGTGAGGTACCCCGCCAGCTAAACGAGACTAGAGTAGCTGATTACCTGGTGCAGAAAAATGGTTACATAAACTCTATTCTGGAAGATCACAAGATGACACTTTACCAAAATCTGGTGCCGCTTCCTGGTGCGCACTGGATGACGGTGAATCCTGACAGGATACAGATGCAGACCTACTGGTCACTCGATCCAGAGCGTGAGCTGCGGTTGAGTTGTAACGAAGAATACGCCGAGGCTTTCCGGGAGCTGTTTACTAAAGCTGTAAAGTGCCGTCTGCGAAGTGCTTTCCCAGTAGGGGTCATGCTCAGTGGCGGGATAGACTCTTCCTCAGTAGCCTGTACGGCAAGTCAAGTACTTCAAGAAGCAGGAACCTCACGCTTGGCGACTTTCTCGGCCATATTTCCCAGCTTACCAGCCAAAGAATTGCGCTTCGTTGATGAACGCCATTATCTCAAGGCTGTCCTAGACAAAGGTGGCTTTGAGCCTCACTACATAGAGGCAGACCGTCTGAGTCCTCTGCGGGACGTAGATAACGTCTACTTTCACGAGGACGAATCTGTTTGTGCTCCTAATTTATACCTGACCCGGAACATTTATCGAGTCGCCAACAAGCAAAATATTCGGGTAATGCTGGATGGTCTAGACGGCGACACTGTTGTCTCCCATGGTACTCTACATCTTAAGGAGCTGGCACAGGCAGGACACTGGCTACAATTGGCTCAGCAGATGGGAGTTGCCAGAATTTACAGCTACTCACCTTGGAGCTTGTTTTGGTATTGCTTGTGGTCTTATAGTCTCAGAGCTAAACTAGTTCGTGGTCCAATACGCAAGGTTTGGCAAAAAATAAACGGTTACAGCCAATCCCAGCAAAACGTCAGCCCAATTATCAATGCTAATTTCGCCCAGCGCCTGAATCTAGCAGAACGCATTCAAGACCTAGAAAGTAAGGCGTCTAACTATCAGACAGTGAGAGGGGAACACTACAAGAATCTCACGGCGGGGATTGTCCAATCAGGTCTACATTCGGTCGGTCGGACAGGAGCAGCTCTGGCGATCGAGCCTCGTCATCCTTTCTTCGATAAGCGATTAGTGGAGTTCTGTCTAGCTCTCCCAACCGAGCAAAAACTAAGCCAAGGATGGAGTCGCATTGTCCTGCGGCGGGCTATGACCGATATTCTGCCCGCAGCCATTCAGTGGCGAGACAGTAAGGCAAACCTTAGTTCCAGCTTTGATCGAGGTTTCTTGACCCATGAACGCGAACTCCTTGAGCGGATTGTGTTTGGCGAGCCAGGAATTTTGGCGGATTACGTGGACTTTGTTAGCTTGCGTGAAGCTTACGATCGGTATGTTAAGGCAGCGCTCCGGGATGACTACACCTCTCCAGAGGTTGACCGAGATGCCTGCACAATTTGGTTGGTGGTTACGTTAGCTGTGTGGTTGCAGGAGGTAGGCTTGATGCCTTGAGAGTAGTATTCAACGAAATGGAATTATGATGTGCCACGCTGCATGGATGCGGCATCTAACTAGGTATGGAAATTACTTACAACACTCTTGCTTGGATAGTCGCCAATATATGCAGCTATGTAAATCTGATTAATTTTTTTATCAAGTTGTTATTACAATTGCCTATTATTAACAGTTAATACATCAAATTCAAATTTTATTTTAGTTAAAAATTAATTGATATAGTAAATAAATAATGTTAAGATTAAAGTGTATATTTCATCTAATGGAGATATTATGAACAGTAAAAAAGCCGCCAAAAAGGCTTACTCGAAACCTCAATTGACCAATTTTGGTGCAGTAAAAGATCTAACCCAAGGACTCAATACCCCTGGTAGTGGAGATGCAATATTCAATGTATTAATTCCAAGCAGGTAAATCCTTCGGATAAGCAGCATATAAGCGGTAGAAGCATGTCTATTCGCTGGATAAAAAGCGATATTGAGGCTAGCTTCTACCCAAAATTCATTATTAGAAATAGTTTCAATAGAAAATATTTTAAAAACACATGGTGTTAAAATCTATTACAAAATTGGTGTTATTGGGAATTTTTTAAAGACAGAATTAAATCATTAAAGGAAATAATAAGAGCCGATGAAAAAGATGTTTGTATATAGTACCTACGGTTTGCGGATTAAGTCTTTCATGCCTCTACCTGAACTGCTCCCGGCTACTGAATTGGAGTGGGATATTTCAATAGATGTGGGTTCTACTGACTGCATTCCTGTAGAAGTTTTGGGCAAGCAGTGGTATCTCAAGATAACCCCAACTCAGGCTGTACTCTATCTGCCAGGATTGGTGACTTTTGTAGTGTGCGAGGGCCTCAGAATTCTTATTGATGCAGCCCCAGATGCAGACGAAGATTTAGTCCGCGCCTACCTTGTGGGAATGGTGATGGGAATTGTGCTCTTTCAAAGGGGTCTGAGCGTGCTGCACGCCAGTGCAGTCGAGGTAAATGGATGCTCTGTAGCTTTCATGGGTAATTCTGGTCAGGGAAAGTCTTCGCTGGCAGCAGCACTGCAAAGACAGGGGTATGCGTTGCGAAACGATGATGTAACCCCTGTTAGCTTGAATGGGGACTTGGCGATCGCTTACCCAGGATTTCCCCAAATGAAGCTGAGTTCTGAATCGGCAGCTGTTTTGGAATACAGTCCCGACTTGCTATTTGAACTGAATTCACTCGAACACAAGCGAGGCTATCGGGTTATAGATACATTTACTCAAACTCCTCTCCCCCTCCGATGTATTTATTTGCTGGAACGGGGAGACGACATGCAGGTTACTGAACCCCTAAATCCCTCGGAAGCATTGATGGAACTGATTAGTCAATCTTGGCCAACCCGCTTGGGGCAACCAGGAGGTTCTCACCATTTCCTACAATGCTGCGATTTGGCTAAGAGAGTACCCTTTTACCGTCTGCATCGGACTGATAACCTTTCACGTCTACCAGACTTAGCTAAGTTTGTGAAAGATCATCTAGAGTGGCAAGCTGAGCTAAACCCGAATTTGCTCAATGTGTGCCAATGCTCAAAGCCAACACCTGACTATGAGTTTTGTTCGATTTAGTCTTCTATAGCGAAACAGCAAATTAGTGTAATACATATAGGAGTGTAGGGGCGGGTTTAGCGCATTATCTGTGTCTTTAAATGACTCTCTTACTTCCCAAACCCGTCCTTACACTTGTCTCAGACCTGTAGGAAAGATATATCAGTCTAGAAACCAACCAGTTCACAAGCAGCCTAGTGAGAAAACGCAAAACTTTAAGTACTAAAGTAAATCAAGTTAGCGCTCAGTTATCTTACTTGCCACGGACTTTTAGCCTAGTTTGGAGCACTTGCCAAAACTGGACTTTTGCCTGGGTGATGCTGCTAGTCATCCAGGGCTTACTACCTGTCGCGACTGTTTACTTAACTCGGTTATTAGTGAATAGCCTCGTGGCAGTTGTCGGTACTGGTACTTCGTGGAAGAGTATCCAAACAATCCTAGTGCCAGTTGCTTTGATGGTAAGCGTTTTGTTACTCACAGAGTTTCTGCGAAGTGTGATTGAATGGGTACGAACAGCTCAGTCAGAGCTTGTGCAAGACCATATCAGTAGTTTGGTTCATGAAAAATCAGTAGCTGTAGACTTAGCTTTTTACGAATCTTCAGAGTACTACGATCACCTAAACCGAGCACGTAGTGATGCTAGCGGTCGCTCCCTTGCCTTGCTAGAAAATAGTGGCAGTTTGCTGCAAAACAGTATCACTCTTCTGGCTATGGCAGCAATATTACTTCCCTACGGTGTCTGGTTGCCTGCCTTCCTGTTATTTAGTACGTTACCAGCCTTTTACGTAATACTTCGCCTCAATCGTCAGCATCATCAATGGTGGCAGCAAACAACCACAGATAGGCGGTGGCTCGATTACTACGAGTTGCTACTCACCAATAGTGCCGTTGCTGTTGAACTGCGATTGTTTCATCTAGGTTCTTATTTCCAGTCGGCTTACCAACTGTTGCGCCAACGGTTACGAACCGAACACCTCAAGCTGGTCAAAGACCAAACTTTGGGTCGTCTTGCTGCTAGCGTTATTGCACTGGGCATGTCTGGGGTTGCCGTAGCGTGGATGGCTCGACAAGTTCTGCTAGGGATAATCACTCTCGGTGACTTAGCACTTTTCTACCAAGCCTTTAATCAAGGGCAAAATCTTATGCGTTCCTTGCTGGGAAACTTGGGGGAAATCTATAAAAACAGCCTATTTATTGGTGACTTGTTTAAGTTCTTGCAGCTAGAACCCAAGATTGTTACTCCACCTGAGCCATTGCCTGTCCCATTAGCTTTAAAACAGGGTATTCGCTTTGAGAACGTTACTTTCCGCTACCCTGGAAGCGATCGCGCCGTTTTGGCAGAGTTTAATCTCACTATTCCAGCAGGGAAAATTGTCACCATTGTCGGTGATAACGGTGCTGGTAAGAGTACGCTAATCAAGCTTCTTTGCCGTTTTTACGATCCTGAGGCAGGGCGCATCGAACTAGACGGAATCGATCTTCGTGATTTTTCAGTAGAAGAACTCCGCAGCCTGATTACTGTCTTGTTTCAGTTTCCCATCCCCTACTACGTAACCGCTGCCCAGAATATTGCACTGGGAGATTTAAGCGCAACACCGAGCGTAGCGGAGATTGAAGCGGCGGCGCGGGGTGCCGGAGTCCACGAAACAATTGAACGCCTACCTCAAGGTTACGACACAATGCTAGGGAAATGGTTTCCCGGTGGCACCGAACTCAGTGGGGGACAATGGCAGCGTCTTGCCTTAGCCCGGTCATTTCTGCGACGGGCGCAAATCATTATTCTCGACGAACCAACCAGCGCGATGGACCCTTGGGCTGAGTTCGACTGGTTAGAACGATTTCGCACTCTGGCTAATGGTCGCACTGCCCTTGTGATCACTCACCGTTTCACCCTAGCGATGCGAGCTGACATCATTCACGTCATGCGTGACGGTCGCATTGTCGAATCAGGCAGTCACGATCAGCTACTGGCTCAAAACGGACTCTATGCCCAGTCGTGGACGGCACAAATGCATGGTGACTCTAGCTTGCGCGATCGCGCGCAAAATAGCAATCCTCAGGAGGCTGAGGAGCATCCTGTTACACCTTGACAGTCCAACAAGATACTAATGCTGCCGAGCAGTAGTCATAAAATGCGTACAACACTTTCCCCTACCCTAGCAACAGACATACGACCTGAAAATGAGCTACTGCTTTGCTGTGCCCGGACTCGCATGGACTCCAAAAGGGCTGACCAGCTTAGGAGTCTGCTCCAAAAAGACATCGATTGGACTTACCTGACGCAAATGGCACTTCGGCATGGAGTTATGCCACTGTTATACTTCAATCTCAACAGCACTTGCCCAAATGCTGTGCCTAAAACGACGCTGGAGCAGTATCGAGGCTATTTCCACGCCAACGCCCTAGACAACCTTTTCCTAACTAGCGAACTGCTTAAACTTCTGAATCTGTTCAAAGACCACGGAATCTCCGCTATCCCCTTCAAAGGGCCAGTCCTCACTGCTTCAATCTACGGTAACCTTACACTTCGGCAGTTCTGCGACTTAGATATCCTGGTTCACAAGCAGGACTTCTTCAAAAGCAGGGAACTGCTCATCACTCAGGGATACCGACCATGGCTTGAACTTGACTGGCAGGAGGGTTTTGTAGATGGTAATAGCAGGGTTTACGTAGATCTTCATCAGGGAATCACACCCTGGTACTTCCCTTTCCGACTCGATTTTCAAGGCTTGTGGCAGCGCCTTGAGTCCGTATCCATTGCTGACACAACAGTAGTGAACTTCTTGCCAGAGGATTTGCTGATAATCCTCTGCGTGCAGATGTCTAGAGACTTTTGTGACAATCGAACACAACTGAATAAGGTTTGTGACATTGCGGAATTAATCCAAGTCCGGCACACAATGGATTGGAAACTTGTATTGCAGCACGCTCACAAGCTGGGCAGTACACGGATGCTTTTCCTCGGTCTTTCCTTAGCCAGCGAGCTATTAGGGGCAGCTTTGCCGGAGGAAGTTTTACTTAAGATACAAGCTGATTCAGTGGTAAGGTTGTTTGCTGTAGAGGTGTGCGATCGCCTTTTCCAAGAGGCTGATATCGCGCTAGATAGTTCTGAAAGTCCTCTTAGGCAGTTAGCTAAAAATGCTGTCTTTTATTTCAGGCTGAGGGAACGCCTGCAAGAGAGACTTCCTTTTGTCTTATACATTTTGCACTTAGCTGTGATTCCAAACGAGAAGGACCGGGCATTTCTTCCTTTACCAGCGTTTCTTTCTGCTTTTTATTATCTGCTCAAGCCAATTCGGCTAGTTAAGATATATGGGCTGAAGCTATTGCAAAACTTTCTGGAACGTTTTGTGCCATAAGACTATTGGTGCTGAGCTAAGTTAAAAAATCAGCGGAGCTTTCGCAATAGGCTTGTCGTTACCAGGAATTAGCCTTATGACTGGTCACTATTTGGTGAGTTGAATTAGGCGATCGCTTGGTATTTATCCTGAAATGAGCAAATAGGTCTGAATAAAATGAAAGAGTTAGGCGATCGCTAGATTGGAGGCAAACCGAGACTTTAGCAGCGGTAGCCTGAATGTTAAAAGTGCATCGTCAGTTTTCGCAATTCTGGGCAATCTTTTACTTCACAAGATGCACACTAAAGAACTGATTATTGAAGCCGGTCGTAGCGAAAGCCAGTATTGGAAAGACCTCTGGCGCTACCGAGAGTTGTTCTATTTCCTGGCTTGGCGCGATATTTTGGTGCGTTACAAGCAGACAGCGATCGGTATGGCTTGGGCGTTGATTCGACCGTTTCTCACGATGGTTGTCTTCTCAGTGGTGTTTGGCGCATTGGCGAAGTTGCCGTCTGAGGGTGCGCCTTATCCAATTCTAGTGTTTGCAGCAATGCTTCCCTGGCAGTTTTTTGCCAATGCGCTGTCTGAATGTAGTAATAGCTTGATTGGCAATGCGAATTTGATTTCCAAAGTTTACTTTCCCCGCTTGATTGTGCCTGCTAGTGCCGTGATTGTCAGCTTTGTGGATTTTCTCGTTTCTGGGATAATTTTGCTGGGGCTAATGGCTTGGTACAACTTTGTACCCAGTTGGCGCATTTTAACACTACCACTATTTATTGGTATTGCATTTGCTGCCTCAATTGGGGCAGGGTTGTGGTTGGCGGCACTGAATGTGAAATATCGAGATTTTCGCTATATTGTGCCGTTTCTTGTGCAGTTTGGTTTGTATATTTCGCCTGTTGGGTTTAGTAGCAGCATCGTGTTTGAGCGGTTTCCACAGTGGGGTTGGCTCTATTCTTTAAATCCTATGGTGGGGGTAATTGATGGCTTCCGCTGGGCGATTTTAGGTGGAGAATCTAACCTGTACTTGCCTGGGTTTACGCTGTCTTTGGGATTGGTGGCACTTTTATTTGTCACTGGCGTCTGGTACTTCCGCAAGGTGGAACGCACCTTTGCAGACGTGATTTAGAATTTATTCGGAAAATTCTTGTCTAGTAAGGGTGAGCAAGGCGTTGGTGCTGGTGCAGAATCTGTGAATGGTTTTGTCCTGATGGATTAGTAGAAGCGCTGTGTTTTTAGATGGTAACGATACTCAAGTATGTCTGATACAGTCATTCGGGTCGAGAACCTGGGGAAAAAATACATTATTGGTCACCAGAAGCAGGAGCGTTATACCGCGCTGCGGGATGTGATTGCTCATGGGGCTAAGTCTTTAGGGGGCAAGGTGCTGAAGCCTTTTGGCAAAAAGATGGCTGACCCTGCTGTTGAAGACTTTTGGGCACTGAAGGATGTGTCGTTTGAGATCGAGCAAGGCGATCGCGTTGGCATTATTGGTCGCAATGGTGCAGGTAAATCAACTCTATTAAAGATTTTGAGCCGCATTACCGAGCCTACCTGTGGACGTATTTCTATCAAGGGGCGAGTAGCGAGTTTATTGGAAGTAGGAACTGGCTTTCACCCAGAGTTAACCGGCCGGGAAAACATCTTTCTCAATGGTGCCATCTTGGGGATGAGCAAGGTTGAGATTAAAAAGAAGTTTGATGAGATTGTTGCTTTTGCTGAGGTAGAGAAGTTTTTAGATACACCCGTTAAGCGGTACTCTTCAGGGATGTACGTGCGCTTGGCGTTTGCGGTAGCAGCTCATTTGGAGCCGGAGATTTTGATTGTAGATGAAGTGCTGGCGGTTGGAGATACTGCGTTTCAGAAAAAGTGTTTGGGGAAGATGGAGGAGGTAGGAAAAGAAGGGCGAACTGTAATATTTGTCAGTCACACCATGTCCACAATCACGAGCTTATGTCAACGGGCTATTTGGTTGATTCAGGGCCATGTGGAGATGGAAGGTAATGCGGAACAGATAACTGCTAAGTATTTACTGCACGGGTCTGAAACGTCTGGAGAAGTGGTTTTCGATTCTACTAATTCAGATGAGAGATTTTGCTTTAAGCGTTTATCTCTACTCAATTCTCAAGACTATATAACCTCTATGTTTGATACCAGAGAGGCGATCACAATTATTCTTGAGTATCAGGCACATCAAACCATTAAAAACTTGGAAGTATCATTGCGAGTCTATAATTCTGCTGGAACTCCTATTTTTACTACTAATAGATCATCCTCTAGTGTGGCATTTGAAGTGCCAGCAGGTCATCATGCTTCCCAAATTAGGATTCCTCCTCTATTTCTTGCGCCCGGTTCTTACACTATTGATGTTGCATCCCACATTCCCAATGTTGAAGTGTTAACTCATCATAGTTCCATATTAAGTTTTCAGATTGAAGAGACAGGTAGTGATATGGCCTTGTATAAAGGGCAGGGTCATGGAGTTGTTCTTCTCAATCTTCCTTGGAGAGAGATAGTTAAGTAAATACTGAAAATGAAGACTATAAATTGCCTAGCTAAGCTCTTGCATAAGATTGCAAATAAGTTAGAAAATGTATTTTGTTCACAAAATGAGCTTCCTTCCAATGTAAAAATTGATGTATCTTCAGAGGTAAATATTTCAAAATTATTATTAAAAAATGGATGCTCTATAACTGTAGAAGAACAGACTAAGGTACCAGCCTCTCTAATATTCGATAGAGAAAATTCTTATATATTAATTGGTAAACGTTCATTTATAGATGGGTCTATCATTGCCGCTAAAAGTATAGAAATTGGTAATGATGTAATGATTTCTTGGGGAGTTACAATCGTCGATCATAATTCTCACTCCATATCCTTTTCAAAGCGATCAGAAGATGTAGTTAATTGGCGAATCGGTAAAAAGGATTGGACTCACGTTAAAATTGCACCTGTCAAAATTTGTAATAAAGTGTGGATTGGTTTCAATTCAATTATTCTCAAAGGAGTCACGATTGGAGAGGGTGCAATAGTTGGAGCAGGTTCAGTTGTGACTAAAGATGTTTCGGCATGGACTATTGTCGCTGGCAACCCAGCTCGTGTAATTCGGGAGATTCCAGAAAATGAACGCTAAGCTGCTGACATGGGAAGAGGCTGTGCAATGGTTAAGAGAGCAGCCTGACAAGCAAGAACTTGTACGTTATTGCTATTATGATGACCCATTAGAGTTAGCTGCTGAGCGGTTCAGCAATAGTGAAGAATGGCTAGCTCTAAAAGAACTCTTGGGAAAGCATATCCCAGGAAAAGTACTAGATTTGGGGGCGGGTAGAGGGATTTCAAGCTATGCCTTCGCTAAAGCCGGATGCTCAGTAACTGCCTTGGAACCCGATCCGAGTCGGCTTGTTGGCGCTAAAGCAATCCAGTCTTTAGCCGATAGCACTCAGCTACCGATTGAAATTATTCAAGAATACGGTGAAACCTTACCGTTTCAAGACAATACTTTTGATATTGTCTATGGACGAGCCGTACTACATCATGCCCGTGACTTAACTCAGCTTTGCAAGGAAGCAGCACGAGTATTAAAACCAGGCGGAGTCTTCATCGGCACTCGCGAACACGTTATTTCTCAAAAAGAAGATTTACAACTGTTTTTCGAGTCTCATGCCTTGCATTCTCTCTATGGTGGAGAAAATGCTTACTTACTACAAGAGTATACAGATGCAATTCAAGCATCGGGCTTAAAGCTGAAAAAAGTTCTTGGTCCTCTAGAGAGTGCAATTAATTATGCACCCATGACTCAAGGAGAATTTCAGGCTAACGTCAAATTTTGGTTGGCTCAGCGCACTGGTGAAAAAATAGCTAGCTGTCTGGCTTCCACCAGAGCTATCCAGCAGTTTTATGGTTGGTATGCCTCTCAAAAGTCGAATAGTCCTGGTCGCCATTATTCATTTATCGCTGTCAAAAAATAACTTAAAACTTTTGAACTTTAAGTAATTATCCAAATGGACGGCTACTTTTCCCTGATAGGCTAGCAGCCGCTTTGTAGGAGTAAATAATACATCTGAAAACGAGATTCAACACAGCTTGTGGCTACTCAATCCAAGTCCATTTTAGTAACAGGTGTTGCAGGCTTTATTGGTCGCTACGTTGCGCGTCATTTCTCAGAGCAAGGCTGGTCTGTCCTTGGTATTGACAACTCTCCTCCTGAGAATGCACCCCTAGCTAACCTGTCAGCCTATCACCGCCTCCAACTGCCAAATGCAGCACTGAATCACTTGCTGCAAGAACACACTCCTGAAGTTTGCATCCATTGTGCCGGTCGCGCCTCAGTTGGTTTATCGCTCACTGACCCAGCCGCAGACTTTTATGCTAGTCCAATCCTGACTTTTGAGATACTGAATGCTCTACGTCTGAATGCCCCTAGCTGCCGCTTCATTTTTCTATCGAGTGCGGCAGTTTACGGCAACCTAGAGTCATTGCCAGTGAGCGAAACTCAGTTACCCACTCCCCTCTCCCCCTACGGCTTCCACAAATGGCAGTGCGAGCAGTTATGTCTAGAGTTTGCCAAAGTGTATGGCTTGCCGACTGCCAGCTTACGAATTTTCTCCGCCTATGGTCCCGGTTTACGTCGTCAAGTGCTGTGGGATATCTGCCAGAAGGTGATTACCCAAAACTCCCTCATCTTACAAGGAACTGGCAAAGAGAGTCGAGACTTTATCCACGCTCTCGATATTGCCAAAGCTTTGAGTGTGGTGGCAACTTCCGCCCCAATGCAAGGTGAAGTTTACAACCTTGGCAGTGGTCGAGAAGTTGCGATCGCCCAGTTAGCCAATATGATTCTGGAGGCATTAGACGCCGACTGCTCTCTTCAGTTTGATGGCGTTGTTCCTGCGGGTAATCCTCTCAACTGGCAGGCGGATATCTCGAAATTAGAGACTCTAGGATTTACTCCTTCCGTCCCCTTAGAACGGGGCGTCAAAACCTTTGCAAACTGGTGTCGTGCTGAGTTAGTTGGTGTATGACAAAACCCCTGCGTATTGGTCTAATCATGCAAGGCGATCGCAACTGGATCGGCGGCACACAATATATCAAAAATATCATCTTGGCTCTAGGTAGTCTTCCCGAAGAAGTTCGCTCCACGTTTGAACTGTGTTTGATTACTAGCAAATCACTTGATTCAAGTCTGTACAGTGAAATTGTTCCGTACCTCAAGGATATTTATGACCTAGAAGTCGATCTAGAGCCTCTAACGCTATCAAATCGTCTTCGCTGGAAGCTAATAGAAACATTATTGAAGCAAGACAATCCTCGATTCGATGCTTTGATAGAGAAAAATAATATTGATTTTCTTTATCCCTCCTTCTCTCAATGCGGAAGTCCTAAATCCTATCGCTCAGCCGCGTGGATCGCCGATTTCCAGCATAAATATTTACCTCAATTTTTTACTGAATCAGAGCTTCGATGGAGAGACAGCTCATATGAACTCACTGCTCGTCACGCATCTAGTGTTGTAGTGAGTAGTAAGACAGCTAAGGCAGACTTCCAGAAATTTTTCCCAAAAGCAGCGCATAAGTCAAAAGTTCTATCCTTTAAGAGCTATCCGCCATCTGAATGGTATGAAACCGATGCACAGCAGATACAGAAAGAGTATTCTCTACCTGACCGCTTCTTTTTAGTCAGTAATCAGTTCTGGAAACACAAAAATCATCTTGTTATCTTTAAAGCTCTAAAACTATTACAGGAGAAATCAATTTATCCCACCGTGATCTGCACCGGTCATCTGTATGATCGACGCCAACCCGACTACATCGATATAGTTCTGCAAACCCTTCACCAGTTAGATATCGCTAAGCAGGTGTATCTACTGGGACTAATTCCACGCCTTTCTCAAATTCAGCTGATGCGACGTTCACTTGCAGTGATTCAACCCTCACTATTCGAGGGATGGAGTACCGTTGTTGAGGATGCCAGATGTTTAGGAAAGCCGATTATTGTTTCAGATATACCCGTTCATCTGGAGCAAAATCCTCCGCATAGTCTTTTGTTTGAGCGTAACTCTCCTGAGAGCTTGGCATCCCTTTTAGCAGATTGGTGGGAGCATCTGTCACCTGGGCCTGATCCAGAGCAGGAGGCTATTGCTAAAACAAATAACCTTAGTGAAGTGCAAGCCTTCGGTTATCGTTTCCTTGAGATTGCCAAAGGTAGCTGAACAGTTTGCTGATTAGCTGCTTCAAGATGGTGATTTATCCTGATTCAGTTAATAGGGATTGTATGAAGTAGCAGAGTTGAGCACTTGATCTGAAGGAATATTCTCTCAAATCATAAGCTCAGAAACCTATTGAATTACGTGTTGCAAGTTGCCAATGCAGTAAAACTTAAAGATGTAAATGGCTACCTGCCAAACTACAAGCTAATCGATAAATTTAGCCTGATCCTCATCAAAAATGCCACCTATTAACACGGCTGCAACCCTAAAAGACCTACCCTTGCCACCATCTGAAAAATCAGGCTGGCCTTGGACAGAGGAAATTGAGCCACTACCTGAGCGGTTACCTGATGGCTCTGAATGGCCTCGAATCAGTATTGTTACACCGAACTACAACTATGGTCGGTTTCTTGAGGAAACCATCCGTTCTGTTCTGCTGCAAGGCTATCCAAACCTGGAATACATCATCCTTGATGGTGGCTCAACTGATAACTCAGTTGAGATTATCAAAAAATACGAGAAGTGGTTGACCTATTGGGTGAGCGAGAAGGATAGCGGTCAACCGAATGCAATCAATAAAGGCATTGCTCTGAGTACTGGAGAAATTTTCAATTGGCTCAACTCTGATGATCAACTTCTTCCTGGAGTTTTGTCTAAAGTTAGCAAAATTTGGCATGATAATCATCCACATATGATTGTTGGCGAGACTCTCATTGTTGACGCTTCCTCTAGGCATGTCTTATACCATTCTCAGCCCAAACCGCCAAAGCATCCTTTCAATCTTATAGAACGGGGTTTGCTTGGAGTTGGTATGGCTCAACCTTCAATTTTTTTATCATCTTCCCTTGTGAAGGAAATGGGCTGTTTGAGAGAAGACCTCCACTATACTTTTGATTGGGCATTTTATCTTAAAGCAATAACCTTACTCCGTTCTAGTTTGAAACTGGTAACGACCCCAACTATCTGTTCTCGTTGCCTCAGTCATCCTGATGCTAAAACCTTTGATATGTCTTTATATTCTAAAGAAAGCCAAGGAGTATTGAAAGAAATGATGGGAGACTTTAATTTGCTTGAAAAAATTAAAGTTGATTGGCATATCAAAGAAATCGATATACATGAAAATGTTAATGAGGTAATAAAAGATTGCCAAAACTCTTTAAAATCTCTGGTATATGTACTGTTGCAGAATCCATGCGCCATATTCTCACGCTTTTTTTTAGGAGCAGTGAAACAAGAAATTTTCAACAATAAAAATTTTCAATAGTAATTATGCTTGTTTCTACAATTTTTTAGAAAAAACTGGATAAATATTCGTGATATTCATGACACAAACAGCTTGTACAATGTCTGTTAAGGCTGTTGGAAAATGAGAGTAATCCATACCCTCGGCTGGTACTTTCCTGAATCATCCGGTGGCACTGAGGTATACGTAGATGGACTCGTGCGGGAACTACGCTCACAGGGAGTACAAAGTCTAGTTGCTGCCGCCCAAAGCGGAATGCAAGAAGCAACCTATACCTACAACGGTGTGGAAGTCTATAGGTATCCTGTTTTTCCTTCTGTCAGTACAGATCAAGTTTGTGGGTATGTGCCTTATGGTGGGTTTGAAGATTTTGCTCGTTGGTTAAAAGACCAAAAAGCAGATTTGTACCATCAGCACTCATGGACTCCTGGTTGTGGGATACATCATCTGCGTTTGGCAAAGCAACTGGGAATGCCAACAGTAGTAACAGTACACGTCCCAGGCAACGTGTGTCTGCGAGGAACAATGCTGCTGAATGGGCAGGAAGTCTGCGATGGACGCATTGAGCGATTACGCTGTAGTAATTGTTGGGGCAGTTCACGAGGCATCCCAACTTGGGCGGGTGCAGTGCTAGCAGCTACGCCAATGCCCTTAATCAGAATCGCAGAATCCTCCTTTTCAGGTTCACGTCTAGCCACAGCACTAGCCACCCCAGCTTTCGTCGTTACTCATCAAAATCGACTGCTAGAGATGGCAACCTTGGCTGATCGAGTAGTGGCTGTGTGTCAGTGGCTATACGATGCTCTGGTGATTAATGGAGTGCCAAAAGAAAAGCTAGTTTTGTGTCGCCAAGGCGTGTCCAACCTTAACCGAAAAACAACTCCACACTTAAAAGAGCAAACAGGTACGTTGCGAGTTGGTTTTTTAGGTCGCTGGAACAAGATCAAGGGTATTCATATTTTGGTGGAAGCAGTGCGGCGTTTACCTGCGGATGTACCAATAGAACTCGTAATCCACGGATTGGTTCAAGGAGAAGAAGCGAAAGTTTATCAACATGAAGTTCTGAATATTGCTGGCAACGATCAACGCATCCGCGTAGCAGAACCACTGGCACGCGAAGCGGTTTCATCAGCACTGGCAAACTTTAATTTACTGGCTGTTCCATCCCAGTGGCTGGAAACAGGTCCACTGGTAGTGCTAGAAGCTCAAGCTGTAGGAACTCCAGTACTGGGTTCCAACTTAGGTGGAATTGCTGAATTAGTGCGACATGGTGTGGATGGTTGGCTAGTTCCATCTGGGGATGTGGAGGCATGGACTCAATCACTGTTACACCTAGCTGAGAATCCGGATCTATTGACCCGACTGCGTAAAGGTATTCAGTCAGTACGTACTATGAGCTGCGTGGCATCGGATATGGCAAAGCTTTATAGGGAGATAACTTTTACTCACTACTAATGTCAAAGATTTTGATTTTGATTGGTGGCCACCTCTGCACGGCTCCCCGCCCCCAGAAAGAAGCCGAGACATTAGCCAATGCAGGTCACAATGTCACGGTTCAAGGGTTTTGGTTTGATCCGAGCCTGGTTAAGCACGATCGCCTGCTTATGACCAACAAAAAATGGCGGTTTGAACCCATGATCGACTTTCAACCAACTCACCACCTCAGAAGTTTAAGAATTCGACTCCAGGGACGCCTTGCCAAAGAACGTTTTCAGCGATTTGGAACTTTTGCGCCAGCTTTACTAGGCTACGGCGCAAAAGCCATGCTAACTGCCGCCCGTCAAGCCCGTGCTGACCTGACTATCGTACATTCAGAAGCGGGGCTGTGGGTAGGCAATCGACTCTTAGATGAAGGCTTCCGTGTGGGGGTTGATTTTGAAGATTGGTTCTCGGAAGACCTCTTACCGAAAGATCGTGCGGCACGACCAATTGCCCAGCTCAAAGCCTTAGAAAGTCGCCTTGTGCGTGAGTGTACCTACTGCCTCACCACTTCTCATGCTATGGCTGAGGCTATGGCTGAGGCTTATCAGGCACCGAAACCCACGGTTATTTACAATGCATTTCCTTGGGCAGAGCGGGAGCAAATCGATCACCAAAAACGTGATCGCCCACATCTAACCTTACCATCCCTGCATTGGTTCTCCCAAACCATCGGGCCGGGGCGAGGGCTAGAAAACCTATTCCAGGCTCTACCTCACCTAAAGATACCAGTAGAAATTCATTTACGGGGCAACTACCCTGAAAGCGCTCGTCAGTGGTTAGAACCACTAGTGCCATCTGGATGGCGCGATCACTTATTCATCCATCCTAGTGTCCCTAATGGCGAGTTGCTATCCCGCATCGCTGAACATGATATTGGTCTAGCTTTGGAAATTCCCTATTGCTTCAATAAACAATTTACTGCAAGCAATAAACTCTTTCAGTACCTGCAAGCCGGTTTAGCTGTGATCGCCACTGACACGGCTGGTCAACGAGAGATATTTTCCCAAAAACCTGCGATCGGTCGATTGATTCCCTGCAATAATCCTTTAGCCCTTGCCCAAGCACTGAAAGACTTACTGTGTACTCCTGAAAGATTAGCTGCTGCTAAAGCTGCCTCCCTACAAGCAGCCAAAGAACAGTTTTGCTGGGAGCATCAGGCTGGAATTCTCCTGCAAGCAGCTGAACTTGCTCTAGTCAAGACAAATAAGTCACGGAGCGTGAGGTTTCCGGATACTCAGATTGCAGCTTGGTAATAGCTTTAGGAAGCAGTTCCTAATAGCTATTTTTTGACAGGGTCAAATTCATAAAAAATGCGCATTTTACTGACTGTAGTTGTACGGAAGTTTTAGATGCCTACCCTTAAACAACGTCTTGGCGCTTTGCTCATTCCTAGGCTTCCTGTTACGCGTCATGTGTTCAATCACATCCGGTTAGAGCTTGATGCTTCGGGTGTCCGTGCCCTGCATCAGCTGCATCCAGGAATCAGAGCTAAAATCCACCAGTTGCGTCAACAGCGCAATCTTTTAGTCAATATTGGCTGTGGCCCTTTCGGTAAGCCTGACTGGGTCAATCTCGATCTATATTCTCATCGGAATGTCACCCTCGTGGCTGATACTCGGCAATCGCTCCCTCTCGCAGATGCCTCTTGCCTTGGCATTCACGTCGAACATTTCTTAGAACACCTTGACCCTGTAGACGAGCGCCCACAATTTTTACAGGAATGTCATCGTTGTCTCCAACCAGAAGGGGTCTTACGAGTTATTGTTCCTGATGCCGAGCTGTATATCAAAGCCTATCTGGAGTCTGGATGGGATACCCTCAATCAGATTGGCTGCGGCGGGGAAAAGCCGGAGGCTACCTTTACCTGCAAGATGGAGGCATTAAATCACATCTTTATCCAGGATGGGAACACTACGGTGGCTATGATGCCGAAAGTCTGGAGTTAGCTCTACGTGCTGCTGGCTTTACTCAAGCTACGCGCTGCATTTGGCGGACAGGTGACTTTCCGGGAGGCTGTATCGACCGAGAACAACATCGTTCATACTCCCTATATTTTGAGGCAAAGCCTTGAACCAATACCGAACACAATTACAAATTCGATGATTACCAACACGATTTATCGTTCCATGCATGTTGTTCCTGAATTGCAACGTCAGTTCAGGCGAGTCGTTTTGCGGCTACCCCACCGCCAACGCTTAGTGAATCACTTTGGGCAAAAGCTTTGGGTCGATCCTTCAGAATTGCATGGGTTCTACTTGTACTACGAGCAAGAGTACGACGATTACATCTTTAAGTTTCTGTCTACTCAAATTGCAAAATATCAATATCTCAGAGCGCTGGACTTAGGTGCCAACATTGGCATTTACACAGTTTTTCTTGCTACTCAAATCAAGCGTGTGGATGCCTTTGAACCAGAACCAAAAGTTTTAGAGCGATTGCAAGTCAACCTAAAACTCAATGGTTTAACTAATGTAACAGTTCATAATTCTTGTGTAGGTAAAGCCTCTGGAACAGTTACCTTTATACCTCCTGGGATAAGTAATCAAGGCATTGGAGCAATTGCAGCAGCAACTGAACAAGGTGTTCAACGATCTTGCATTAGCCTTGATGATTTCTTTAGCAAACTCCCCCAAGAAGCTTGCTTGATCAAGATGGATATTGAAGGTGGTGAGTGGTTAGCTTTGCAGGGAGGACAACGCGTACTAACCCATAGAAAAGCTCCACTTTCAATGCTGCTGGAAGTACATCCAGAAGAAATTCAGCGGTTGGGTGGAAGCGTTTCAGAAGTACGCTCTCTTCTAGAAAGCATGAACTTGCAAGTTAAGGGATTAGCACCAACTGGGCTAGAATCCCTTGATTCAGGTAAGACCTTTAGATTTTGGTGGGCGACATCTGAGGATTTTTAACAGTCAAGGTCGAGCTACAATGCTTCTTGTTTATGAGCAATACAGACTTAAAAGCTGATTTACTAACTGGGAAAATCTGGAATATGCAGTACAAAAGCCTTGACCACTGGCGTGGTATTGCTATCCTGTGGGTGATGATTTTTCATGGTTTTGGGACTACTTACTACGAATCTCTTCACCCAATTGCCGAATTAGTAAAAGCAGTTGCTGCACCCGGTTGGTTAGGAGTGCATCTTTTCTTTGTTATCAGTGGATACTGTATTGCCGCTAATGTCTACAGGCTAGTTTTAAGTAATGGCAGTCCTTGGACTTTTCTTAAAAACAGAACATGGCGTTTGTTACCTGTTTACTGGGCATCATTTTTCCTGACTCTAGGTTTAAATTTAGTCTCCTATCCCTTTAACCGAACAAGTTTTTGGGATAATTTTCCATCCTCATGGCAATCCTGGCTTGGGAATATTTTGTTAATTCAACCTTATCTTGATGCTCCTTACTATGGGGTAGTTTACTGGTCCCTAGTTGTAGAAATGGGTTTTTACTTAATCGTTGCACTTTTATTAATTATCAAAGGCAAAATTAATTTAAAACTAGCTTTATTCATAGGGTTAAGCCTGGGATTTGCCTCTGTTTTTTTAGCTCCCAGTCCAAGAGTGATGACTTTGACATATTGGTGTGAGTTTGTTTGTGGAGTATTAGTGTTTAGTGCCCTGCTGTCCAAAAAACAAGACCATATCTATCGACATAAGTTGTCTCTCGCTCTAATAGTGATATTTGGTATCTTAAGTATTTTCGTTAACTGGAAGTTTTTCAATAGCACCCTTTGGTTCAGTGCCCTTTTTGCAATTGTTCTCTATTGGCTTTACTTTATAGATGAAAAGATTGATTCCATAAAACAAATAAAATGGATTAAATTTGTTGGTATTATGTCATATTCTTTGTACTTAATCCATGTTCCCTTTCAAGGAAGAGTGATTAGTTTAGGAGGAAGATTTATTCCCTATCAAAGCCCAATGATTTTGCTTTTACAGGGGCTTGGTTGGGGGGTAGCAATTTTTGTGAGTTATCTCTTTTATCGATTAGTTGAGAAACCTCTCAATGATTGGCGACATCGTCAGAAAAAATCTATCAATCGGCGTTATGAAAATTCTGTTAACGGCTGACCCTGAGTTACCAGTGCCGCCGCAACTCTATGGCGGCATTGAGCGCATTGTTAATCTCTTAGTGACTGATCTGCAAGCCCGTGGTCATACAGTCGGACTGGTTGCCCATCGCGACTCCACCTCCCCTGCTCATCAGCTATTTCCCTGGCCGGGTCTACGTTCGCAAGATAAATTCGATGCCTTGCAGAACACAGTTGCCCTTTGGTCAGCCGTCCAGCAATTTCAGCCTGACCTAGTACACAGCTTTTCCCGTGTCTTGTATCTCTTGCCACTCTTGACCTCTCCCATTCCCAAGATCATGTCCTACCAACGCCGCCCCAGTGGTCGCACCGTCAGTTGGGGGGCAAAACTAGCAGGGGGTTCCCTCACCTTCACGGGTTGTAGCGACTCTATTTGCCGCCAAGGTCGAGCTGTTGGCGGTGTTTGGCATGCGATTCATAACTGCGTTGAACTGGAGAAATATACCTTCCAGCCCACTGTTGCCCCTGAGGCTCCCTTAGTGTTTCTGAGTCGAGTGGAACGGATTAAAGGAGCACATACTGCGATCGCGGCTGCTCGTCAAACTAAACGCCGCTTGTTAATTGCTGGCAACCACGGCACCACTGGCGAAGAAGGACGCTACTGGCAAGAAGAGATTGTTCCTCATTTGGGACGGGATGGCATCGAGTACGTCGGTGCCGTCAACGACGAACAAAAAAATGCCTTGCTTGGCACAGCTGCCGCCATGATTGTGCCTATTGAATGGGAAGAACCCTTTGGCATTGTCTTTGCAGAGGCTCTAGCTTGTGGAACGCCCGTGATTTCCTGTCCCTTGGGCGCGTTACCTGAGATTGTACGTCACGGCACTGATGGCTATCTGGTCAACAACTTAGACGAAGCTTGCACCGCCATCCAAAACTTGCCTCAAATCGACCGTCGCAATTGCCGCCGACGTGCCGAGGAATGCTTTTCAGCTTCAGCGATCGTGGATAAGTACGAGCAACTCTACCACAGCCTGATTGCTGCAAATCTCACGAACAAAAAGTCCAACTCTCTTGTGTTATGAGACCAATTGTGATACCGCTTCGTCCTGATGAGTGACGCAAGGCTCGTATTAGTAGGTAGCACACCAAAATTAACAATTCTCAGATCGACCCAGATCGACCTTGTTATCCTCTAACAAAACTAACGTGACTGTTTATAACGGGATTCAACACTACTGTTCGCTCCCTTTACCTCTAACCTGGTTACAACCCTTAGATTTCCCCCGCAAACTAGGAATTTGTGAGCGGCTGTTTGGCAGTACCATTGCTCCCCAAGGTATCTGTTGGGTGAAAACTGGAGCAGGCATCCCCTGGAAACTAGACCTTGCTAATCCAACTCACCGCTGGATTGTCTATGGCAAATACGAGGGCGCTCCCTTCCTCAACTGGGCACGGAAATTTCTTCCTCCTAATGGCATTGTTGTAGATTCTGGGGCAAACATTGGTCAAATGCTCCAGTATCTGGCTCAGTGGGTGCCGCAAGGCAAAATCTTAGCCTTTGAACCAGGCAGAGAAGCCGCTGACTGGCTAGAGGAATGTCTGACTACCCATACAACCCTACCCGTAGAAATCCTCCGGTTTGGCCTCGGCGCATCCCCGGCTCAACTACGCCTTCACAACATCGGAGCCAATTATGGTCACGGTGCTTGGAACCAAATATCGGAGACTGAGGGTGAAACTATCCAGATTGTACGCTTGGCAGATGAATTGGCAGCACGTTCGATTGAACAAGTTAATTTGTGGAAGTTGGATGTAGAAGGCTACGAAATCCCGGCTCTGCAAGGAGCACAAGAGCTGCTAAAAGAGCAGCGTATCAGAGCCATCTATGCAGAGTTAACTGATGAAAACGGTCAGCGAATTCGAGATTATTTGAGTGCATTTGGATATCGCGGTCATCTGTTCGACCGCAATGGCAAACTCTACATTCCCTCCCAATTTCCCAATCATACAAATGGGCTGTTCCTCCCAGCTGAACTGTCATGCATGTCCTAAGTATTCTCGGTCGCCACAGTGCCCAGCAGTGTTTTTCACAATCAGTTGTAGTTGAGGCAATACAGCAACTCTACAGCAGCCTTATTTGTTCAAAGCTTACAGCGAAAAACTCGTAAAATATGGACTTATCATCCTCCTCAGCACCAGTCAGCTGCCCAGTTTGCGGAACTCATTGCTCTGACCCGCCCCTCTACCGTTACACGTCGTCAGAGGCAGCAGCGCACTTTTGCCCAATCACCCGCAATGCAGACCGTCACCTACGCCTAGAAGCATCCATACGCAAGTTGTGGCAAGGAAAAGAATGCGTCATTCTGCGCTGTAGAGAGTGCGGATTTGCTTTTGGGTACCCATTTGTAGGTGGTGATGAGGAGTTTTACAGCATTCTTCACGAGCAAAAGGGCTACCCAACTTGGCGGTGGGACTACGATATCGCCATTCGTGAAGCTCTGACTCCATTGGGTGGTGGACGGATACTTGAGATTGGTGCTGGTGCAGGAATGTTCCTGCGCTCTCTTAGTCAAGGATGGAAATGCTATGCGGTGGAAGCCAGTGAGTCAACTAGAGAACCGCTAGAAGCCTCGGGCATTCACGTTTTTCGCGATTTGTCAGCAGCTGCCCAGTCCGAGGCTGGAACATTTCAGGTTGTTGCTATGTTCCAAGTCCTGGAGCATATTGCGGAGTTTCGCCCAGTTTTAGCTCAATGTCGCCAGCTTCTAGGTGCAGGTGGACGATTAGTCCTCACAGTACCGG
Source organism: Coleofasciculaceae cyanobacterium (assembly GCA_036703315.1). Lineage (GTDB taxonomy): Bacteria > Cyanobacteriota > Cyanobacteriia > Cyanobacteriales > Coleofasciculaceae > DATNPH01. Next base: position 83,895 of record DATNPH010000032.1, read on the forward strand.
ATGGCGAAGCAATGATTCGTCAAGAAAGATTGACTGGCTGTCCTGACATGCCACCGAACCATATAAATAAGTGGACGCCGGAGAGCTTGTCGCGTGCATTGGGAGATGCAGGATTCGAGCCTGAGCCAGCCATCGTTGAACCCTCTTCATCGCAGAACCTGAAAAGTGCTCTGTACCTGAAAGTAATTGCTGACGCCACCAATCCACGCTCAATAGCAGCGCAAGTTTATCGCCTGCCCCATAAACGCCTCCGGGCTCCCCTGCTAGCTTGCTTGGGATTACCAGCGCTACTACAAATGCTGCCCCATATCAAGCAACTACAGCAGGGGGGTTCTTTTGCGATGGTGGGTGTCGCCCAATGATTGCACTCAAACCCCTCTAACAACTACATTGCCTCCCAATTCCCCAATCCTCCGAATCAACTGTTTCTACCCAGCTGAACTGTCATGCATATTCTAACTGTCCTCTGCAAAGGTGGCTGGATGCCAAAAAACCTCTCCGAAGGTTGGCGGCGTTTGGGTTGCTCAGTAGAAGAGTTTTTCTATGGCACCCACATGGGGAAATATTGGAGTGCTGACGGTTTGCGAGAGAACCATCGAATCAACGCTCAACTTCTAGCCACTGCCAAACGCCTCAAAGCAGAAGGACGGCTCGATCTAATCTTTGCGGTGATTTACGACGATGTGTTGGAAGTTGAAACAGCCCAACAGTTACGCGCCCTAGATGTACCAATGGTGAATTACCACGTCGATTTAGTTGGACAGTGGTATCGCGTTCTTCGCACTGGGAAATACTTTGACCGAGTCGCTTGTGCCCAGAGGGATTACTGGTCAGGATTACGCCGCGCTGGGATTCGCCCCTACTATATGCCGATGGCAGCAAATCCACCGACTTGGGGTCATCAATCTGTAGCGGCAAGCATTCCATTTGAGGGAGCACTCTATCTTGGATCGCCTTGGCCTTATCGCCGCCAAGTACTAGCAGACATAGCCCAGCAGGGTATTCCTTTACAGATTTACGGGCACAACTGGTTACGTCAAACGCCAGACCCGGCAAATGCTCAACCTTTAGGTAAAAATCTTCACGATCTACGCCATTACCTGTTGCCTCGCCTACGGGAAGAAAGCTGGACTGAGTTTCTGGCAACTATCCGCAGGCGACTTCAAAGAACTCCACCACCCCCAGGGGTCTCCACAGAGCTACCGACTGAGTCCATCAAGGGTTCCTACTCTAGCGCCGACTTTATTCCCCTTGTCCAAGGTGCTGCCATTAACTTGGGTTTCACCCATTTTCGAGGAACTCCCGGCACGACCGCCGAACGTCGGCAAGTGCGACTGCGAGAGTTCGAGATTCCAATGGCGGGGGGATTTTATTTAACACAAGATTGCGAACAGTTACGCGAGTTGTTTCGGGTCGGTGAGCAGATAGCGACTTGGAACGAGCTGCCAGACTTACGGGACAAAATTCACTATTACCTTAACCACCCCAACGAACGGCAAAAACTCACCCAAGCGGCTCAGAGCCATTGCTTGCAAAACCATACTTGGGCGAATCGGTTCCGTCAGCTTCTACAAGAATTAAACCTACCCCAGCCCAGTCTAGTCAGATGAACAAGGATATTCGTCCTTTTGAGCAGTGTCCTGGTTGTGGCTCTCCTACTTCCCAGGCTAACCGTATCTTCGACGTTTTACTATTAGGAGAACCTTGCTCAGTCCTCCAGTGCCTTTCCTGTGGTCTGGTGTACAAGGAGCTTGCCCCAACAGCTAGTGGGCTGGCAAAAATTTATTCTGCTAATTACGTTCACTTTCAAACCAGTTTCTCTGTTACTGAGCTGGCTGAAATTAATAGTGCAAAGCAAAAGCTTGCTCGTTGCCGAAAACTCTTGGCTACGCCACGCCCACAAGAGGAGTTGCGATTGTTAGATGTGGGCTGTGGTTCTGGAAGTTTTGTGGCGATTGCTCGCCGCTTAGGCTATTCTGCTGACGGCATAGACCCTTACTTACCCGACTCATTAGAAAGCAGTTATTTGCAAAAACAATCGCCTGAGGACATCTCTGCTAGCTCTTACGACATTGCAGTGCTGCTGAATGTTGCTGAACACCTCGATCAGCCAGGACATATGTTTTCTGCTGTGCGACAACTCCTTAAACCTGGTGGAGTGATGCTGCTGACTTGCCCTTACGGTGACAGTTTGGCTCGTCGAATTCATCAAGCCAGCTGGGGGCACTTGGCGCTTGATGAACACCTACTGTTCTGGACTCCCCGTTCCCTGACACACCTCCTGCGGAAACTTGGCTTTCACGGAAAAGTTAGTTATCGCATCGCTGGTTCTCCCTTTCCCTACGGTCGGATAACGTTGCAAAGCGCTGCACCAATACCAACTGAAACTCAACATCAACCTGCTTCCAATACCAGTAGTAACCAACAAACTTTGCAAGCCCGAATCTGGAAGTTAGCCCGTGCTATTCAGCGGCAAGAAACAACCGCTAATTTCGTTCGCTCCCTTGTTCATCTAAGTCATTCAGGTGATTACCTTGAATATGCCATTGGTGTCGGAAAATAATTTTATAAATCCTCCTCCTAGCAGTTATCGGATTGCCCCAGTAGATGGGTTACGCACTGTCGCCGTACTCGGAGTAGTATGGGCGCATGTTTGGCTTTTTTGCGGCAATCCAGCTTGGTCAGTCGGAAAGATTGGTTCTGTAAATCTAGATTTGCATCGATCTATCTCAATGATAGGAACAGGGGTAGATCTGTTCTTCGTCATCAGCGGGTTTTGCATGTATTTAATGTATGCCCGCAAACAAACCAAATTTGAGTGGGGCGCTTACGTCACTTTTCTAAAAAAACGTTGGTTAAGGATTGCACCTGCTTTTTATGTAGCTGCTTTTGTATGTGCGATCGCTTTCCTTTTTTTTGGTAAACCTTTCCCTTGGTTCGATTTGCTAGCTCACGCTAGTTTCACCCATATCTGGTTGCCCAATACCAATGGTTTAGCTCCACCGTTTTGGTCGCTGGCAACAGAGTGGCACTTTTATCTGATTTTGCCATTATTTATCTGGGCTGCCGCTCGATTAGGGTTTTGGCCTGTAGCCGCGATCGCGATTCTCGCCTCGACTGGATTTCGTCTCTGGATGTACTCCAGTCCGGCTGATATTGAAGTGTTCTGGAATGCACAACTGCCCGGCCGTTTAGTCGAGTTTGCTTGGGGTATGTGCGTTGCTCGCTTATACACTCTGCAAAAAGTTCCCCCCAAAGTTTTGCGTGCAGAAAGAGGTCTCTTAATTGCCTTCGTAATTACCTATTTTGGCCGACTATTAATGGTTACAGAAGTCGTCAACTTAACTGGTTCTTTTGGCTATATCTGTAAAACAATGGCTGAGCCTATATTAACACTAGGTTATAGCCTCATTCTCTGGAATGTAGTTTCGAGCGAGTCTATCTTTCAGAAATTACTAAGTCATACGTCAGTTCAAGCTATGGGGCGCTGGTCTTACAGCCTTTATCTTTGGCATTGGTGGCCTTGCTTGTGGATTGGAGAATCTCTAGTCAATCACTTTGGTTCCTCGCCTCTTACCCAAAATCTTGCCCTTATACTTTCCCTAGCTGTGCTGATTCCTTTTTCCTGGCTTTCTTACTCTTTTTTAGAAGCACCTTATTTTCGTTGGCGGCAATCTAAAAAACCTGCATGAAACGAGTTTTGATCGTCACACCAAATTGGCCCCCAATTTCCTGCCCGGATATGCACCGGGTTCGCATGGCTTTGCCGTTTTTCAGCGAGTTTGACTGGGAGCCGTTGATCTTGAAGATTAATCCCGATGAGCAGGAAGGAATCAAGGATAAAGAGTTAACCAAGACTGTTCCTGCCAATATCAAAACCTGGCAAGCGGGATGCTTACCAAAGTCTTGGCCAGGCGGGTTTAAGCTGAACAACGTAGGGTTGCGCAGCTTTTTCCATCTAGCTCAACTTGGTAGTGAAATTATTGAGACAACCAAGCCCAATCTCATCTTTTTTTCCACAACCATGTTTCCTTTAATGTCTCTGGGGCGCTACTGGCATTTTAAATATGGTCTGCCTTATGTAGTCGATTTCCAAGACCCCTGGCTGAGCGATTACCATAAGCCTCTAGGTTCTTCCAAGGCACCTGGAGGTAAATTGAAGTACAGATTTTCCCAAGTCATGGCCAAAATTCTTGAACCATTCACCCTGCGTCAAGTCAGCCATGTGATTAGTGTTTCACCTGAATACTCTAAAACCTTACTTCAACGCTATTCATGGTTACGCGAAGATCAATTTACAGTCTTGCCCTTCGGTGCTGCTGAAACAGATTTTCAACAGCTTCCCTCCCTCAATGTTCAGCAAAAAATTTTTGACCCCAAGGATGGCAAGCAGCATTGGGTTTATGTAGGTAGAGGCGGGAGTGATATGGCTTTGGCTCTGAGAGCTTTATTTCTAGCCATCCAGTCGATGAGAAGCCAAAATCCAGAAAAATGGAACTCAATCAGGCTGCATTTTGTTGGCACCAGTTATGCACCGGGGAACCTAGCCGTCAAAACTGTCGAGCCACTTGCCCAGGAATTGGGAATTGCTGACTTAGTAGAAGAACATCCTCATCGCATTCCCTATTTTGAAGCTTTACAGATTCTAATAGACAGTGATGGCATCCTTCTAATTGGTTCCGATGACCCAGGCTACACTGCCTCTAAACTTTACCCCTGCATTCTCGCTCGAAAACCAATTTTTGCCGTTTTCCACCAACACAGTTCTGTGGTCGATATCCTACGCCGTTGCAATGCTGGTCAAGTAGTTACCTTCAATTCAAAAGATAATCCTGTGGATTTACTAACTGACATGAAAGTTCAATTCAATTGGCTACTGTCTACTCCGAAAGGATATCAGCCCGAAACCAATTGGTCAGAGTTTCAACCCTACACAGCTTATGAGATGACCCATCGGCAATGTGCTATTTTTGACCGATGTCTTCCTCTAATGAAGAAGGTATAAAAAATATGGACAGTAACCTAAACGTAATTCACCCCCTGCTGTTCAATCATCCAATTGTTGTCCGTAAAGAAAGACGACCGTTACTAAAAACCTTTTGGGTTGTCGTCTCGCTTTTCTTTTTATGGCAAATTTTCACCAATACAACTAGCTCTATACAGACTATTTTAGGCGCTACTTTAATTGCTATTGCCGCTTTATATCCTTTCTATTTATGGTGTTCTGGCAAGGCTTTAGGTATGCCAATTTTTCCTTTATTTGCTCTGACTTATCTGTGGACTTATGGTCTTCCCTTAGTGAGTAATCATCCCCTAATTATTCCTTATTTGCCAGACGCTCATTTATTTGCCAGTATAACCGTAGCTGGCTTTCTAGTATTAGGAACATTTATTTGGCTGCAATTTGTAAGATTCCCCCCAGATCCTCCAAAATCCTACCGCATTATTATGGGTAATAAAAGCAACAGCTTTTTATTCTTTTTCCTTATATCTAGCATTTTATTTAATATGTCATTTATCGGTGGCTGGTTTTTACTTGAGGGTGGAATTATTTCTCTAATACGCGGTGCTATTTTAGGGTTTAATGTTTTATCAGTTTTTGTTCTATCTTATCGGTATGGTGCCAGGGAACTATCAAAAAAAGAAGCTAATTTATTCTTGTTTTTGTTAGTTTCATATCTCATAACAAATACAGCTTCTTTACTTTTAGTAGGTGCTCTATCTGCTGTTTTGCTTGGGATAATGGCTTTCATTTTCGGACGCAACCAAGTGCCTTGGTTAGCAATTATTGTCGCTGTAATTTTTATCTTACCACTGCACTATGGAAAGGGTGAAATGCGTGCAAAATATTGGCAACCCAATCAACCGCTACACTTTGTGCAACCTTGGCAATATCCAGCTTGGTATACTGAATGGATCGCTTATTCTATTGATTACTTAAGCAAAAGCCCTGAACAAAAAGAAAAAAGACAGGATTTTTCAGAAAGATCCAGTTTGATGCACTTGTTATTAATGGCTCAAGACAAAACGCCCAGAGAGGTGCCTTATTTAGCTGGAGATAGCTATAGTATTATTCCTCAATTATTAGTCCCTCGATTTTTAAATTCTAATAAAATTACTAGCCATGAAGGTACTTATAGGTTAAATATTCATTACGGATTGCAAACTCGTCAAGACACTTTAACTACCACAATTGGCTGGGGATTACTCAATGAATCTTATGCCAATTTTGGTCTTTTAGGCTGTGCGGGGCTTGCTGTTATTTTAGGAGCAGGTTATGGACTGGCTACTCGCTGGAGTATACATACTTCCATACTATCCTCACGTTCTCTTTTCACTGTGCTTTTGATGGGTTATGCCTTCCAGTCAGAATTTAGTGCAGGTGTATATGTTGCTGCCTTGTTTCAGTCTGTGGTTCCTCTAGTTATGCTGACTTTTGTATTCATGAAATTGCATAAAAATGAAGAATATTATCGCGTTAAAAAACCACTATTTTTTGAATGATTATTTCTGAACTAATAAAAGCAATATTTTTGAATGAAAAAACTAGCAATTATTACCTCTCATCCAATTCAGTACTATGCCCCGTGGTTTCGCTATCTGGCTGAGGAGAAACTTTTTTCAATAAAGGTTTTTTATCTCTGGGATTTCGGCATTACTGAGCAGGTAGATGTAGGTTTCAAACACCCCCTACAATGGGATATTCCTCTTTTAGAGGGATATAACTATGAGTTTGTGTCCAATACTAGTACTAAGCCTGGTACGCATCATTTTTGGGGATTACAAAATCCGCATTTGCTACAACAAATCATGGATTACAATCCAAATGCAGTACTTTTGCTGAGCTACAACTATGCCACTATTTACCATTTTCTCTGGCGCTGGAATTGCCGCCAAGCGCCGCTACTATTCAGAGGTGATTCTCACAGAATTTTGCCAAGTAATGGTGCTAAAGAATGGCTACGTCAGAAGTTTATTTCTCTAATTTATCAACGCTTTTCAGCCTGTCTATATGTTGGTAAAGCCAATTATAATTACTTCCGTCAGCATGGTGTTCCAGGACAAAGGCTATTTTTCTCTCCTCATGCAGTAGATAACGAGCGATTCTTCGCTCAAGCAGAAGATGCCAATTATAAAGCAATGCTGTGGAAGCAGGAATTAGGAATTCCCAAAAATCATGCAGTTATTTTGTTTGCTGGTAAATTTGAAGTAAAAAAGCGACCAACCGATTTACTGCAAGCCTTTTTACAAGCAAACCTTCCTCTGGTATCACTCCTTTTTGTAGGCGCAGGAAATTTAGAAGGTGAACTGCGAAGCTCCTCCGGAGCTGCTTCGCTAACGCAAACAGTAGAGCATCCACACATCTACTTTGCCCCCTTCCAAAACCAGACTCTCATGCCGCGCACCTACGCTGTTGCAGATCTAGTTGTTTTGCCCAGTTACGGTTCTGGGGAAACCTGGGGACTAGCTATTAACGAAGCGATGTGTATGTCCCGCGCTGTGATCGCTAGTACTCACGTCGGTTGTACACATGACTTGATTCAACCCTACAGAAATGGATTGGTTTTTCCTGCTGGTGATGTGTCGGCACTTACCGTTTGTCTTAAAGAAGCTTTCTCGGACAGAGAGCGATTAAAGATATGGGGAGAAGAAAGCCGTAAAATCGTGACCCATTATAGCTATACCCAAACAACTCAAGGTCTAAGAGAAGCTTTAACCCATGTTGGGGTAGTTCACCAAAGCCAATAGTTCATGGTCAAAAGTCAAGTCTATGCGTGTTTTCAAGATGCCAGCCTCTTCCCATCAAACTCATCTGCACCTTTGGTTTCCTAATATATTTGAGATTAAAGGAGGCATCCAAGTTTATTCTGCATTTTTCCTAGAAGCCCTACAATCTACTTATCCCGAGGTTAATTACGAGGTCTTCTTAAAACATGACACTCGTTACTCCAAAAATTTATCAGTTCCATCTAATACCAATTTTCACTTTTCTGGAGCCTTGCCTCTATCCCTGCGTACCTCTGCCTTTGCTGCCCAACTTATAGGAACTGGACTTTGGCAACGCCCTAATTTAGTCATAACCACTCATCTCAATTTTACAGTTGCAGCCTACTGGCTTAAACGAGTAGCTGGTATTCCCTATTGGGCAGTCGCTCACGGTATAGAAGCTTGGAATATTCAGAATCCAGCTTTGCAAACGGCTCTGCATCATGCCGATCGCATTCTGGCTGTAAGTAGTTACACCCGTGATCGCTTACTCAAAGAACAAAACCTTGACCCAAGCAAAATCTCACTTTTGCCCAATACATTTGACCCGAATCGTTTCAAGATTAGTGACAAACCAACTCATCTGCTGGAACGATATGGATTAAAACCTGAGCAGCCAATCATATTAACGGTTAACCGTCTATCACTCAGCGAATCTTATAAGGGATATGACAAAGTTTTGGAGGCACTCCCTCAGATTCGTCAGGTAATTCCTAACGTCCACTACATAATTGTAGGCAAAGGTGATGCTCGACCTCAGATTGAGCAGTTGATTCGAGAGCGTCAGCTACAAGATTGTGTCACGCTAGCTGGATTTATTCCGGATGCTGAACTGTGTGATTATTACAATCTTTGTGATTTATTTGCTATGCCCAGCAAACTTGAGGGATTTGGCATTGTTTACCTAGAAGCTCTAGCCTGTGGCAAGCCTGCATTAGGCGGAAATCAGGATGGGGCGATTGATGCTCTGTGTCATGGTCAGTTAGGAGCCTTAGTCAATCCACATGATACAGGGGAAATCGCCAAAACAATCATTCAAACTTTGGAAGGCACTTATCCCAATTCCCTCCTGTATCAGCCTGAAATTTTGCGACAGAAAGTAATTGATATCTATGGCTTCGACTGCTTCAAACGCACACTGTCCGAATATTTAGAAGAGTTTTTCGTCTCACAAGATTTAAAGAAGGCGAACCGTAGTAAGGATGTTTGATTTTCCCGGATAATTGCGTAAATCAACGTAAAAGCTAGGTAAGTAGGTAGGCAAAATTAAACGTACAACCCGCACAATTGAATCCCCCTTACTGTATGAAAATCATGTCAATCATTTTCTGTGTATTGTCTCTAGCTACTTAGATAATTTATTTATGTCTAAATAATTATGTGTGGTATTGCTGGCTTATTGAGTCTCAGTAGCTCTCAACAGCAGTTTGAAAATTTAATCCAGCGGATGCAGAGCCAGTTGCGCCACCGTGGTCCTGATGATGAAGGAATCTATATTTCATCAGATCGGCAGGCGGCGATCGTACATACCCGCCTTTCTATTCTTGACCTTAGTTCCGCAGGTCATCAGCCTATGTCGGTTGCCGATGAGCGCTATTGGATTACATTCAACGGAGAAATTTATAATTTCCAAGAACTGCGAAGTACTCTCATTTCCCAAGGCGAACAGTTCCATTCCCAAACAGACACTGAAGTTATTCTCAAGCTCTATCAACGCCTCGGTACAGACTGCGTGCATCAATTGCGGGGAATGTTTGCCTTCGCCATCTGGGATGACCGGGAAAAAACCTGCTTTCTTGCCCGCGACCCCTTGGGCATTAAGCCTTTGTACTACTGGAATGTTGGCTCAACACTATTATTTGCATCAGAGCTAAGAGCAATTCTGGCGACCAGGTTGCCTACCATTAACCTCAGTATGGAAGGCTTATATGGCTACTTAGTCAGCGGTTCTGTTCCAGAACCCCATACCCTGATTGAGGGAATCCACTGTTTACCAGGGGGTCATTGGCTGCGCTGGCAATCTGGCAACGTAACCCAGAACCAATATTGGCAAATCAACTTCACACCTGAAGCGATCGAACCATCAGAAGCGGCTCAAAAGGTGCGCGATGCTCTGCTTGACTCGATTAAGCATCATTTTGTCAGTGATGTGTCGGTGGGCATCTTTCTCAGTGGGGGCATCGACTCAACGGCAGTCGTTGCCTTAGCCAGTCAAACTCAGATCAATCAGCTACGTACCTATTCCATTGCCTTTGAAGAACCAGACTGGAATGAAGGGGAAATTTCCAGTAAAGTGGCTGAAAAATTCGGCACCGACCACACAGAATATAAAATAACGGCGTCATTGGGTCGCGAACTGTTCCCCCAATACTTAGCTGCGATCGATCAGCCAAGTATTGATGGCTTTAATACCTTCTGTGTCTCTCAGATTGCCCACAAAGACGGTACCAAAGTGGTTCTCTCCGGATTAGGTGGGGATGAGCTATTCGGCGGATACAAGTCATTTCAAAAAGTCCCGCAAATGGTTCGCTGTAGTCAGCGACTCCAAGTGATTCACCCTATCCGCACTGGTGTTGGTATCGGTTTAGAACGTTGGGGAAATTCACCAAAAGTTAAGCGCCTAGGCGACTTCTTACAGCAAACCCCAAATTCAGCTACCGCTTACCGCAGTTTCCGGGGCATTTTCTCTCACCGGGAAGCCTGCGCGATCGCCAAGCAATATCTCCCAGATCGGGCATTACCCATGCGCAGTCAGAACAACCCCTTTTCCGATCTCCCTTCCCTAGAAGACGAAGTGAGTCTCTTAGAAATCAGCGGCTACATGCGGAATCAGCTCCTGCGAGATAGTGATGTGATGAGTATGGCTTGGGGATTGGAACTGCGGGTTCCTTTGGTCGATCAGGTGTTACTAGAAGCGATTTCCTCCATTCCTAGCAGCATTCGTCTAGCGCCTGGAAAACAGCTGTTAATTCAAGCGGTTCCTGAGTTACCCAGTTGGGTGGTCAATCGTCCGAAACGGGGATTTTCATTTCCGTTTGAACAATGGATAGCAGGAGAATGGCGCGATCATTTCCCCGAACTCAATCGCCATAACGATATCTCGCTGAAGCCCTGGTATCGTCGTTGGAGTCTGAGCCTTCTTCAGCATTGGTGGGAGGAGGTTTCTGAATGAAAGTCCTCCATGTCATTCCCTCCGTTGCGTCGGTGCGAGGTGGTCCCAGTCATGCCGTTTTGGCAATGGTCAAGGCATTGCGGAAGCAGGGAGTAGAGGCTGAAATTGCTGCGACCAATGACAATGGACCCGATCTACTAGATGTGCCCTTAAACCAGCGCATTGAGTACGAGCATGTGCCGATTTGGTTCTTCTCTCGTTTTTCCCCAGGAATTGTCCCTGTCCGAGAATTTGCCTTTTCTAGCCAATTAACAACATGGCTCTGGCAACACGTTTGTGAGTATGACCTCTTGCATGTCCATGCCATTTTCTCCTATGCCTCCACAGCAGCAATGGCGATCGCTCGCAACAAAAGTATCCCATACATTGTTCGACCTTTGGGTCAGCTTTGTGAATGGTCTTTGCAGCAAAGCGCCCGTAAAAAGGACATTTACCTGACCCTAATCGAACGCGTCAACCTCAACAAAGCCCAAGCACTACACTTTACTGCCGAGCAGGAACGGCAAGAAGCTTCCCAACTCGGTCTTAACTCACCCAGTTTTATCCTCCCGCACGGTCTTGCTCTGCCAATTCCCCTACCGGATTCTCGTTACCGACTGCGGCAATTGCTGAATGTTCCGGAAGATGAGACTGTAATTTTGTTCATGTCTCGCTTGCACTCTAAAAAGGGACTCGATTACCTCATACCGGCTTTAGGAAAACTACGTGATCGGCACTTCACCTTTGTCCTAGCAGGGAGTGGTTCTCCTGATTATGAGGCTGAAATTAACAAGCTTTTAGTTTCTGCTGGCATTGACGAGCGCACCTATCGTTCCGGATTTGTCGAAGGTGAAATGAAAGATTTATTAATGCAAGGTGCGGATATCTTTGCTCTAACGTCCTACTCCGAAAACTTTGGCGTTGCCGTCCTAGAGGCGATGGCAGTGGGTCTACCTGTTGTTGTTACTCCTGGTGTTGCTCTGGCTTCGGTGGTGGAACAGTATCAACTTGGCTATGTAGCAGAACTGGATGTTGCTGCGATCGCCTCGACGCTGGAACATTGCCTAGACCATCCACAAACTACAAAAGAAATGGGTGATCGCGCCCGTCAGTTAGTACGTGAGAAATACACTTGGGGGCGTAATGCCTCCAACCTGAGCGAGATATATGCCGCCATCCTCAAGCAAGATTCCCTTCCTATTTTCCATTAAGTGAGTTTTCCTAAATCTATGCAAACCATTTCTAGTCAGTACAAATATGGTTATCGCGACAGTGATTCTAGCCCTCATCACGCCTATTTAATCTCTCCACTCTTAGAAATGCTGTCTGAAAGACGGCTTTCGAGTCAACAAAAGCTGCGTGTCCTAGATCTTGGCTGTGGCAACGGCAGTCTCAGTCACCTAATTGCCCAGCAAGGATATGAGGTTGTCGGAGTTGAGGATTGTGAACAGGGGGTTGCGATCGCTCGTCAAAGCTTCCCAGATTGTCACTTTATCCAAGGCAGTATTTACGAGCTGCCCTATTCTGAGTTAGCTAATTCTTTTGATATTGTCATTTCAGCTGAAGTGATCGAACACTTACTTTATCCGAGAGAGTTACTCAAGGCTGCCAAAAAATGCCTGAAGCCAAATGGTCGTTTAATCCTCACTACTCCCTATCACGGCTACCTGAAAAATCTAGCGATCGGTTTGTCAGGGAAAATGGATCAGCACTTTAACCCACTTTGGGATGGCGGACACATAAAATTTTTCTCTGTAGCTACTCTGAGGAAACTCCTAGAAACAGAAAATTACACAGATATTCGCTTTAATTATTCAGGTCGGCTTCCATTCCTTTGGAAATCTATGTTATGTTCTAGTTCACCTAGATCAAATTAAGTTTAATATCGAGCGAATTAAATTTAAGATCTAAAAAATCGTTCAAAAAAGCCAATAACTATAGCCAAGGAATCCGGATACATTTCAGTTGAGTTGGTATGTATTGGTGTATTCCTGTAAAAGTGAAATGCACTCAATGCTTGGCGAGATAACTCCTCTCCTCATCACCTTTAATGAATCTCCTAATATAGACCGTACACTTGGGCAACTGACTTGGGCAAAAAGAATTATCGCTATTGACAGCTACAGTACAGACCAAACTCTAGAAATTTTGCAATCCTATCCCCAAGTCCAGATATTTCAGCGGAAATTTGATACATTCGCTCATCAATGTAACTACGGTTTAGAGCAAGTGGAGACAGACTGGGTACTCTCACTAGATGCAGATTATCTAGTTACTGATGAATTAATTGCTGAAATTAATGCTCTACCCCAAGATTCGTTAGCTGATGGCTACTTTGCTAGGTTCAAATATTGTATTTTTGGTAAGCCGCTTCGCGCGACGTTGCTTCCCCCTCGCGAAGTTCTCTTTAGAAGAGAAAAAGCAATTTATGTCGATGATGGACATGCACATCAGGTGCGTTTAAACGGAAAGTCTGCTACACTTTCATCCTATATTCACCATGACGATCGCAAACCTCTGAGCCGATGGTTATGGGCTCAAGACCGATACCTAATTATTGAAGCCAAGAAGTTACTAGAGACTCCTGCTGCTCAACTGACTTTTGGCGATCGCATTCGACAAAAAAAAATTCTCGCTCCCTTTGTTATCCTGTTCTACTGTCTAATCCTTAACAAAGGCATCCTAGACGGCTGGGCTGGCTGGTATTATGCTCTCCAGCGAATGCTTGCGGAAATTCTGCTCTCGATTCGTTTAATCGAAACCCAGAGATTGCAGCAGTGCAGCAACACGGGCAGGACTTATGCAGACATTTCCCCAAGCCCCCTAACAAACAGCAGCAAGCAGGGATTGAAACAGGCTTGAATCCCTAAAACTCTGGAAAAATATGTCACTCTTGAGAAGGTAATGGCTGACACTCCTGTTAAATTTTGGGCATAATGTTGGCGACGGAGTTAAGCCTGTCGTCTAGTTATAGTGCTTCTACCAGAGCAATCAATGAAGCTTTATCATCGCAAGCGCTGGAAATTCAACTCTTTCGGTTTAGTTAGCTGTGCCTTCCTGCTGCTGCTGAGTATCATTCCGGTGCGACTGACGATCGCATCCCACCAATCCCCCTACCCCCAAGCTATCCTTACTCTAGGTGGTGGTCAATTGCGCGAAGAGTTCACAGCTCTATTTGCTAAAGACTTTCCCTCCCTGGAAATCTGGGTTTCTTCCGGCACGGAGCCCGAAAACGCTCTAGCCATTTTTCGAGCGGCTGGTATACCAGACACACGGGTAAATCTTGATCGCCGTGCTGTCGATACGGTAACCAACTTTACTTCTCTGGTTGCTGACTTCAAAAATCGGGGCATTCAGCACATCTACCTGATTACCTCTGACTTTCACATGCCCAGGGCAAAAGCTATTGCCACTGTCGTTCTCGGCTTTTGGGGCATCGCCTTCACTCCTATTTCCATTCCCACTAATCAGCCACCTGAATCTTGGCTGCATATCCTTCGTGACATTAGTCGCGCATTCCTCTGGGTCGTTACAGGTCGCACTGGAGCTAGTCTTGATTCGATACGCTCAGCTCAGGCGTCAAGACGGCTACACTAATGTTCCTGAGCTGAATCCTGTAGAAGATATTTGGTTGTGAGGAAATAAATTTATTAAAGGGTTGTATTTTCTCTATTGTTAAGAAGTTATTTGAGTGAGTAGCTCATCATCAAATTTTTAGTTTTCCGAAGTTGTTATGAGTATAGAATTCTCTCCTGACTCCTTTAAGATTGCTATATAAAAAAACACTAGATTAATTGATTCTATGCATACCCTATATGTAGGGGGCACGATAATATCGTGCCCCCTACGAATGACTCAACTGAAAACTGCTATTGCTGTACTATATTTTCACAGGGCAATAGCAAACTATTTAGGCAAAAACATATTGTCCAGGCCTATTTTATAATTAATTAAAATTGTCAGCCCTCATAAAAAGGATTTTGGCACCTCAATTCTAGAGACGCTTATTAATCAAAAGAAGTTCCAAAATTTCTTTTTCAAGCCTATTCCTGATTTTGGCTGAAATCTCTGTAAACAGGTTTGGAAAAACACCATAAAATACTGACAGAGGTAAAGCATGTTCTGGCTGTTCAAAATCCAGATCCCAAAGCCTAGTAGACGAACTTTTAGCTTTTCAGGGAAAAAAAGCAACAGTCAGGTCACACACCATTTCCCCAGAAGACTATCTATCATTACACAGTTTTACCCTCCTGACTATGCAGCAACTGGTCAGTTGATTGAGGAACTGGTGACCCAACTGGCACGTCTAGGTATGCACATCCATATCTTTACAGGGCAACCGGGTTATGCGTTTCAAGAAACTGCGGCTCCATCCATTGAGAGTTCAGACAGGATTTTGATTCGGCGATCGCGCACCTCTCAAATTTGGCCTCGGCGAATACGCGGCAGAGCCTTAAACGGACTGTTGTTCTGCATACGTGCTGGACTGCATTTGCTTAAAAGCGCTAGTCGCGGTGAAGTTTTGCTGCTCACAACAGAGCCTCCCTACTTGCTGATTTTGGGATACCTGGCTCATCTATGCTTCGGTGTCCCCTATGTGTGTCTTCTCTATGATGTCTACCCTGATGTAGCGGTTCAGTTGAATGTCGTCTCCCCTCAACATTGGATGGTGCGTTTCTGGGATTGGCTCAACCGATTAATTTGGAAAAATGCTTCACAGGTAATTGTCCTTAGCTCAACCATGAAAGAGTGCATCACTGCCAAATGCCCAGATATTGAAGACAACATAACAGTGATTCACAGTTGGGCTGACCCCAATTGGATTAAACCTATTGACAAGCAAAACAATTGGTTTGCCCAGCAATTTAGCCTAGTGGACAAATTTACAGTGCTCTACTCTGGAAATATGGGTCGCTGTCATGACATGGATACGATTCTGGCAGCCGCTGAACAACTGCAAAATGAACCCATTCAGTTTGTTTTCATTGGTAATGGTGCCAAACGTCAAGCCGTTATTGACAAAGTCCGTACTTTGAAGTTAAAGAATTGCCAATTCTTACCTTATCAAGACAAGTCGAGCCTTCCCTACTCTCTGACTGCTTGTGACTTGTCATTGGTCAGTGTTAGCTCTGGCATGGAGGGATTGGTAGCTCCTAGCAAACTTTACGGCATTTTGGCAGCTGGGCGTCCTGTTGCCGTGATCTGCGCAGCGCGTTCGTATTTACGTCAGTTAGTGGCTGAGGCAAAGTGTGGTGCAGTTTTCGAAAATGGGGATGCAACAGGTTTAGCTGAGTTTATTCGTGGTTTAGCCGCTAATTCCCAACTAGCTAAAGATTTAGGCAATTCAGGGCGGCGCTATCTTCAGTCACACTTTACACCTGAGATTATTGCCAAGCAGTATCTAAACGTTTTGAGTCCTGCTGTTGAACAGTCTTCCGCCGTCCCTTCCCTATCTGATTCATAGGAATTAGATGGATGTTGAGAGGATGCAAATAATTAGGTGCAGAAGCTCCTTTTTTCCACTAAATCTAGCGAACGAATCCGGATGAGGGGGATTTAGTTGGTATGTGTTAGTGAACACCTTCAACGTGAGGTGCTTCTTGATGACGAGGATTACAAGAGATTGCTAAGTGTTTCATCATCTTAAGTTGACTAGTTCTAAATAAAGACAGTACCTGAGGTCTTTCAAACACCCTTATTTTGAGCGAATAGAGCTTTAAGTTTTGCTGCTGTCTTTTTGATCGTGAGCTGGCACACATTAGTGCATCGCAGTAGCAGTCTTTTGTCAGTTTCAAGATGCAAAGGGGACATAACAAGTAGGAAGATTTTTTATCTTTCATACTTCAACATTGAATCTTTGATCGCTTTCCAGTTCCTCGGCTCACAACAGGTAGTTTATTTCTGCCAGCCTGCACTAGCCATGTCGTCAGTTTCTCTGGAAGAGCGCTGCTCTGTACGTATCACGAAAAAAACAAAATGGTATTAGCGACACTTGCAGCTCAATCATTAAATCATCAAGCGTTGGCAACGTCTGATGTAAACATCACCGATCCGCCTCAAACGAAAAAGGCAGGAGATCTTGTTGTCGAGTCGCCTAAAGAAGCGGCAATAAAAGAAGCGACGCTCAAAGGTACGCCTAAGGCGATCGCCTCACCGGAATCCCTGACGAAACAAGAATTTGCGCCGAAAGCCTCCTCACAGTTAGCCAACGCTCAGTCTGTCGAGGATGCTCAAAAAGTCGCTGTGCCATCAGCAGAGAGTCCCACTCCTAAATCAACTAGCACTGGCACTGTACCTCAAGCAACCAGCACTGGCACTGTACCTCAAGCAACCAGCGCTGGCATTGCGCCTCCAGAAATTGCGCCTCCAGAAACTGATACCAAGTTGCGGTCAAACGTACAGGTTAGCACGGGGATACAGGGAAACAAGGACACGAGGAATTCTCGCATAGATACTCCACGTTACCAGGTTCAAGATTCTCCGCGTCAAGTACCACAACTCAATGCATCGGAAGTAACACTAGAGCGGACATCAGCCCAAAAAAATAGCTTAACCTCGGTGGAGCCTTCAGCAGCACCCCAAGTAGCTTCAGCAAAGACTCTTGCAGAGTTACAGAGCCATAGTGCGCGGGATTTACTGGCAGTTCCAACCTCTAAACAGAGTACTGGGAGCATCAACACTCCTACCTCCCAGGAAACTATCACTCCTCAGCCAACTACAGCTGTTACGGCACAAGGCCTACCCGCTATCAGTCCTCAGCCGACTACGGGTGTCACCCCACAAGGTGTACCAACTATTAGCCCTCAGCCGACTACGGGTGTAACCCCACAAGGTGTACCAACTATTAGCCCTCAGCCAACTACAGGTGTTACGTCACCAAATGCACCAATAACAATTAAACCCTGTCCCGAAGTTGACGCTCTGCTATCGCAACTGCGTGGTTTGGAGCAGATAAAGGCTGAGGGGGCATTTCAAGCTTCACCGAGTTTAAGCATTGTCATTCCAACTGGATTTGGTGCGGATAACAACACAGGCTTTGTCAGCGCTACTTTTCAACAACGAACCCGATACGGTGACGTGAGTGATGGTGGCTTGGGTTTTGGGGTTGGTTTAGGGGATGCTCGTAAATCAGTAGGTGTCGAGCTGTCTTATACGCTTGCAAGCTTTGGTGGTAGTCGGGACTTTGGCGCTGGTGGATTTAACATTAAAGTCCATCGTCAACTGCCAAATGACTTTGCCGTAGCAGTTGGTTGGAATGGCTTTTTAAATGTTGGTGGTCAAAATGACTTTGAAAACTCAGTCTATGGGACTGTTACCAAAGTTATCCGAACCCGTGATGACATTAACTTGCCTTTTAGTCGAGTAGCCGTCACCGCTGGTGTCGGGAGTGGGCAGTTCCGCAGTGAGAGTGCTGTAGCCAACAATTCTGGTGGGGTCAATGTTTTTGGCAACGTTGCTGTCCGCGTTGCTCAACCCGTCAGTTTAATCGCTGAGTGGAGTGGACAAGACTTGGGAGTGGGGCTTTCGATCGCACCCTTTAAAAACATTCCTCTGGTGATTACTCCCGCAGTACGCGACATTGCTGGTGCAGGAGATGGACCCCGATTTGTTTTAGGTACCGGTTTTGCCTTCAAGTTTTAAGTACTAAGTGTAGGAGTGAAAGTCATGGCTAGAAGAAAATGGATGAGTTTGATTATCAGTACATCACTGGTCAGCAGTGGGTTGCTCACACTTCCTGCCAGCGCTCAGCAGGGTCCTAACCAGTCAGATATTACAGGAACCAATATTAACCAGTCAGATATTACAGGAACCAATATTTGGAATAATACCGCACCTATATTTAGGAACGATGGCACACTCAAACCAGAGATTATCAATAATGCCCGACGCCTTTCCCAAGAATTAGAAGGAGCCTCTGAGCGCTGCTGCAATGCCCCTCCACCAACCGGACCGCGTCGGTTTGCTAGAGGCCCAGCCGACCCTAATGAAGTTTGTCTCAGCCCAGATTGTGAGCGCCTCAATAGCTTGGTAGAGGAAACCAAGGTCTTTATAAATGATGTAACTCGTTCTCAGACAGAACAGGTCAGCGCTAATCGTAACCGTATCTGGTAAATTTCCACCTCATCAATCAATTGCAGTCATTAAGTGTGGGAGAGCTATGATGCAAAGAAAAAATAGGAGTAATCGAGCACCGTCACAGATTCTAAGGAGAGCGATTGGGTTAAGTGCGATCGCTTCGCTTCAAATAGCAGGGCTTTTAGGTACTTTTTCAAGACCAGCTCAAGCCGCAGACCAATTTGACACTAATGGTGTCCGATTTGATGTTGATACGATTGTCGAATTTGAATTTGTGCAATCCCATGGAGCTTACCAGTCAACCTTTGGCGTCATCAATTTAGACACTGGTGAAAAGACACCTTTGATTGCTGAAGTCAAACCCTCTGACAGGCCGCAAGATGTCAACCGCCCTACCAAATATAGGGGACCCAATGGAGAACTCGATCCGACAGACTTTACAGGTACGCCTGGTAACACAGTACCTCAGCCATTAGCAGAGTTTACATTCAAGGCAAATACGCAGTATGCCTTCTATCTAGAATCTACCTACAATGGCAGACCTGCCGGTATTGTTTACTCCACAAATGCTCAAAACCTTGGCGGCAATCAACAAGCCAAACTTGAAGGTGAGCTATCTGGTCTGGCGAACGGCGGTACTATCACCCTCTGGGATGATACCGGTTCTGTATTAGTCAAACCGAATCGACAAGACACAGACTACAATGACTTC
>DATNPH010000040.1:0-5796 GCA_036703315.1 Coleofasciculaceae cyanobacterium
AGTCTAAGCTGAGGAGACTATCGATTTCATCAATAAAAATTATGACATTTTGCTGAATTTCCTCTAGTAAGACGGTTTCGATAAACTCACTCAGGCGGGTGACTAGGGATAGATGAGTGCGATCGCGCCACCAAGCTCGTAAATTAAAGTCAAGCTGGAAGCTACTGGTGAGAGAACCGACAACAGAGGCATACCACTGTTCTGGCGTCACCTCTTGCGTGCCAATCGCTGTCAGATCGATGACTCCACAGCACATACCTTTAGCTTGCAAACGGTGCATCGTTTGCACCCAAAGTGAGGATTTACCCATCTGCCGGGAGTTGAGAACGTAGCAAAACTCACTCCTTAAAAGTGCCTCGTACAGCTCATCATCTGCCTGACGCTTAACATAACTAGGGGCATCAAGCGGTAGACTCCCGCCAACTTGATATTCATAGGATGGACTTTGGGCGGTGAGCATAATTTAAGGGTTGAAGGTTGTTAGCGCAACGGGGCGTAGCCCAAGATGAAACGTTGCCGCAAATAAACCGCGCAGGGTGACGGTGGTTTTAGCAACTGTGTTCTTGAGCGGATAATTCTTCAGTGGCTGCTTCACTCGCTCTAGCCACTTTTCATCTTTAGAGTAGTTATTCTTTTGCACCTCGGCAATCTTTAGCCTATAAAAAATTGCTAGTGCAGTATGGCGGAAATAACTATCCAGTTGAGAAAGGTTAAAAAGCTTACTGTACAAACTTTCTTTCCTTCTGCCCTCTGCCTCCTGCCTTCTGCCTTCTTGCACTAGAGTATTGCATCTGCTGCCTGTCTTCCTAAAAAGTTGGCAGCGTCAGGTTATGGGTGATAATCAAGAGTTCCAATTCACTGTGTAGAAAAGCAGAAAAACAGCACTCATGCAAGCAACATATAAAAGAGGATAAATCGTTCGGAAGTTTGCATTAAGTCTTTTGGATAGAACGTCTTTTTGTACATGCTCTTTCAAGTAGATGATTGTACAAGACATGATTAAACTCAGGATTAGGATGAGAACAGTCACACCGAAAACTGCATCGGTCAAAGTAATGTAATTTACAGCAGGAATTTCTCTGGCTAGAGCGAACTTGAGAGTAATTGTCGTCAGAAGTAATATTATTGTCCCAAGGACTCGCGGAGCAGTATGAGGAGCAGTTTTAGTCGGGTCAATCCAGGTTACAGCAGCCGCAGCAACAAAAATGATAAATAGTGGGATAAAAAAGTTGAAAATGACGTATTGCGGTTTATGCTGAATCTGCATGAATATAAGAATTTGTGGAAAGCTGACTTTGGAATCGAGACGGTTAAAGCTTCTCGTATTAGCATTCAGCTTTTTCAGCGACCAGCGTCCAATAATTTGCTGTGATGGGTCTGGGGAATTAAACTTAAACTCCCGGAGACTGAATACGACGGCACTGAGGTCGTCAAGGGCAGAATTAATAGCTAGAGTGAGTGTTTGGTTACTAAAGGGAAAAGTGTGGACATCTGCATCAAATTTCACCACATCATTAAACTGTTCGTAGACTCTTACCCAACCGTTAGAAGCAACCTGAACCGAACGATTTTGTGTTTCTCGCGGCTGAATTTCATTACCAATTGTAAAACTTGGTGACCAGATTTTTCCTAGTATCAAATCGACATCATTACCATTAAATTTTAATAGCGTATTTGTCTCTTTATTTTTAGGTGTGAAAGCCAATCTACCGTCTTGCCACTCTAGAACAACTTCTGCTGATATGTTGTAGGTTTTGTCTGGTAGGTTAATCTGAGAAACGGTGTTTAATCTCACATCAACAAAAACAATGGTCGGCTTATAAGGACTGGGTTGACGCACCGAGTTTGATACTTCAGTTTGCCAAGAATTATTTACTGATTCTGTTGGAGAAGATTGCTCAGTGATTTGACTGACAAGCTTGAATTCCGGCTCTGATTTTGATGTAATAGTTCGATTCTGCCCTTGTATATTTGATGCATAAACTTGGTGGGCATGAGCGATGATACACCATACTATTGTCAGAACGCAGACTAAGATAAATTGGCAAAACGCAAGTCTTTTCATTCCTAATGGCAGCCCTTTTTGCCTGATGTGTTAGACAAAAGACCTCTTGCTCTCATTCGATTTTCGCCCCCCAATTCTGGGGGAGACCGGAGTTCAAAGTCCCCCAAGTTTGGAGGATTTAGGGGGCATCCCAGGATTTATGCAAGAGGTCTAAAGATTAGTAGTGATGCATTAAAGAACAGAGCAGGCGAGTGGTGAATCTGCAAGGAAATAATCCATCAAAAGATTACAGGTTCAAAGTCAGACTCACCCCCACCTAAATAGGCTTGCCCAGATTAGACCAAAACAGTCTGGTTTGGATCGGCAGATAATTGCTCTCTGGGCTGCTTCACCCGTTCCAGCCACTTTTCGGCTTTGGAGTAGTTATCCTTTTGCAACTGTTGGATGGCTTGTTTGAAGTTGAGTTGCACACCCCATACATCGGTATGGAAGCGTTTTTCTTGCTTCATTTTGTCGAAAAATTCAACGGCTTCAATGTGAGAAAGTTTGCCCTCATTTTTGGCGATCGCCAAAAACACCTCGAACACATCATCTGCCATCTTCGCGTCGCCACAAACGTAGTAATGACACTGAGGATGGCTGAGTGACTGCCACAAGGCTTGAGCGTTCTCTTGCATTAAGCCTTGCACATAAACTTTCTTGTCGGTGAGACGGGAGAAAGCTACTTGCAAATCTGTCAACACGCCCTGATTTTGCCAGGTTATTAGTTGTTCCCCATACAGAAAATCACTGTGATTGCGACAGCCAAAGTAGAGGCAAGCTTCGCCCAAGGTCGTTCCCTGCTTCTGTAGAGCTTCCCGGTATTGCAGGAAGGCAATGAGTGGCGATACGCCTGTACCGGGACCGACCATCAACATCGGTGCTTGCGGATCGGCAGGGGGACGGAAGCCAGAGGTGCGAACCCCAATGCGAACTTTTGAGCCAGGTTGCAGTCCAGCTAGATAGTTGGAACACAACCCCTGACGAACTTTGCCAGCATCGGTAGTAATTTGCAGCACACCAATCGTCACTTGAATTTTGTCAGGATGCAGCAACGGACACGACGAGATGGAATAAAGGCGTGGCTTTTGCTTGGGCAGCAGTTCCAACAGCGCTTCCAGCGTAATCGTTGCTGAAGGAAATTCATCAAACAAATCGGCAACGCTCACGAAATTATCAGAGATAGTTTTCTTGAGCGTTTGGGCATCGGGATTGTCCTCACCCTGCCGTAAAATCTCTAGCCAGACTTCCAGGCGTTGTTTATCTTGGGGATTCTGGGCGGATGAATACAGGTCAGCCAGCAGATCGTTGAAGGGTTCCCGTAATGACAGATCCAGTTCTTCAGAGAACAGTTGACCCACGGTAGTCGGAACCGCAACCGGGGGCTGCTCGTCGGTGGTAGTACCGTCTGGATTGATGTAAGAAGCCGTAAAGTAAGTATTTGCTGTCACACCGATGCGATCGCACAGGCGGTTCACTAGTTCGGGTGGATTGCAGGGATGAACCGCGACATGATCACCTGTTTCATACTGCAAATCGGTTCCCGCAATATCAAAGACAATATAGCGAGTGGAACGACTACCAGGGATGACTTCTTGAAGCAGTTCGTCGTTAGCCAGGACGGGAACTGGAATGCCGCGATCAGAAGGGGATAGGGAGGTAGGGAGATGAGGAGATGGGGGGACATCGGCTTCGTTCAAGAAGGTGACGGTGAGTTTAGGAGCGTTGGCACTGCCAGCACTTCCTGTTGTTTCGTCTGCACCGAGTACACGGGAAATTAAGCCTAACCACTGCTTAAAGGTATCTGCTTGACCCTTAATTTCATCGCCTTTATGCATGGGGACAGCACAGTTCGCCCCGGCTCTCGTCAGGGCTTTATCAACCGCGATGCCAGCCGCACAGAATTTTTCATACACCGTGCTGCCAATCCCTAACACGGAGTAGTTCAAGCCGTCGAGCGCTCCCGCAGGCTGTTGTTTCACCCATTGCAAGAATCGCTTGCCGTTACTTGGCATTTCGCCATTGCCGAAGGTGGAGGTGATAATCAGCAGCAGTTTCTCAGAGGCAAGCGTATCAACAGGATATTCATCAAGTGCCATCACTTTAGGACGAAATTGCTGCAACTGACGAGCGGCTTTACGAGCAAATCCTTCTGCGGTTCCCGTTTCAGAGGCATAGAGAATCAGAATGCGATCGCGCTTATCGCCGTCTTCATCCGCAACAGCCGTTAGCTTCTCTAGGTCAATGCCATCTTCCACGTCCCAGCGATCGGCAGAATGGTGATAGGCAGGTTCCAAATAAAAATCGCGCATCTGGTGATGCCACACCGGACAAGCACTGCCGCCTGTAGCAGGAACCACCCAGCCCCAATCGCCCGGACATTCACGTCCCGCTTTCTTTTCGCGTAAATCATGGGTTAAGAACTGGCGAGATGCGGTTTGGTGATCCACCATCGTCACCTTCGCTTTCTGGAAGGAATGCAGGATGGCAATGTTGAGTTCTAGGGCAACGCGATCGCGCCATAGGGTTTGCTCAGAGCTAGTGTCTAGCTTCAGAACTTTCGCGATTTCCTCCATCTTGTTGTAGCGGTACTCATCCAGGAAATCGCGCATGATTTCGGTATCCATATACCAGCCATTGAACGGCATACAGCCGTAATGGATACCGCCAATGTGAACGGAGAAATTACTAATAGCGGGAATGGCATACCAACGCATCCCAATGTCTTTAAACTCTGGAATCGTCGGATGCTCAATATGCACTTCCAGCACTTCTTCGGGCTTCCAGTGGTACATCTTCGGCTCCTGACCGGGAACCTCAATCACCAGTGGCAAAATGTCATAGGCGCTGCGCGGTTCGGGGGGTTGCCAGCCAAATTTGATGATGGCATTGGTCAAGGCAAGGTTGGCTGGATCGCCCATTACACTACCATCGGGTTGCTCGTATGCTGCATAACGATAGAGTTGGGAATTCCAGAAGCGCGGACCCCAGCGCTCTTTGGGGAGCCTGGGACGAAAGACGCTCATCGTAATCTGCAAATTGCCGCCATTCGTCGCAAATTTGACGTGTTCCTTACATTCGCGGAACATTTCATCGGGGTTGGTGACATGGCGGCAATCGCGTATCACCATGTTGTTCCAGGCAATCCGCCCGACACACTTAGAGGCATTGCGCCATGCTACCTGCGCTCCATATGCTAGTTCTTCATAGGTGTGAGTATAAGTGCCAGTCGCTTTCACTTCCTCGCGAATTTCTTTCCAGCGTCGCTCTTTGTCCTCCGGTTCCCAGGCTTGTTCTGATGAAATTAGATCGAGGAACTGCTTGGCTTTCTTGAGCAATCGCTCCTGGTTGAGCATGGGCAGCTTAACAACATTGATCACCCGATCAAGCAACGTTTGCCATCCTTGCCGTAGTTCAGGGGTAAAGTCTGGGAGATACCGTTCAAACAGAGCAAACATGGTCTCGCCAATGGCAGGATAGGCACAGGTTGGCACATCAGCGAAGCTATGAACCTGTCCCAAAAACCGCAGTTCTCGTAAGATTTCATCACTGCTGCCACTTTGCAGACAACGCACCAAAAACTCCAATGCCTGAAACAGGTGCAGTGATAGATAATCCATGTCTGCCCGACCAAAAATCGGCAGAACAAACGGATATTTCTCAAACAGAATTTGGTAGAACTCCATGCCCATCTGCTGCTTGTTCTGGCTAAACACAGACCAGGACTCTGCCATTTTTTGCAGCATTTCAGG
>DATNPH010000051.1:0-12071 GCA_036703315.1 Coleofasciculaceae cyanobacterium
CATTAGTGTCAACTTAAGCCCTGTTGAAAAGGAAGTCGCGGCTAAATAAACCAAGTCCGCCTGCGCGGACTAACGAAAAATCAACACTTATTTAACCTGCACAGGCAGGTTTTGTTTATGTAGCTGCGGTTTCAACCGCCCCCAATCAACGTTAAGTTGACACCAATGGGACATGTCCTGCCCCTACAGTATTGTCTAGGCACTACTATGTACTTCATTTCGGCTGGAAGGGGGTATACTTGCCTCCTAGTCCTTCCACAACTGTCTTGGTATTGGCAATCAACATTTTCTCGTAAGTATCGCCCTCTGACCCCTTTTCTCCAAGACCATCGGCAAACAGTTCTCGCTTGGAGACTTTGACATTTGCCTCCTTAGCAACCGCCGCAATCAGCTTCGGGTTAATCGTCGCTTCCGGAAAAATCGTGGGAACCCCTGTTTTCTTGAGGTCTTGCACCAGTGCTTTTACCCGTCCTGCTGCTGGCTTTTCTTCTGTGCTAATTCCCTGTAAAGCACCTTCAACTGGAATTCCATAAGCACTAGCGTAGTATCCCATTGCATCATGAGTTGTGACTAACTTACGCTGATTAGCGGGAATTGTGCTGATTTGCGATTTAATCCAGCTATCCAACTGTGTTAGTTCACTGGTCATTTTTTTAGCATTGCTGCTGTATTGGGTTGCATTGCTGGGCGATAACTTTTCTAGGTTGTCCCGAACTGTCTCGACGATCCGAACACCATTCTGGGCATTATGCCAGACATGAGGGTTAGATTCACCAGGGTCATGCTCCGCTTCTGCTTTTCCCCCTTTTTTCTCAGCCTCAGCCTCATGCTCATGTTCTTCACCCTTGAGGGGTTTTGGAACAGCTATCTCATTGACAGCTATTTTGGGTGCAGAGTTTTGAGTTGCCTTGATTAACTTAATCAAAGTTGGTTCAAAACCGTAGCCATTGTAGAGGATTAGCTTTGCCTGTTCGATCGCTTTTCGGTCAGTCGGCTTGGCTTGATAAACGTGAGGATCTGTACCCGCAGGAATTAAACAAGTAAGGTCAACGGTCTCCTGCGCAATTTTTTGAATAACATCACAAAGGACGCTGCTGGTTGCTACGACTTTGGGTTTAGAGGCATCTCCTGCGGAAGATGATGCTACAGAAGTTGTGTTGCCAGATGAGTTAGTCGTCTGTTGAGAGGAACCACAACCAGTAAGTCCGAGCGTGTAAAGCATTAGGGAAGCGGCTGCGAAGCATCGAGCGATCGCTGCTAGAGGAATCCCTAAATTAGCAGCCCTTCCCATGAAACAAGGTTTAACGGAAAAGCTTTTTAACATGATCAGCACTTCAAGCGAGCTATGATGACGATAATCATTATCTATTAGGTTGTCAATGCTAGAACTTCAAGATTCAGCGGTCAACCTTGGAAAATTTTTAGCTGATCAGGGAAATCTCCGGAGAGGCACATGCCACTTACTATCAGTCCCGAGAGAATTGCTCCCATGCCGAATAGTGTTGAGAGCCTTTGTGCTGTCGAAATTTAGATTAATCTTGTAATAATGATTACGATTCTTATTTCAGACGGATTATGTTAGAAGTACAGCATTTAGCTGTTAGCTACCGAGGAGTCCACGCTTTAGGAGATGTCAGCTTCTGCTTAGAACCTGGACAAATGGTGGGTGTGATCGGACCCAATGGTGCTGGTAAAAGCACGATGATTAAAGCGATGCTGGGGCTGATTCCTACTGTGAGTGGAGTGGTAAAGTTTCGCGGAAAGGCTTTGAGACAGCAGTTGCGTTGCTGTGCTTATGTGCCGCAGCGATCGCAAATTGACTGGGATTATCCAGCAACTGTGTGGAGTGTGGTGATGATGGCACGTACTGCACATACAGGATGGTTTCGCTCACCTAGTCGTCAATCCAAAGAAATTGTCGCTACTGCTCTTCAACGGGTAGGGATGTGGGAATTACGGCAGCGTCAAATTGGAGAACTTTCAGGCGGACAGCAGCAACGGGTTTTTTTAGCGCGTGCTATTGCCCAACAAGCGGAACTGTTCTTATTTGATGAACCCTTTGTCGGAGTTGACAAGAAAACAGAAGCCATTCTTTTCGGAATTTTTAACGAACTCAAAGCAGAAGGCAAAACGCTATTAGTCAGCTCTCATGAGTGGGGAGAGGCTTTATCTCACTATGATCGATTACTGTTGTTAAACCAGCGGTTAGTTGCTAATGGTTACCCTAAAGAAGTAATGACTATAGAAAATATTCGCCGTGCTTATGGCGAAGGGCTACAATCGCATCTCCTCCATGAGACGGCAGAGATGGTGTATTTTTGCTAAAAGTTGAAGGTGCAATGTTAAAAATCTTAAAAATCGTAACCTGCAACCGACTAACCTTTATCTGGAATTCTTTAGAAAGGACTATCCGAAATCTAAAATTCTAAATTAATATGATTGATTGGTTAATAGAACCACTGGGTTATGAATTTATGCGGAATGCGCTCGCGGTAGGCATTCTAATTGGTATTCTTTGCCCAGTAGTTGGTACGTATTTGATTGTCCAGCGTATGGCTTTATTAGGAGATGTGATTGCTCATGGAGTTTTACCAGGACTAGCGATCGCATTTTTCATAGGAGTCGATATTCTAGTTGGGGCTTTTATTTCAGGCATTTTTAGTACATTTTTGATTGCCTGGATTCGCGCTCAATCGCGTGTTAAAGTTGATGCAGCAATGGCACTGACTTTTTCTAGTTCTTTTGCTTTAGGTGTTATTTTAATTACTCAACTAAAAAGCAAGTTAGACCTAGATAGTTTCCTATTCGGTGATATTTTAGGAGTCACAATAACTGATGTTCAACGCACAGCTATTATTACTCTAACTGTTTTACTAATGGTAAAATTATTTTATAAAGAATTACTGTTATATACCTTTGATAAATTAGGCGCTCAAGCCCTAGGGTTTCCCATCAATGCTCTACACTATGGTTTAATGGCTGCTATCACTCTCACTATTGTTGCTAGCATGAAAACTGTAGGAGTTGTCTTAATAAGTTCCTTACTGGTTTGTCCTAGTATTAGTGCTTATCTACTGGTAAAAGAATTACACCAGGTGATGGTACTGGGAGCAATTTTGGGTGTCATTGGCAGTATCAGTGGCATGTATATTAGTTATTACTTAAATGTTCCTTCTGGACCAGCAATTGTATTAGTAATTTTTGGATTATTTTTATTAGCGCTTTTATTCAGCCCCTCACAGGGAATTTTGACCCGTCCGGAAATGACGAATCGTTCGCGGTGGATTTTTCGCCAACTCAAAGACATGAGACGGGGTGATTAAAACCCACTAGGTTCCCGTCTTCGTCCTGTACGATCATCTCTCACAATGAAATGGCCTCTCTCAACACCCGTTCCCGAATTCGCTCTCGCAATCCTTTCTCTGTGAGGATATTGACTTTGCAATTGAGTAATTCTTGCAAGTCCATCAAGAGTCCCCCCAGATCGAACAAGCTTCGTCCGGGTTCCATTTCGACTAGAAAATCTACATCGCTGCTTGCATCGGCTTCTCCCCGTGCCGCTGAACCCAAAATCCGAATGTTGTAAGCTCCATATTTGGCAGCAGTTTGGAGAATGCGTTCTCGGTTGGCTTGCAAAAGCTCATAAATCGTCATGGCTTACCTCATCAGGATGCAGCGATCGCCTCTTTTCTCCTATCAATCTATTCCACCATGTAGCGATCGCATATCCTGTTTGTTGCGCCGCACATTGATATGTCAGTGAATCAGGCGATCACTTTTTGCATGGATGAGTTGAATAGAGCGATCGCCTTCTGCGTGGATGCGTGAAAGGCGATCGCTTTTCTTCTACCTGGGAACGTGGCGAATCAGCATCCGCATTAGCTTACCCGCAACGGGCGCAGGCATAAGAGGACTCCATTCACGAACTTCGGCAAAGTGGTGAGTGTGAAGGGAGTGGACGATGTTAGTCACGCCTTCCTTAGAGCCAATGACTAGGATTTGCACGGGTTCTCGCTCCGGGTTAGATGGAGTGGGAGCCTGACTGGATGCAGGGCTAGTAGGGGTTTCTTCGGAATCAGGGAGAAAGTCTTTAGCCATTTTGGTTTACCTGTAGTTCTATTCGGGAAAATGCTGACAGATTGGCAACGTTTTTAGCTTATCTGAATGCTGACAGATTGGCAACATTTACGAGGTGATTAGCCTCTGACAGAATCTGAGGCATGGGAAAAGCAGGCAAAGCACTAAAACAGGTGTTGGAGACCTATGACATTAGCCAAAACAAATTGGCAGTCACAATGGCAGTTGATCGAGCAAGCGTCAATCGTTGGGTACATGAACAAAGAGACCCAGCTGGTGATGTGATAGTCGAAATTAAGAACGCATTGCGGCAGCTTAACCCTCGTGCTGCCGAAGATTTCGTTAGGCTGTACCTAGGAGATTCCAGCGCAGATGAGCCTTCTTAAGTTGTGGCTTAGGGTTGTGATGGATGAGATGGAGGGCGATCGCATTTCCTGTGTGTAGCGCGATCGCACTTTTGAAGGTGTTGGCTCACGAAGTGGGACGCGAGTGTCTCTTTAGCTCTTTCACCTATAGACTTATATAAACAAAAAGAGAAATATAAACGTTACTTGGTTATCCTTACCAAGATCTATTCTATCTCCAATATTAATTGAATAACGTGTCCTCGGTATTAAGGAATTTTGATTCAAGTAAGTCCCATTAACACTACCTAAATCTTCAATAAAGTAAGTGTTTCCTTCTATATAAATAGTTGCGTGAACTCTTGAAACGACATCAGAATTTGGTAACTTTGAAACATCAATATTAGGTTGAATTCGCTCATTCGGTTTGCCGATATGGATTACAGAAAGATTTAGCGGTAAATCGATATATGTATTGCTTTGGAGATGAAGTAGCTTGGGAAGTTGTCCTAATTGTACTCGTGTAGCTTTCATTGCTGGGTTTGCACCTCTGATTTAATGTTCTAAGAATAAACTAACACTCTAATGTGAAGTAGTTATGAATTTTTTTTGTATACTTATAAGTGTTTAGTGAATTTTCTTGATTTCTGAAAAATGCAATTTTAATAGATATTCTTGCAAAATGATTAGTTTCAGAAAGCGCTAACTTTATTGTACTTGACGGCTATTTTTGTAAAATAGTTTTATCTTTTCAATTATCCATAGTAAAATCCTTAATCTCGTTGGAGCTAAACTGTTCTAGTGCTTGATCGATGAATCTTAGTTCTTCGTCATATGTATGGAGAGATTGCTCAATCTGCTCTGCTTCTTGCATAATGATTGATAGCTGATTTTGAGTTTGCCTAATGTGTTCTATTTTTGCCTGTAAGCTAACCAGTTTTATCTGAGCTAACTCCTGATCTGCTACTTCTTGGCTAAGTAAGCTGTACTGCTGCCGCAATATCTGAATATCTTGCTCACAGTCTGCCTGTCGTCCTATCTCTACACAAAGTTTTTGCTGAATTGCTTCAAAATCGGTTTGGGCTTCAAGTAATGCCTGCTGATACATCTGAATCTTTTGCTCTAATCCTACTAATTGCTTTTCATAAGCTTGCTGGTTCTTCTGTAAACGTTCTATAAAGTTGCGCTTTTCCAATCCATTCTCCTGTACCTGTAGCAAATGAATCCGCTTTTGCTCCAGGGGATTGATGTATTCAGTAAGCTTTATTTTCTCCTGATCGAGTTGGGGTAGAAGTTGTACTTCCCGTTGCTGTAGACGGATTAGACTTCTCAATTTCTTTAAACGCTCATTTGCCTCTACCCGCTTATGATTTAGTTCTTTTCGCCTCTGCTGGCGATGTTTTAGCAAATCAGCCATTTTCATTTTTTGTTGTGCTTCCTGGAAAGCCTTTTTTTGGCTAGCGCTTAAGAACTGATAATCCTGGTGGCTCAAATCTCGCTCGTCTGCCCATGCCAGTGCATCCTCTAATGCTTTGCCACGCAGCAATCGGGATTCATCCTGACGATTGGAAGCTAACCATGGTTCTAGAGCTTCAGCATAAGGGCGCAAGCCTACTAACGTCTTGTCAACCCAACTTTGATCAAAAACAAACTTGTATATACAGTTATAAACTCTTAACTTTCCCTGTTCCTTGACTACCAGTCCTGACAAACGTAATTCTGCTTGCTTAGAACTATCATCAGATGCAACTTCTTCCTGCTGCAAGATTTGTTGATATAGTCCTAGCAGACAACCTGCACGTTTCTCGTTACTGAGAATGCGATCGCGTATCGTCTTCAAATGCTCAGGCTCATCCTGAGATTCCCAATTTTCAATAATCTGCGATCGCACCAACTTCTCAACCCCTTCCTTCTCGCGGCCTTCTGGAATAGGCACTCCAGAAGAGACAATTAACTTACACAGCTTTTGGGTGAGAAAGGGTTGACCGCCTGTCCAAGCCAGTACCTCTTCTAACAGCGCTTGCGGATTGCTGACTTTTTCCTTCAATCCTTCAGCTAACGGCTGCACTTCGCCCAGTTGAAAGCCATTCAGTGCGATCGCGTGACCAATATTAAACGGTGTACGTTTTTTGTCTTGAATCAAATCAGATGGTGTTGCCACCCCTAGCAGACAAAAGGTGAGACGAATATATTCTGGCTTGTCCACTCGTCTGTTATGGCAAGCACGGATAAAAGCAAAAAAGTCATCAGTTGGGAAACCTAAGCTGAGAACACTATCAATTTCATCGATAAAAATGACAATTTTTTCAGCTCTCTGCACCAGCATCACCGTTTCTATAAATTCCCGAAATCGCTCCAAAGGAGATAGCCACTCGCGTTCGCGCCACCAACTTCTTAAATTAGCCTCTACCTCCAAGTCTTTTGTAAGGTTGCGAAGCATACCAGCATACCACTGCTCAGAAGTCTGCTGAGTACCACCTATTGAAAGGTCAATGAAAGTACAGGCAAATCCTTCTTGTTTGAGCCGACGCATCACTTGAACTCGCAAGCTAGATTTTCCCGTCTGTCGAGAGTTCAACACATAACAAAACTCTCCGACTTTTAATCCCTTATAGAGATCATCATCTGCTTGTCGCTTGACATAGGTACGGGCATCTTCTGGTAGAGTTCCCGAAAAAAAGTATTCGTCAACCATATTCGTAACCGTTAGTAAGCTGTGTTTATCAAGCGATTCTGAGACGATTTTCTTTATGCCGCAGCTAGACGAACCGAGAAATACTGGCGATACAAATCGCATCTCGGATTACAATCA
Source organism: Coleofasciculaceae cyanobacterium (assembly GCA_036703315.1). Taxonomy (GTDB): domain Bacteria; phylum Cyanobacteriota; class Cyanobacteriia; order Cyanobacteriales; family Coleofasciculaceae; genus DATNPH01. Next base: position 7,234 of record DATNPH010000051.1, read on the forward strand.
TTGCCTTGTAGTTGTACCAGTCCCATGCTGTGTAACTTAAAAGCCTGAGCCGTTTCAATTCTTACGGCTTGATTGCTTGTTACTACTTCACCAAAAGCTGTTGATAGTTCTGAATTTTGTTGTAGATTCCACAAGTGTTGTCGCAGATGAGCGCTGAATGGGCTTTCTTCTGTAGGTGCTATTTGTAAAAATTCTGATAGCGTAACGTTCTGACGTTCAAGGTAATCGAAAGCCTGCTGGATTAAATAGGGATGTCCTCCTACCATAGCCATTAGTAGCTCAACTTCCTGAGTACCTACCCAATCAAGCTCATATCGCCTTGCTAAATCCTGCACTTGCTCACTCGTGAACTCCGGTAAAGGAAAAATCTTCCCCACATTAGCAAGGGGCGAACGATTAATATCCAGCGAACCATAAACTTCTGTGGAGTGTACCACTACCAATCGGAGTTTTTTCCAAATAGCACCACTTTTATCGCTTTGCTTGGCTTTATCATTCCAGCCCCGTAATAAAGCACAAAAATCATTGGCAATGGCAGAGTGTTCAAAGACCCGATCAACCCGCTCTAGGGCAAGTACCAAAGGATTGGTTAGTTCGGCTAACAGATATTCCTCGAAGTAATCTGTAATGTTATCGTTACAGCCATAAATATCATCCCAGGAATCAGCCAATTTATTAGGCAATTCTAATCGTTTACCAACGCTGGCACAGAACCAGCGTGAAAATTTTTCTAGGTCATTGAATACAGTACTATCTGTTTCAAAACTTACAATCACAGTTTGATAGTCCTGCTGTCTTGCATGAGCAAGAATCTTTTCCAGTAGCAAGGTTTTCCCCATCTGCTGAGGTGCTTTGATGCGGATAAGCGCTCCTGGTTTCTCTATTACTGTGCAACATTCAAATTCAATGGGTGGACGCTCCACATAAAACGTAGAATCCAACTCGCTATACTCAACAACATCTTCCAATTGCAAACCCAAGACTTGAGTAATTGCTAGGGCATTGTCTCTGTAAATTTCTTCTCCTTTGAAAAATCGTTTAACTGTACTTACGGAGGTATAAGCTTTCTCAGCAAGGCGCTCATAAGTTAAACGCTCACCTTCATTGCTGCGTTGATAATCCTTTGCTTCTCTAATTTTGTGTAGTCCCGACTCGGTAGCTCGAGCACTGCTTGATTGACCTGATTGCATTATTAATCGCTGATTACTACTCAAAAGCCTAGTTGGCTGCCATCCGATTTGAAAGGTCAGATTGGTTCAGCTTGCTCTAATTTATCTGAACCAATCTGCTCTGGAATCGTGGATTTTACGGAGATATTCTCGAATCATCGAGCGGTGCAGAAAGCACGATGACCACCAAAAAACAACTCAACCTGATAGTCGAAAGCGATTCCAATAAGAGCAAAATAGGCATTCTGAGAATCGCACCTTGCAATAAAGACAGCAATCATTGGCAACGACGTAAGCAGCAACGAGGCATTAACAACGCCATGATTCAAGTTGCTCTGATGTATGGGGGCAAGCACTTCTATAAAGGTGCGGTAATTTATACGCTCAATGACCGAATTTTGAAACAAACTCCCTACCATCACTTTACTGATGCTCTTAGAGGGCTGCGAGTCGTCTGTCTTCATGGACTACCCAATCCTCAAATTCTCACAAGCTACTGGCACTCGGAAACTAAGCGCCGAGTTCGCCAATAAAACAGCAATTCACTAACAAATTACCATCCCACAACTACACCGAAAAGCGCACCAAAACTATGGTCTTAACTAACAATCATCGCCTTCTCTCTCAAATCAACCTCATGGACGATCGCATCCTAATTCACAACTTAGAAATACTTGGGAAAGACGCAGTAGACTACCTGCAACGAGTACCAGAAGAAGAACGCGATCGCACTTGCATCTCTGCCTTTATAGTCGGTTTTCATTGTTTAGAAACCACCCAAAACACTCAAGATATTGAATCTGTCAAACGGCAAATTGCATCGCTGCTGAGAGACGTAGAAAAAGCGATCGCACTTATCCCCAACACAGTCCAGCAAGAATTGCTTGGCAAGCTAGGAACGAAAGACGGTCAAGTCTTAGCTCCCGTTCAACAGCAAATTAACGAGGTTTCAGCCGTCACAAAAGAGCGAGTCGATGAACTCAAAGCACTGCTTTCCCAAGATATCGACCCCTCCAAAGAAACCTCAGTCCTTGGCAACGCCCTCAAAACCATCAAAAACCTGTTAGACGCCACCCACAACGATTCCGTTCAAGGAGTATTGACAACAGCACTCAAAGATGTATCAGCAGAAAACGGCACACTCGCCAAAGCCGTTAAAAGCGTCGTCGTGGAAGCCGTCAAACCGCTTGCCGATGAAGTAGACCGACTCACCAAAGAAATTCGCGGCAAACAGGCAGCACAAGAAGTCCTCCAACAGACCACAGCCAAAGGCATCACCTATGAAGAAGCCGTTGTTGCAGAACTCCAGCATTGGTCGAAATTAGCCGGAGCCGAAGTTCATCACGTTGGTACCGATAACAACTCCGGTGATATTCTCATCAAACTCACCCCCAAATCGATCGCAGCAACAGAACTATCGATCGTCATTGAGGTGCGCGATCGCGAATCCGAACCTTGGGGACGCAAGCGAATTTCCGAGCAATTAAACAAAGCCATGGCTCAACGTGGCGCAAACGCCGCAATCTTCCTGAGTCGTTCTCGCGAAGGATTGGCTCGTGAGATTGGCGAATGGGCTGAGGGAGTAGGCGATCGAGGCTCCTGGGTAGCAACCACACACGACCTTCTCACCCTTGCCATCCGTTTCCTGATTATGCAGCAACGACTGAATGCACTGCGAGCCTCTCAACCGGAAATGGATGCGATCGCACTCTCCGATCAACTCGCCCGAATGCGAACCACCTTAAAGCGCATTACCAGCATCAACAAACACCTAACCGCTCTCCGCCAACACGCCAACGACATTGAAACCGAGGCAGAAACCCTTAAAACCGAGCTTCGGGATGCGCTCAACTCCATTGAAGATGCCGTGCGAGAGGTGTCATCCGAGATTTAGCGACGCTTCGGTTAACCTCTCCCCCTACCCCTCTCAGGAGAGGGGAGGGAAGGCTCCCCCCTTAGCAAGAGGGGTGGGGGGTTAAGTCTGCCCCAAAACATTCAAGAAAACCCATTCCAATCCGCAACAATAAAAAGCCATGCGAAACACAAAGATCGCTGCGTTACTAGTAACAGGTCTAGTACTGGGACTGTCAGTACAAAACCTCAAAATTCCCTCAACCCACGCTCAAGACACCGGAGTTAAGCGCCCCCTTGTAGAACCCCGTCGAATTCGCATCCCCAAAATTGCCACACAACGCAGCACCAGAGAAAATCCAAATTGCCCTTGTCCCTACGATGTAGCCTTCGATCGCAAAACCTGCGGAGGACGATCAGCCTATGCCGAGCCAGGTGGCGATGAGCCAGCTTGCTATGTAGGCGAAACAACCGCAAGACAGCTTTGGTGGAATAGTCGCTATAACCAATTTGTTGATCGCCAACGAACCGGGCAATAGCTAGAGCCTAGTACAGTAGTGGCACGATAATATAGTGCCCTTACAAAGACTGCCTTGCACTCAATTGAAAATCTCTATAAACAGCAACTTGTCATAATTCACAACCTCACCTTTTTTTCCCAATTCCTGCAAAATCTCCTTAATTTTCGCCTTAATAACTAGTAAATCCCGCTTCAATAATACCCAAAACCTCATCCAAGTTCATCAATTCCCATAGCCAAAGCATTATTTGTAGCAGGCACTTAACAAAATACTAGAATCGAGCTTCGGCTGTCGGGCAATGTCTGCTCTCTGAGCGAGGCTTGCCCCCGTATGACCAGTCGTCACCCAAAGGATAGCTCTTGCACCATCTCGCAGGCATTTCTTAGTGGGTTCGGGAGACTTCCCTGTAGGAATAGGTACAGGAAAGATTTTGATTCCTCTACTGCCAAACACGATTTCACCCACAACCCGAGCGCGGCGCATATGGTAATCAGAAGTAATCAAATAAACGCTATCAATTTCCTGAGATTGAAACTTATCAACTAAACTCGTGAAGTTAGTCACTGTATCCACAGCTTGATAATCCAAGTGGACACGAGTTCTATCAATTCCTGCCTTGTCAAACACCCATTTTGCATAGTCTTTAGGGCTACCCGAAGACACCCAGATCGGTAATTCTGGGTATTGTGCCCCAAACTTAGCGGCGAACCGCTCTCGCTCTGTGGCTCCCCCTAAGACAAAGATGGCATCTGGTTGTGGATTTTGGTCTTTACCGCATCCCGTCGCTAGTACCAGCAGCGCAAAAGCTAATCCGGCAGTTGTCTGCTTCCATCGTTTCATGTATTCAACAGCAATAGCTCTGCTGTTCGCACTTTGCTCAAAATTAGCAAAGCTAAACCAAACAATAATCTTCCAAGCTGGGTATTTAAACTATCTGCGTTCATTTGCGTGTATCTGCGGTTCCTGTAGTAGTGTTCATCGGGTAAAGGACTTGACCCAGGATAGCCGTTGTGGGTTTCGAAGGTATTAAATATGTTGCTAGTACAACCTATGTCTGTCTCCTCACCTAGCTTTTTAATAGCATTTACAAAAAAGCGATGTTGAAAGCCCACGTCATTCATGCGTGGGATGAAAACGAGCGTCAGCGTACCCTTCAGGAAGGCTTCGCCAACAGCTAGAGAGCGCCGCTCTCTTAAAAAGAAGGTGTCTGTTTTTAAGGTATACTAAGTATATGCTAAATCTGACTTATACCTACAGACTCAAGCTAGCGCCGCAACAATCCCAGACCTACGAAGCA
>DATNPH010000053.1:0-53247 GCA_036703315.1 Coleofasciculaceae cyanobacterium
TAGCAATCAATCAGGTTGCGATCGCGTTCATAATGGGAACTTGGAAACTTTGGGCCAAGTCAACCCCCTGATGGTAGTCTCTTTGATCAACGCCATGCCAAAAACCGTTCGCTTGACTGCTGCACTATCTATAGTTCTGCTCACACTTGTTGCTGGATGTTCTGGTCAATCTGATTCTTCCCAGCCATCAGCCAAGGAAACCCAGAGTGCCACAAAACCAGGGAATCCAGTAGAGGTTGCGAAAAAGCCAGATGGGCCATTGACTGTCCCCCCAAATAATCCAATTCCCGCCACTCAACAGACAGTTCAGCAATATGTTAACGGGTTAGCGGCTAAAGGATTTGCCAAGAAAAGCCAAGGAGTATGGATTCAAGCAGGTAATACTCTTTTAGCCAATCACCAAGGTACAGTTCCTCTGCCTGCTGCTTCCCTGACAAAAGTGGCAACGTCTCTGGCCGCCCTCTCTACCTTTAGCCCCGACCACCAGTTTATTACCCTGATTGGCACAACTGGCACAATTCAAAACGGAGTATTAAAGGGTGACTTAGTGATTCAGGGAGGGGAAGACCCGTTTTTTGTCTGGGAAGAAGCGATCGCGCTGGGCAATCTCTTAAATCAGAAGGGCATCAAGCAAGTGAGGGGCAATTTAGTCATCACTGGCAAATTTTACATGAACTTTGAGTTTGACCCCCTCAAATCCGGGAATCTACTCAAGCAAGCATTGAATGCTCAAGCTTGGTCTGCCGAAGCCCAAACCCAGTATAAGACGTTGCCCCCAGGTACACCTCAACCGCAGGTTGCGATCGCAGGTTCAGTACAGGTGAAGCCCTCAACTCCCAGCAACGTGCAGCCTCTCGTGCGCCATTATTCTTTCCCACTGGCTGAACTGCTCAAAAAGATGAATCAGTACAGCAACAACGCGATCGCCGAGATGGTAGCCAATGCCACTGGTGGTCCGAAAGTCGTAGCCCTAAAGGCAGCGCAGGTGGCTGGAGTTCCTCAATCAGAAATTTTCCTAGTCAATGGTTCTGGCTTGAGCGAACTAAACAGTATTTCTCCCCGCGCTGTTTGTGCCATGTTTCTAGCAATAGAGCGCTATCTTCAACCTTACAACATGACTGTGGGTGATATGTTCGCCATTGTAGGACAAGATAAAGGCATCTTAGAGGAGCGCCAGATTCCCCGATTAGCGGTAGTGAAATCGGGAAGTTTGGATGCTGTCAGTGCTTTAGCGGGAGCATTACCCACTCAGCAACAAGGCACTATCTGGTTTGTAATGATGAATGGAGGAAATAACTTGGAAGGGTTCCGCGCCCAGCAAGAGTTGCTCCTAAAAGGCTTGGTGAACCAGTGGGGAGCCGTTCAATCTCTACCAACTGAGTTAACACCGAATCCAGCAAGAACTAGCAAAACCTCTCGCAATGAAATAATGAATTAGTGTTTCTTCTGTTAAGAGAGGCGCTATAGAATATTAACCGCTGACTTGAGCGCCTCAAACAACATCTCATAGTCAATTTTTTCAAAATCTGTAGTATTAATTTCAAAAACTTTACCATCTATATCTAAAATGTCATAGCCGCCCTGGCTTAACGTTGTTTTAAATTCTTCATAATTCCGTCCATCTACATGACCAGGGTGCCGTTCGTCAGACTCAGAACGATTTTTGAATCTTTGGAAAAGAACTTGAGCATCAGCTTTACATTGAATTTGAATGATTTCCAATTCATATTTGTTTCTCAAGCTAATAAATTTGCTAGTATCAAGCTTCGGCATAAAATTGCTTTCAACAATTATTGAATTACCTATGCAAGCTTGAGATTCTACAAAGTAGTACAACAACTTATAGCTGGCAGCCCCCAATTTTTTTGACCACTCCCTATCTTTCCAGCCAAGAGAATCAAATAATGATTCTTTAATGTCGTCCCTGCTGACAAACGGGAGCAAAAATTCTTTGGCTATTTTTCTACCTAAAGTTGTTTTGCCAGTACATGGTAAACCTGAGATAACAATAAGTAAAGTTTTCATTAGCTCACAACTTGGCGCGTCATGGTAGATTTTCCAACACAAGTGCTGACATTGGAGTAAAGTTGAGTGTTACTCCATAAATTAAGGAGGAGCGATGAAGGCGTTCGTGACTGGTGCAAACGGATTTACCGGCTCTCACTTGGTAAAAGCGTTAGAACAGCGAGGTGATACTGTTGTCGCTTGGGTACGCAAATCCAGCAATCTAGCACGTCTGTCTGATTGTCATGTGCAATTTGTTTACGGCGAAATCACAGACCGGGATGCACTTCGTACAGCCATGACTGGAGTAGACACGGTTTTTCACACGGCGGCTTATGTCGAGTTAGGACTTGTCAATGAAGCCGAAATGGAGCGGGTGAATGTGGAAGGAACCCGCGCTGTGATGGAAGTCGCTCAAGCGGCTGGCGTGTCGAAAGTCGTGTATTGCAGCACGATTGGTGTATTTGGCGACACACAAGGTCGAGTCATTGATGAAACGTTTCAACGAGAACAATCTGACTTTTCTTCTGCCTACGATCGCACAAAATACGAAGCCCAACAAATCGTCGATCAATTGGCTGCCCAAGGTCTACCTGTTGTTAGCATCTTACCCTCTGGGATTTTTGGTGCTGATGACCCCCATTTTGGCCCGGTGATGCAGCAATTTCTCAAAGGAGGGCTGAAGTTGTGGGCAGGAGGCGATCGCGTGACGGGTATTGTCCATGTAGATGACTTAGTCGCCGCAATGATTCTCGCGGCAGAAAAAGGTAAACCGGGAGAACATTACATTATTTCTGCTGGTGATCTCACAACCCGTGAAATGTTTACTCTGCTCAGTCAACAAACAGGCATTCCAGTCCCGCGTGAGGCTCCCAAACCCTTAGTCAGATTAGCAGGAAACTTACTCGATCCAATCGGACGCCTGCTGAAATGGCAGCCACCGCTTAGCAGAGAGCGCGTTCACTATGTCTATGACCGTTGTGTCCGGGTGGACGCCACCAAAGCACGTCAGGAACTGGGTTGGCACCATCGCTCAGTGCCGGAAACTTTGCGTGAGATCGTCCAAATTATGGTAGCCGCCAAATCTTGATAGTCTTATCATCACTGCCACTAATTAAGGTCTGACCATCTGGACTGATAGCAAGAGCATACACAGCACTGGAATGACCTGTAAGAGTTTTTCTGGGTGTGCCAGTATTCATTTGCCAAACCTTGATAGTTCTGTCCCCACTGCCACTGACCAGAGTCTGACCGTCTGGGCTGATGGCAAGGGTATACACGGCACCGGAATGACCCGCAAGAGTATGAAGCAGCTGTCCAGTACTCAGCTGCCACATCTGGATGCTTTTGTCCTCACTACCACTAATTAGAGTTTGGCTATCAGGGCTGATGGCGACGGAAATGACATTGTTCGAATGTCCATTTAGAGTCCGCTTTGCCGCCCCCGTTTTCAGTCCCCAAACTTTAATCGTGTAGTCTTCGCCATACGGCCAAATTTCCCCATTTCCACTGACTAAAGTCTGGGCATCCGGACTAATAGTCATAGAATGAACTCCGTAGGAATGCTTTGTGAGGGTACGAAGCAGTTGTCCACTGCTTAACTGCCAGATCTTGATCGTGTTGTCACTACTGCCACTGACCAGCGTTTGACCATCCGGGCTAATAGCGACGGCATACACGCTCCTAGAATGGCCGGTAAGGGTACGAAGCAGCTTGCCAGTACTCAGCTGCCAGACCTTGATGGTTGTGTCGCCACTACCACTGACTACAGTCTGACCATCTGGGCTAATGGCGACGGTACTAATCCAGCTAGTATGACCGCTGAGAGTACGTCTTAGGATGCCACTACTGAGCTGCCAAATCTTAATTGTCTGATCGTTACTGCCACTAACTATAGTCTGACCATCCGGGCTGATGGCAATTGATCGCACAATGTCAGAATGTCCTGTGAGGGTATTGATCAGCGCCTGTTTCTCGTGCATGGGAGTTTTGGCGGAGAGTTGTCCTTGAACTTGCAAAGATCTATATCCCCCTAACCCCAATAGCAGGATGATTCCCACCAGCAGCCAGATGTTTTGACGAGATAAACGCAAATACAGCCAATGAGAAAATCTGCTCGTTTGACTGTTGCCTCCTCCACTTCGAAGAGTTCCCCCTACTTGCCCTGAATAATAATTCATCCTGATCTGGCTTTTTTGTAAGGAGGATTGAGGGAGGTAAAGATTCGTCCTTGTCGTCTGGTATTGAGGGGAGTAAGGCAGGGAGGACAAGGGAGGGTTAGAGGAGAGAGGTGTTTGCTTGTAATATTGCCTACTCCAGCTAGCGTCTAAGTCCCGCAGTACTTCAGCTGCCGATTGGTAGCGCAGCATAACGTCTTTTTGCAAGAGCTTGTCAAGAATCTGAACCAATTCCTGGCTCACCGGATGCTTCAAATGCTGCTGCCAGCGAGAAACCCAGTTGTAACCTTGCTCCGTCCAAAGTTCCCAAGGATGAACTTGAGTCAGCAGCTCAAAGCAAGTTACACCCAAACTGTAGAGGTCACTAGCCCGATACGCTTCGCCCCCTTTTAGTTGCTCAATCGGCGCATATCCTAACGAACCGATGGTTGTTCCGGGTTTAGCTACAGGGGTTGCCCTTAGGGGTTTGGCTACACCGAAATCAATCAGTACTAACTGAGGATGATCAAATGTCTTCGTCCTTCCAAGACTAGGATATTTGCTTTGGCGACGAATAACATTTTCCGGCTTGATGTCCCGATGAATAACTTGCTGCTCATGAATAAACTGGAGAACCTGCAACAAATCTGTCAAAAGTTCCCAAATCTTCGGTTCACTCCACTCTCCTAGCTGTTCCAACTCCTCTGATAAGTCTTGCCCTTCAATATACTCCTGTGCCAGATATAGGCATCGGTCTTGCTCAAAGTAAGCATACAGTGTGGGAATTTGCGGATGGCTTCCTAGCTGTTGCAAACGCTGTGCCTCTTGCTCAAACAGGTCGGTTGCCTTCTGAAGTGCTCTGCTGCTTTGAATACTTGGTGCCAGTTGCTTGATGACACAAAGCTCGTTCAGCTTTTGTATATCCTCAGCCAAATAAGTTCTGGCAAACCCCCCGCCCCCTACGAGTCGGATAATACGGTAGTGACCTGCCAGTAGTGGCACTAGTTTTGTCCCGCAGGTGAGGCAGAATTTTGCCCCATCTGGATTTTGGGGCTGTTGGCAAGCAGGATTGAGGCAGCAGACCATAATCAAGCACCTATCAAGGCTGGAATTATGATAAGGCTTGCCCAGAAGTTTAACTTTGGTAAAGTCAAAATCTCTATGCCCATCGCTCGTAGAGATGGTAGTGCAACAAGTTCTCAAAAGGTGGCTGAAGTTGTGGACAAGTGGCGATCGCTCACTCAGAATTGTTAGTGGTTCTGAAGCCTCTGCTTCATTGTTCTAACGAGGCAATCAACCCTTTCAATAATTCATCCAGCTACCTTCATTCCAGCGCCTGTCAGTCCTGTCAGCTTACCAACACACTGCCCTTGAACTCGACATCTCTGGTATGGGTATTAGCCTAGTGGTGCGTTATCTCAGTAATTTCTATACCTCTAGGACTTACGCATAACCTCTATTTGTAGGGTGGGTTATGCCCACCATCACGCTATAAGTAGTGCCTGAATGCTCGATTTGCCTAAGTCCTGACCTCATACGTCACCTCAAAGATTGACGTATCTTTAAATTTTCAAATCCTGAAACTTGGTATTCCGTTATTGCTATGCCAGACACTTTTTGACGGTTGCCCGTTAATGTAGCAGAAACAAAGAGGGTCTACTTTGAATGGCAACCGTCAGATAGAAGTGATGACACTAGGGTGAACTACATTTAGACCGAACTGATCACTGTAGGACGAGATTCAGGAGGCCGAATCTGGTACTTAACAAGATTGGCGAGATCTTGAAGTTGGCTGATTGCCTCAGCACCTTCCAACTTCATCAGTTCTCGGTCGTCCCGCATTTCAGTCCAAGTGATCCCGTAATCCGACACCAAAAAGCGAATCAGATGGTTATCTCCTAGGCTAACCATAAAAGACGCACTGTTCATCTGATTCCCGCAGGTATAGCATGAAGCCAGATACCCCCGGTTCTCCAGGACAGTTGCCAAGGCTTGGAGATCCATCACCAAATCTTGAACAAATTGACGGTGTTGCTCTGCAAGTCGTATGAACACGTTTGTCCTCCAAACACCACTCCTAAATTTTAAAGCTTTTATAATTTTTTAAGAATTTAACCATTAAATTTTTTGGGTTTAGCTTTGGAAAGAAGTCCGTTAAGAACGTTAAAAGCCCTAAGTCAGCAATTGTTGATTAACTTAGAACCAGCTTAATGGACTCAGTACCCTAGTACGGTATCAGCAATAACATACGGTGCTTTGCCAAATATTAGAGTTCAACAAGCTTAGTTCGGTTCTACCCATAGAAGGATATACTTGTCAAACCCTACTGACTCAGCTCTCAAAATCCTTAAGTGTAAACTGATCAAGATAAATAATTCCTATCTATAATCGGTAACTCCGGCTTTCGATTTATCAAAACCAGAGCTTCACACGAAGGGGTTTTGAGTAGGGACGCTAGTTGACTTGCCACCAACCAAATGCTGGTCCGATTATCCGAATGGTTAGCCACCAGACAACCAGTAAAACGATACCAGCCCAAGCTCCCTTAGTCGTCCATTTGACAAATTGTTCACCCTGAGTTTTAGTAAACGGGAGCCAGGGAAACATGTTCGCTTCCTTACCGTACTTTTCTCCCAATGCGTCTTTACGGCGTTTGGCTTCACCCATGATTATTTGCCTTAACTTAACGAGATGATCATAGCGCTCTTGATGAAAGGTAGTACAAGATCGTTTACGAAATGAAAAGTGAGGGCAAAGTAGTAGCTGATCAAAGAGTTAAGAATTTTTAATCAAACATCCAGACCTTCCGTGCCTCCAGAACCGCTCACAATGCCCGCCTTAACCATTGCGGGTATTCGCCTAAAGGCTCAATATGCCCCACTCGGTTTGAAGGCGGGAATTTCCGCGTTCTTGTTAAAGCCAGCGATCTCGTCCTGTTGGAGCGTCTAGCTTAAACCAAGTGGCATCTAGATAATTAATCCTGGCGAAAGGACTAAGGGCAGATAAGACTTGACGACCGTAGCTACGGTGGTTGACGCGGTTGTCAAGGAGAGCAACCACGCCTTGAGACTCTCGCACTGGCGCTATAGCTCGTTGCAATTCCCTCAAGGCAGCAGGCAGAAGATACAAGCGAAACCAGTCTAAGCGCCGCTGCTTGTAGTAAGCCACTTGCCCAGCAACCAGAGGATTTTCCAGTGAAGGAATCGGTAAGGTAGCAATCATCAGCAGTTGAGGACGAGGGAGAACACCTTGATGACGCCGCCAGAATTCCCAACCTGTGACGAGGATACCTGTGTCATCCAGTTCGGTCTTTTCCACCTGAACCCGCGAACCAAATTCAGCCGCTAAAATCGCGCCTAGCTGGGCTTTGAGCGGTACATCTCCCACTAGAAGAACAGCTGTTTTTTTAACGTTGTTACTCAGCGTCAGTAGAGTGCGAACTTGTTGAATCAGGGCGTCTTGAAATCGTGGTGTATTGGGCATCGGTAGCCCGTCCGGCAGATACAGTTGAATCAGTTCGCTGTTTCGGTCTGGGGAGAACTTTAAGCAAGTCAAGTCTCCTAACCCCAACTGCTGACGGTATACAGTTGCCGCCGTCTCCAAATCTAGCGCCTCACCAATTAGCACCACTGGCTGTTGAGACCAGACTTGGCTTAAAGCTGTCGCTACCTCTACAGGGCCGCAGTACAACGAAAACTGTCCTTGCGATCGCGCAATTGTTGCCCACATCAGCTGACCTGACCGTTGCCAGCAATGCCAAAAATGTTTCCACGGTGTCGGAAGGTAGTTGTATCGATCTTCATCAGTAACCGGTTGAAGCACTTCAAACAGGTGTCGTAAGGCATCTTGCTCACTACAATCAATTAGACAGCATTCATAAGGGTTAGGAGGATGCTGAAATACAGCTTTCGTGAGCCGGACGCGAACATCCCGAATCAAGTCCGCCAGTTGTGGGCGTCCTAACATCAGTTCGTCCCAGTCTTCTGGCTGGATAGAGGCTTGGAGCTGATCCCGCGCCCAGCCTTCCAGATCATCGGCACCAACAATCAGGGTAGGGATGCCAGAGGGAAACCCATTGTGACCTTCTAATCGGTCTGCCAGCCAAGACGCTGGTGAGGTAATCAGTAACCCTTGGAATCGGTCATCAGGAAAAGTATCACCCGTCTGAATCGGCTTATCGGTGCCAATCCATTGTTGTAGACGGGGGATTTCGACCCGTAGCAACCACTGCTGTATGGCTAAAGGAGCCACTAAGATCACCGGCCCTGCCCAGATTAATGCTGGTGCTAGATAACTCAAACAATACGACGAGTGAGAGCTTCCTGTCTGAATCAAGGCAGGACGCCCCAGCCGCAAAGCTCGTGCTACCAGCCGCGCCATCGTCAAATGATGAGGCCAGCTAGGTTGACCCTGCTCTCGCAAAAAGGCACGTAGAGAGGAATGGACTTCTACTTCAATCACTAGAAACCTAGCGTCTGAACGCCCCCAGAAACTAACACCAGCGTACTTTGCTCTTGCTCACCTCTTGGTTCTTTACTGAACAAGAGTGACGGCAATGCACTATTTCTAATTATGCCAGGGGGAAATCTGATGGTCTTGGGAGCTAAGCTTGATCAACTAGGACGTTGGGATTGCGGCACATCAGTGGCTGAGTTGGATAATCCCACATAATCAAACGCTTTAATAAATTCAATCACTCTACCCACTGGCGGTACAGTAGCTTTCGGGCTTGGCTTTAGAACGCTTCTAAAATCAGTGGGCAAGCGAGATTGGTTCATCAAATGCTTGCCAAAATCTGGGTGATGGTAGATATCTAAGGTCTGGTCGCTAGAGTTAGTAACAAGTGTATGAGTGGGTGCTTGGAAAAAGTTAACCTTCGTCCTTCGGTCAGGTGTTACCTGTGAGGGGTTAACGCCATTAACCTGCTCAATGGTTTGACTGAGCAGTGTGCCTAATTGCCTAATTTTCTCTTGTTCGTTGAGTCCCAGAGTTTCTATCTCCAGTGATTCGAGCGCATTGACTAGGCCAATAATATGTTGATGAGTTGCTGGCGCATCATTGAAGGGGAGAATTGCCAAGTAGGCAATAGGGAATAATTCAACATTGCTGTCAACGTGAAACGTGATAGCGGTTTTTCGGACACCGACTTCAAGGCTGGGAGCTTTAGTAATCGATGGATAGAGCAGAGCAATTTGATGATAGGTCGAAGCCAAAGCCAAATTAGCGTTGAGATCTAAGGGGGCATCGACCATAATCTGCACTGTCGGCAGAGTTCCATTGAAAAACTTTTTTGAGCCCTCTTCTCCGGAGAGATAGACAATCTTACTGCGATCGCCCTCTGGACTCAGGTCAACCCACTCACAGGTCATCCCTTCTGTTTTTAAACCAAATCGGGAAACTGCATAGAGTTTTGCCCCGGTCAGTGTAGCACCAGTCAAGTCAGCTCCAATCCAATCAGCTTTAATCAGTCGCGCCTGTGTGAGATCAGCATGAACTAGACTGGCATTATGCAGATTGGCATTGCTTAAGTCAGCTCCCATTAAGTTGGCTCCACTTAATTTCGCATTGCTTAGGTCTGCCCAGCGTAGATCGGCTCCACTCAAATCGGCCCAGCGTAGATTTGCCTTACTTAAGTCGGCGCCACTGAGATTGGCTCGTGACAGATTCGCTTGTCTGAGCTCAGACTCTCTTAAATTGCTATCGCTGAGGTTGCTGCGGCTTAAGTCAGCACCGTTCAAATTGGCTTGCTCCAGATTAGCGGCTCCTAAAAAGGCACCTCGGAGGTTGGCTTCGCTTAAGGTCGCATGGCTGAGTTTGGCTTGTCTGAGGGAAGCCTCTCGCAAATCAGCACTACTAAGGTTGGCGGCTATAAGATTTGCGCTGCTTAGGTCACAACGTATCAACTCGGCGCGAATCATTGAAGCGTGATTCAATGTGGCTCCCCTCAAATCAGCCCGAATCAAATTAGTAACATTGAGGTTAGCCTGGGTTAAGTTAGCTCTAGAGAGATTGGCACCACTGAGTCTAGCCACATTGAGTTTTGCTCGGCTTAGATTTGTGTCACTTAAGTTAGCACCGCTGAGGTTAGTTACACTCAAATTTGCCTCACTCAAGTCAGCACCGCTGAGATTAGCACCACTCAGGTTCATTTCTGCAAGGTTAGCCGCTGAAAAGTCTCTAACGCCTGCTGCATACTTATTGAGAATTTCCCTGGCATTCATTGAGCTACCGTGAACTGAGTTTAAGTAGATGGATTTTAGGCTAAGTCCTAAATGATAAGTATTTTGGTGCTTTGTTGAGCCAAAGTATGGTATAGGGCAAGGGGTAGAACTACTCGTCGTCTATCGCGTGGACTGAGATCTCCTTACGTTTCAGCGTTGCACAAAACTTAATTTAATGGTTGCATAAGCTTAAATTTGTTGGTGATGGACGATGAAGATTGGGATCGTAGGGCTAGGGCTGATTGGCGGGTCACTAGGGTTGGACTTGAGAGCCTTCGGTCACCAAGTTTTAGGAGTCTCTCGGCAAGAACACACTTGTCAACGGGCAATTGAACGAGGTGTCGTTGATGATGCCAGTGTTAATTTGGCTATTTTGGCATCAGCAGATGTTGTATTTGTTTGCACGCCAATTGCTGCGATCGCGCCAACGGTGCAGCAGTTAATTCCCCATCTTTCCCCAGAGGCTGTTATTACAGATGTCGGTTCTGTCAAAACAGTGGTGGTTGAGGAGATTGCCTCCCTTTGGCTCAATTTTGTGGGGGGACATCCAATGGCGGGTACGGCAGACAGTGGTATAGAAGCGGCTGTATCTGGGTTGTTTGCGGGTAATCCCTATGTCTTAACACCTGTTGAGACAACACCACCCAGTTCCGTGAAGCTTGTGGAAGAGATTGTGCGATCGCTAACTTCACGAGTTTACTTCTGTCGTCCTGAAGACCACGACCGAGCTGTAGCCTGGATTTCTCACCTGCCAGTGATGGTTAGTGCGAGTTTGATTGATGCGTGTATGAGTGAGACACAGCCAGCTGTTTTAGAGTTGGCGCAACACTTAGCGAGTTCTGGCTTTCGTGATACCAGTCGCGTTGGAGGCGGTAACCCAGAGCTGGGCGTGATGATGGCGCGTTATAATCGAGATTGTCTATTGCGATCGCTCGTTTCCTATCGCCACAGGCTTGATCAGCTTATTGAATTTCTTGAGCAGCAAGACTGGAAAAGTTTAGACAAAAAACTTCAGCAGACTCAGCTAGAGCGTCCCCAATTTCTTGGCGGTCAATGACTCAAAGTTGCGATCGCACGAGGGAAAACTCAAGCGCCATAACTTTACATGTATATGCAACATAGCTGTCATAAAGACGTCATAAACAATGTCTAAATTGATAGATGTCAGCTGTCAGGTAATCTTGATTCTGTTTTAACTCCTATCAGCTTGCACAGCTTGCTCAAGCCTGAAGCTGACTTCAGCCCTTGCTATTTGTGTGCTAATTTCTCGCACAATGTCAACTAGAGTTCCCAATCTCAATCAGTCGCTTTTCCCAACAGAATCTTATGGTACTAGATAGCCAAACCCCTAAATCACCTAATCCTGCCCCCTCTCCTTTTAAAAAGGCAGCGACTTATTTATCTCTAGTGGTGCTGGGAGCCGGAGTCACCTTTGCCAGCAGCTACTTTGCGGACGGGAATCTGTTAAACCTGGCGACAGCGCCTTCTCAAGCTGCCCCTGAGGCTCTAGCGCAAGCTGTTCCGACGGCTAACCCTGGGTTAAATCCAAATACCAACTTTGTCACACAAGTTGTTGATAAAGTTGGGCCCGCTGTGGTGCGAATTGACTCTTCTCGAACCGTCACCAGTCGGGTTCCGGATGTTTTTAATAACCCTATGTTCCGCCAATTCTTTGGGGCTGATTTGCCTACAGAACCCCAACAGCGAGTTGAACGGGGTGAGGGATCGGGTTTCATTATCAGCAGCAACGGTCAGATTCTTACCAATGCCCACGTCGTTGATGGTGCTGATACCGTGAATGTCACCCTTAAGGATGGTCGCAGCTTTAAAGGTAAAGTGCTCGGAACTGACCCGGTGACGGATGTCGCTGTTGTGAAAATTGAGTCCAACAATCTCCCTACAGTTGCTCTGGGCAATTCTGAGCAACTTAAGCCAGGGGAATGGGCGATCGCGATCGGTAATCCCCTTGGTCTAGATAACACGGTGACTACCGGCATCATCAGTGCCACGGGTCGTTCCAGCAGAGATGTAGGTGTTCCAGATAAGCGAGTCCAATTTATCCAAACCGATGCCGCCATCAATCCTGGCAACTCCGGGGGACCCCTGCTGAATGCCTCTGGTCAAGTGATTGGGATGAACACAGCAATTATTCAGGGTGCCCAAGGCTTAGGCTTTGCAATTCCGATCAATACTGCTCAACGTATTGCTAACCAGTTGGTGTCCAAGGGCAAAGTTGACCATGCTTACCTCGGGATCCAGATGGTGACATTGACGCCAGATTTGAAACAAAACATTAACAGCAATCCCAATGCTGGTCTAAACGTAGACGAAGACCAAGGCGTGTTGATTGCCAAAGTAATGCCAAATTCACCAGCCGCTAAGGCTGGGTTACGTTCCGGTGACGTAATCCAGAAGATTAACGGTCAGTCGGTGAAAGATGCGGAGGGAGTCCAAAAAGCCGTAGAAAATTCTCAAGTGGGTAGTAGCCTTCAACTAGGGTTGCGCCGTAATCAGAAAGACGTTTCTGTAACAGTGCAGCCTGGAACCATCCCAGTTGGGAGGCAATAGTCTGGTATGGGTTCTTGCGCTTGCCCACAGCAAGCGCTAACCGAAGGCTTAAAAGTTGTAAGACAGTAACAGGGATAGGAATTTACCTATCCATTTTTTTTATCAAAACTGCTCTATATTAGTTTCTAAAGCATCTGCCAAGATTTTAGATGAACATTTTGCTTGAGTCCGGTAAAAAAATTAACAATCATTTAGAAAATAAACATAAAAGTGTTTCAACTGTTTGGGGATTTTTTTTCTTTGTCATAATTACTTATATTGATTATCAAGTAACTCTAGATATTTCTTTGTCATTTTTTTATCTATTACCTGTTTCTCTAATGACTTGGTTTATTAGCAAAGAAGCGGGTTTTTTAACAGCTTTCTTGAGTGCGATCGCTTGGCTGATTGTTAATTATCCTAGTCATCAGACAGAGAGCGGTATTTTAGTTCACGCCTGGAATGCTGCGATTGTATTTCTATTTTTATTCACTGTCTCTTATTTAATCTATAAATTACGTAAAGCCAAGGAGAAAGAACAAGAGTCAGCCAGAATCGATCCAATAACAGGATTAGCTAACAAACGATTGTTTTTTGAATTGGCTAGGCTTGAAGTTAAAAAAGTTGACAGATATAGACATCCACTAACAGTTATTTATATAGATATTGATGATTTTAAAAAAATCAATGACATTTTTGGATATCGTGTTGGTGACAAACTTCTACAGATAGTAGCTGAAACTATAAAAATAAGCATTAGAGAGACGGATATCATTGCTCGAATTGGAGGTGATGAGTTTATCATTCTCCTGCCTGGAAATGGATATGAACCCGCTAATATTGTTATCCGTAGAGTTCATAAGCAGCTTTTGAGGGCTATGCAAGACAATGAATGGTTAGTAACCTTTAGTATCGGTGCTGCTACCTATATACATCCCCCTAAATCAGTAGATGATATGATACAGCGAGCTGATCATTTGATGTATCTAGCAAAAAATAACGGCAAGAATCAGCTAAAGCATATAACATCAATTTGAAACTAGCTGTGTGATGTCAGTGGATCAGGGAGACTGATTGGGAAATAAGTAAATGAGCACAAGGAAGCCCGATAGAATTAGAAGGCTTATCCAAAAAAGTGCCAGAAAGAAGATAGGCATAATTCCAACAAAATTTATTAAAAAAACTACTATTGATAGAAGCACAAGTTGAAGAGTGTAAGCTGAGTAAAGCTTTAGCTAACGCTGCTATATAACCTCTTTTTTTAGTATCATTTATCTTAAAACTTTGTTAATGGTTTACACTCTAAGCTAACACTTGATTATGACAAATTGATGTCCATTATGTGTCAATCACTTGTCGTGATTCTAACCTTGACGCTCTAGCGCTTTCTATCCCGATACTAAGCGGCATTCAACAGTATTTTGGTTACTGACAGAGGCTTATACCATTTTGGTAAATATCCGTCACAACTCAACTCCTGTTTTTGCTAATAGTGAGCCCGCGCTGTCTTGGAGGTTCCCCCATGAGCGACTGGCATACTTCGCAGCGGTAGCGACGCAGGAGCGTCACCTGAAGGGCTAATATCCAACACACAATTAGCAATCAACTATTAGCAATTAACGTTTACCTGTATGTCATATTTATAAACCGAAATGGTATTAGGGGAAGCAAGGGAGTCAAGAAGTACTACTTTTGGACGCTCAATCAGAGCTTTTCCGTGTCATAAACTCTTCACAGATTTTAATATAGAACATTGCGGCTTTATCTTGAGAGTTTATCTGAATGATGTCCAGAAATATTTGATACGCTTCCACAAATTTATTAGTGTGATACAGTATAATTCCTTCTTCAAATTTTGTTTTGGTTTGTATTTTTAGCTCAATGCTCTGAGGAGGATCAGCATCGAAAACATCAAATACTGGTACCGAATCTTTTTTGCCTTTGAGTGGAACTTGGCCGAGAAATCTATAGTTATATTTTGTTTGATCAGCAAGGGAGAATAAAGCCTGCCCGCTGATCAGAATAGAAGCTCCATAGACTTTTGTCAAAGCTTCCAAGCGCGATGCCAGGTTAACGGCATCAGAAATTACTGTACTTTCCATCCGTTGTTCTTCACCAATAGTACCTAGCATCAAACTACCTGTATGCAAGCCAATGCCGATCGCGATCTCACCATCATCAGACTTTTGCCGCTCGCTATTATAAAGTGAGACTTGTTGTTGCATACTGATGGCAGCTCGCAAGGCGTCTTCAGCTGACTGGGGAAACAGCGCCATGACGGCATCACCAATATATTTATCAATAAAGCCATTGTGATTTCGGATTATCGGTCCCACCCGACTTAAGTAGGAATTGATAAAATCAAAGTTTTCCTTAGGAGACATTCTCTCTGAGAGCGTGGTAAACGAGCGAATGTCAGCAAATAGAATCGACATTTCCTTAAGTACCTGGTCGCCCAGACGAACATCTACGATACTTTCATGCCCTAGAAAGCGCAGAAACTCATGTGGAACAAAGCGACCATAAGTGATGTTGATTTTAGATAGTTGAATATGGGTTTTAATCCGCGCTAGGAGTTCATTTTTCAAGACAGGTTTGGTCATATAATCATTGGCACCAGCACCTAAGCCTTCTACCAAGTCAGATACTTGATTTTTCGCCGTCAACATCACGACGGGCATTTCATGGGCAGGAAACTGCTCGCGGATTTTTTTGCAGACTTCATAACCAGACATCTTCGGCATCATCACATCCAGAACAATCAGATCCGGTTTTAGACCGTTCTGAATCAGCTCTAATGCCTCCATGCCATTATTGGCTTGCACGATCGCATAGTTTTGCAGCGATAAATGATTGGCTACGACTTGTAGATTAATCGGTTCATCGTCCACCACTAGAATCATAAATTCCCCAGTTGAAGAGGCTATTTGTGAGAGGTCAATCCGTAACGGTGCAGTATCCTCCCGGACTCTGGTAACCTCTTGGCTAATGGCTAGTCTCGGCTCAATTTGTTCTCTGGCTGGCGAAAGGATTGCCGTACTAATGGGTAGAGTAAAAATAAATTGCGAACCCTTGCTCAGTTCTGATTCAACACGGATTGTGCCGCCGTGCAGTTCAACCAATTGTTTGGTAATACTTAGCCCTAAGCCAGTACCACCATTCTCACGGGAGACGGAAGCGTCAGCCTGTGTGAAGGATTTGAAGATGTCGGTGGATTTGTCGGGTGCGATGCCAATGCCAGTGTCAGCGACTGTTACTTCCACCATGCCGTCGGTAACTTCTGCTGATACAGTAACTGACCCAGAAGCCGTAAACTTGATGGCGTTGCCGACTAAGTTGTACATGATTTGTTGCAAGCGATTCTCATCACCATCAACGACAGGGAGATCGGGTGGGATCTCGTTTGTCAGTTTCAGGGGTTTGCTAGCCACCAGAGGCTGGCAAAGGGTGAGGACGATTTCAGCAATTTGCCGAAAATCTACGGGCTTTCTTTGTAGTTCGATGTCCCCGTTGTTCAGTTTGGCAAAATCAAGGATGTCGTTGACGAGACTTGCCAGTCGCCTGCCGCTAGAGACAATCATAGAGAGATTGAGGATTTGCTGCTGATTGAGCTGACCCGCAGCACCATCAATCAGGGATTCAGCAATCCCGATAATGCCATTGAGCGGGGTACGCAGTTCATGGGAGGTATTGGCTAAAAATTCATCCTTAAGCTGATCCAATCGCTGCAATTGAGTATTCTTGAGTTCTAGCTCTTGGGTAAACTGAATTCGCTCGGCTTCGGCTCGTTTGCGTTGGGTGATATCTTGAAAGGCAGCGATCGCATAGACAATTTCACCCTGTTCATCAAAAATGGGGGTTGCCCATACCTCTAGAGGGATAATCTTGTCGGAGTGACGGAGTTCCACATTATCGACTGTCGTTCTTTCGCCTCTCAATGCCCGCACGATAGGCTGTTGGTCATTCGGGTAAATCTGCTCTGTGCCAGTGATATAGGCTTGATAAACCTCTGGCAATTCCTCAACAGTGACTTCTGGTGTGATTCTTTTGCCCAGTAACTGCTGTGCGGTTTGATTAGCGTAGTAAGTTTTGCTGTTGGCATCAACCACGAATATACCCACTGGCTGCGCTTCCAAAAATTGAGCCAACCGTCTTTCACTTTCGCGCAAGGCTGCTTCTGCCCGCTGGCGCTCAGCGACTTCCTGCTGTAGATTTTGCAATAATTCGGCTTGAGCCTGCTGTGCTAAACGCTCCTTTTGTAGCGCCTCTTTCATCTGCCGCACATGTTGCAGAGTTTTGTTAGTCGTAATTTCTAAATCTTGAAAATCTATGGGTTTAGTTAGGAAGTCGAATGCCCCTAGATTCATCGCCTTTCTGATATTTTCTATATCTCCATAGGCTGAAAGAATGACGGCTTTAATGGTAGGATGTTGCTCCGCCAGCTTAGTAAGTAACGATAGCCCATCCATTTGGGGCATGTTAATGTCGGTCAATACCATATCCATATCCGGTTCAGTTTGTAGTTTTTCCAGTGCTTCTATCCCGTTGTGGGCAAATACAAACTGAAATTCTTGTTGCCGGATTTTTTTTCTAAATTTCTGGCGGATCAGGGATTCTAAGTCAGGCTCATCATCCACAACCAGTATTTTCGCTGGCATAGTTTTTCCCTGATTAGGATGCTACAAGTTCAAGAAATTTTCCTTCAGCTGGTTAAATTTAGAGGGCTTGTTCATAGATTTACCAGTGTTCTATTTCATTTCTAAAGGGTCTGCCTCGTAAACATTGTTCATTAAATTCTGAAAAACCAGGCTAATCTTGTCTGGAGAGGCGGCGAGGTGAGCTTAGGCAGTATTTTAAGGGATAGTAGCGCTTTTCCCTGATAACTGATTTATATAGTGAATGTTAAGCGCCCAAATTGCAAGTTTTGGGCGTGAGTACTCCTTATCCCTTGCAAAAGGGGCGAAACCCCATTAGTGAATCCAGACAGAAGTTTGTGAGCACGGTTGAGAGACAAGGGAGAGAGCGAAGATTTTAGCTGGTTAGTTTTTTCGCCACGCTGTACTATCCTCCTGTTTTAAGGGGTAGGGGGAGCAAATTTTCTGATCAATGAGCTAATGAGCAACTTGGAGCGATCGCTCCCTTCACATTAGCGTGAGCACCAGCAGGGTGATATCATCATAAATCTTTTGCTTACCACTAGGCTGCCATAGCGTGTAAAGGGCATTGCTGAATTCGGGTATAATTTAGCCCCCTAGCTCCCCAACTTTGGGGGGAACCACGCCTCAAAGTCCCCCAGAATTTGGGGATGCGAGGGGGCAGTGCAAGAACTCTAATCATCACGCTCATACTTTGTCTTGTCGTCTGACTACCTCATAAAGTCGCTCCCAGCTTCCCCTAACTATTTTTAGATTAGACACCATGGGCGATTGCACACATCGAACTCATGAAAATCTTTCTCCCCTACTCCCTACTCCCCATTGTCAAAACCGGGTTAGCAAAAATTCAAAATTCTTTCTTTTAGCTTGTCAAATTCCACAGGCTTATGCAGATAGTCATCAGCGCCATAGTCCATAGCTACTTGGTAATTTTGCTCATCACCATAAGCGGTAATCATATAGACTTTTAGTTGTGGAAACGAGTCTTTAATGATTTTGAGCAGTTCTAGCCCATTCATTCCTGGCATATTAATATCCGAGAGAATCAGAACCACACAACCATCGTCTTGACTATTTAGATATTCCAGTGCCTCGTGTCCAGAAAAGGCAAAATGGAATTTGATTTTACCTGCTTTTATTTCTCTCCTAAATTTTTGCGTGAATAATAATTGAACATCTACCTCATCATCGACAACCATTATTTTCATGTTTAATCTCCCTTCGGCAAAACGATAGTAAACTCTGCATACTTACCCGCTTCTGTTTTTACTTTTATTACACCTTGATGCTCCTGAGCAATAATGTCGTGACTAATCGATAGGCCCAACCCTGTACCTTGGCCAGTTGGTTTGGTGGTAAAAAAGGGATTAAAGATTTTATCTTTATGTTCCTCGGGTATACCTTTTCCGTTATCTCGGATGCGGATTTCTATCTGATCACCCAGGTTTTTGGTGCTGACCCAAAGTGTTGGGGAGAATTCCTCTGCTTCATTAGCAGGTGCTTGATAATGCATTTTCTTTTCATAGGCAGAATAACAAGCATTGTTGATGACATTCAGGAACACCCGGCTAATATTTTGGGGGACGACATTCACCTGACCAATAGACTCGTCATAGTTGGTTTTTATGATGACGTTGAAGGATGAATCTTTGGCACGCATTCCGTGATAGGCTAGATTGACATATTCCGCTAGTAAGGCATTGATATCAGTCGGCTGTCGCTCACCTGTTTTGCCTGCGGAGTGCATCAACATCCCCCGCACAATATTGTCAGCTCTTTTCCCATGTTCATTGATTTTTTTGACGTTTTGTGAGAGGTCATTCAAAATCTCTTCAATATATTCCGTTGCTTCTGAATCTAATCGGTCTTTTTGAGTGTCAATCTCTTCGAGTAGTTCCTCAGTTAACTCGGCGGAAAGTTCGGCAAAATTGTTAACAAAATTTAGGGGGTTTTTAATTTCATGGGCAATACCCGCTGTCAAGGCTCCCAGAGATGCTAATTTCTCTTGGGCGATAATCTGAGCTTGGGTAGCTTTGAGCTTTTCCAGGGTAGCTCCGAGTTCCTGATTTTTCTCGCGTAGTTCCTGTGTTCTCTCATCTACCTTGATTTCCAGAGTCCGGCTGTAATCTTCTAATTGCGCGTAGAGACGAGAATTTTCAATGGAGATAGCCGCCTGGGAAGACAGAAGTCTTAAGACTTCAACGCGATCGGGAGTAAACGCGCCTGCGGTAAGATTATTTTCCAAGTAGAGGATACCGATTAGTTTTCCTTGATTGAGTAGGGGAGTGCAGAGAATCGATTTCGGCTCAGTGGCGACAATGTAAGGATCGCTAGTAAATTGTCCCTGATTAGCTGCGTCATTTAAGACAACATTTTCCTGGGTGCGGGCGACATAGTTGATGATAGAGGATGACAAGAAAGGCATCTGGTTGGATCCATCTTGTAAGTCTATTGGAATAGATTGCAGTGTAGTAACCCGCTCGGAATCCACCACTCCTTCAGCTTCAATAACCCAGTTACCAACTTTGTCTAAAATCAAAAAGCCTTTTTGAGCGCCTGCATTCTCAATGACTGTTTTCATCAACTTTCCCAGCAACTTATCCAGCACAATTTCCCCCGAAATGGTTTGTGAGGCTTTGAGTACGCTGGTTAAATCTAAGGCAGTGGAGATACTTTGCCCTGTGGTCGTCGAGGTGGTTAAGGTTTCCTGAAGAGTACTTGTCTCAGCTTTGGCGAAAACCTGTGGGTATCGTGACTCTAAGCCCTTCACCTTGGCTGTTGCACCCCAGCGCTGGTAGGCGTAGTGGGCATCTTGCAGGTAGAGGTGGGCAAGACGGTTTTGGCGTCTGGCTAGATAAAACTTGCCTGCCAGTTCATTGGCAAGGGCTTCTTCGTTGAGATATTCGTTTTCTTGGGCTAGGGTAATGGCTTTGTCGTAATATTCCCTGGCATCCCCATCGTTGCCTGCTACACGGGCGCGTTCGGCTTCCACTAAGTAAAATTTATGGAGAAAATTCATTGGGGCATGATGCGCCCACATTTCCATCTTCTGTTGGTTGGCAGTCACTTTGGCGAGAATGCGTTCTTGCTCAGATTCTGGGGTATCAGCAAACACGGCAACTCGCACTAGAGAATCGTAGAAATGAAAGGCAGCAACAGACGGCGTGGCTATCATCGCGTCTAAATATTTTTCTGCTATTGCTGCATTTTCCAGGGCTTGATGGTAATCCTCAAATAAATAACAAAGGATAAATTTGTGTAAATGTAAATCCCCAATTCCGTATCTATCATGGGTGTCATACATCATTGGCAGCCTTTTCTGTTCGTCGTAGGCTTCACCAATTAAACGACACGGATTTTCCGAGCGACCCATCAAATTTAAGATGACTTGCCAATAGCTATTCAGATACGAGAGAACCAGATTCTGATTGATGCGAGCTAGGGCATCACTATATTTGTCCATCTCCCGTTCAAGCCCTGCCAGTTCTTTGCCCATCCAGTATAAAAAGGAGGAGTAGCCGTAAGCATTAAAAGCAGAAAATAGTAAATCTCCGGTTTCCAGTCCACTTTGATATCCTTCCAAAAAAGGTTTTAGTGTTTCTCTGATGTGTTCCTTCCAATGTAGAGCGAAATAATTTACTAGGAAGAAAACCGCTGCTTTGATTTTTTTTATGTTGAACCGCTCTAGCAGTTTCAAAGCGAGTTGACCAAATTGATAGCCCGAATCAATATCGAACACTACGCCGCACAAAACAATCCCATAAGAGCCATACCCTTGGGCTGATAGAGGTGTATTCCCGTATTGGATCGATAAATTGACCATTTGCAACGCGCATAGCGTGAAAAGTCCGGGGTTGCCATCATAGGCTGGGTGTATGACATCAAATAGCAGATCCATTGCTGCCAATTTTTCAGGATCGGTCATTTCTGGAAGGTCAATTAAATCCTCAATTCGCTTGCCAATCCACGCCGATTTTGTCTCCTCTATAGCTTGTATAATCTCTGATTGGCTGGGATTTTCAGGCAACGTTATTCCTAACAGATCTAAAATTTCCAGCCCGCTTTTCATCGCTTCCGGTAGTTTGTGCTGGCTGGAATAGCCTAATACGCGAACTTTATAGACTTTCACTGTATCCAGCACGGTTTTCGCGCGATTTCGCACGACCTTTGCCAATTGCTCCATCTGCTTACAGTCGCCGCTGAGGTAGGCGGCTTCTGCGGCTTCCCCATACAGACCTAGTGTCAAGTTATACTGGCGTTCCCAGCTATCTTCCCCTAACAAGCTCAAGCCTATTTGTAAGTAATTGAATGCAGGTTGGTAGGCGGCAGAGGCTTTCGCTTTTTTGCCTACCATCAGGTTTAATTGGGCTAGCTCGTCCTGTTGAGCCTGTTGATTAATTAACCCTCTACCTTGGTTCAATTGATTGACGATATCAAAGAGTTTTTGCTCTCGTTTTTCTGGAGAGGTATTTCGCAGCAGCAGTTGCCCCACTTGCCAATGCACGGCTTGTTTGCTGTTTGTAGGAATTAGGGAATAAACAGCTTGCTGGATGCGATCGTGAGCAAACTTGTACTCAACCGTAACCGCTTCCACCAAACCTTGTACGTCGAGTTCTATCAGCTTGTAGGCATCGCTCAATGGCAAGATTAAGCCTTCTTGCATTGCTCCCCACAGCTCGGTGGCTGTTTGTTGGGGGGATTTTTCGCAAACAATAGCCAAGGTCTGGAGGTTGAACTGATTACCAATACAAGCGGCCAATTTCAAAACTTGTTGGGTAGGACGCGGCAACTTCTGCACTTTGGCTGCCATTAGTTCAACCACATTATCCGTGATGTTTTGTGCTTGAATTTGCTCTAAATTCCACTGCCACCTCCCTTTACTTCCCTCCTTGCCAAGTGGGGATATCAGGGGAGTGACATCAAAGGTCAACAAATTTTCGCTATACAGTGACTTCAAAAATTCATTAATAAAAAAAGGATTGCCATTGGTTTTGACGAGCACTAATTCTGCAAGTGGTCTGGCTCTTTCTGGCACACATTTGAGCGTGTCGGCAATCAACTGATTGACATTGGACAAGTCAAGAGGACCGAGATTAATAGAATTTACAATCCCCCCGACCTTATGAATCTCATCCAGCGTCAACATCAAGGGATGCCCTTCACTAACTTCGTTATCCCGATACGCACCGATGATAAACAGATATTGGCTATCGGGCGTAGTCATCAACAATTCAATCAATTTCAGTGAAGCCCCATCTGCCCACTGTAAATCGTCCAAAAATAGCACCAGTGGATGTTCTGGCTTAGTAAAAACTTTAATGAAGTTTTGAAATACCAAGTTAAAGCGATTTTGGGCTTCGGCGGGAGCGAGTTCGGGTAAGGCGGGTTGGGTACCAATAATCAGTTCCACTTCGGGAATCACATCAATGATCACCTGACCGTTGTCGCCGAGAGTGGCTAAAAGTTTTTCGCGCCATGCGCCTATCTGGGCTTCGCTTTCGGTCAACAGCTGCAAAATTAAGGAGCGGAAGGCTTGCACTAGCGACGCATAAGGAATATCTCTTTGAAATTGATCAAACTTGCCAGAGATAAAGTATCCTCGCTGTCGCGTAATTGGCTTATAGACTTCCTGTACCAAAGCCGACTTACCGATGCCGGAATAACCGGCTACCAACATCATTTCCACTCCCCCCTTAGTAAGGGAGGGTTGGATTTTCGATTGGGAATTTACATCTACTTTTCTGACGGCTACTCGCTCAAATGCAGCTAGTATAGTTTCTACTTCTTTTTCCCTGCCATAGAGCTTTTGCGGAATTTGAAATCGGTCTGAGACATCGGCACGCCCTAGCGTGAAAGGGTCAATCTGTCCTTGAGCTTGCCATTGCCTGTGACATTCCTCTAAGTCTGCCTTCAGACCATACGCTGATTGATAACGGTCTTCGGCATTCTTAGCCATTAATTTCATAACAATGTCAGAAACAGCCTTAGGAATCTCCTCTGTCCTCACTAAAGCTCCGTCCCTGATCATCTGTTCCGGTGGTGTGGGAAGTTTGGCAATGTGTGAATGCACCAACTCCATTGCATCAGTTGTCTCGAAAGGCAGTTGTCCTGTTAGCAATTCATAGAAGGTCGCTCCCAGCGAGTAAAAGTCAGTGCGGTAATCGATCGCTCGATTCATCCGCCCCGTTTGTTCTGGGGATATGTAGGCTAGCGTCCCTTCTAAAACATTGGGGTTGCGTAGAGTTTGGTTTTCTTGCGAGAGAACTGTTGAAATCCCAAAGTCAATTAGTTTGAGTTGACCCGTCGTTGAGTTCAAAACAATGTTGGACGGGTTAATATCTTTGTGTATAACGTGACGTTGATGCACCTGACCAAGGATGTCTGCGACCTGAATGGCAAGGGACAGAAACTCGCTCAGGGATAATTGCCTTCTCTGCATTAACGGCTTGAGGGATTCACCGCCAAAATCTTCCAGTACCATCACCCAGTGGTTGTGGTCATTTTCCAGGCTGTAGGCATCCACTACCCCCATCAGGTCTAAGCTTTTGGTAATTTCATACTCCCGCTTGAACCAGGCTATTTTTTCCGGCGGTGGATAGGCTTGTTTCAGCATCTTGAGGACAACGGGTTGGTTATCTACTTGCCGTTGTCCGTGATAGATCAGTGAGTTAGCACTTTCATAGAGTTTTTCGGTAATTTGGTAGCCTGAAATAGTTAGCATCGTTAGTTCGCTTTTTGCTAGTTTCAAAGGACAACTGACTGATGGACTGACAAAGTGGCTGAAAGCACTACCCAATCAGCCTTTCATTTGTCTAACTCCTTGAGGCACCCAATCTTTATCTAACAAGTCTTTTATAGATTCTATAAATTTGTTCCCCAGAGATTTCTTAATCCCTCCAAGGTTTTTTTGTAGGATCCGCTCTTGGAAGCGTAACGCATCAATGTTATGGGATAGCGGATATCTGACGGGTTGGGCGCAGCTGTAACTTACCCTACAAGCTACTGATTCATTAAGGGCGGCGGGGATACCACATCCCAAGAGTGCGTGTGGAGGAAAGCCGCCCGCCTACCCGTAGTTTAGTGGTTAGTGGGGGGGCAATAAACAACATCAAAGTCAAAAACTATAAGGAGAAACTACTATCTACTAACCACTAACTACTAACTGAATCTCCACCCCTTGTGGGTGGAGTATTCAACCGCAGCTGTCTAGACATTTAAAAACTTTGGGTTTCCAGCCCGTAAAAACGAATCGGATTATCCCAGAGGAGCTTTTGCACGGTTTTCTCAGACCATCGATCGCTCAACGCTATAACGTCCGCTATCATGCCTGGCTTGTGGTCTATGTGGGGGAAGTCAGAACTGAAGAGCAAGTTATCAGAACCGATGCAGTTGATAATCTCATGAAGATAAGGCTCTGAGGGTTCAATTGAGATAAAGCACTGGCGGCGGAAATACTCGGACGGTTTCATCTTCACGTTGTCTTTCACTTCCCAGGCACATAGCTCATACTCCTCATCCAACCGCCATAGCCAGTAGGGTAGCCATCCGCAGCCAGCCTCCAGAAAGCCTACCCGCAGCTTGGGATGGCGCTCTAATACTCCCCCTTCGATAATGGCTAACATCGCCATCATCTGTTCCATGGGATGAGAACAGGCATGCAGGGCAAACCGAGTGTTAAACCTATCAGCTCCAGTGGATGGCAATCGGCAATGGGTTCCCTCATGAATGCTTACAGCGATTCCTAGCCGTTCGCACTCCGTCCAAAATGCCTCGTAGGCAGGGTCAGAAAGCAGCCGCCCCTTCACTGGGTTGGGTCGCAAAAACACGGCTTTCCAGCCAAACTCGGCGATTCGATGCAATTCGGGTACCATCTCGTCCGGGTCGTGCAGATTAATCGCTCCCACGCCTCTGAGGATTTGTGAGTCATAGCTGCAAAAGTCTCGTAACCAATTATTATAGGCGCGGGTGAAGGCTCCAACCAGTTGCGGCTCCATTGTATCGATCGCAAAAAGCCACAGTCCCATAGTCGGATAGAGAAAGGAGACATCAACCCCCATTTTCTTGATTGCCTTGACTTGAGACGCTGGGTCGTAGCTTTTGATTCCATAGCTGGTATAGTCCCGAATCATCACTTTCAGCCCTTCAGCCTGGAGTTCGTCGGATACCTTGTTAACAATCTTCTGCCCTTCGACTGTCATGTCCTTTGATGGCGCACGGCTCTTAAATGCAGGTTCGAGGTACTTTTCCCACATATCGATCGGCTCGAATACATGGCAATCTGCATCTATAATTTGATATCCATTAAACATGGCTAGCTTGAAAATAGGGAGTGGTTAGTGGTTAGTGGGGAAGAGAGATTTTCATGGCTTGTTTGTGCCTGCCGCGCAGCGTGTCTAATCGGATTTAAAACTTTGACACATCTTGCGCTCCCTTAGAAAAAGGCAGGTAGAGGATTCAACTGCTCCTCGGTTATGGGTGCACTCAGCCAACCCATTTTGACGGGTACCTCGTATAGCCGACCCGCTCCAAATCTAGGCCAGAAATGCCGCAGACCGGGTGCAATTACCTTCACCACAGATAAGCCAATGTCTGGTCTGGTTTGATCCAACACCACTGTTTCCAATCCTTTGGCTTCGGCAAGATTCACACAGTACTTCACATCTGTATAGAGATCGTCACTCCCCTGTTTGGGATAGTTGGCTTGAGTCTTTGGCGTCGAGGTTTGATCAGGAAGCAGATAGGGATGGTTTGTGATTGTAGATGTTTTCCACCAGTCGATCGCCTCTTGATCGCGATCGCGGTAGGCACGGTCTCGATCAAGTATTCCAAAAAATGCGGCAGGAAGCGACTGATTGAGTTCTGTTAAGGCGCGGAGAATCGCAAGGCGCGGGTCAAAGTGCGCTCCGAAACCCAGAATAATGTTCTCCTCTTCTCGGTCGTTTCGCCGTGAAATGGCAGCAAAGGTGGGAATGTTCAAATCACTGGTGATATCGAGTACCCAGAGGTCGCGATGCAGCCGTTCATAATATGTCAGCAGTTCCTGAAAGTACGGCTCATTAAAACTTGAGAGTTCTACTGCTGGTTTGTTTAAGCGGTTATACCACCACAGGGCAATGCTGTCTCGCTCGACTAACTCCATAAAGCCTTGCAAGATTGCCTCTTCCAAGTTGTTTCCCGCAGCGCATCCGTTGGTATCGGCACAAGCGAAGCGGGCATTGTATTTTTGGGAATAACCGTGGTAGCAGTAAGCCGTCGGGATGTATCGAGGCTCGTTGTAGGTTAACGACCAAGCAGGACTCCACTCGATCTCCATGTCTTCGTCGAATTGTTCTGGAATCCAGTCAAATCTAAAGTGATTCCGATTCAATTGCTCGCGGTTCTGGAACTGGCGATCGCTAAATAGCATACAAGCATTTGGGTGAATAGCCGTTCCCAAGTCTTTCAACCTAGCTCGGATTCGAGGTTCATCCCCTTGAAAGACGCCTGTATATCGCTCAAGTGATTCGCACAAAGCGCTGACTTTCGCTTGGATGTTGCCTCTTCCCTTGCCGTAGGATTCGCTTTGCAGACTTTCTTGCAGTCCCTCCAAGTCATTGAATGCATCGACAAAACTATGAGCAGCGCTATAGGAAGGTGTCAATCCATCCGAGTCCTCCCATGTAGAAGTTTGCCGAAGGACGCCGATGATGCCAGTAATTGGACTGATGTGGTGCGCGAACTTTTTAAAGGTTTGCTCTGGCGAGACGCTGCGATGTCCGCCATCGCTGGTAAACGATTTCTTTCGGCTTTGTAGTGAGATCGCGGCTAATTGTCTGACCTCTCCCCCAACCCCTCCCCTAGTAAGGGAGGGGGGCAATTCTCTCGGAACTTCACAGCATGGGCATTGGGGACGCCGCACGAGAACGTGGTTCCCCTTTTCCAGGGAGAGGGCGTTTAGGGTAACGATATTGCCTTCTAGGCTTTCGTTTCGAGAGCAGACTACCCATTTTGCCGCCTCGGTTGCTGCAATGCCTAGCGCTGTAGAGAGTGTTGAGGGTAAGGCGGACAGGGAGGTTGAAAAGGATTGAGCCGTGTTGTTTCGGTGTTGCAGATAGCTTTCTACTTTTCGATGCCCTCGCAGTCGATGCGCTAGGCATTCCCAGCACCCAGTTTTACCGGGGATAAAGATAGGGCCAACCCACATCTCGATTCCCACGGGTTTGACCAACATCCAGGGACGATTCTGACTCAATGCTTCCTGATTAAAGGCGTCCAAACCCTCTTGCAGGTAATCGTCAGTCAGCACTACGCAGTAATCGCCACCCTCACCGATACGAACTCCAAGGGCTGCCAACATGGTTTTAAAGAGAGTGGTGTCAATCTCTCCAAAGGAAACGACAGAAATTGTTACTTCCTGCAAGCGTTGTGCGACGTCCTCTGGATCTTGTCCCAGCATCTCCCAAAATGCCGCTTGTTCCGATGGCATCGAGATATTGGCATTGGCAATATAGCCTTTTGTTTGCAGGCGATCGAGCAGATAAAATACATCCAGAGCAGATAGTCGATCCTGGAGGCGATCGATAATCTCTTCTACGGTGTATTTGCCATTGAGGAGCGGTGCTAGAAGAATATATGCTGTCCCACGCAGCAGAAAGTGCTCTTTCTCCGAAATTAAAAATACGCCTTCTGACGGGACAACTTCACAATGAAAACACTGCTTAAACCTCGGTTTGCAAACCATCGTTGTTTTTAAAAAGTTTAGCAACCTATATAGCGTTTATTACTAAGCTGTCGCTCCTTTAAGAAGGCATATTGATTAGAATTAGTAATGGGTAATAGGTAATGGGATGATTAAACACTCACAGCGTCAAGATTTTATCAATTACCTTTTGACCGCCCTAGTCAAAAATGCCCAACTTAAGCGCCTATCAGCTTATCTTTCTTGTCTTATTTAGTAAATTGAAATAAGTAAGCCAACTTAAAAAACATAAAATACTGAAATTTCTAGTTCTCCCTTTTTTAGGGACGCTAGGAGGGATCGAGATAAGAAAGTTTTACGTTTAATTAGGTTGACCTACTTCTCTTGGCGCGTTTAGTGTCATTCCCACGCCAAAACTCAGCATTTAGCCGAAAATCCTCTCAATAGTAAAGCCGTCTCGTAAGATTGGCTTCATTTAACTGGAGTGATTTTTTTTGGTAGGACTAATTCTAGTATGACGCCACAAATTAGTCCTAACTCTGTCAACTCTTATTGCCTACCAAACCGATAATTCTTCTGTTCAACATACTCTCAAAGTTCCGTATAATCCGTCTTGGCTAGCATATTGATAAAGTTGTTCCTCGTTTAATCCCTGGCGGAAACTATCTTGTATGGGAGGAAGTGCTAAGAAACCCTCTTCGGAGTTTTCATCATTTACATACCGAAGGATAGTAGTACAAGAGTCTACTAAACTTTTAGGTTCACCAGAGCTGACTACGCCTTCGATCGTTGCTTTGGGATCTTTATTCAGTTTTCGCAGAAAGTCGTTCGGGTTGTGATGCCAAGCATGGGCAAAAACACGCGCCCAAGCATCCCGTAAGTCTTGTGGGGGGGGTGTTATTGTCATAAATTACCTCTCTTCATGCGTTGATTCTGCCAAATAGTTCAGATAGCTCAATCCCCAATAAAAGCTTAGGGGGATTGTGTGTAAATGCGCTAATCCTTTAACGATGTCATCAATTAGCCTTAATGATGAGCAACTCTTAATGGCTCTAAAACCGATGACTTTTCGGTTCAGGTTTGTCTCATAACTCCGTACAGTTCGCTTTGATTGGCATACACGAAGAGTTGTTCCTCGCTTAATCCCTGTAAACCCGATGGGAGAGCAGGAAGTGATATGAAACCGTACTCGCAGTTATCACTATTGACATACTCTAGGATAGTGGCACAAGAGCTTACTAGATGTTCGGGATTGCCAGAGTTTACGACATCAGTAATTGTATGTTTTGGGTCTTTTCTCAGTCGTTGCAGAAAATCTCTGTTGTCCTTGTACCAAGCGTGACCAAAAACACGCGACCACGCATCGGCTAAGTCTGGAGGGTATACGGCGTCAATCATAAATTACCTCGGTTCAAGCCTTCATTTGGAGGAATAGTCAGGTAGACTAACGACAAATAAAAATTTTATGGAATCACAGGCAAGATACTAGGCAAGAGATTTTTTTGTCAAGAGATTTTTTCAAGACTTGACAATAATTCATTTTTCGGCTCGATTGGTCACGGTTTGGGGGCAGTGTTCTATCCGCTTGAGAGACAACTGTACAATTGGGTTAGCTGAGTTGGGTCATTAACTTGGCAGCTGAAGGTTAAGGCGTTTCCCCTATTCAACCTTCTACCGTATCAATCAAGCGGATGGTTTCGGTGTACAAACCGAAGAACTAGTCGCTAGGTACACATATCTGAAGTGGAACAAACACACTATTCCTATGATTTATGATCGCCCCAATGCGCTTT
This sequence comes from Coleofasciculaceae cyanobacterium, assembly GCA_036703315.1. GTDB lineage: Bacteria > Cyanobacteriota > Cyanobacteriia > Cyanobacteriales > Coleofasciculaceae > DATNPH01. The sequence continues at coordinate 30,055 of DATNPH010000053.1, forward strand.
CACCGAAAATGCAAAAATTCTTTGTGGTTTGGGTATACGCACAGCAAGCGATGTGGCACGTTTACGCCGTATCCGTGGTGTCCACGGTATTGCGATCGGCACTGAGGCTATGTGTCGTCTTAAAGAAGGAATCACCGACTTGGAAAACTGGCTTTTAGAAATTAATCACGAACTTTTTTGGAAAGTATAAAATAATTAACATTATGAACTTTTCCTCAATAACAAATCACTCTTTCCAATGTTTAGATGAAATACTCAAGCAGCATAGTGTCAATCCTCTGTCATTGAATCCACACAAAAGCTTATCTACTAGCTTTGCTGCCTTGGGGAATGTGATTTTTCAAACAACCGATGACCTTCAATTAATCAAGGTATTTAGAGATATATTGGAAGGCATAGTCCAATCTATATTACGTAACTTTCCAGAGAATATTTTTTGGGATTTTGATTTTCTCGTAATAAGTATGCTGAGACAGGCTTTGGTTTCTGAAAAGGGAGCTGAGTACTTTTTAAAATCCTTAGATGAGAAAATAGAGTTATTGATGGATTTATTTGGAAATAAATCAGAAATCCGTTTCCGTTATCTTCATGACTTTATCTATGGATTTGACTGGGCAAAGTGGGTGCAAAAGGAACATAAAACGCGTAAGTTAATTGAACCTTTTAGTCCCACTTTTTTAGATTATTTGCTTAGCCGAGGACAAGAGATTTTACAACTCATTTGTAGTGGTGATCGCCACTACAATCACCTTTCTGAAAACTTATATCGCAATCCCTTTTATTTTTCTCGTGAACCAAAAGATGAAATACGCCTATTTACTTATCTTGCTAGACAAAAACTTATTCCCATTGCTGCGTGGGACTGCAATGTTTCTCCTGTTTGGAATAAACCCTTCCACCAAATGCGCGAATGCATATCAGTAGAACTGCATCTTGTCAAAACCAATTAGACATAGCGTGTCGTTATACTCCCATCGGTTCTGTTGCAAATAACTGGAAGGATGATAGACTAAACCAATTTCTTGCAAGCGATTAACCCTCTCCTGGTTATGGCTATAACCGCGTTGAATTCAAAAAGCAAAATTTAAATGAAAACTGTCTTTTTGAATTATTATCACCGTGACTAGAAAAGGAGCGAAGAGCAATCTATGTCAGTAGATTTAACCCAAACGAATATCGATCGCAACGATCCGAAGTATCAACCCATGTTAGAGGATTTACAGGGAAATATCCTCAAAAGCCACGAACGAGATTACTCCGCACATATTTTTGTAAAATTTAAGCCAGACCCAGACGCTGCAAGAAAATGGATTAGTCATTTTGCAGAAAAATTTGTCACATCTGCTAAGAAGCAGTTGGACGATAGTGTTAACTATAGAGAAAGTAATGGTCAACGATCAGGAGGATTGTTTGCCAATTTTTTCCTATCCTATAGTGGTTACAAAGCGCTTGATTTCAACTTAGAAGTAGTCTATGGTTTCGGTTTTCCAAGTCCGGCATTTAAAGTAGGTATGCGGACTTTTCAGTCATCACTCAACGATTCTCCTGTTGAGGAATGGGAAGAAGGTTTTCAAGATAAACTTCATGCCTTAATTCTCCTAGCTGATGACGATCCCGACAATCTGGAAGAGCAGGCACAAAAGGTTATAGAGGCAGTCGGGGAGATTGCGGATATTGTCAACATCGAAGCAGGCATTATCCTGAAAAATAAAAAAGGGCAGGTTATTGAACACTTTGGTTTCAGAGATGGAGTCAGTCAGCCCTTATTTTTGAAAGAAGATATAGATAAAGCAAAAGAGCAAGGCACCGACAAATGGGACTCCAGTGCTCGGTTAGAATTAGTGCTTGTAAAAGACCCCTTGGGTCAGGGAGAGGATAGCTTTGGCAGCTATTTTGTCTACCGAAAGCTTGAACAGGATGTACGAGGCTTCAAAGCAGCAGAACAGAAGCTTGCTCAAACATTGGGATTGTCAGATAAACATGCGAACAGGGCTGGTGCATTAGTTGTGGGGCGGTTCAGAGATGGAACACCTGTAACGCTTTCTCCGTTGGAAAAAGGCACCGATCCTACTCCAAATAATTTCAATTATGATGACGATCTAGATGGAAGCAAGTGTCCTTTTCACGCCCACATCCGAAAGGCTAATCCGCGAGGCGATAAAAACCATACAGAAGAGACATTGCAAGAACAACGCCAACATCGAATTGTTCGTCGGGCTGTCAGCTACAGTGAAAAGCCAAATTCACGAGATAAGTCCCTGTCAAAACTAACGCGGTTTCAGAATCAACTAAGGCATTTAACAGAGGTGACACCTCAGCCACAGGAAGACGAGACGGTTGGATTACTGTTTATGTGTTTCCAAAGAGACATTTTTAACCAGTTTATGTTTATGCAAAAGAACTGGTCTAATAATCAGCATTTCGTGAAATATAAAGCGGGTTTAGATGCTATTACAGGTCGAGGGAAACAGCAAATTGAGGGTCAGAAGTGGCCGAAACAGTGGGGTAAGCCTGACAAGATGCCGTTTGATTTCTTCCATTTTGTTACCCTGAAAGGCGGTGAATTCTTCTTTGCCCCCAGCATCAGTTTCCTCAAATCTATTGAATCTCAGTTTTAGAGCTGAAAATAGCGATCGCTCTAAAACCCACATTCCGCTTTTCTTCCTTTTGACTTTTGACTTGTTTATTACGCCAAAGGTAGGTAAAACCGAAACGTACTCCCAACACCCACTTGACTTTCCACTTCGATCTGACCACCTTGCAGTTCAATTAACCGTTTCGAGATAGCCAAACCAATACCAGTTCCTCCTGTGTGTTGATTTCGAGAGCGATCGGCTCGCCAAAAGCGTTCAAATACATGGGGTAAATCCTCTGGTGCAATTCCAATCCCTGTGTCACTCACCGCAATCCACAAACGAGACGCGATCGCTTTTCCTCCTTCTGGTTCCTTCCAAGCTCGAACAGTAATTGAACCAGCTTTGGTATAAGTGAGAGCATTACCTAAGAGGTTAACCAACACCTGCTCCACCCGATCAACATCAGCAAGTACCATCGGCAGTTGCTCAGGACATTCCAAGCGCAATTGGGGCCCATCTTCCAGCAACTGGTCAGAAAATTTTTGCACCAGTGATTGTAATAAGGGAGACAAATCGACAGGCTGTAGCTTTGTCGGCAGGTATCCAGCTTCCGCCTTGGAAAGCTCTTGCAAATCATTAATCAAGCGTTCTAAACGCCTCGTTTCTTTCGCTAGCTGCTGATAAACGGCTGGTGTCGCCTCAATCCGACCATCCGCTAGTTCTTCGAGATAACCACGAAGCACAGTCAGGGGAGTTCGCAGTTCATGAGTGAGATCGCTTACCAATTCTCGCCGTCGGTGTTCCACGTCTTCTAAACTGACTGCCATACGGTTAAAACTGGTCGCTAATTGGTTAATTTCAGGGATTTCACTGGGTGGCAGTCGCTCCTCCAAGTGCCCTGCGGCAAACTTTTGGGTAATTTGCTCAATCTGAGTTAGAGGTTGCACAATCCGTCTAGAAACCCAGTAGCTGAGTCCACCAGCCGCCGTGGCTCCCACGATAACTGCCCAGAATGTACTGCGATTCCAAGCCGTTTCAAACCCTTTTATCAGGTAGGGACGAGCATAGAGTAAACTAAATCCCCTGCCTTCAATTTGCTGCAGGTGCAAGACAAAGATGGGACGAGAAGACAATTTGCCGATAATTACAAGAGAACTCACCCCTACAATCATCACCAAGAGGTGGGAGAGAAAGAGGCGCGATACCAAAGGCAAAGACTTTGTTCTACGCAAACCCGTCTTACTCATGGTCTTAAGCAACTGGTGAGGTTTTAAATTTTTAGCCAACACTCAACCCTGAGACAAACCAAATTTTGGATGCTTTTAAAGTTAACAACCATCCATAACTAATTGATGACTGTTGTGTGTCAACCACTTGTCGTCATTTAGCAAGGACTTTGTCCTACACAAACCCATCTTACTCATGCCTTTAAGCAACCGCTGAATCTTCAAACTTGTAGCCAACACCGATTACTGTCTTCACAAACGTTGGATTGGCTGGGTCAGGCTCGATTTTTTTCCGTAACCGTGCTACATGGGTATCTACGACCCGTTCATCTCCAAAAAAATCATCACCCCACAGTTTGTCAATTAACTGGCTGCGGTTCCAAACTCGACCAGGTTGACTGATAAAGGTCGCCAACAGATTAAATTCTAGAGTTGTCAAATCTAGCACTTCTGACTCTCCAGACTCCTGTTGGCATGTCGCTGTGCGCTGATCCACATCAACAGCAAAATGTTGGGTGTGGTAGACCAGATGCTGACCCCCATGACGCAAACTGCGCCGTAGTAGTGCCCGGACTCTAGCAACCAGTTCTGTAGGACTAAACGGTTTAACTAGGTAATCATCCGCACCAGTCGATAGACCAATAACGCGGTCAATTTCCTCACCTCTAGCGGTCAACATCAAAATAAATGGGTCTTTCGTACCTGGCTTTTGCCGGATTCTGGCACATACCTCTAGCCCATCCAAACCAGGAAGCATCAAATCTAAAATAATGACATCGGGTTGTTGTTTCCCAAACGCCTGCAAGGCGGCTAGCCCATCACGGCACCAATGGCAGGAAAACCCTTCTCTTTCTAGAGTCAGCTGGATGAGCTTGGCAATTTCCGGTTCATCCTCGACAATTAAAATTTCCATAAGCTTACGACTGAGTTATAAGCAACTAAATACTAATTAGCCTATCTGTGATCGCTCTAGCAATAACAGCTTTCTCTGGATAGACTGATGCTGCTTATTTTCTGCTTTCCGTATCTGGATAAATAGAATGACCCAAAATTGACTAAAACTGGGCGTTTTTATGGATGCGATCGCATCTCTACGCCTCCCCAAAATCATCTCAATAAAGTTTAATAATTAGAATTTATTTGGTTTCAATTCCAGCTTAAGCCTGGGTTCATAAAACTAAACACACTGACAAAATTCATCAAAATTTATATTTTATTATTTGTGTTTTATTATTGATATTTTCGCTACCGGATAATAGCTTCTTCTCAATTCAATTAGCCATTAGCACTTTTAAAGTGAAATGGTATCAAACGCTAGGTCCGGACGGGGTGTCATCACCCCGTCTACTAAGCTCCAACTACACTCAGTTATACCTTATTGACCACAGATGGCTTGACACTCACTTGGGTATCAACGGCTATCGGCTGAGATACATCCTCTGGCAGGGGGTGACGCACCTTAATCAGGTTGATGGCGCGGCTGACACTTTCAGGGAGAATCACTACTAAACTGCCTGCGGCAGCCTGATCTAAAGCCGTGTTAATCGCGTCTGTTTCCTGGAGGATAGTTTCATATTGGCAATTAGGATTTTCTTGAACTATCCCCTTAGAAATTAACTCAGATGCTTGACCACTCGGCCGTCCCCGGAGGTCATCATCCTCTTTGATGATAATTCGGTCAAAGATTTTCGCAGAAAGTTTTCCGAGTTCAATGAAATCTTCATCGCGGCGATCGCCGGGACCCCCAACCACCCCAATGCGCTTTCCGGGCCAATTACGCACAAAACCGCCTAGTGCCTCATAACTGGCAGCATTGTGAGCATAATCAACAAGAGCGTGGTAGTGACCAAGATTAAACAAATTCATCCGTCCTGGCGTCTGCTCGGCAGAAGCTCGGAATGTTGCCAGCGCCGCTCGAATGCTTTCAATCGAGACTCCCTGAGCGAATGCGGCAAGACTTGCCGCTAGCGTATTCGCAATCATAAAGGGTGCCCGTCCCTGCATCGTCACCGGTAGATTCACCGCTTGCTCAATTCGCAGTGTCCAGTCACCTTTGAGAATTGACAGATAGCCATTCTCATACACGGCTGCCAAACCACCACCATGCGTGTGATTTTGCACCAACTCATTCGCTGGGTTCATTGAGAAATAAGCCACCTGACCTTTCACCTGCTTCGCCATTTCCGCCACTAAGGGATCATCCGCATTGAGAACGGCATAACCCTTGGGACTAACGGCTTCTACCACGACACTCTTGAGGCGAGCCATCTGTTCGATCGTGTCGATGTCCCCAATTCCCAAGTGGTCAGCCGCGACATTCAAGACGACGCCAACGTCACAAGTCTCAAATGCTAAGCCCGAACGCAGGATTCCGCCCCGTGCCGTCTCCAGCACCGCCACCTCAACCGTGGGGTCTTTGAGAATCACCTGAGCACTTTGAGGGCCAGTTGTATCGCCTTTTTCCACCAAATGCTCATCAATATAAATGCCATCAGTGGTTGTGTAACCGACAACCTGTCCGGTTTGCCGATAAATATGGGCAATCAAGCGCGTCGTTGTCGTTTTTCCGTTTGTGCCTGTGATCGAAATGATGGGAATACGACCTGTTTGACCGTTGGGGAACAGCATATCCATTACGGGTGCTGCCACATTCCGAGGCAAACCTTGGCTTGGACAGACATGCATTCGGAAGCCTGGAGCCGCATTCACTTCTACAATCACGCCATCGACTTCCCGCAGTGGCTTGGTGATATCAGGCGTCACAACATCAATGCCAGCAATATCCAGACCAATTATTTTGGCAACCCGCTGTGCTAACCAGATATTTTCTGGGTGGACATCATCGGTGCGGTCTACGGCAATGCCACCAGTGCTGAGGTTAGCCGTTGCTCGCAGATAACAAACTTCTCCTTGCTTCAGCACGGTTTCCAATGTGTATCCTTGGCGGTGCAAGAGCGAAAAGCTGTTGCGGTCTACGATAATCTTGGTGAGAACGTTATCGTGTCCTTCACCACGATTTGGGTCTCTGTTTGTTTGTTCGATCAGTTCCTCAATTGTGGACTTGCCATCCCCGACCACATGAGCAGGAACTCGCTCCGCCACCGCCACAAGTTTGCCGTTGATTACTAAAATCCGATGGTCACGACCGGGATAAAAGCGTTCAACAATTACCCCTCGTGAAATCTCCCTGGCAACATCGTAGGCTTGTTCCGCCTCTTGCCAGCTTTGGATATCAATTGTGATCCCCCGTCCATGATTGCCATCCAGGGGCTTAATTACAATTGGGTAGCCACCAACATCTTCGATCGCGGCTTCCAATTCGTCCATGTAGTAGATTACTGTACCCCGAGGCACTGGCACACCAGCATCACGCAGAATTTGTTTAGTACCTTCTTTATCACAGGCTAACTCAACCGCCAAAATCCCCGAGTAGTCGCTCAAAGTTGCCTGAATTCGCTTCTGATGCACACCATAGCCTAACTGGATCATGGCTCTGGCAGACAGAGGCATCCAGGGAATACCTCTAGCTTCTGCTTCTTTCACGAGCGTTTCTGTGCTAGGACCTAAGGCTGCATCACGAGCCAGGTTTCCCAGATCCTTTAAGTCTTGCTCTAATTCACTTTGATGGTAAGTACCAGTATCTACAAGACTTTGGCACACCCGCACAGCCGCCTTGGCTGCATAGCGACCTGCTTGCTCATCCTGGTACTCAAAGACGACCTGATACACTCCCGGTGTTGCTGTCTCCCTGGTGCGACCAAATCCCATCCGCATTCCAGCCAATGTTTGCAGTTCCAAGGCAACATGTTCGATGATATGCCCCATCATCGTGCCTCTAGCCACACGACTTAGGAAACCACCCGGAACCCCAGGGGAACAGAAGTGTTCCTCCAAACTGGGTAGCGCAGTAACTAGTCCCTCGTAGAAGCCTGGGATCTCGTTAGAGGGTTTGTTTGCTAGTTCCTCTAAATCGAGACGCATAACGACGAGTTGATGGCGTCGAATACTCCAATAGTTAGGACCACGTAACGTCTGGATTTTTAGAATTCTCATAGAAACTTTCGAGGGTGGTGATTCACAAGGGTAGAAAGGAAGCCCAAACAAGCAATTACAACATAAGATGTGTCTTTAAGTGACTATTCTGAACGGTGTAAGCTGAGCGGCATGTTGGAACTGCCAAAATCATTAAATTAGGCAAGCAGAGTTTACTAATCCTTTCATTTTGACGCAAGCTAGCTTTTATAGAACACAACAGCTTTAAACAAGCTGCTGCGAAGCCTGCTAAGCCAGAGTAATCAGAAGAACACAGTGTCCTCCCGAAAAAAGCAGAATAGGAAAATTTTTTTTGCTAGGCAAAGCTCTGTTGAGATACAACAGATTTTAGATTAGACCGATTACACCTCCAACCAATAAACTCGGCGGATAATAAGGTGGTCACTATCAGTAAGTAATTGCTTCATCTTACGTTACCTTGCTGAATCTTTGAATTACCGCCGCTCTCATCTATTTTTAGTGACCACTAGTTTCTATCTTTAAAAAGCTCTTAAACTGTTCATGGAGAACAGTTTTATTCAAATCTTTAGTAATTGTGCCCAAGATTGGGCAGTGACTGTACCAGAGTCCATTGCTAGTAGGCTGTTCCACATTTAAGAAAGCCTACAGGCAATCATCAAGAGTATTGCTGCCACTAGGTTTTCCCTTTTTGGCTTTTGAGGCGTGTTAGCTCTCGCGGGACGTAGTCCGACTAGGAGGTTTTCCCGATGGTCTTTTAGTCATCGGTCTCCTCCCAGCTTAAGTAACGCCTTGACTTTTGACTTGCTTCGTGTATTTACGGCGTCTCGTGCGCTGAAAAATTTAGAGAGTGGGGAGTCAGCACTCATGGGGAATCAGGCAACGCTTATGTAAATGGTAGCGATCGCCGTAACTGAGAATGTGCACCCGCAGATTATGGAGACTCAAGGGATCAGTCGCGCCAACATCAGGGTAATTGGTATGAATCATTTCCCCGGGATCGATAATCGTCACGGTACCTTTACCCATCACCTGCAATAAACCATCTCTTTCAAACAAGGCGCAGGTATCTTCATCAATGCCTAATCCTAACCGTTCAGGATGTGCTGCCACGGCGCTCATCAATCGCGCCATCCGATTCCGATTGTGAAAATGTTGATCCACAATCACCTCTGGGATGATCCCTAGTCCCATTGCCATGTCCACTAGAGAACGGTTCGGTGACTCACCACTGCCACCGCCGGCAATCATATGGTGACCCATGACGGCTGCACCGGCACTTGTGCCTGCCAGGGTAATCTCACCCTTTTGCACTCGTTGCCGCATTTTTTCCATTAAGGGTGTGTCTGCCAACAAACCACATAAGCGCAGTTGATCCCCACCGGTCAAGAATACGCCAGTACACTCTTCAACATATTCCTGGTTGTAGGGATCTTCCGCTTGCACGCGATCGCGGATGTCTAGCACCCTGATCTCCTTGGCTCCCATACCTTCGAAAATTTGCTGGTAGCGATCGCCAATAATCGTCGGTTCTCGCGAAGCCGATGGAATAATTGCCAGACGAGAATCTAACGACCCAGCACGCCCAAAAAACGTGTGTAGGATCTCTCGTCCATGAACTTTGTCTTCAGCGCCGCCGATAACCAAAACAGCGGTTTTAGATTGAGGCATCCTAGTTCCTTGGTGTTGAGATTCTATCTGCAGCATTTTGTCGATTATGGGCATAAGGTGAGTCAACGGCGCTTAATGGAGTTTGTTGTTAAGAATGCTTTATACAGATTCTGACTTTGGCTGATTTAGTCAGTCGGCTTTGCCTGACCGAAACTCCACAGCCATTGAATGTGTATTGAGTTTGTTAGCAACATTAACTGACACTATCTACTTTAGGTCTGTAAGCAATGCTATATATTTAACTTTCCAGCTTATAAAAAAACGCTCTCTAATTAGCAACTTTTTCCCCTCAAAGTGTTATGATTTACGAATAATGCCATATCCGGCAAATAATTTATCATCATATCCTCACATTTCCTAATTTCGTAGGCAGCCGATTGTTCTGACGTTTGATGATACCCTAGTGCGCTTTGATGTTATTACACTATTTCCCGATTTCTTCGCCTCTCCCCTGGATTCGGGACTGCTAGGTAAAGCGCTGCGTCAACAAATCGCCGAAGTGTATTGCGTCAATCCCCGCGACTTCGCGACAGACAAACACCGACGAGTTGATGATGAACCCTACGGCGGCGGAGTCGGAATGTTACTGAAACCTGAGCCAATTTTTGCGGCTGTGGAGTCGTTGCCGAGTTTACCCCGACGCGATGTCATCTTGATGACACCTCAGGGGCATCCGATGAACCAGCCGTTGTTGAAAGAATTGGCGACAAGTTATGACCAACTGGTAGTCATCTGTGGGCACTACGAAGGCGTCGATGAACGGGTGTTGCACTTAGTGACGCGCGAGGTGTCTTTGGGCGATTTTATCTTGACATGTGGGGAAATCCCAGCACTAGCGTTAATCAATGGTGTTGTGCGATTGCTACCCGGAACAGTAGGTAAAGTCGAGTCGCTCAAAGCCGAAAGCTTTGAAGCGGGGTTGCTCGATTACCCTCAGTACACACGACCCGCTGAATTTCAGGGATGGAAGGTACCAGAGGTATTGTTGTCAGGGAATCATGCTGAAATTGCTCGCTGGCGCACAGAACAGCAAATTCAGAGAACTCGCGATCGCCGGCCTGATTTATACACCAACTGGGTGAAGCAGTCCAACGGTGAGCTTGAATAAGATAGGAGGCAGCAGGTTACAAGCATCACGCCTAAGCCACTCAAAAGTCACAAGTCAAAAAGGGGAAATGTAATAGTCAAAGACTCTTGGCTACTGCCTTTATCCTTTCTTAAATGTAGAACAGCTTATTCATACAACTCGACCCGGTGAATGCCCAAGAGCCAACGTAAAGTTACTCAGCAGCACGGCGAGGTAACATCTAAAATGCGACAAAAAATAAACTTGAAGTTCCTGTTTGCGACAGCCCTTTCTTTTGCCCTAATCAATAGCGTAGAGTTACAGACGCCTAGTAATGATTGGGGATCGTGGGTCAATACCAGTAACGCTGCCTATGCTAGAAGTAGCGGTGGACGTAGTGGCGGTGGTTCATTTCGGGGTTCCCGTTCTGGAGGTGGTCAGTCTTCAGGCTCCCGTTCTAACGACAGTGACAATGGCTCTTCGAATCGGAATGCTGACCCAGGCTACTATCGCAACAATCCAGGTTACGGTGGTGGTACTAACGTGATTGTAGTTCCGGGGGGCGGCGGTTACTACGGGGGCAGCCATAGTTCAGGATTTGGAATTTTGCCCATGCTCCTGGTGCTAGGTCTGTTTGGTGTGATTGCGCTGCTGGTGATCTCACATCAGCTACGAAAGTCTAAGAGTAATGGCAACGGCTATGCCCCTAATGCCTTCTCTGACGAGAGCACTGAGATAGACAATGACATAGTAACGATTAGCCAAGTCCAGGTAGCTCTGCTTGCTCAAACCAAAGGTGTTCAATCTCAGCTATCGGAACTGACGCTGAGAGTTGATACAAACACACCTGAAGGATTGCTTGAACTCCTTCAAGAATCAGCTTTGCTACTGCTACGCAATCCTGAAAACTGGAGCCATACCTTAGCCAGTTCACAAAGTCTCCCAATCGATAAAGCGGAACAGCTTTTTAACCAACTCTCCTTGCAAAAGCGCAGCAATTTTAGTGCTGAAACCCTGACTAATATTGGGGGCGCAATTCAGCGCAAAGATGCGGTGATTCCGGGTTTAGAAGAAGACCCAGCGGCTTATATTGTGGTGACATTACTGGTGGGTACGGCACATGACAATCCTCTATTTAAGGACGTGCGATCAGCAGAGGCACTGAAAGAAGCACTAGAGAAAGTAGCATCTGTGCCCGTTGACTATCTGTTAAAGTTTGAACTGCTCTGGAGTCCTCAGGTTGAGGAAGATAGCCTTACCTATGATGAGCTATTGACCGAGTACACAGATATGGTTCAGATCGCGTAAAGAAACTCCGAATGATTCAAACTAACGAACTAGACAACGATATCGTCACCGTCAGTAAGTTACAGGTTGCCCTACGCAGTTCGGTTCATTCTCTGCAATCTGAGCTGTCTGAACTCTCGCTCGAAGCCGATACTCAAAACCCTGAAGGGTTGAGTCAGTTACTGGAAGCTTCGGCTCTGGCACTACTCAGAAATTCGGAAAACTGGACTCATGTTTTGGGGAGTTCCCAGACAATTTCGACGCGAGAGGAAGCCGAAACAATTTTCAAGCGTCTTTCCATTGAGGAGCGCAGCAAGTTCAGCGCCGAAACCCTGACCAACATTAATGGCAAAATTCGGCAGCGAGAATTGGTCGAATCTAATCCAGATGAAGAACCAGGAGCTTACATTGTAGTGACGTTGCTAATTGGGACTGCCGATGATCAGCCTTTGTTTACACAAATTGACTCGGCACAAGCAATGCAGGAAGCCCTAAAAAAAGTCGCCTCAATGCGCTGTGACTATCTGATGGTGTTTGAGCTGCTCTGGAGTCCGCAAGTGGAAACTGATACGCTTACTAAAGCGGAGCTAGCAACGGAGTACGCTGATTTGGTTGCAATCTAAAGAATCCTGAAGTGATTCGCCTTGATTGAATAATCACGTTATAAGCCGTATAGCTTAGACCAAAGGTTGAAATAGCAGTGATCGCTGTCTCTGGTTGCGACTTAAGAGGCTAATTGAAGAAGGCAGAAGGCAGAAGAAGGAAGGCTTTTATAGAGCAATTAGACGGGGATTGGCGACCCCGCCCAATTGCAAGCCTCCAAATCTTCGATTTGGAGGGGGCTTGAGACCCTTGCTCCATGAGAGGTCGCCGGAAGGTAGAAGCGAAGGGCATCAAAATCAATATAAAAGCCCTCTGCCTTCTACCTTCCGCCTTTCTTGGTCAATTTTTATAATCATAAAACTTAGTAATTGAGCAAGTCTTTTACAACTTTGGAAAAGGCTCTAATTTGCTTATTTGGGCAATATAAGCCTATTAAGTTGAAGGCTTAACTTGCGAACTTTAGTTGTGCAAACATCGCAGCGAATGCAAACTATAGAATAATGATTCTTAATATATGGATTAATTGTCTGATATTAGACAATTAAGCTGCAATTTTTCATTAGGGGTAGTTTATTAAAGAAACTTAAAAAATTGAAGCCCCAAGATAGCATCTACCTACTTTTTACAATTCATTTGCTGTTGAGCTTAAAAAATTAGCATCGCGATATGCAACATCCAGACGCAATCATGACCAGCTCCTACGATCTTCGCCTGGTAGGGATCGCATTTATCATCGCTGTTATTGCCTCCTACACAGCGCTGAATTTGGCAGGGCAAATTAAGTCAGCCTCAGGACAGACACGCTACAAGTGGCTCATCGGTGGCGCAGTCGCTATGGGGACGGGCATTTGGTCAATGCATTTTGTCGCTATGCTGGCTTTTAAGCTGCCGCAACCTGTCGCTTACGATGTGCTGACGACGCTTCTGTCGCTGCTTGATGCCATCCTCTCCTCGGGTTTAGCCCTGTTGTTGGTGAGTCGCCCTACACTTAGTCCCATGCGGTTGCTCAGCGGTGGTGTGTTTATGGGACTCGCCATTGCCTCAATGCACTACATTGGCATGGCAGCGATGCAGGTTCATCAAGGTTGCATTCAGTACAACCTGTTGGTGGTGGGGCTGTCCGTGGTAATCGCGATCGCCGCCTCTTTGGCTGCCTTGTGGCTAGCGTTTCGGCTACGGGATGAAACAGCAGTGGCTCTGAACTGGCGCAAGCTTGGTAGCGCTCTAATTATGGGAATTGCGATCAGCAGTATGCACTATACAGGGATGGTGGCTGTCAAGTTCATTGAGCAGGAAGGATTGGGAAAAACTTTATCTTATGTCTTTGATAGGGCCCTGTTAGGAAGCGCGATCGCGACAGCGACGTTGATCATTTTAGGTCTGGCATTACTCACCTGCCTGTTTGATCAACGGTTGACAGCACAACTGGCGCGGGAGGAAGCCTTGCAGGAAAGCGAGAAACGATTCCGAACGCTGATTTGCAATATGCCAGTGGGAGTACTGTTGCTGGGATCATCTTTAGAAATTATTTTCAGCAACCAGATGGCAATTGACCGACTGGACTTAACACAGAACCATTTAGTCGGTCAGATGGATTTTACCCACGATTTGCTACAGGAAGATGGCACGCCTTTTCCCCAAGGGAGTTTGCCGATGCAACAAGCGATCGCCAAAAGACTACCTGTACACAACGTCGTCATGCGCGTCTGCTGTCCCCGGAGCGAAGAGCCACGCTGGTTGTTGGTCAATACCGATCCACAGCTAGGCGCAAATGGGAGCGTAGAGCGATTGGTGTGTACCTTCAGCGATATCACTGCCGCCAAGCAAGCGGAATCTGCGTTACGGCAATCCGAGGCTAGAGAACGAGAGAAAGCCACTCAGCTAGAACTTACCTTGCAGAAGTTAAGACAGATGCAAGCCAAGCTGATCCAAACCGAAAAAATGTCAAGCTTGGGGCAACTAGTCGCTGGAGTGGCTCACGAAATCAATAATCCTATTAACTTTATCGACGGTAACCTCCACTATGCAAGCGGATACATCCATGACTTGCTCGCTTTAGTACGCCTGTATCAAAAGCACTATCCCGATCCTGACTGTGAGATTCAGACGTTGGCTAACACGATTGACTTAAAGTTTTTGAGTGAAGATCTGCCGAAACTGCTCAAGTCGATGAAAGTTGGTGTAGAGCGTATTTGTCAGATTATGTTGAGCTTGAGGAATTTTTCGCGTCACGATGAAGCAGAAATCAAGCAAGTCGATATCCACCAAGGAATTGATAGCTCGCTGCTCATTCTCCAAAGTCGGCTGAAGGCAGCAGGGAGGTATAAGGCAATAGAAGTGGTTAAAGAGTATGACAATTTACCGATGGTCGAGTGCTACGCCGGACAGCTCAATCAAGTCTTCATGAATATTTTAAGCAACGCGATTGATGCTTTAGAAGATATAACAGTAGACCAATCTGCCTCAGACCAGAGGGACACGAAACAAACACCTTGTATTCGGATTTGCACATCCCATCTGCCTTGTCCAGACCAACAAGAGCAGGCTTTCTATAGTGGACAACCGCTAACAGATAGCATTTTAATTCAAATCGCTGATAACGGTTCAGGGATAACGGAAGCTGTCAAGGCAAAACTATTCGATCCATTTTTCACCACAAAACCAGTGGGGAAGGGAATCGGTTTGGGATTATCGATCAGCTATCAGATTGTTGTGGAAGAACATGGGGGAGCCTTAGGCTGCGAGTCAGAACCGGGACGAGGCAGTCAGTTTTGGATCAAAATTCCGGTACGGTTAGGGGTGTCAAGCTCTCAAACTCACCAAGCGCCAAAGTCTGAGCATCGCCTCAGTTTAGCGGCGATCGGGTAAAGGCAATTTCAAGTAGGAGTTTTGCTAATGGCTCATGGCTCATGGCTCCAACAGACAATTAGCATTCACCTGTATATGACATTCATAAACCGAAATGGTATTACTTCTAGACTCCTCACCCGATAAAAGACGAGCACGGGTGCGAGAAAGTAGCAAATGGTAGCCTACGCACAAATCCGAGGACTTGTGCGATCGCTAAGGGCTATCCTTTGGTTCGGAGTCATCTTGCTCAGATGTTGGCTTATTCATCTCATCTTTAAAGCCTCTGAGGGTTTTCCCTAAGGCAGTGCCCATTTCCGGAATCTTCTTGGGACCGAAAATCACAAGAGCCGCGATCGCGATAATCGCCACTTCAGGCAATCCTAGACCAAACATACTAATTTCCTGTGAACTCTCTTTAACCTACTATAGACGGCAGGGGAGTCCTCAGAGCGATAAATCTACGTAAAATCAATTCTGTACTTGTAGATCACAGCAGAGAATTTTATCTGCCAAAGTTTTACCAACTAGCGTACCTGTATGGATTTCTAATTCAGCTTCTGGTGAAGCCTCAAATAGTAGTCGTTCTCCTGGAAAAACAACTCGCTCGAAGTACCAGTTGGGGATGTTTGAAATCCGAACTGTTTGAATCTGACTAGTAGTATTTTTGTAGTAACAAATAAGTTGGCAACTCAGCTGTGAAGTCATAGGAGCAAGGATTTCGGTAGTTGATATTAATTTCTGCATGATCATCAAAGGCGACTACAGGCGCTGGCTCAATGGTCAGTAAGGTATAAACTCCGCTGAAGTGGGAGGTTACCGACATTTTTTACCAACTGAACTAACAAATTCCAAAATTGATCGAGAAAGAGATACATGTTCATCAGGGGTTAGATAATAATGCCCGTAGACTTCATTTAAGAAACGGAGCAGTGCCCAACTGACTGCTTCTAAATCTGCCCTTACTTTTGCTACCCTTAGAGCTTGATCGAGCGTTGGATATGTCTTGCGATCGCTGAGTGCAATCCTCTGCTCTGGAAGCCAGCACCGAAACGAGTAGCCTGTTGGCTGTGGTATTAGTTCAATGAACCAGCCATGATACGGTTCTGTCGTGTTCATGCAAGACCTGCCTCCATCCCTGATTTATCGAACTTATAGCGTTCTCTTCCCGCCCCCTGAATCAGAAACGTATCTGAAATTACCACTTCAAGAAGATAGTATTTGCAGATGCAATAGCCGTGCAGAAAGTATGCAGAAATTGTGCAGAAGAGGAACAAGCTAACCGGAGAAACTCAGAAAAAGAGCGTTCGTTGCCTCCAAACGCTTACAATTCAACCCTTTGTCTATGTAGGATTACCACGCCAGCGATCGAATATTTTTCTGAGTGACCACTAACAACCGCCTTTTTGTGAGAGCCACTAAATTCGCTACTTTAGGCGATAGCCGAGTCCATGAACTGTTTCAATGAAATCTTCAGGAGCACCCAAGGCTTTGAGCTTATGCCGTAAACCTCTTATGTGAGAGGTAACAGTTTCCTCAGCCGGTGAACTGTCCAGTGACCAAACCTGTTCAATGATGCCTGCTCGACTCAACACTCGCCTGCCACTAGAAACCAGTAGCTCCAAAAGAGCATACTCTTTAGGGGTCAAAAACACAGGCTTATTCTCGTAGGTAGCCTCGTGGGTACTTGGATTGAGTCGGAGACTACCCCAGCATAGACTTGCTGTAGTTGCAGAACTTCCTCGCCGCAGCAGAGCACGAATTCGAGCCATCAACTCTTCCAGGTCAAATGGCTTCGCCACATAATCATCCGCTCCGGCATCCAGCCCAGTAATCTTGTCAGCAACGGTATCACGAGCTGTTAGCATCAGCACAGGAGAAGTGGAGTTGCGATGAGCTAGACTGGTTACTTCGCTACGGCGCAATCGCTGACAGAATCGGATGCCGTCCAGCTTGGGCAACGTTACATCTAGTACCACCAAGTCATACTTCATCGACTCAACCCAGTTCCAAGCGGCTTCCCCATCTTTGGCACTATCCACTACATACTGGCGTCTGGTCAGAGCTTCTGTCAGTACCTCCGCCAACTGGATATCGTCTTCAACCACCAAAATACGCATAATTCAAGCACAAAACTAGCCGATTAGGATGCTCCTGTTCAGGTATAGGAATATAGGGTGGAGGCAATTTAACTGTATCATTTCTGTTGCCTGCCTCTGTATTCGGTTGCTCTTCTCTTGCGGTGCCCTAGAATATGCAACGAGTAGATAACTCTTTCTCCCTCCAGCTCAATGAATATTTTTGAATTTTCAACAAAGGAGCTTTTAACACTAGAGAAATTAAAGCAAAAAATCTTTCTTCTCAGATCTGGCATCAGTCTTAATAAGCATTATTCATGTAGGGTGGGCAGTGGCGAGGATACTTTCAGAAGCTAATAATAGCGTTGGTAGGCACTGCCCTATGGTTAATGACACTGGTGCAAGATGTGAATCTTCTGACTTTTAACTTTTGACTTTTACATGAAGTGGTCTATTGAAGGGAAATGGATTGCTGGAGGGTTTGGTCTAACCCTGCTGCTCATGGGACTCGTCAGCTTTGCTTCCTATAGAAATACAACAGAGTTAATTGAAAGTGCTGATAGGGTACAACACATTTATAAAGGCATCAATACTCTAACGAATTTCTATGCCTCTATGACCGTTGCAGAATCAGGTCGGCGAGGATACATCATTTCGGGCAGTAAGCAAGAATTAGAGCGCCATCAAATTGCAGTGGCTGATATGCAGTCTCAGATTAGGACGCTCCAACAGCAGATGAGTGATAATCTCATTGAGCAACAGCAAGTGGTAAGGCTGAATTCTCTGGTAACTCAAAGATTGAGTTTGTTCAGGCAGTCTATAAGTCTCTATAAGACAGATAAATCAGCGATTCAGGCTCAATCTATGATTACCCAACAAAGTATTGAGATCAGAGCTGAAATTCAGCGTGTTCTGGCAGATATAAAAGCTGAAAAAGAACGGCTACTACAGATTTCGATTCAGCAGTCTAGCTCCAGTATCCACTACAGAATACTCATAGAATTAATCGGCAGTCTTTTGAGTTTTGTAGTAATTTTTGGTGTATATTTCCTACTCTACCATCAATGGGTGCAACGTCAGAAAGTCGAAACTCTCCAACGCACTCTGACTCAAGAAAAAGAATGGGGTGAACTCAAGCTCCGTCTTTTTTCAATGATTTCTCATGAGTTTCGTACCCCTTTGAGTGTGATTTTAGCTTCCTCTCAATTGTTAGGAGAAATCCTTCAGGATTTGGTTGATAAAAGCCAGCTAAAAAACCTATATCGAATTCAATCTTCAGCTAAATTAATGAACCAGCTTTTAACCGATATTTTGACTCTGACTAGAGCCGAAGCTGGGAAGCTAGAATATAAGCCATGCTCCGTAGACGTGGAGGCTTTTTGTCTCAATTTAGTGGAAGATATTCAGTTTTGTGGTACAGTGCAGCACTCCATTAAATTTATCAGCAATGGTCACTGTACCCGTGTCAATCTGGATGAAAAATTACTGTACTCCATTCTCAGCAATTTGCTATTAAACTCGATTAAATACTCGCCTCAAGGCGGTAACATTTACTTGATTTTAGGTTTTGAGCCCGAGACGACAGTTTTTCAAGTTAAAGATGAAGGTATAGGTATTCTACCAGAAGATAAGCAAGAGATTTATGAACCCTTCTATCGTGGGCAAAATGTTGAGAACATTGTTGGCACTGGTCTGGGACTAGCTGTTGTTAAAAAGTGTCTAGACCTCCATCAGGGAGCAATTACTGTGGAAACTCAAGCTGGGGTTGGAACTACATTTACAGTTAGGATTCCGCACAGGGCTGGAGCAGGAGTTTAAGGCAGCCAGTAGCACATTATAAGCTGATAGGCGCTCAAGTTAAACATTTTTAGCTTGGGTGGTCAAGAGGTAATTGATAATATCTTGGCGCTGTGAGGGTTTAATTATCCTATTACCCATTACCCATTACCCATTAATTCATCTATTCTGGATCCAGCCACTGCCTGATTCTTGAAATCTTTAAGTTTTAGGAAACAAATGTTAGAAACCTCAAAATCTTCCCTCCGTGAACAACAGCATCCTTTGATTCACCAGCTAGCTGACTGCATCGAGTCCAGTTGGCAGCGATACCTCGACCTCTCGCCCTACGAACTGCCAGCTGAGTTGGGCTATGTGGAAGGACGTTTGGAGGGAGAAAAACTGACGATCGAAAATCGCTGCTATCAGACGCCCCAGTTTCGGAAAATGCACCTGGAACTAGCAAAAGTTGGCAGTATGCTCGATATTCTGCACTGTGTGATGTTTCCTCGCCCAGAGTACGCTCTGCCTATGTTTGGCTGTGATTTGGTGGGAGGACGGGGACAAATTAGTGCCGCGATCGCAGACCTTTCTCCAGTCAACGCTGAACGCATCTTACCCGACACTTATCGCCATGCCTTACAGGCACTACCAATGCCTCAGTTTTCACAACCGCGTGACCTTCCAGCTTGGGCAGATATCTTTTCAGAATTTTGCATATTTATTCGACCAGGTAGCCCAGAGGAAGAAACCCAGTTCCTTTCATGGGTCGAGCAGCTTCTACAGATTCACTGTACCCAAGCTGCTAATGCCTTACCTGTGTCTACAGAACAACAAGCAGAAATTCTTGCCGGTCAACACTACTACTGTACTAAGCAACAACAAAACGACAAGACGCGCCGAGTGCTGGAAAAAGCCTTTGGTTCTGACTGGGCAGAACATTACATGACATCAGTCTTGTTTGATTTACCGAACCCTTAGATGCCAATTTTAGATTTTGCCGTCCTCGGACTGAAGATAGGGAAGGTGGGGAAGACACAGAAGTTATCTCCCTCATCTTCCCCATCTCCGCCATCTGCCTCATCTTAAGAGTAGGCTGGGACTTTTCTAGGTCTTCAAAGAAGACAAGAAGCATTTTTCTTCTCTGCACTGGGAGTTCACAACTTACGGTTTACTTCTGCTAGCCTGAACTAAAAATCTAGTGACTTTCGTTACTCTTCGAGTTTTTTAGTTATCTTCATTAGTCTTATTTTTTTGAAGATTTGCACAAGTAAAACCCTTACTTTGTAAAGCTTTAGTGAAAGCTTTTTATCCCATTAAAAGTTACACCTAAATAAGGATATCCATAAATTATCTTAGATGTCATGACACAGCATTCAGGGACAAACGATTCGCTATTCTCAAAACCATTAACACGTTGGACGATCGCCGTTGCTGTGGGCGGTGCCCTTGCTACTGGAGCTGTCACGCTCTATAGTCTTAACCTCGTCAGTAGTCAGCGCTCAGCCCAGCAGCAGCCCTCTGCCCCCGAAAAACCAGCACTGCGAAGCGTTACTGCCTTAGGACGCTTGGAACCTGATAGTGATGTGATTCGACTATCTGCTCCAAACGCACTCCAAGGAGCACGGGTTGCTCAGCTACTGGTCACTCAAGGCGATCTCGTTCGTGCTAACCAAGTTATTGCTGTGATGGATAACCGCGATCGCTTGCAAGCCGCCCTAGAGCGTACCAACAAACAAGTCAAAGTCGCCCAAGCCAATCTTGCAAAAGTTAGAGCTGGTGCAAAAACAGGAGTAATTGGCGCTCAGACAGCAACAGTTAAACGCTTAGAGGCAGAGTCGCAGGGAGAGAAGGATACTCAACAGACAACCATTGAGCGTTTACAGACTCAGTTGTTTGAGTCTAAGCAAGCACAAGATGCCATAGTTAAAAGACTAGAGGCAGAGTTACGCACGGCACAAGACGCACAAGATGCTGTAGTTAGAAGACTAGAAGCAGAATTGCGGAGTGTCCAAACTGATTTTGAGCGCTATAAGCAGCTAGCACAGGATGGAGCGATTTCCGCATCAGAATTGGACAGCCGTAGATTGAAGCTGGAAACCGCTATAGAGAAGCTCACTGAAGCCCAAGCTACCCGTAACCAAACTGTAGCCACCCTCAACGAAAAACTCAAAGAAGCCCAGGCTAACCGCAATCAGGCTATAGCTATCCTGAGCAAACAAATCAAAGAAGCTGAAGTAACGCGCAACAAGACGATAGCTGTTCTGAATCAGCAAATCAAAGAAGCTAATGCCAATCTAGAGCAGATTAAGGAAGTGCGTCCAGTTGATATTCAACAAGCTGAAGCTGAGGTTGAAAGTGCGATCGCTGCTGTCGGACAAGCTCAAGCTGACTTGGAATTGGCTTACGTGCGTGCTCCAGGCTCCGGTCGAGTTTTGAAAGTCCACACCCGCGCCGGAGAAAATGTTGATGAAAAGCAGGGAATTGTTGAACTGGGGCAAACTGACCAGATGGTTGTGGTTGCAGAAGTTTATGAAAGCGATATCAGAAAAGTACGATTAGGTCAGCGAGTGACTCTTACCAGCGAAGGTAAGGCATTTGAAGGTGAACTCCGAGGCAGTGTCAGCCAAGTTGGATTGCAAATTGGTAAAAAAGATGTTCTGAGCACTGACCCGGCTGCTGCGGTTGATGCCAGAGTTGTAGAAGTAAAAATTCGTTTAAATCCCGAAGACAGCAAGCGCGTTGCTGGTTTAACTTACTCAAAAGTTTTTGTAGAAATTTTATTGTAGTTAGTCGTTAGTCGTTAGTAGCCATTAGTTCTTGAATAGTTGCAGGTTGCAGGGTATCTTCCAAACCTTCAACATTCAATCTTTTAACTTTCAATCAATGACCAATAATTAATTATGAGAATACCTCTAGCATGGTTACAACTTAGCCGTGAAAGAATGCGATTACTTGTGGCGATTGCCGGGATTAGTTTTGCAGATATCTTGATGTTCATGCAACTAGGCTTTCGGGACGCACTCTTTGATAGTGCAGTGACTCTGCATAAAAATTTACAGGGCGATATTTTTCTGATCAGCCCTCAATCTACGGCAACAATCGCGATGAAAAGCTTTCCGGCTCGACGTTTATATCAAACACTGGGTTTTGAGGGAGTCAAATCAATTAGTTCGGTGTATCTAGACTTTGGTCTATGGAGAAATCCTGAAACCCGTGGTACTCGTAGCATTCTGGTTTTAGGGTTTAATCCTTCTGATAGCGTCTTGAATTTACCTGGAGTGACAAACAATCTAGATAAAATTAAAATGCCAGATGTGGTTTTGTTTGATGATGCTTCTCGACCTGAGTTCGGTCCGATCGCGCAACAATTTAAAGAGGGAAAAGACATTACCACTGAAGTCAAATCGCGCCGTGTTAGAGTTGGGGGTCTATTTTCCCTTGGAGCTTCTTTCGGCGCTGATGGAAACATTGCTACTAGTGATTTAAACTTTTTGCGCCTGTATCCAACCCGACAAAAGGGTTTGATTGATATCGGAATTATTAAATTAAAACCAGAAGCTAAGCTTACAGAAGTTTTAAATAATCTGAGGCAAAACTTACCCAATGATGTAAGAATTTTATCGAAAGAAGAATTTGTAGCTTTTGAAAAAAACTATTGGCAAACAGCCACAGCTATTGGCTTTATTTTTGCTCTTGGCACGGGAATGGGATTTATTGTTGGTACGGTGATTGTTTATCAAATTCTATACACTGATGTTGCCGATCACTTGCCAGAATACGCCACCCTTAAAGCGATGGGCTATAAAAATAGCTATTTATTAATGGTGGTTTTTCAAGAAGCGCTCATCCTATCAATCTTAGGCTATTTACCAGGATGTTTTATCGCTATGGGGCTATACAGCTTAACAAAAGGGGCGACAAGTCTTCCCATGATAATGACTCTTTCTAGGGCAGTAATGGTGTTAATCATGACAATTGTTATGTGTTGTATTTCTGGGGCGATCGCAATCCGTAAACTACAGGCGGCAGATCCAGCAGATATTTTTTAG
>DATNPH010000070.1:0-30002 GCA_036703315.1 Coleofasciculaceae cyanobacterium
CGGACTCTCCCCAACTGCTTTGTCCTTGCAGAGTTTGCAGGCATTGCCCAGTGCCAACCTTCCACAACCTTACCGTTTGGTCGAGACTGCTACTAGCAAGCAGTTGACCATCGAGGCTGAAGGTGATGGACTCTACCCAACCGCTATGACCCTGTAGAGTTTGCAGGCATTGCCCACTATTAACCTCTCACAGCCGTACCGTTCCGTCACGACTACCACTAGCCAGCAGTTGACCATCGGGGCTGAAGGCAATGCAGCGAACCTCGCTGTGATGACCTTGCAAAATACGGAGGCAATGACCTGTAGTAACCTCCCACAGCCGCACTGTTCGATCACCACTGCCACTAGCTAACGTTTGATAGTCGGGACTGAAGGCAACGCACTGTACCCAACTGTGATGACCGGGCAAAACATGGAGGCAATGACCCGTAGTAACCTCCCACAAACGCACTGTTTGGCCACCACTGCTAGCTAGGGTTTGATCGTCGGGACTGAAGGCAACGGACTGTACCCCGCTGCTATGACCCTGTAAAGTTTTCAAGCATTGCCCAGTACTAACCTCCCACAACCGCACCTGTTGGTCACCACTGCCACTAGCGATCAGTCGGTCATCCGCGCTTAAGGCAACCGACCGTACCCTATTGGTATAACCCTGTAAAATTCGGAGACATTGCCCAGTGCTGACCTCCCATAGCCTCACCGTTGAGTCATCACTGCTACTCGCTAAGGTTTGACCATCGGGACTGAAAGCGATTGATCGCACCTTATTAGTATGACCCTGTAAAATTCGGAGACATTGCCCAGTGCTGACCTCCCAGAACCTCGCTGTTGAGTCATCACTACCACTAGCTAGAATTTGACCATTGGGACTGAAAGCAATTCTACTGATGTCATTATTTTCCTGTAGAGATTTCAGACAATTTCCAGTACTCACCTCCCACAGCTTTACTGTTGAGTCATTACTGCTACTAGCCAAGGTTTGACCGTCAGGACTGAAGGCAAGCGATCGCACCTTTTCAGTATGACCCTGCAAAATTTGTAGACAATTCCCAGTGTTCACCTCCCACAGCCTGACTATTGAATCATCACTGCCACTAACCAAAATTTGACCATCGGGACTGAAGGCAAGTGATCGCACTTTATCAGTATGACCCTGCAAAATTTGTAGACAATTCCCAGTACTCACCTCCCACAGCCTCACTGTTTGGTCATCACTGCTACTTGCAAGCAGTTGACCACCGGGACTGAACGCAACCCACGTTACCCAATTGCTATGCCCCTGCAAAGTTCGGAGACACTGCCCAGTGCTAATCTCCCACAGCTTCACGGTTGGGTCGCTACTGCCACTAACGGCAAGCAGTTGACCATCGGGACTGAAAGCGATCGATGATATCCAATTGGTATGTCCCTGAAAGGTCAGAATTTGCTGACCATCCACAACTTGCCAAATGCGAATCTGACCAACTACATCACTTGTGGCTAAAAGTTTTCCATCGGGGCTAAATTCCACTGCTGTAATTTTGTCGAAGGCTTGAGTAAAAACAGATTTGGATAAGTCAGAGCCAGCGAAATTAACGTGTTTTAAAGTCATGCCCTGTAGGTAGGCTTGCCAAATTCTCAAATTAGAAAAATCTAAGCCGCTCAAATCTGTTTGGAGTTGGGAAAGTAGATTGAGAATATTTCCAGCCGCATACCCAGGTTGATGTGGAGCTTGCTCCCGTAGTGTTGTGATAATTTGAGCTAAAGGCACGGAAACCTTAGCCCCTAAGGTAGTGAGCAACCTTTCTGCAATGGGTTTAAGAATGAGGCGAACTTGAGTTTCCCTTATGTAATCTTTCGTCGTTGCCTTAATCAGAGCATGACTATTAAAAAGGTGAATTTTCCCCCTTTGAATCTCTGCACAGACTTGCTCAATCAAGCGGTCAGTTAGATACTCCATGACCACAGGTTGGAGAGTGAAGAGGGCGGCACTTTTTTCAATGAGCGATCGCCTCACTAAAGACTGTACCGCTTCAATCAACTTTGGCGGTGATGACAGCGGGACAATATCTTCTCGCAACTCGGATAAGGAAACTGCCTCACGATTAATTGCCAGCCAGTACATTACTTCTCGTTCCAAATCTGACAGCCGATTAAACTGCTGGTCTAGCAAATCGTGAATGTCACTGAAAACAACAGCCTTGCTCTGCAAAAATTTAGCAATATCCCCATCAAATAACTCCTGTATTGTAGTCGCAACAATTTTTAGAGCTAGGGGACTGCCTTTGTAAAAATCAATTAGCTCCTGCTCCTGTGCTTCTGAACCAGAGACTCTAAGAGCATGAAATAGTTCTTCTCCTTCTGTTAATTTCAAACCAATTAATTGCATGTATCGAACAGGAAGAGTATCTCCTGCGACAGAAGCAATGTCTTTAGGATTCTCCCGACTGGTTAATACCAAACAACTTTGATGAGCGGTTCCACCAATGCGTCTGAACAGCTCACCATATCCCTCGTAGCCCTGTCGATAATCTCCAGCACGATTGCCTCCTTGGAGAATCGATTCAGCATTATCTAAAACCAGTAAACATTGAGACTGGCGTAAGTAATCCATCAACCGCGCCACTAACTCGTTTAACGTTTCTGGTAATTGAGTTTCCTGCTGATTGGAGAGAACTTTAATCAGGTCTTTCAGGATATCCTCAACAGGTGGAGCATTACGCAGACTTCGCCAGATAACAAACTCAAACTCATCCTGAATCTGCTGAGCTAGTTTAATCGACACAGAGGTTTTGCCAATTCCCCCCATTCCCAGTAGCGCTACCAATCGGCAGCGATCGGGCACAATCCATTGCGCTAACTTGGCGAGTTCTTCTGTACGTCCGTAAAAGGCTGAGGTATCAACCGCTTCCCCCCAATCTTGATGCGATGGTGCAATGGATTTAGGAGTCCTGCCTACTTCTGGTGGTGCCCCTGGAACTTGTGCAATCTGGGGCGATGGTGTCTTATTTGGAAGCGATCGCTTTTTTTCCCGTTGCTTTTCCAGAAAATCCAGGACTTGCACTACACCAGCAATGATGCCAATGACAAGCCCAATCAAGGTCAAGATGGATACGGCGTCCATATTTTTTTATCAGTCTTGGAAAGGGGGAAATTCCTAGCCTGAATCCTAACACTTCCCAAAATTGGCGACAGCCCCCTTTTCAGTCCGCGCAGGCAGACGCGAGTTTGTATAGCTGCGCGATTGATTTCAAATCGCCAGCTTCTTCCACGCTTCTCAACCCTACAAAACCCCCTTAGAACTGGGAATCATCCCAGCACGACGAGGATCAATTTCCACTGCCATCCGGACTGCCCGTGCAAACGCCTTAAATGTCGCTTCAATAATGTGGTGGGAGTTAATCCCGTCAAGTTGGCGGATGTGCAGCGTCATCTGGCTATGATTCACCACCGCAACGAAGAACTCCCGCACCAACTGAGTATCATAGGTTCCCACACGCTGAGTAGGAATCTCCAAACCGTAGCTTAAGTGAGGACGCCCGGAAAAGTCGAGGGTAACCTGAACCAACGCCTCATCTAGGGGGGCTAGGAAATGACCGAAACGGACAATCCCTTTGCGATCGCCTAATGCTT
This sequence comes from Coleofasciculaceae cyanobacterium, assembly GCA_036703315.1. GTDB lineage: Bacteria > Cyanobacteriota > Cyanobacteriia > Cyanobacteriales > Coleofasciculaceae > DATNPH01. The sequence goes on from DATNPH010000070.1 coordinate 3,613, forward strand.
CTTTCAAAGCCATTCCCAACGTAATCCCAACGTCCTCATTGGTGTGGTGGTCATCAATTTCTATATCTCCAGTTGCCCGCACATCTAAATCAATCAACCCATGAGAGGCAATCTGATGCAGCATATGGTCTAAAAACGGGACGCCAGTGGCGGCTGTGCAAGCGCCTGTACCATCTAAATTCAGGGACACTTGCACATCCGTTTCGCCAGTCTTGCGGCTGACAGTCGCCGTCCTAGCGGGAAACTGAGTAATGTGGTTTTGGGAGTTTAGAATCGTGCGATCGCTTATCTGCATAAAAGCTACTTACTAGGAATTAGGAAAACTCTCTGACATCCCCATTATTTCGTAACCAGCATCTACATATAAAATCTGACCCGTGATCCCGCTAGCTAAATCGCTACACAAAAATGCTGCTGTGTTGCCTACTTCCAGCTGAGTAACACTACGCCGCAACGGTGCCGCTTTCTCCACATGGTGAATCATATCGAGGATGCCCCCAACGGCTGAGGATGCTAAGGTGCGGATGGGACCGGCTGAGATAGCATTCACCCGAATATTGTGCGGACCCAGCTCGGTGGCGAGGTAACGGACACTCATTTCAAGTCCTGCCTTAGCAATTCCCATGAGGTTGTAGTTAGGAATCACCTTAACACCCCCCAGGTAAGTGAGGGTGACAATACTGCCACCTTCAGTCATCAGCGGTTTAGCCGCACCTGCCAGTTGTACCAGTGAGTAAGTACTGATTTCCAAGGCTTGGGTAAAGCCAGCCCTTGAGGTCTTACTAAAGTCTCCCGTTAAATCCTCCTTGTTGGCAAAGGCAAGGCAATGAATCAGGATGTCAAGCTTGCCCCATTCTTTGGCGATCGTACCGAAAACTGTCTCAACTTGGGCGTCGTCCTGAACGTTACAGGGCAAAAAAAGACTGGGTTGAAGCGGTTCTACCAGTTCCTTGACTTTTTTTTCGAAGCGTCCCTTGTCATCAGGCAGATAAGTCACACCCAAATTAGCACCGGCTTTGTGCAACTGCTGGGCAATGCCCCAAGCGATCGAGCGGTTGTTGGCGATACCCGTTACAAGAGCGTTCTTTCCAGTCAAGTCAAGCATAGTATTTTATGTGAATGGCAGTTAGATGCTTAATTAATAGAGTAATCGCCAAGTGCAATTACAAAGTGTATGATGACCCAAAAGGGTGGCGTTCGACTTGATAAGTTGGGCTCGCACTGACACCTCAATTAATTATGTATCAATTTGTACAAAAAACTATCTAGGACTCAGATTAAGTATTCTTGGATACAGTCAGCAGCTTTTAGGAGCCGGTTCGTGAGTCTAAAACTTCACCGGCATTGAATTGACATAAAATCGGCAAGCCATTGGCAAGAGAAAATATATAGATATGGTCGTGACGCAAGAAAGACCGCTAGCAACTGTGTTCCGTCAGATGGGCGGTGGAGCATTTCCACCAGTCATCGAAACCTTTGAGCGGGGTAAGACGATTTTCTTCCCAGGAGACCCAGCGGAACGGGTCTACTTTTTGATGAAAGGTGCTGTAAAGCTTTCTAGGGTGTATGAGGCAGGCGAAGAAATCACTGTGGCATTGTTGCGGGAAAACAGTGTTTTTGGTGTCCTGTCATTAATTACTGGTCATCGCTCAGACCGATTTTACCACGCGGTTGCCTTTACGCCAGTAGAACTGCTCTCAGCCCCAATTGAACAGGTAGAGCAATCGCTCAAGGACAATTCAGAATTATCAATGTTGATGCTACGAGGACTCTCTTCTCGCATCTTGCAAACGGAGATGATGATCGAGACATTGGCTCACCGCGACATGGGTTCTCGACTAGTGAGTTTTCTGTTGATTCTCTGCCGTGACTTTGGGGTGCCCACTGCCGACGGGATCACGATTGACCTGAAGCTTTCTCATCAAGCGATCGCTGAGGCAATTGGCTCAACCCGTGTCACAGTTACCCGTTTATTAGGAGACCTGCGCTTGGAAAAAATGATTTCTATCCACAAGAAAAAAATTACTGTTCACAACCCAGTTGCTTTAAGCCAACAGTTTACCTAGGTTAACTAGGTCAGCTAGGGATAGAACAAAGGGATTTGAATGCAGCAATTAATTTGTGTAACTGGGTTGCTGCTGCCAGGAAGCTGTGCCCTGGTACCAGCAACCCGAAGGGGGGCTTGCCCCTGGAAGTCTGCTGATGGTTAACCGCTCCCATGCCCCGGGTGACGCAGAAAGTAAACCTCAATGTCCGGACATATCCGGCGTTGGCTCAGTTTTATGAAGCAGATTTTATCGCCCGTAACCTATAAGCAATAGCTTATAACTCTACATCTTTATCGGTTTTTGTTTAAAAAAAGAACATAAGGCCACACAGGCATGAGATAGGCTGTATCTGGACAGACTGAGCGTAGGCGATGACCAGCGGTTATATCCTGATTGTGGCAGTTTTGGTGTTGGGGGGGTTGCTCGCAACATTAGGCGATCGCATTGGCACGAAAGTAGGCAAGGCACGCTTAAGTTTATTCAATCTACGTCCCCGCAATACCGCTATTGTGGTAACCATCATTACCGGTAGCCTAATTTCTGCCTCGACCTTAGGAATTCTATTTGCGTCAAGTGCGTCACTACGCAAGGGAATCTTTGAACTCGACAGTATTCAAAAAAAGCTGAGAATTGCTCGTGATGAAGTTAGGGTACTTAATGCACAGAAAGGTCACATAGAGAACGAACTAACTAAAACTAGAACTGAGCAAGCCGAGGTTCAGCAGCGTCTGAATGTCACCAATAAGAATTTCCAGCAAGCCCGAACGCAACTGAAAAATATATCTCAGCAGGCTACTGTTCTACGCTCAGAAGTTAAATCACTCCTAGCTGAACGTCAGGAACTCATTGAGCAGCGCAATCAACTCAATCAACAAATTACTCAACTCAAGTCCCAAGTCAACCAACTCAAAGAATCAGTTGCTCAACGGGATCAGGAATTAGTCAAGCGAGGTCAAACGATCAACGAGCGAAATCAGGAACTTGCCAAAAAAGACGAGGAGATCGCTCAACGCGAAGCCCGCCTTAAAGAACTTGAACAACAATTCAGAGAGGCAATCGCCCAGCGTGAAGCCCGCTTTAGAGAAGTCGAACAACAATTCAAAGAGGTACTCGTTCAGCGTGAAGCCCGATTCAAAGAACGCGAACAACAACTTAGAGAAGCGATCGCTGAGCGCGAAAAGCGCCTCCAAGATCTCGAAGAACAACTCGTATACAAGAAGATCCAAGTTGCCGAACGAGATCAACAACTTGATGAGCGAGAAAAACAATTGTCTTTTCTAGAACGGAGAGTAGAAGACCTAGAACAGTACTACCAAAACTACCAAGTGCTACGTTCTGGTAATCTAGCTCTTGTTCGTGGTCAAGTTCTATCATTTGGGGTTGTGCGCATTGTTGATCCTTCTGTAGCCAACCAAGCCGTTGATCAACTGTTGCGCGAGGCGAATCGTGCCGCGAGCGAAGCCACTCGGTCTAGCAACCGTAATTCAGGCGAACCGTTGGTGAAAATTCCCCAAACTCAGGTTGATCAATTAATCAACCAGATTCAGGACGGTAAAGACTACGTGGTACGAATCATCTCAGTCGGCAACTACGTTGTTGGGGAAAAGGAGATACAGGTCTTTGCAGATGCAGCTCTCAATCAAATCGTCTTCGAGGCTGGTGATGTCCTTGCCGCCGTCTCTACCGATTCTTCTACAATGACCAACGAGCAAATCCAACAACGGCTAGAGCAGGTAGTGGCAGCCTCCCGGTTCCGCGCTCGTCGGGCTGGTGTTCTAGGTGTTATCCAAGTTGGAGATGGTAGCGCGGCTACAGTAGTTCGCTTCATTGAGCAACTGGCTAAATCTAAGGAACCGCTAGATGTGAAAGCTGTAGCGCAGGAGACAACCTACACAGCTGGTCCCCTAAAAATGCAGCTAGTAGCGACTAAAAATGGACAGGTTATTTTTAGCACATGAGCTAATGGCTAATCGTCTTTTTACGATTAGCCATTAGCGCTTAGCAAAGAACCTAGAGCGATAAACAAAGTGATTAAATGGACTTGAGATTAGATGATTTTAGGCTTTGATCCCGGGCGCGATAAATGTGGTTTAGCGGTAATGGAGAGGGAGGGGCAACTACTGTACCATCAGGTTGTGGCGTCACAAGAAGCGATCGCTACTATACAGAGCTTGTGTCAACAATTTGTCATTGACACAATTGTGATGGGTGATCAAACCACTGCCAAAACTTGGAAACAGAAAATAAGTCGCGACTTACTCATTTCAGTACCTATTGTTCTGGTAGATGAGCGTTACAGCTCTTTAGAAGCACGCGATCGCTTCTGGCAAATGTATCCTCCCAACGGTTTCCAACGCCTCATCCCTCAAGGACTGCGGCAACCCCCTCGACCGATAGATGATATCGTCGCCATCCTGTTGATTGAGCGCTACTTGAAGGGAGTAGGGAGTAGGCAGTAAGGAGCGGGAAGACTAGGGAGCTACTGGTGCCGAGATTTCGGTAAAAATGCCTTCTTTGTCCTCCTTGTCCTACTTGTCTTTACTCAAAGTTCCGCCCGAATCGTAAATGCATAGTCTCCTCCCGGTTCCAGTTGATAATCGAATCGTTCTAAAAATCGACCAAGCGGCTCTTGAATCAAGGCGCGCCCTAGAGAAGGGCTGACTGACAACTGACCTCGCCGAAAACACCATTGAAACCGCCACTCATATTCTGCTGCGTGGACTTCCCCTTCAATCTTGCCCTGTTGCCAAGAGTGCTGTGTAATCCGGACGTAGGCAGTAGTTTCCGGCAGCCGCATAGAACTCACAATTGAAATAGTTATTATCTAGCTTTAAAAACTTAGGTTAGCAAATTCATTAATCTTTAGGGTACTGAATTTTCTCTGATGAGTATCCAGTTCAATCATTTAGCAGCTAGTGCCGCTTCCTTAAAAGTCAAAAGTCAAGGCGTAACTTAAGCTGGGAGGTCTTCCCGATGACTAAAAAACCATCGGGAAGACCTCCCAGCCGGACTCCGTCCCGCGAGAGCTAACACGCCTGAAAAGTAAAAATTTCTTTGAGCATAAGATGTTCAAGCGCTTATAAGCTGGTCATTTATTTCTGCCAGCCTGCGCTAGTTTGTCATTGCTTGGTGAGCATCCACCAAAAAGATGATTCTTTACTATCGCTAAGTATTAATGGCGGGAAAACAGTTTTTTACGGTATTGGGACAATCGACGAATAATCTTATTTTTGTAAACATTCAGGAGACTGTAAGAATCTTCTAATCTAAGCCAAAAATTAGCTATAGCCCCGGTGTATCCACGCTCATCTTTGAGAAACTGCTTCCGACAAAAACTCATTGGTGCTGAGTAGGCTTTAGACGTTGCCAACATCGGTTTGGGTCCACACCAATGAATTACTAACGCCTCTTCATTTTGCACAACGGGTCCAGCTTCCGTAATGGGAAAGCGCTTTCTAAGCTCCTCCTGGTCAAAATCTGGAACAATCAGTTGCATTGCTGCTTTCCCTAGACGAATTCTGCCTTCGTCAGCTGCACGGAAGAGCATAAAATTTAAGAATCCCATTTCTCCATACTTAAAAACACCAGGATATTTTTCTGTAAAATTCAAAATATCAATGTACTCATCTAAACTAAAAATATCTCTTGTTGCAAAAAAAGTTCCCGTACAAAAATAGTCGTTATGATAAGACCGCCAGTTAAAATCTGGAAAATGTCTCTCAATTTCTTTGACCTCAAAAAAAAATTTAGATACAAATTCATCAGACTGTTCATAACGAGGTTTATCGATAATTACATCGAAGTTAGCAAAATCTTCATGCTTAAGAATATTTCCCCAAATATTGGTATCAGCATCTAAAACCAGAAAATGCTTCCAAGGGCTTTCCCAAAAAGCAATCATCTTAGTTTTTCCCCAACCAAAGCTTCTATTTCTGAGCACCTGATTCTTAACCGTATTGCGATTGATAACACGAACACCATAGGCTTTTTCCAAGGATTCGACAGAAAAGGTTCCGTCAACAATCAGGCAAATCGGAACATCCCCTAAGAAATGTCTAATACTTGTACAGCAGCCTTTGGCAAATAAGTAATCTTGGTAACAACAGGCAACGATGATGCCAAAATCTTTCATAATTGCATATCCCAATTCCAGGCTTGATGATCTGGGGGTTTATAGCCTCTAGCAGGCGCTTGTTTAACGAATGAAGGTTAGTAAAATTTTAGCGATCGCTAATTAATGCTATTGTCTATCTCTGCATAGTTGCTATACTCCTTCACCAGAAGGCTGAACCGGGCTTCGCCGATCTCAAAGATTTGCTACTGTAGCAGGATCATTGAACCTAACGCGCCCTAGTTATCTATAGCTCTGCTAACCGAAGAGGACTCATACAAGCTGGCGCTGTCAAAGCTTAGCCTTGCGTTAGGTCACAGTGACGTCACCTTAAGGACAGCAAATTTAGCAAATTCATTATCATATGCAGTTTAAGCTTACTGTATCTGATAAACACTTTAAATTGTTGTAGCGAAAGACAAAATTTTTGAATTGATGAACCGCAACCGCCTAGCAGCACTGCTAACTTGCTATAACCGTAAGCAAAAAACCTTGGCTAGTCTAACAGCGTTGTTCGACCAACAGCTTCCCGCCGAGGTTACGATTGATGTTTACCTTGTGGATGATGGAAGTACTGACGGTACAGCCGATGCTGTGAGACAATCTTATCCCCAAGTTAATATTCTTCAGGGAAATGGCAGCCTATTCTGGAATGGAGGAATGCGGCAAGCCTTCGCTGAAGCTATCAAGCAGGACTACGACTACTACCTCTGGCTTAATGATGACACGATACTTTACCCAAATGCCTTAAGTAAGCTTCTGGAAACCTTTCACCAGTTGGTTGAACACGGTAAGCATCGAGCAATTGTCGCTGGTTCTACTTGCGATCCCCATACAGGAACCCTAACTTATGGAGGGGTAAGGCGCAGGAGTCGCTTAAGACCTCTTAAATTTGACCTACTAGAACCTGGTGAACAAGCTAAGCGCTGTGACACCATTAATGGCAATTGTGTCCTTATTCCTAGAGAAGTTGTGCAAGCCGTAGGTAACTTAGACCCAGGTTTCACTCACTATATCGGTGACTGGGATTACGGTCTACGTGCTCAGCAGCAAGGATGTACAACCTGGATAACTCCGGGGTATGTGGGAACCTGTTCGCAAAACTACCAGCCAGGTCGTGGGGCTAATTCGAGCGAGACTGCGGGCGCTCCACTCAAGAAAATGAGTCAACCTAAGGGGCTAACCGTCCAACAAGAAATCCTCTACCCGTTTAGGGAGTGGAGAGTTTTTGCCCAGAGGCATGGGGGTCTGTTGTGGCCAATTTACTGGTTGATCCCGTACCGAAGGTTAGTGTTGATTTCACTAGTGAGTAGTCCTCGAAAAGACAAAGTTAATGGGTAAAAACGCTGATATTATCGCACAGTAAATTACCAATAATTGGTAGTTAAACTGTTGATAATCCATGCATCAAATGTATCAATATTCTTGACTAGCGCGTAGACTTAACTTATAAAACACTTTTCTACTTTACAGCCGTGAGCCACCCCTGAAGGAATCGCGAGTTTTTTGTAATTCAAGGTAAACCCGATGGACAATTTTAATGATATCCGCATTGCTTGGTTAGTTCCTTCAGTGGAACTGGGGGCTTACTGGCAGCCAGTTTTGAGAGACTTTGCCAAGGTATTTAGAAACACAATTTTTTATACAGGTTCGGTTTGGCCGGGATTTGACCCAGAAGTTCCTGGCGCAGATGTCATCCAATTGGTTGGGGAAATGAAATCCCTAGAGATGACCAAGACGACGGGTTACAGCCGTCGCTTCATGATTCTGTCCCCTGGCATTATAAAGCACTTACTTAAATTTAAACCTGATGTAATCTTTGCCCAAGCCTACTCTCTATGGACTCTTCTAGCGCTGCTTTTAAAACCGTGGGGAAAGTGGCGATTTATCATCATTTACGATGGCAGTTCCCCTAATTCAGATTTTCGAGATTCAAAACTTCGCTCTTTCTTGCGACGTGCGATCTCTCACTACGCCGATGCTTTTGTTGCTAATAGCTACGCAGCTAAAGATTATCTGATAGACGGGGTTGGCGCAAAGCCAGAACAAGTCTTTACTCAAACTTATCTGGTACCAGATGCAACTACATTACACACCAATCTTAAAAAAGTTGACACAGCGGTTGCACAGCTAAAACGTCCGATTTTTCTGTATGTTGGACGCATCACACCCAGGAAAGGACTCAAAGCGCTTTTAGAAGCCTGCTCTCTCCTTCAAGCGCAGGGATATCAAGATTACACCCTACTCGTCATTGGCATAGGAGCGCAACGTGAGGAACTCGAAGCGTTCGTTAAAGAGCGCAATTTAGAAACTCAGGTAACGTGGGTAGGCTGGGTAGAGTATGGAAATCTAGGCGCTTACTTTCATCAGGCAGATGTTTTTGTGTTTCCGACTTTTGAAGACATCTGGGGGATGGTGGTACTTGAAGCAATGGTTTTTGGCAAACCGATCTTGTGTTCCAAATGGGCAGGAGCTGCTGAAATGGTGGTAGAAGGCAAAAATGGATTCATTTTTGATCCTCATAAACCTGAAGAATTAGCGATCGCTATGCGCAGTTTTCTTGATTGTCCAGAACTCATTGGGTCAATGGGTAATCAGTCGCAACAACTTATTCGCTGTCAAACCCCGTCATCTGCGGCACAGTCGTTTGTCGAGGTTATTGCTTCTGTTTTAAACAAAGATAAGTAAAGATATATGAAGAGTAGATTAGCTCAATTGCCCGGCTTGTTCTACCAAAACTATGGGGGTGCAACGTGAGCATTGCGATCATCACCGGCTCAGCTGGTTTAATTGGCTCTGAAGCGACTGCATTCTTTGTCCAACAAGGCTTTGAAGTCGTAGGAATTGACAATGATATGCGCCGCGTGTTTTTTGGAGACGACGCCTCTACGGCATGGAATCGACAACGTCTCGAGCAATCTCTTGGGGCTAATTATTCTCATGTAGAGGTCGATATCCGAGATAATGAAGCCATTACCAAACTTTTCAAGCACTATAGTTCCAACATCGCCTTGGTCATCCACACGGCTGCTCAGCCTTCACACGATTGGGCGGCACGCGACCCGATAATGGATTTTACCGTTAACGCCAACGGGACGCTTAATCTTTTGGAGGCAACTCATCGATATGCGCCAGAGGCTGCCTTTATCTTTACGTCTACTAACAAGGTATACGGAGATACACCCAACCGATTACCCCTCGTTGAGTTGGACTCTCGCTGGGAGATTGACCCAAATCATACCTATCATTCGGGGATTCGGGAAGATATGTCAATTGATCAAACACTGCATAGTTTGTTTGGTGCCTCGAAGGTAGCAGCAGATGTGCTTGTTCAGGAATTTGGGCGCTACTTTGGACTCCGTACTGCCTGCTTTCGGGGGGGATGTCTTACTGGACCTAATCACTCAGGTACCCAATTACATGGATTTTTAGCTTATTTAATGAAATGTGCAGTTATCGATACTCCCTATACAATTTATGGTTATAAAGGTAAGCAAGTTCGCGACAATATCCATAGCGCCGACTTGATTCAAGCCTTCTATGAGTTTTTTAAAGCTCCACGAGTAGCAGAAGTTTACAACACGGGTGGTGGGCGCTACAGCAATTGTTCGATGCTAGAAGCTATAAACATATGTCAACAGATAGTAGCACGCGAACTTAAATGGACTTACTGTGAGCAAAACCGCATTGGTGATCATATTTGGTGGATAAGCGACAACAGTAAATTCTCACAGCACTACCCCAACTGGAAGCTAAAGTACAATGTCCCGCAAATATTGCAGGAAATCTACGACTTTAATCAAGAACGCTGGCAAAAAGAGGCACTACAATGATGACCGATGCAGGGAAGCAAAATACCGTTGATGTTCCGCTAAGTCTGGTCGATCGCATCGACCCAGCCACACAATCTATTGACTCTGTTGCGGAGGAGGTCAATGGAATCGATGCAGGCAAACAAAATGTTCTTGGTGTTCGGGTAAATGCGGTTGATTACAAGGCAGCCGTAAATAAAATTATCACAGCTGCCCGCCAGCAGAAATCCCTATCTGTTTCAGCTTTGGCTGTGCATGGAGTAATGACTGGGGTACTTGACGAAACCCATCGCTATCGTCTCAATCACTTGGATCTTGTTTGTCCAGATGGACAACCTGTACGCTGGGCATTAAATTTGCTCTACAACACGCGACTTCCTGACCGAGTCTGCGGACCTGTTTTAATGCTAGAGATTTGTAAACGAGCTGCTCAAGAAGAACTGCCGATTTACTTGTATGGTAGTCGTCCTGCAGTACTCGAATCTCTCTCTAAAAATCTTCTTGCCCGTTTTCCAAAACTAATTATTGCGGGGTCTCAACCTTCTCGCTTCCGGCAAGTCTCAGCTGAAGAAAAGCAGGAAATCGTTGAAGAAATCCGTAGAAGTGGTGCAGCCATGACGTTTGTCGGTTTGGGGTGCCCTAGGCAAGAGGTATGGGTTTATGAATATACTTCTCAATTATCCATGCCTACTATGGCTGTTGGTGCGGCGTTTGATTTCCATGCAGGTAACTTGTCACAAGCGCCTGTAATTTTACAGAAGTGGGGCCTGGAATGGTTTTATCGCCTGATGCAAGAACCTACACGTCTGTGGAAGCGATATGTTTTCTTAAATCCTCTGTATGTAACGCTGTTTACTTTACAGTTCTTGAAACTGGTCTACTTTGACCCATCCAGAACGATCGCGCCGACAGATGAAATGCGGTACGGATAAATAGTGTTGGGAATACTTAACCTTTCGTTGTAGAGAGCAAGGCATACTCTAACCTTGGGGCATAACCCCTCAGCTGCCAGTAATATGAACAACAAGCTCACGTTGGTGTCCATACTGCCGATGCTCCCATAGATAAATTCCCTGCCAAGTTCCTAAGACCAATCTTCCGTGAGCTATAGGAATCTGTTCTGAGGTCTTCGTGAGGGCGGTACGGATATGAGCTGGCATATCATCAGGACCTTCCGTACTATGGATATAACTTTTGCCATCCTCTGGCACTAATTTGGCAAAGAAATTTGATAAATCTTTGAGAACATCAGGGTCTGCATTTTCTTGAATTAGCAAGCTAGCCGAAGTATGACGTAAGAAAAGCGTACAAAGCCCGGTGTCAACACCCGACTCAGCAACGATAGATTGCACTTTGGACGTGATTTTGGACAAAGATTTACCAGTGGTCTGAATTTTGAGTAGCTGTTGGTGATGAGTCATAGATTCGGTGAGTGAAGCTCAAAAGCGTCAATAGTGGGAGTCAGTCGTGTCTAGCTGGTGCAATTCATCAGTTGGGATTTGGAAGTGTTGCTCAGCGGCGTTTACACTCCGTGGTTACCCTGTGCATCAGGAGAATCATAGCAATTACTCCAAGTGACGAAAGCATAATCGTTTAATAAATTTCTGGTAGCTCTCATTTTGACTAAAAGATCAGCGAGTCTGGAAGTAGTCAACGATGGTTTGGGCGATGGCTTCTGTTCCATCTTTTGCCACCTGTTGAGATTGCCTGGGTGGTTGTAGAGGATGGCGCAAAAACTCCCAGTTCCCCTGGAAAAATTCTGCTGGTGTCAGAATTTGATGATAAGCATAATCTCGAATCCCATCTAGTAAGATGAACGATTCGATAAAATCTTCGCGGGTGATAGAAACAATCGGGGTACCGAGACGTAAGGCTTCAGCAAAGGTGCTATGTCCAGGTTTGGAAACGACTCGTCCGCACAACGGCATCAGATCCACTGGTCGGTAGTCGTGACCTGAAAGTTTCAGTAAATTGGGTAAATCAGGGGCTTTACTATCAAATGTGATGAACTGCCAATCAGGAAACTCAGACAAGCCTTCGTAAGGGATTTGCTGAAGACCTAGTCCTCCGAAAGTCAGTAAGATAGTTTTTTCAGGAGACGTTGTTAGACCTAATTTTTCTCGCAGTAGATCTATATTGTAGCGAGGCATACCGCCGGTTAATCCCACATCAATAATGTTTGGGAAAGCGCTCATGGGTTCGTGTAGGGGGAGGCGAAATAAGCGATCGCACATTCCGTAACTTTCACTAATCCAATCCGCAATCTCAACAAAATCCCCTCCCCAGTCTCTATAGATATAGTCCCAGCCAAAATTACTCATCATCCAACAGGGAATCCCCGCTGCTTTAGCGATGTTTGCTGCTAAAGGGGGAATATCTGCTAAAACTAATCCCACCCGGTTAGTACGGATAAAGTTAACTTCACCTGCGATAATTGAATTTTTGCTAGCGCGAATCTGCCGTAGTTTTTCCAACGTTGCCTCTTTGTCCATCTTCAAGCTATCCGCTTGAATGACACCAACATCATAAGCGCGTGGGCGATGAATAAAATCTCCTGAAATGTAAGACTCTAACAACCATCGCGGTGCTGTTGTTACCAGAATCAACAGGATTTCTGGACACAATTGTTGGATAGCAGCAGCCACAGAGGCAGCGCGTACAGCATGACCAAAGCCGTGGCTAGTGATTGCAAGGTATAAAGCTGGTCGAGACATTCTAGAGCGTTGGTAAAGATTTAGAATCTACAATGACTGGTGCCGCGTCAATGATAACTTCTTGTCCCCTTTGGTGAGGAGTGGGTGTGGCTGATGATACAACCAGGAACCAAAAATTGATTTCGTCGTAGGCTAGTATTACAGCAGCTCGGTTTGCAGGAAGCACTGACTACAGATCAGCATTTCGAGCCAGCTGGATTTGTTGGGTTACTCAAAGCTAGCTGAAGCTTAGCAAACAGGATTTGGTATTACGAGCGATCGCGCAAAACCTCCCCAAAACTTCAAACCCACCTAAATTAAGCACTTAAAGGTAAATTGTGGGACACGGCTTCTCAGAACATTTTGAACACATCAAAAAGCTAGCCAGAAAAGAGCAGCTTTACGCTTTTTTGTTCGACTTACCTAAAGGGGGAGACCTCCACAATCATCTGGATGGCTCAAACCTACCTGAATGGTGGTTTAAAGTAGCAACCGATAAAACGCTTAATCGTGGAAAGGACTGTTACACTCGCACCATAAATATGAATTGTGAGGATAGCAATCAGCCATTTATTTACTATCACAATATCAGAGAGTTTACTTACAACCGGCTTTCTACCTGTTGCAAGTCAGAATATCAGCCGATTGGTTCTCTGACCGAAGAACAAAAAAGAAGTTGGCTTTCCTCCTTAAAGCTTGATACAGATGATAAGGGGTGCGACGAATTTTTTGAGGTAATTTTTCCCCGGACACGAGATTTACGTCATGAGCTTGAGATTATGACCGAGTTACTGGTCAAAAATATGAAGCAATTCGGGGCGGAAGGAGTTCGCTATCTCGAAACTATAACGTCCCCATTTAGATTTCAGGATGCTAACGGTAATGCCATAGATCCAGAAACAGTTGCTCGTCGCTTCCGGCAGCGTCTGAGTCAGCCAGATGCCTTAGCTACAGGCGTCATTGTTCGTTTTCAAATTTTAATCATGCGATTTGCTCCTGATGCGGAACAGCAAATCGAGGAAGCCTATGCTTTTATTACTCAGAACCGAGACCTCTGGGTAAGCGTCAATTTAGTAGGTCGCGAAGATAACAAGAAAGGTCACCCACTACGGTTTTTAGAAACCTTCCGTAAAATGCGCAGAACTTACAGTGGCATCGAGCTTTCCATCCACGCAGGTGAAGCTGAGGAACCGAATGATTACGTCCGCAACACGTTATTATTAGGGGCAAATCGAATTGGTCATGGTATTAATCTAATTAACGACCCCGATACGATGCTGCTAATGAGAAATAATCAGTATCTTGTCGAAATTAACTTAATCAGTAATCGATTGCTTAAATACGTACCAAACCTAACTTTTCATCCTTTCCCTGAGTATCTACGCATCGGCATTCCTGTTTGCCTAAATACTGATGATCGGGGGATGTGGGACTCAACTATGACAGATGAATATTATACCGCCGTTACACTGTTTAATCTGTCATGGGATGAGATTGTCCAGCTTGGAAAAAATAGTTTGCGATACTCGTTTGTTGAATCTGAAGTAAAAGCCCAGCTTTTGACAGATTACAAAGCTGATATTGCCAAATTTGAACAGAGATATTCAACAGAGAACTGGTGTAAAGCATTGGATGAAGTTCAACCAATTTCTTCAGGTTATGCTAAGAAGAATTTCGATATTAGTTTCTCGTAGTCACATTTAGTGGTTGGGCAAGGCGAAGCACAATAAACTCATTGTCATCAGTGGTATTACTACGACGACCATTACCGCCGGTAGTGGGATAGTTATTGTCGTTGCTGATCAGGATAGTTTGCTCATTGATAATCTGTATTGCCTCAATGGTTACAAAGGGGAACTTAAAAGGGTTGCCAGTACCAAGACTACCAGGAGGAGCATCAGCAGCAAGATTACTAGGATTAGAGATGTTGAGCAAGTCCACGACTTCCTCTTTGCTGACAAAGCCTTGAGCATCTATACGATTGATATCAATTTTGAAGACTTTTTTGAAAGCCGCTGTGGAGCCTTGACCGTCATCGGTTTCAATTATTAAAAATTCGTGGTCATTTATCGCTGTCAGGTCCCCAATTTTGTTGCGATTGGGACTTTGCGAACTATAGGGAACTGACAGTTTGTAGTAAAAGTATCGTCCCGTAAAGCGCCGTTTGGGGATTTCAAATTCAGAAATGACTAAACGGCTTTGGTCAGGGTCATCAAGCATCGGGCCTTCGAGCAGCGGGTAAAGCTTAATCCCATCCGGACTTAAAGCCATGCCCTCAAATCCTTTACTGCCACGGATGTTAGCAACTTGGAGGCGTGCTGTGTCGTTGGACAAGTTGAAGAACGCTGGGTTTTGAGGAGAGCGGAAGACAGTAGCCCCCCGTCCATATATCCTTAGTGTGGATGGTATGGGTAAAGAGAAGGGAGGTTCTAGAAGCCTGCCATTAGAGTCAGTGTGAAGTAAGAAGGGTCCGAATTCGTCACCAAACCAAAAGCTGCCATCAGGAGCACGGCGAAAGGATTCTGGGTCAAAATCCAACCCAGTAAGCAAGCGCTGCGATCTGATGGTGGGATCAACGGGAAAGTTACTCAGAGGACCGTTAGGGAAAGGATTAGCTGAGGGGTCTTTAGGATAGAGTTTAAAGTCTGCTGTAATCGGAAAGCCTGCTTTACGGTCAGGATCGCTCAGTCGCACGGGTTCCATAACGCTTACGTTGCCTGAGCCAGCAACTGCTGTTCGAAACTCGGCACTCAGCCGGTAGAAAACGAGTAGGGAATCAGCTGAGTTGCTCTTTGCCCCATAGCCATTGTCTACTAACAGGAGGTAGGTGCCATCGGAATTGAGCAGTATGCCTGAAAATCCCTGCACGGGTTGACCCTTGAAGGGAACAGGTTTGTTATTGGATGGAGCACCGGGAGTCAAGAATTCTCCTGAGAGTGGTCCTGGAACAAATGTGTCTGCTGGCAAGACAGCCCGACCAATTAAGATAGCTGGCTGGCTTGGAGGTGATGTAGAAAGACTGATGCTAGGGTTTGTTGTATCGGTATGGGAGTTAGAGGTAGGACGTTGAGCAAGAGCCTTTAGTAATGCGCCAGGGGCGATCGCAATTGACCCGATTGAGAGCGACAGCGCCAGCACTAAGCCCAATAGGAACAGCCAGAAACGCTTGATTTGTTGCACTAATTTCTATCCTCTTCAAGTCTCAACGACTTTAGTTAAGCGGCTTGGAGCATCCTTGCCGTCAAGAGACACAGTTGTACAAAATATCAAAGCACTCCAATGTAAACCTTACGTAAAGGGAAGATGAAAGCTTGTGTAACTACTCCTTACTCTCTACTGCGCTTCTTGGTAATCATCTGATTTAAGCTAACAACCCGCTTTTTCGGTTAGAAGTCCGCTGAATTTTTCTTGCCGGATTAAATAGCCATTCCAGTGCAAGCAGTACCCCGTTAATCACGAAGGCGAGGAGTGCCACCGCAATTACTCCTGCAAAAATCTTGTCGTTGCGAGATTGGGAAACGCCATCAAAAAGCAGTACTCCCAATCCTCCTGCACCAAACTTTGCGCCGATAGTGGCGATCGCGATCGCTACAATGGTCGCCAGACGCACACCCGCTAAACATATCGGTAAAATTAGGGGCACCTGTACCTGCCACCATCGCTGCCAGCTATTCATACCCATGCCGCGTGCGGCTTCGAGGATAGCTGGATCAATTGATTGCAACCCTACTGAAAAATTTCGCACCAAAATTACTTGGGTATAGATAATCATGGCAACAACTACTGATTCGCGACTCAGCCCAAAAATCGGCACCAGTAGAATCATTAACGCCAGACTCGGCACGGTGTAGAGTGTTCCGAGTAATCCCAGGACTAGAACGCTAAGCTTGCGGTAGTGAGTTACCAGTAATGCTAGCGGGAGGGCGATCGCTACAGCAATCAGTACGGCTAAGCCTGTCATCTGTAGATGCTCTAGCAGCAAGCTAGAAACGGTTCCAGGATTTTTGAGGATATAGCTCATCCAATTGCTAGTTACAGGTTGAAGGCTTGGTTGGCGATCGCATCTCTACTTGGATTTTCTGGCAGCTGATTTTGATTTAGCCACTTTGCTCTGGCTACGCAACCGCTCAAAACTTAAGCCAGCAACTCCCAGAGTCACTAGTACCATCCCAAAAAGTTGCTGTGTACGCAAAGTTTCTTGAATGATTACAGCTGCCAAAAGTGCTGTTAAGGCTGGTCCTGTTGCCCCAATAATCGAGGCTCTAGCGGCACCAATCATGCTGATGCCGATGTTGTTCAACAGATAACCGACGAGTGTGGTGCCTCCCAAGACTAGACAGCTGATGATCAGACTCGGCCACATGCTGTAGTTAATATTGATGGGAAAGACTTCCGGTAAGATAGACAAGCTTAAGCTGGAAAAAGCAAAGATGACGACAAAGTTAACCCAGCTGAAAGGAATGGGGTGTAGCTTTTTCGCGCTGGCTTGAGTCAGGATTACGTACAAAGCGAAGGTAATACCAGAGCCAAGCGCCGCACTGACACCATAGCCAGAAAGATTAGCTGCGCCACTACTGGGAATGCTGATTAGAAAGACTCCCAGCAAAACGATCGCGATAATTATGCTACGAAATAGGCTGGGGCGATCGCCAAACCGCGCCCATGCCAACAGCACAGTGATGATCGGATAGATGAAGAAAATTGTAATGGCAACCCCGGCGGAAATCGGTCCCAAAGCTAGATAAATCAGCACCTGAGACAAAAATAGAAAAAAGCCGCTGCCCAAGACATTAAAAAATAAAGGCCAGTCTTTTGATTGAATAAACTGCTTGATGTCTCGCCATAGCGATGGATAGAGGATAGTCGCCAAAATCGCCATTAGCGGTATGACAACTAGCATTCGCATCCACAGAATCAGCAGTGAATTTCCCACACTGGGAGCAATAAATCCTCCCAGTTTAAACATCCCGAAGATCGAGGACTTCTTGAGAATTACCCTAATGACTATGTTCTGGAACGAAAGCACCAGGGAGTAAAGAAGAACTAGGATAAACCCCAACTTGGCATTTGAGGCGGATTGAGGCTTGGGTTGCGGTGGTGGTATGATCGCAGGCGGCTCTGGCTCTCGTCTGAGCGGCACCGTTGGCACTGATTGCTCCGGAGGGGAAGAGACACCGATGGGATTGTCATTGTCTTGTGGATACCCATTCGTGTCACGGCGCAACGGGGAGGGATGATGAGTGGGAGTTGCGGCTGGAGCAAGGGGAGTGTTCTGAATTGCCGATGGCTCGGATTGAATTGTTTCTCTAAGCCGACTGACAAGCGTTTCTAAAATCGCCTCTCCTTGCTGTTCCAAACTGTACATCTGGCCCAACTGCTGGGAAAGGGAACTCTGATAACTGCTGAGGTCTTGTTGCAGTGTTCTAAAGGTTGTTCTTAGGGTGGAATCTAAAGAGGCGATGAGCCGGTGAGTATTCTGGTTGAAATCACTTGCCGTTGATGAGTGTGATAAACCAGCACCGTCGAGATTACCTTCAGTGGAAGCCGCATCTTTGTTAGCGACTCGCGAGGGGTCTATCAGCTGATTAAGTTGTTGGCTCAGTAGTTCTTGCAGCTGATTTGCCAAAGCTGGGGCAATTTGCTGAACCAACTTTTGTTGTTGGATAGCTTGCTGCTGACGCTGGGCTTGGAGTTTTTCGATGTCCTCAATTAATCGAGATTTCTCCCGTTGAAGCCGCTCAACGTCTTGAGACAATTGAACAACGAGATTTTGCCGCAGGTTTTCAATATCCTGAGTCATTGATCTCAAGAGAGCATCGGCTGGCTGTGGATTACTGGATCCAAAGTTTTCCGGTTGCTTGTCCGGTTGCTCCATTTGCGTTTAACCTCGTATTGGCAGAAAACAACCTGGTTGAGGACTTAATTGCCTGTTTTAGCTCTAGTTCCAGGTTTTTTGTATCTTAATGGTTTCATTTAACGCAAATTTCTTCAAGAAATCTGCTGCTTCTTGTCTTAGAAGCTTTGCGGTTTAGTAGATGTTGCTGCAATTGTATTCGAGGGAGAAAGTAAATTGCTATAAACTCAAATCTTAATCAGCACCCGATGAAGACTGAAGATTAGCTGGTGATCACTTTAGCAAAATGCCAAATGGCTTGCACTTTACCACCTGAAAAGCGGCTGTTTGTGTCTGCACTGGAGCAGACTAGGCCTTTCTATCAACAGGTTACTGGAATCCGTTCACCTGTCAAACTGAAAGCTCGCACTTCTGTGATTTGGACTTGCACCAGTTTACCTCTCAACTGTTCAATCTTGCCTGAGAAAAAGGTAAGGCGATTGCCGCGTGTGCGACCCATTACTTGTGTAGGGTCTTTGGGATTTTGGTCTTCTACTAGGACTTCTTCGATGCGTCCCAAGTAGCGTTGCGATGCTTGAGCTGCCTTAGTCCCCACTAGGTGGTTGAGTCGTTGGAGGCGATCGCTCTTTACCTCCTCACTCACCTGATTGTCCCACATTGCGGCTGGAGTGCCAGGACGGGGAGAATAAGCCGCCGTATTCAGCAGGTCAAAACCTATATCTTCTACCAACCGTAACGTGTTCTCAAACTGTTCCTCCGTTTCGCCAGGAAAGCCGACAATTGCATCTGCACTAACGGAAGCATCAGGCATGTACTCACGAATCATTTTGATAATGCGGCGATATTTCTCGTGAGTATAGCCCCGTGCCATTGCCTTGAGGATATCGTTATCTCCCGATTGGAAGGGAATGTGGAAATGTTCACACACATTGGGTAACTCAGCACAAGCGCGAATTAACCGTTCGGTGAAATAACGAGGGTGACTAGTGGCAAAGCGGATGCGATCGATTCCAGGCACATCGTGCACATAATAAAGTAAATCTGTCAAGGTGTGCTGGTGACGACCTGACTCAGTAACACCTGGAAGGTCACGCCCGTAAGCATCGATATTTTGACCGAGTAAAGTTATTTCCTTGTAGCCTTGGCGTCCCAACTCCTCCATTTCGGCGCGAATGGCTTCCGGTGTTCGGGATTGCTCAACGCCTCGGACATTGGGAACGACGCAGTACGTGCAGCGCTCGTTGCAGCCATAAATTACATTTACCCAAGCCGTCACCTGGCTGTCACGACGGGGTTTAGTGATGTCCTCAACGATATGAATCGACTCTGTTGCTACCACCTGATTTCCATCGAACACCTGTTCGAGCAAATCTTTCAGGCGATTAGCATGTTGCGGCCCCATAACTAAATCGAGTTCTGGCACCCGTCGCAACAGTGCTTCTCCCTCTTGCTGGGCAACACATCCAGTCACTATCAGGGTGAGGTCTGCTTGTTCGTGCTTACGCTTTGCCTGCCTCCCTAGATAGGAATAAACCTTTTGCTCAGCGTTATCTCGAATGGTGCAAGTGTTGTAGAGAAGTAAATTGGCATCGTTCGGGTCTTCTGACCACTCGAAGCCCATATCTTCCAGGATGCCAGCCATGCGCTCGGAATCGGCTTTGTTCATCTGGCAGCCAAAGGTAGTGATGTGGTAACGGCGGGGAAAAGTGGTCATGGACGCCTACGACAAATCGGTCGAAATATATCAGGACTGTATCTATAGTACCTGGCTTCAACTACCCCACCCTACTCCGCGCCCCCTTGAGGTGTCGCTGCGTTGAGGGCGGGGATCGCATCTATCGTCCAGCGCAGTTCCGAATACCTCGCTCATGCGTTCGGCTTTACCTCCATCCGACGATGCATTAGGGACGGCTCCCTACTTGGGCCCTCCCGCCATTGCTCCCTATCCTGTCTGATATGGGCCTTCAGACCCAATCACTCCGAGGATGGGGATTCCTGGCGAATTTAGTTGAAATGAGGAGTAGAGAGTGGTGAGTCGTAAGTGGTGAGTGGTGAGTACAATTTTTATTTTTTATGGGTTTTTCAAATACGGAGTCTATCTAAAGAATTTTATGAGCGTCGTGCAGCCTTGCCAACATCCTAGGCTCAGAGACATCTAAATCAATTGCTTCATTTGTTTACAACCGAAAGACTGTATTACGGAGTACGACATTTTTTTGAAGTTTTGTCCTGATAACGCCTCTTGAGGTCTGAATAAGGCACTAGAAACTCTGCTATGGAGAGCTGTTTTTATGTGCAACTACATGAGTGTATCTTCACTTCACTCCTGTTCAGGGAGTTGGGGTGATAAGGTTGTCTCTTCATCTGATTGGTTATTCTGCCGTCTTGCTGTTGAGTGTTGTGCTGATGATGACAATCGCGGTAGCGGACGTTAACGGGATAAATCCGGAATAGTGGCTAAAAGCCGCTTTACTGTGAGGAGGCTGAAAAGTTGAGTTTGAAAATTGAAGAACAACCCGGATCTTGAAGCCGGGTTGTTTTTTGTCTTATTCAATCTCTCCTCTACTCTTTCTTCTCTTCACTCCGGATTGAGGGTTCAGAACTCAGAACTATTTTCAATATAGGCATTATGACAGCAATTGCTGCCACCACAAATAAAAATCTCTGTTTCTTAGTTCCTTAAATCCTAGCTATGGTCAAACCACACTATCAACTTGATGATGAAGATGAAGTCGTAAAACTCTATTATGAGCAACTCGCTTCTGAATATGATCACCTGCGTTTCAACAATAGCTATGGTCGTTATATTGATAGCCAGGAGCGAGAAATTTTGAGTCGCTGGCTTGATAGCTCTCCCAAGCAGTCAGTGCTTGATTTAGCTTGTGGAACTGGCAGATTTCTCTCTTTTGCAACAGCAGGACTTGATGTAAGCGCCAGGATGATTGAAGTCGCCAAGACTAAACATCCAGATAAAGAATTAATTCACGCTTCAGCTTCCCATACTCCGATTGAGTCGGGGACGTATGATGCTGTTTTTGCCTTGCATCTTTTCATGCATTTAAGTCCAGACAAGATTCAGGCGATCGTGAATGAATGTTACCGAATACTCCGTCCTAAGGGAGTTTTAATCTTTGATATTCCTTCGGCTTTACGCAGAAAGATTATCTCCTATAAAACGGAATGCTGGCATGGAGCAACTTCATTTTCCTTAAAAGATATTCATCAACTATGTACAGATAAATGGAAAATTGAAGACTTAGTCGGTGTAGCCTTTTTACCCATTCATCGATTTCCCCACGCAACACGCCCTCTTTTGCTACCTTTGGATAATTTTCTATCCCACAGTTTCTTGAAATATCTATCCTCTTATTACTTAGTTCAACTCACAAAATCTGATGATTAATCTGAGTTTCTGTCTCCCTTATGTATTCTCGCCTCATCAAGAATGAGAATAAGTTGGTTGTTGATTGAACAACAAATTTCGAGCGAGGTAATTGGTAATCGATAAAATGAAGAAGCTAATTCCATCAAGTTTAAGATTATACTTAAGAGTCTTACAAAGAAATCTAATAGATTTGTCAAATACTCGACAAATTAAATTTGCAGGCTTTCAGCAAGTCAGTGAGAAAGAAAAACAATTATTTAAGCCCCAAATAAGCCTCTCTCAAGCCATCCTACCAACTCAGTATTCAGAAAATAAAAAACACAATTTAAGTCTGGCTATAGAAAGGATTCAAGATGTAGTAATTCAGCCCGGTACAATTTTCTCCTTTTGGCATTTAGTGGGAAAACCTGACCAAGCAAAAGGTTATCGCGAAGGGCGATCGCTTATTGCTAATCAACTGAAGACTGAACTAGGCGGTGGCTTATGTCAATTATCAGGATTGCTCTATTTTTTAACTTTAAAAGCTGGACTTTCTACTCTGGAAAGACATCCTCATTCTCAAGATATCTATACAGATTCTACTCGATTTGCACCCTTAGGCTCTGATGCCACCGTTGTCTATGGGTATAAAGACTTTCGGTTCCAAAACAATTTGTTGTTTCCTATATGTTTCCGCTTTAGTCTCCAAGAGGATGAAATTAGTGCGACGTTATGTTCTCCTCAGCCAATTCCTCAATATCAAGTTGAATTCAAAGTGGAAGACTTTAACGGTGAGGCTAAGGTTGATACTGTTCGTTTCCTTCACCAAACAAGCACCGTTGAGGTACTCAATTCCACAATCTATAAGAAATTAATTTGAAGGCGCAAGCCATATTGCTAGGTTACGCACATAGGTATGGATATCTTCAAGCGCACGAGGATTTTCTTTCATACCATTGCCAGAAGGTTCCTCAACAAAGCTTGGACAGCCCTTTTCGATGTCCCAGTTGTAATCTGCAAAATGATGAAAGGTTGATTGAGCCACTGTTCGTCCTAACAGATTGCCTTGTTCGTCTTTTATGTTCTCAACCGCCACAACAAGGTTGAAGGGACGACCTGAAACTAAGCTTTTGCCCATGGCAATTACCCGGAGATTATTGTCGTCTGCTGGCACACCTACCGCGCCCTCATGAGGATGAGCTGGGAAAAATTCAATATGCCCTGAAGGTGAATTCGGATTCTTTAAAAGTTCATGAATTGGATAACTAGGGGCAATAGTTTGATAGTCGCCGTTGCGTCCAGAATGATAGTTAGGCCAAGAAATTGTTTTTGTATAAGTATCATCAATGCAACGATGAGATTCATCTGGGTGTTGCTGCTTTGATTGAAAATAGTGTAATGCGCCAAGGCTACCCAAACCACACATACAGACACCCATATCTTGATGATCACGGGTTGTAAAAATTCCTTTACCGCGCTGATGAAAGGCAGTGATGCCTGCACAGTCTTTTAAACTTAGACCTTCACCAGTATCTAGGGCAAATAGCCAGAGTTCATCGAAATCCGAGTCCCCAAGAGTACTCAAAACTGGATCGTTGCCATCAGCGTCTTCTTCGCGATCGCGTGCCGTCACTTCAAACAGAGAGTTCCCTGCTTCGTCTTTCAGCGATGCCAGATAGTCGCGTAACAGCGAGAAGCGTTCTATGCTCCAGTCATCTTCCGTTGTCGGAATCGTTGTCTGCAACAAAATGCGGATTGGTTTTGTCATCGTCTAGTTTATTTGAAGGTTAAAATGTCGAATTTTAATGGCTTACTATCCTTGGTCAGTTGGTCGAACTAAAATTTCGTTGACATTAACACGCAGTGGTTGTGTCACGGCATAAACAATTGCTGCTGCAATATCCTCACTTTCCAGGGGTGTCATTGATGCAACCCACGATTGAATTCTTTCTTGTGTGGCTGGGTCTGTGATATGGGTTGTTAATTCTGTTGCCACTGCTCCTGGCTCAATAATTGTGACCCGAATTTTGTCTTTGTAGACCTCTTGGCGTAAGGCTTCTGAAAAGGCACCTACCGCCCATTTTGTAGCATTGTAGACGGCGACATTTGCCGATGCTGTACGACCTGCAACTGATGAAATATTGACAATATGCCCTCCACCTTGCGCCTTCATCAAAGGCAACACGGCGTGTGTGGCATACATTAGACCAAGGATGTTAATGTTCACCATGCGCCGCCAGTCTTCGGTATTTGCACCATCGATGGGACCAAGAAGCATGACACCTGCGTTGTTGACGAGGATATCTATTCGACCCAATTCAGTTTTCGCTTTGTCTACCAGTTGACGTATCTGTGCCTCGTCGGTGACATCCGAGACAATTGGCAGTGCTTTACCACCACTTTGTGTGATTTGTTGAGCCAGTTTTTCCAAGCGATCGCCTCGCCGTGCTGCCAAGACAACCTGCGCGCCCTCTGCTGCCAGTGCTAAGGCTGTCGCCTCACCGATACCGGATGAAGCGCCAGTGACGATCGCAACTTTTCCCTCTAATTTACTTGCCATGAATGTATTTGTTCCTTATTACAATGCGTAAACTGAACCTTTTTAATTAACTGATCACATACAGGTGCAATACCTAAACACAACAAGCGTAGCGATCGCAAAACCAACACCCGCATAGAACACGCTACTAATCCCGCCCATGCCAAAGACGATTCCCATCAGCAGTGGCCCTAAGGTTTGCCCTAAGCCGAAAAATGTCCCATTTACTGACATTACCGTAGCCAAGTACTCCCTAGGTGCTAAGTCTGCTAAAAGCGTTTGGATACTAGGAAAACCAATGCCAAGACCAATCCCAAAAATCGTAGTGGGGATTAATAATAGCCATATATTTGGCACGAAGGGAACAATCGATAAAGCTACGGCATAAAAAACAAAAGAGGCTCTAATTAACGTTGTTGCAGGAAACCTTCTTGCTAATTTCCCTAGCTGGGAAGATGTAATCGTAATTGCTACAGAAACACTGGATAGTAACATCCCAATGGTGGCAGGCGGTGCATTGAATGTATCGTTTATTAGCTGAGGCAAATAAGTGACATAAGCTCCGTACAGGAGAATGAAGTTAGCCGCACTAGCAATAAAAAGTCCAGCCAACTGACGATTTTTCAAAACTTTACCCGCATTTCTCAAATACTCTTGCAGGTTACGTTCGCCTTGTGGTTCAGGATTTTTTAGGGCAAATAACACCAGCAATCCTACAGGAATGGCGGCTAGGGGCAGCATAAACGGGTAATACCAGCCAATTGTTGCTAAGGCACCACCAACTGTAGGATAAATTGCTGTGCCGACACTGGTGGCACTGGCGTTGTAACCCATAGCCGTGGTGCGTCTGTCTCCTGCATATAAATCGCCAATTAATGTGACGCTCAGAGACAGCAAAGAAGCCGCACCAATTCCCTGAAGAAGACGCAACACTAGCAAAAGGTTAAAGTCACGGGCAAAAGCGCAAGCTGCTCCAGCAATTCCAAATAAAAACAGTGAAGGAACAATTATCTTCTTTCTGCCTAATCTATCGGCAAGAACACCAATAATCGGTCCTAAAAGAAGAGTTGGCAACGTAAACACTGTAACCAATAAACCAATATTTTTCGGCTCTACATTCAGTGATTGGGCTAGTTTTGGGAAAGCCGGAGTCACACTAGAAACTCCGAGTACTGCTATCAGAGCAACTGCACAAATAATCAGAAAATTCTGATCTAGATACAGCTTCTTTAGTTTGTTTTGTTGACTCTCAGTGCTGACTGGTTGCATGAAGTTACTCTGTTTATTGGTTCAAAACTTACGCCGTTTTTTGATGGAAACCTGATTCTCTCGTAGAGGCATGACATTGCCATGCTCTCTACAGTGTGTTGCAGTGCGTAAGTCCTGAGTTGATCAAAACTTGTCAAACAGTAGGGTGCTATTACCGCGATTGTGCAGTCCTTAGACGATACCACCGTTCGCTCGAATCCATTGTCCAGTAATCCAGTGTGCGTCGTCTGATACCAGTAGCGCCACAGCAGAGGCGATGTCCTCAGGCTGTCCAAGACGACCCATCGGCGTCTGTACGATCATCTGATCGACCTGTGCCTGCTCCAGCACAAGCCCATCCGTGTTCGTCACCCCTGGCGATATAGTATTAACTGTGATGCCGCGAACCCCTAATTCCTTTGCCAATCCCGCTGAAAAATGCTCGATCGCAGCTTTGCATCCGGCATAGGCACCACCAGTAGGGATTGCCATCGCCGTGCCACTTGAGGAAATGCTGACGATGCGACCACCGTCCGCCATGTGCTTCGCCGCTTCTTGCAGCGCAAAGTAAACTCCGCGAGTGTTGAACTAAGCCAAAGAGTCACCCCTTTGACTCGTCTGCAAAACCGTGCATGAGAGTTTCCCCTCACACGGCTCCTCGATAATTTGGCGCTTGTCATGCGTACCTCTCGGTATTGGGAAACTAGAAAGGGTTTTCGTC
>DATNPH010000077.1:0-3104 GCA_036703315.1 Coleofasciculaceae cyanobacterium
CGACATTAAACTGTTAATTACGACATTTAATTTGTGAATGTACAGATGGATTTGATAGTCTTGATCAACTTTTGCAAGAGGTCTATTGGTTGGATGGGGGCGGTGGGACTTGAACCCACACGACCGTTTAAGGTCAACGGATTTTCATTCTCCCGTAGCTTTCGCTACTGCCATTGCTGGCTTTAAGAATTGGACTCTCTCTTTACCCTCGGCTTTACGTTAGGGTAGCTCCCGTCGAGTCTCTGCACCTTCCGATTGAGTTTTGAGTCACAACTCTCGAATCGGCTTGGCTCAGGATTGCCGTATCTGTTACCAGACTTAGGTTTCCCTGAATTTGAGAGCATTCACTTGACAGATTTCTCTATCAATGCTCAATTTTTTAAGTCCGTAGCGTCTGCCATTCCGCCACGCCCCCGCATTGAGTTGTAGTCAGTTGCCTGTTTCTACAAAACCCATGCATTTATCTATTCCAGCATTAAATAGGTCTTATATGCAACTATCTCATCAGCGAACTGGCACACTGTAGAATAATAAAGCTGCTCTAACGCAAACAACGATAACTATGATTGTTGCACTGTTGTATCTGGCTTTGAGTGGAGTCTACCTGCTAGTAGTTCCTGCCGCCCTCTATTTCTACCTGCAAAAACGCTGGTATGTTGCTAGCTCCTTTGAGCGAGGCTTTATGTACTTTCTGGTGTTTTTCTTCTTTCCAGGTTTGTTGCTCCTCTCTCCCTTCTTAAACTTTCGTCCCAAGCGCCGTCAGCTGCAAGCCTAAATGCGACGAATTGATGCGATTGGAATTACTATCGGTGCATTTGCCGCTGGTGGCATTATCTATCTACTGTTACAGGTAGCTGGATTAGATAGCCAAAAAGCAGGCATCTGGACTCAGGCGTTTTTGGTTGTTGGTTTAGTTGGCTGGCTACTAAGTTATTTGTTCCGAGTCGGAACAAAAAACATGACCTACAACAAGCAACTACAGGACTATGAAGATGCCGTCCTCCAAAAGCGCCTCGACGAAATGACACCGGAAGAACTTGCTCGGCTGCAAGCAGAAATAGAACAAGAGAATCATTCCGAGACAGCTGAGCGGTAATAATAGACTATTACTCGAACTCCCTATCTGTGGCTCGACTTAGCCGCTCAATCGAAAATCCAAAATCTAAAATCCTTGCATCGAATGAACTCGGTTTCCGACTGCTTCAAATCCCTACGCGATCGCGCCCAGTGCGCCTTAATTCCGTTTATCACTGCTGGTGATCCAGATTTGAAGACGACAGCGGAAGCCTTACGGGTTCTCGACAAATCGGGTGCTGATTTGATCGAACTGGGGGTTCCATATTCTGACCCTTTAGCAGATGGTCCGACAATTCAGGCGGCAGCAACTAGAGCCTTACAAAAGGGTGTGAGCTTAGATAATGTCCTAGAAATGGTTAAGGATGTTGCCCCAAACGTGAAAGCACCGCTTATCCTGTTCATGTACTACAACCCGATTCTCAACCGAGGCATCGAATCCTTTTTAAAGGAAATTGCCAGTGCGGGTGTCAAAGGATTGGTAGTACCTGACTTGCCTTTAGAGGAAGCGGAATCACTACTAAAACTGGCGGCAGAGATTGGGATTGAAGTGATTTTACTGGTTGCACCCACTACCCCTAAAGAACGAATAGAAGCGATCGCTCATCAGTCTCAAGGCTTCATTTACCTTGTCAGCGTTACAGGCGTGACAGGAATGAGAAGCCAGATAGAATCACGAGTGCAAGATAGACTCCAGCAGATGCGTCGCGTGACAACTAAGCCGATAGGGGTTGGCTTTGGTATTTCCCAACCCGAACAAGCCCAGCAGGTAAAAAATTGGGGGGCAGATGCGGTGATTGTCGGCACTGCCTTTGTGAAACGTTTAGCCGATGGAACATCCACAGAAGGATTGTCGGCTATTGGCGAATTTTGCCAACAACTTAAGTTAGCAATTAGCAATGAATAGAAAAAATGGAGCGCAGACAATTTGTCTGCCCTCTATTTTTAACGCAGCTTGGGAGGATTATCTGCCAACTAGGCAAACAACGCCTTGACTTTTGACTTCCAAGGGAGAGGCACTAGCTACCGCAGCCAAGATTTGGATTATTTAAACAGCGGAAAATTACTCCTCTGACACTGTCCCCGCCAGTGAGCAAACGCCTATTCATCATGCCATTTTCATCCATAGTAGACGTGCTAGCTGCTTGCCTTCTGCTATCTGTAGTAGAAGGTCTATCTGTATTATTGACTCCACCCGTAGTAGAGCGTTGATTGATGTTATCACCTGTAGTAGGCGACTGATTAGTGGTACTGCTGCCACCAGTATTAGTATTAGACGGGTCACTTCCTGACCGCTGAGCTAATAAGTTTGTCTGGATCGCGGTAGAGTCAATACGATTAGCTTGATTATTGACAAGCTGATTAGAGGTACTTGCGTCACTATTAGTTAGTGCAAAAGCAGGAAAACTAAGGACAACACTAGCACTAGCAACTCCCGCAATGCTAACAAGCTTTTTCATTAAATTTTTCTTCGGTTGTGTATTCATCGGTATCTCCTTAGTTCTAGGCTCAATAGTTCTGGGCTTTTCTGCAATCTCAATTGATGTCAGCAATTGATGTTGGAGTTCTTCGAACTAAAATAAGCTACCTTAGTCCGAAATTTAGAAACCTCTAGGTTGGAGTTAAACTTCCTACAAAAGACTAGCCTTACTTGATTGGCTGACTCCTCCACCCAAGGGGTTGTCTAAGGCTAAGTTTTTTTGTGTCTAAAGATACAGACAAATTAAAAAACAGTGTGGTGGTACCAGAAACTATGCAGGCAACTGTTGAGAAACTCGGTAAAATTCTAGTTTTCGTAGCTCTAACGCCCTTAGGACTGAAATAGTTACAACCCTATACGGCTCCAAGACTACCAGCCAGGAATCCAAGAATGGCATGACACAGGAGCACCATTGGTGACAAGTTAAGCCAGAGTGATTGTTGTCAATGAGAGAATATACTTAATTTTGTCTTACCGAGAATGATAATCAAAGAGAGAGGGGAGGGGCAGAGGAGAGCGCAGCTCTCCTCTGCCCCTCCTGTACGATTAT
>DATNPH010000107.1:0-14278 GCA_036703315.1 Coleofasciculaceae cyanobacterium
AATAGACCTCTTGCAAAAGTCGAAATCACCCCCCTTAATCCCCCCTTGATAAGGGGGGAAAAACTTCAAATCTTGCCCCCTCCCCTTACTAAGGGGAGGGCTGGGGAGGGGTCATTCATGGATTTTTGCAAGAGGTCTAATGAATTGAAGCAAACTAATCCTATTATGTGGCAGCTCAATCATAGATGGAGTGCAGAGTCTGCTAGATGACTTTACTTCCCAAATACAACGAGTATGAAGCCTTAATTAATCCGGATGAGAGCGAACCCATCGTTTTTGAAATCAATACTCTCTCTCAGCTTCCCCACATCCTGATTCAAGCCCGTATTGCTGCTAAAATTAGCCAGAAGGAACTTGCTGAACGGCTGGGAATTGAAGAGGGTCTTCTTCAGCGATATGAAGATAGAGAGTATGAATCGGCGACGCTGACACAATTGTTAGAAATCAGTGAGATTTTGGGAATTTCAATTCAACCAAAAACTACTATTAAGGTCGTTGCACCCTTGAAAACGGCATAACAGCTTTATCCCATTTCGCTAAATGTTTGCTGTATTTACTTTTATTCATCTGCTTAACAGAAGCGTTGCGTTTAGAGTGGGTATCTGATGGCAGAAGCAATTACGTCTATCTATGTCCGTTTGTAGCAACTTATGAGTCTATACCGAAAGTAGAAGTGGCGATCGCATTCTTGTCATTCACTGCCTTTTGAAGCGATCGGATGCTAGGGGTATTTGTGCGATCGTCTATTCGTGCGAGGGCTGCCCCTGTGTTAGGTAAAATCGGTACTGAAGCGGAAGATTTCCCCTCTGAGGATTGGGAGTACCTGTAATTGCTGCGATTTAATTTCAAATTTTTAGCGGAAAATCAGTTTCTTACTTTGTAGATTAATTATCATACGCATAAACTGAATAACCAAACATTACATTCTGCATCTATCTTAAGAAGGACAAGACTAACGCAGCATCTCTACATGTAGAGTGGCAATTGCCCACCCTAATACTGCATCTACTCTAAGAAGGATTTGAAGAAACACTTTTGGGCTACTCGATCGGGTAATTGATTTTTTCCATAGGCTAGTAGCGAAGGTAGGCATCTATTTTTACTTAAAGCAGGTTGGGTTTGTTTCAAACTCAAAAACTTGCTGCGGAGACGGCTATGCATTCAACAAAGTAATTTACTGAACAGGAGTTAGACTCGAATGCCTCTAAGCAAAAGATTAGTTGAAGCAGAAAAAGCCTTAAATTTGCGGTATGAAACCCTCTCTCAGGCGCAAAAGCGGCTTGCCATGACTGACGAAATTTTGGCAAAAACCGCCTTAAAGCAGAGAATTAGGGAAGAAATATTACCAGAACTTCGTCAGTGTGAAGCTGAGTATTGGGAACTTCTAGCGCAAGAATCACGCTCCTGTACAGTGGCAGAAGACGATGCAAGCCATGCGATTGTTGAAGTTGTGCGGGAAGTGCAACTGATTGAAAGTAAGTCTAATGCTGACTACCCTGATGAAGTGATACGGTTGTTGGAGGAAATTCGCAGCAAGCTGAACGAGCCAGGGAATCCTGCGGCAGCTAAGGCAAAATTAGCCCTGAGTTTAATACCTGGGATTTTATCCTATGAAGTAGAACTGGATACAGAAACCGCTCTCAGAAAGGCTTTTCAACCAGTTCGACAATTATTTAAGGAAGCAATAGCTGAAAAAAAATAATAAGCCCCGATGTGTCTTGTCCGTATCGGGGCTTATTAGCATTTCAGGAGCAGGATAGAGACTACTTCTTTGGGCGAGAAAGGTTTGTTGATACTTTATTTCGAGTCGTTCACCAACAGCCGTTAGTAGCTTTGATTGGTGCTTCTGGCAGTGGGAAGTCTTCGGTGGTATTTGCGGGACTCATTCCCCAGTTGCGGGAAGCGGGAATTTGGCTGATTGAGTCTTTTCGTCCCCAAAGTCAGGCGTTTTATGGATTGGCTTCTGCCTTGGTGCGTCTGCTGAAACCAGAACTTGATGCTATTCAACAGCCTGGACGAGCGGCAGAATTGTTACAAGCCATCAGAGAGGGGAACTTAACCCTGCCCCAGGTTGTGGCAAGCATTCTGGAAAGCCATCCCAATAAAAGACTGTTGTTAGTCATTGACCAATTTGAGGAAGTTTACACCCTCTGTCAGGATACCCAAGAGCAACAGCAATTTGTCGATGCTTTGCTAGCAGCAGTTCAGTCAGCCCCAAACCGCCTGACTGTAGCGTTTACACTGCGGGCTGACTTTTTTAGTTATGTGCTCAATTATGCTCCCTTTGGCGAAGCATTACAACAGCACAAGCCGCAGTTACTCAGTGGTATGAACCGAGAGGAAATGCAAGCGGCAATTGAGCTTCCGGCAGAAAAAATGGGGGTGAAACTGGAAGAGGGACTGACAGAGCGAATTCTCGATGATGTGAAGCAGGAACCTGGAAACCTGCCGTTGCTGGAGTTTGCTCTCACCCAACTGTGGGAAAAGCAGAGTCGGGGACAATTGACGCATCAGGCTTATGAAGAAATCGGGGGAGTGGCAAAGGCGCTGGCTAAACATGCGGAAGCGGTTTACGAACAATTGAGCGAGGCAGATAAAAAACGGGCGGAACGAGTATTAATTCAGTTAGTACGTCCAGGGGAAGGGACGGAAGACACTCGCTGTATTGCCTCTCGTGATGCGGTAAGCGGCGATAATTGGGATTTGGTGACGCAGCTTGCTTCTAGCCGTTTGGTCGTTACGGGGTGCGAGGAGGACAAGGGTGCAGAAACCGTCGAGGTGGTGCATGAAGCCCTGATTAGGGAATGGACGCGACTGCGCGGGTGGATGGAAGATAACCGCGAATTTCGCACCTGGCAAGAACGGCTGAAAGGACGGATGCAGGAATGGGAGGCGATTGGCAGAGATGAGGGTACGTTGTTGCGAGGTTTGCCCTTAGCTGAGGCGGAAGATTGGCTGAACAAGCGTAACGATGAACTCAGCCCAGCAGAACGAAACTTCATTCAGTTGAGCAAGAAAAATCACACACAGCGACGGCGACGTGCTGTATTTGCGGTTACAGGTAGTTTGGTTGTAGCTTTGAGTTTGGCAGGGTTAGCTGGTGTGGGCTGGTGGAATGCCGCAATCAGTGAAATTAATTCATTGGCAAAGACTTCAGATGCGCTTTTGAACTTAGAGGGGCGGGAAGCCTTAAAAACAAGTTTAAAAGCTGTTGTGCAAATGGGACGTACACCCTTAGTAGATGGCGATACCCGCACGCAGGTGGAACTGGCATTATTGAATACTGTTCACAACGTCGCAGCCCCAAACGCCTTGGGAGGGCATACAAACTCGGTTTATGGCGTCAGCTTCAGCCCAGATGGCAAGAGGCTGGCAAGCGCAAGTTTTGACAACACGGTGAAACTGTGGAATACCACCACGGGCGAAGAAATCAAAACCCTCAAGGGGCATACAGACACGGTTTATGGCGTCAGCTTTAGCCCGGATGGCAAGATGCTGGCAACCGCAAGTGGTGACAAAACGGTGAAACTGTGGGATACCTCCACTGGCAAAGAAATCAAAACCCTCAAAGGGCATACAAACGGGGTTTTTGGCGTCAGCTTCAGCCCGGATGGCAAGATGCTGGCTTCAGCAAGTGGTGACAGGACGGTGAAATTGTGGGATACCTCCATCGGTAAAGAACTCAAAACTCTAAGGGGTCATACAGATTGGGTTTGGGGCGTCAACTTCAGCCCAGATGGCAAGAGGCTGGCTTCAGCAAGTGGTGACAGGACGGTGAAATTGTGGGATACCTCCACTGGCAAAGAAATCAAAACCCTCAACGGGCATACAAACTGGGTTCAAGGCGTCAGCTTCAGCCCAGATGGCAAGATGCTGGCAAGCGCAAGTGCTGACAAGACGGTGAAACTGTGGAATACCACCACGGGCAAAGAAATCAAAACCCTCAACGGGCATACAGACGTGGTTTATGGCGTCAGTTTCAGCCCGGATGGCAAGATGCTGGCAAGCGCAAGTGGTGACACCACGGTGAAACTGTGGAATGCCACCACGGGCAAACAAATCAAAACCCTCAACGGGCATACAAACTGGGTTCAAGGCGTCAGCTTCAACCCGGATGGCAAGAGGCTGGCAAGCGCAAGTTTTGACAACACGGTGAAACTGTGGGATACCTCCACTGGCAAACCAATCAAAACCCTCAGTGGGCATACAAACCCGGTTTTGGGCGTCAGCTTCAGCCCGGATGGCAAGAGGCTGGCTTCTGCAAGTCGTGACAACACGGTGAAACTGTGGGACACCACTACCGATAAAAAAATCAAAACCCTCAGGGGGCATACAGGCTCGATTCAGGGCGTCAGCTTCAGCCCAGATGGCAAAATACTGGCTTCTGTAAGTGATGACAGGACGGTGAAACTGTGGGATACCTCCACTGGCAAACCAATCAAAACCCTCAGTGGGCATACAAACCCGGTTGTGGGCGTCAGCTTCAGCCCGGATGGCAAAATGCTGGCTTCTGCAAGTCGTGACAACACGGTGAAACTGTGGGATACCTCCACTGGCAAACCAATCAAAACCCTCAGTGGGCATACAAACCCGGTTTTGGGCGTCAGCTTCAGCCCGGATGGCACGATGCTAGCCTCTGCAAGTGTTGACAATACAGTGAAACTGTGGGGTACCTCCACTGGCAAACCAATCAAAACCCTCAGTGGGCATACAAACTCGGTTAATGGCGTCAGCTTCAGCCCTGACGGCAAAATGCTGGCTTCTGCAAGTGGTGACAACACGGTGAAACTGTGGGATACCTCCACTGGCAGACCAATCAAAACCCTCAGTGGGCATACAAACTCGGTTTTTGGCGTCAGCTTCAGCCCGGATGGCAAGATGCTGGCTTCTGCAAGTAATGACTACACGGTGAAACTGTGGGATACCTCCACTGGCAAAGAAATCAAAACCCTCAGGGGACATACAAACTCGGTTTGGGGCGTCAGCTTCAGCCCGGATAGCAAGATGCTGGCAACCGCAAGTGCTGACAACACGGTGAGACTGTGGAGACTATATTTTGATTATTTACTCAAGGAAGGGTGTGATTTCATGGATGAGTATTTCAAGACCAATCCCCCAGACAATGAGAGTGACAGGCATCTGTGCGACGGTGTAGGGAGTCAGTAGGTGTTCTAGGTACAAGATTTTGCAAGTTCGTCACCAGAAACTAGATATTGACAAACCCAATAAAATATGCATCCCTAATTTAAGCATCTTTGTTAATTGGACTGGCGAAGTTGGCGTTTCTATTGCATTGGTGGTGACCCCAACTCAGATATCGTGTAGCCATGGGGATAGCTCCGCACGGGTGAGTCTGTAAAAAAGTCGGGTTGATTCCGGGGAGGCAATAACCGCAATCCTCTAGCCCGAAGTTTGAGGCAGGCAGCAACGCCCCAACGCATTGGCATTGGCGAAGGCGAAAACCCAAAAGCTTCAAGCATAGTGTCATCTAGTAGTGAATTGATACCAGGCTTTAGGATTGGTCGAAGCATACCAGGAAACCAACTGAGGAAAAGGTCACGAGTGGCTTCACCAGTGCGGCGATTGGCGTCTGAATAGCGGAAGTGTTGTCGCTCGTAGTCGAGATTGTAGCGTTCAAATTCCTCATAGGTTTCTGGGATGTCTTGGATGTGCATTCGCTTGCCGACTTCACGCCAGAAGTAAAAAGAGGCTAAACGTTCTTGCTCACACATGGGACGCCAACCAAAACGAGCATTCCAACGAATTGGTTCATAAATAAAGGTTGAAAGCACGTAGAGGAAATCTTCGTTAGAAATCTTGAATCGCCCGTGAATGGCATTCATGCGCTCAATGGCTTGGATGCCACGATCGCTTTTATACCCCCATTTCATGATTTCCGAGGTGATGAGTCCGGTGTCATCGTAACGTTTTTGGGGACGATGCCGAAATTCACCTGTTTTATCCAGTAAGGCGGAAATACTGGGAACACAGAAGGTTCGCATCAGGGCAACTTCTAGCGATCTCGTCGTATCCTAAGGAAACTCATAGCCTGTGCTCAGATGACATATCTCACAATGGTCTTGCACTGGATCAAGCGTCTGTATTCTACGAAGATTCTGATTGCGCTTTGTACTAAATTTCAAAGTTAAACCCCTTTTCTTTCAGTTGCTGATACTTCTGTTCATTAGACTAGTAGAATCTGGCGGCTCGACTTGCACAAAAATCCCTCTCATTTAGATCAGGTGATTGAAAAGATGTGAACTAAAGATTTGAGGGAAATTTTCTGCGATCGCTCTTTTATAACCTGATAGAGATAAATCTTACAGACAACAGAATCGGAATTCAGTTCTACTAGTAGCTAACTGAGGGGAATTGAAAAAATTATCACAAAGAAGTAGGACGATGACTATACAAACCATCAAACTATTACCCACTCCCCCCCACTTCGATACCGCTAAGGTGGGAGAAGTCTGGCGAGTACCCTATCAACAGAGAGCCGTTGAAGCGAAAGATTGGGCGAAAAAGTATAATATCCAGCCTGCTGCTGAGGACAAAACCCGCATCTGTCTGTTATTAATTGATGTTCAAAATACCTTTTGCATCCCCGAGTTTGAATTATTCGTTAGTGGCAAGTCCGGGATGGGGGCTGTGGAGGATAATGTGCGGTTATGTGAGTTTATTTACCGCAATCTGGGAGTGATTAGTGCGATCGCGCCCACGATGGATACTCACACAGCAATGCAAATTTTCCATCCCATATTTTGGATTAACGAAGCTGGGGAACACCCCACTCCCGCTGCTACTCTCATTACCCCAGAAGATATCCAGCAAGGCAGATGGAAAGTGAACCCAGTAGTTGCTAACAGCCTTGTCAATGGCAACTACACAAGGCTGGAAAAACACGCTCTGCATTACGTCAAGCAGCTAAGTGACGCTGGCAAGTACCCATTGACCATATGGCCCTATCATTCCATGTTGGGAGGAATTGGTCATGCCCTGGTTTCAGCTGTGGAGGAGGCGCTATTTTTCCATTGCATCGCCCGGAGTAGCCAAACTCGATATGAAATTAAAGGGAACAATCCTTTAACAGAAAACTATTCCATCCTGCGTCCTGAAGTCTTGGCGGGGGATGATGGACTCGCAATTGCCCAGAAGAATACAAGTCTGATGCAGTATCTATTTGAGTTTGATGCTGTCATTATTGCAGGACAAGCCAAGAGTCACTGTGTTGCCTGGACAATTGCGGATTTGTTGACCGAGATTCAGGAGAAAGATGCCACTCTTGCTAAAAAGGTTTATCTACTAGAAGATTGCACCTCACCTGTAGTGGTTCCAGGGATAGTGGACTATACAGAGCAAGCAGACGAAGCCTTTGTGCGATTTGCCGATGCGGGGATGCACCTGGTTAAATCGACCCAACCATTGGATAGTTGGGATGAGTTTCCCACCGTTTGAAGAAGGCAGAAGGCAAAAGAAGGAAGGCTTTTATGGAACCAAGTGGAAGGGGATTCAAACCCCTCCCAACTGGGAGCCAGCAAATATGAAAGATTTGGAAGAGGCTTCAAACCCGTGCTCCCTATCGGTGCCATGAAGGCAGAAGGCTTTTATGCTTGTTTTTCTGCCTTCTGCCTTCTGCCTTCTGCCTTTCTTAATCAGTTTGAAGTCATAGAGACGTTCCGGTGGAACGTCTCTACAAAGTTATGCGGTTTACTGACAAGGAGATATAAAATCCGGATTTTGTATCAAGCCTTATCGCTTCGCGCTGCCCCTTTGGGGCAATCAGCTAAATCGAACACAACTCTGAACTGCATATTAGGGACGCGCTGACGCAACAACAGAAGATGCCCATTCGCATCTGAGGAACTGCGGTATCGACCAATAATCACCCACTTCCCATGAGGAAGCAGACGGGCAACAGCCCAAGGCTTGAGACCTACTTTTTTCGTCATAATGAACTTGTCTCCATACGAAAGTTGGAGCCAGAGCCAGCCTCAGACTTCCCAGGGTACCGGGCTGGCTCTTGACTTTGTTGCAGTTGCAACATTATCACATTATCATAGTGTATAATTTTATGCAAGTAAATTCTGTAACTACTTAGAAAACCGTGTAGTACCCATTAACCCAGTGATATTGCATCGAAGGTGGCGTAGGGGCGCAAGGCCTTGCGTTCCTACGAAGGGTTACTGGTATAAATAGGCGATCGCTGTTGGTCTGTTTTAGATAAAAAAAAGTGGTCTATGACTTGCATAAACCACTGATTGACATACTCCCCGCCGTGAACGGTCGGGGATTCTTTACGCTTCATTGGGTCGTGCTACCGAAGTAGTCTTACCGTCCCTCGACGTACATTTATAGTCGTGCCGATGCCCCGTGCCGACTTTTTCTATATTTGCAGATGCGTTTTCGTCTCTATCATGTTCGCTACCACAACCTAAACAAAGAATAGAGCGCACTGACAAATCAACTTTGCCCCACTTGTAGCCACAATCAGAACAGGTTTGGCTAGTTGGTTCCCATCGGCTAATAACTACAAACTTGCGTCCGTACTTTTCACATTTAGCCTCAATCAAAACCCTAAACTCTCTCCATCCTTGTTGACTGATTACCCTAGACAGTTTACGGTTTTTAACCATCCCGGACACATTTAAATCTTCCAAAACGATAGCTTGGTTTTCATTAACGATTTTGGTTGATAGCTTGTGCAAGAAGTCCTTGCGAGTATCAGCAATTTGGTTGTGTAGCTTGGCAATCTGAATCCTGGTTCGGTTTCGTCGCTTTGAGTCTTTTTGCTGACGAGCTAACTTACGCTGAAGTTTACGCACTCTACACTCTAGAGCTTTGTAACTGGGACTGACAGCTTTTCCCCCGTTACTCATGACAGCAAAAGTCTTGATACCTAAATCAATGCCGATGCTTTGGTTTTTGGCATTAACACTGATTGGGTCAATATCTACGACAAAGCTTAAGAAATAACGGTTAGCACAGTCTTTAATAACAGTTACAGAGCTAGGCTCAGATGGTAATTTCCTTGACCAGATGGGTCTAACGACGCCTATCTTTGCGAGATAGATACCATCCTCTTTAATAGAAAAGCCACCTATCCTGAATCGTGCTGATTGACTATTAATTCGTTTTTTGAACTTAGGATAACCAACCTTCCTACCTTTTCTCTTGCCTTTACAGGAATCGAAAAAGTTCTTGAAAGCTATCTCTAAATCGGCTACAGACTGTTGTAGTGGAATGTTTGAAACTTCGCTCAACCATGCTCTAGCTTCAGTCTTTTTTGCCTGAGTGATAACTATCTTCTGGAGTTCAGCGGATTTAGGTTTCTTTGTCGAGCGGGTACGCTCGCCCGCTTCGCTAACAGATTGCTTGCAGATAGCCAAAGCATCGTTGTATACCACACGGACGCAACCGAACAACCGAGCTAAACTCTGTTGCTGTTGGTCTGTTGGATAAAAACGATACTGGTATCTTGCCTTCATTGCCCGTGCTAAGATTGGTCTGTGGCTTAATTATATATTGGTCTGCATAAAGTGACAACCCAATTTCGGAGAGAAAGACATAGCCTTACAGACCTCAAGATTCACTTGGTCTGTGTTACGAAATATCGCAAACCTGTATTTACAGCCAAAAGCTTGGAAATTATCGAGAAATCTTTTGGTGAAGTATCAGAAAAAATGGATTTTAGTGTACTCGAATTCAATGGAGAGTCTAACCACGTCCACGCACTAATTGAGTTTCCGCCAAAGCTTTCTGTTTCACAAATTGTTAATGCACTCAAAGGGGTTTCAAGTCGCAGGTATGGGCAAGCTGGGTACACCAAGCCCCATAAAGAAGCTCTTTGGAGTCCCAGCTATTTTGCTATATCAGTTGGCGGCGCACCACTGGAGGTCTTGAAAGAATACATCAGAAATCAAGAAAAGCCGTCCTAGAAGGACGGGGCTTGAATCCCATTATTTTCGGTCAAAAGGCAAAGAGATTAATTACTTATTCTTTTTAGCTTTTTCCTTTTTACTTTTACCTTTTGACGGCTCCATATCCTCTATAGATTTAGGAACAGCTGCTGTCAGCACCTCATGCCC
The DNA here is from genome assembly GCA_036703315.1 of Coleofasciculaceae cyanobacterium. Lineage (GTDB taxonomy): Bacteria > Cyanobacteriota > Cyanobacteriia > Cyanobacteriales > Coleofasciculaceae > DATNPH01. The sequence goes on from DATNPH010000107.1 coordinate 10,086, forward strand.
GGACTCGGTAACTAATACATCATCCTCAATCCGAATCCCAATACCGCGCCAACGGTCATCAATCGGCGGTTGACCTTCAGCCGGTTCCACGTCAAGACCAATATAAAGTCCTGGTTCCACTGTCACTACATGACCGGGTTGCAACAACTGCCAGTTCTCGCCATGCTTATAAACACCAGCATCATGGACATCCAAACCTAGCCAGTGACCGGTGCGGTGCATATAGAAGGGTTTGTATTTTTCTTCTTTGATAATTTCCTCAATGTCACCGGCGAGAAGTCCTAAATCCATCAACCCTTCGACTAACACACGCACAGCTGTGTCATGAAATAAATTGTAGGGGTTGCCTGGTTGAACTTGCGCGATCGCTTCCAACTGTGCCTTCAAAACAAGCTCATACAGTATCTTTTGCTCTGGCGTAAACGTATTGCCTACCGGGAAAGTGCGAGTAATATCGGCGTTGTAGTACCCGTAGGAACAACCTGCATCAATTAGCAGTAAGTCGTTATCCTGCATCTGCCGATCATTCTCGATGTAGTGCAGGATACAGCTATTGGCACCCGACGCCACAATGGAGGGATAAGCCGGTCCAATAGCACCATGCCGCCGAAAGATATGTTCTAACTCAGCTTGCACTTCATACTCATAGCGTCCGGGTTGCGCGAACTCCCGTGCATGATTGTGCGCTTCAACGGAGATAGCAACCGCTTTACGCAGCAGATCCAATTCTGCGGCACTCTTGACTTGGCGCATGGCATGGAGAACGGGATGAGTAGATTCAATGGCAATTGGACCCGTGCCGCGCTTGGGATAACCCGCCATTAATCGCTGCCAGTGCTTAATAATCACATCGTTGAAACGGTGATCGCGTCCCAAGTGGTAATAAATCCGATCCGCCTTTTCTATATACTTAGGTAACTTCTCATCCAGTTCCGTAATTGGATACACCTCATCTGCCCCAAATTTTTCCTTAGCGGCTTCTACACCAGTACGGTAGCCTGTCCAGACTTCTTTCTCCCGTTCTTTTGGTTGAACAAACAGCACAAATCGGTGTTCTTCATGATGCGGCGCGAGTACTACTACCGCTTCCGGTTCATTAAAACCCGTCAGGTAAAAAAAATCGCTATCTTGCCGAAACGCATACTCAACATCATTGTGCATAACAGCAACGGGTGCGCTCTTGAATATCGCCGTTCCCGTGCCAATCTTGGCCATCAACTGTTCGCGACGCTCTTTGTACTCTGTTTGCAGAATCATACCTGTTTTCTACTACTCTGACGGTTATGCAATTAATTATTGATTTTCTGGACAACACTCAGCCAACGTAGCTATTTTTTGGGGAACTGTAGCTCTCAGTTAAACATTGTTACGCTGACCTAGGTGTGTCATAATGAGCCTTCTATCACCGTTGATAAGCCTTATGTCGCAGCCTGTAAGTTTTTTTTGCAACTTATAGACGTTTTATCGCAACTTATAGGCATTCTACTGAACTTAACCACTTGTGACTGAAATCAGCCCTCACAGAGCTAAATCCGAGGAAACTAGATAGGGTTAGGCGTCGGAAACTCACGAAGTGCAGTGTACGTTCGCGAAACGAACCGAAGGCTGGTGCGGAGTACAGGGTGTAACGATAACACAGCCCACTAGAGAGTGAATATTAATGTCTATCCCCTAGAAGGGGATAAAAATCTCAATGCGTCTTAACCTTTGAGGAATGTGATCATCTTGACTCTGATAACTCACTCTACAACAACTAACCTTTAACCCCGCACCACAGAGAAGACCAATCCATATGATCAGAAACATAAGAGGTAACTATGGCTCACTTCCCCATTCAGGAATATGACCAACTGTCTGATGCAAAGGCTAAGGCTGTATATGATGAAATTCAGGTTGAACTGGGATTTGGCATGGTTCCCAATTTGTTCAAATCGATGTCAATCAATCCTGATTTTTTAGAAGCTAGCTGGAAAAAGTTCCGCTCGACAATTCTTGAGGGAAATGTGCCTCGTACCATCAAGGAGATGATCGGTATTGCCATTTCACAAGCCAATGATAGCCAGTACGCGCTCCAAGTCCATCTGCACGGGTTATCTGCTCTAGGTATTAGTGAAGAAGTTCTCCACATGCTTGTCTCTGACTTTGCTAACTGTCCGCTGCCTGAGCGCGAAAAAGCTGTGATCAGCTTTGGCTTACTTGCCGCCACTCAGCCTCATAAGTTGACGGATGAAGATTACCAACAGCTGCAAGAGTTAGGATTAGATCAATCAGAAATCTTTGAGCTGATTGCCACGGCGAACTTATTTACAGAAGTCAATCACTATACGGATGCGATCGCTCTAGAGATTGATGATTTATGAGTATATATCCCTTTTCAATTAACGGTAGCAGGATTGAAGCTCAGGATCGCGAAGAACTGATACGGACAACCCGAAGCCTACTTAGTGAAGCCCAAGCCGTTTCGACGCGCATCGCCGCTTTGAATGAAATTGCCATTGCGATTAACCGCTCCCTAAATTTGGATGAGATCTTGCGGGTGGTAGGTAAAAAAGCTAAATGGTTACTAGATTTCGAGCACTGTAGTGTGTGCATCCAGCATCATGACGGTTCTTACCGTCTCGTTACGCTGTTTGGTTCACAAGTAGCAGGTGACTTCTGTGTTTTCTCAAACGAGAATAATTCAATTAGCCGTGCTTTGAAAACGGGACAACCTCAACTCAATCCCAAAGATTATCAGAGTACTTTTCTAAACGCCTATGCCTCACACATCATTATTCCTCTCGAAACTGAACAGCACGTTATTGGTTCAATCAACTTTGCCACAACACGACCGCCAGGTTACACTCAAGAAGATTTACGCATCGGCTACTTGCTAGCTTTGCAAGTATCAGCAGCACTCCGCAATGCCAAACACTTTGAGGACATGAACCTGCTGCTGACGGAGATGAATCAACTATACTCCGAACTTAATGCGGAAAGACGCAAGTCTGACGAACTACTTTTGAATACACTTCCACATAAAATCGCAGATGAGCTGAAGCAAACCGGCAAAGTAAAACCCGTTTCTTATGAGTCTGCCTCAGTTTTATTTACCGACTTCAAAGACTTCACAAAGCTAGCTGAACAGCTAACACCCGAAGAGCTTGTTGATGAGTTAGATTACTGCTTTTCTTACTTTGATACGGTCATCGAAGCCCACAATCTAGAAAAATTGAAAACCATCGGTGATAGTTACATGTGTGTTGCAGGAATTCCTACTCCTACACAAACTCATGCCATTGATGCTGTCCTCGCCGCCTTAAAAATTCGAGCCTTCATGAACTGGCGAAAACAGGAAAAAATTCGAAACAATCAACCTTATTGGGAAATTCGGCTCGGTATTCACTCCGGTTCATTACTAGCTGGTGTGATTGGCACGAAAAAGTTTACTTATGATGTGTGGGGCGATGCTGTTAATATTGCCTCCCGAATGGAATCATCAAGTCTTCCCGGTGCTATTAATATTTCACAATCAACTTTCGAATTAGTTAAAGATTTTTTTGATTGTGAACATCGCGGGAAAGTTGCTGCAAAACATAAGGGCTTTATTGATATGTATTTTGTAAAGGGTATCAAAAAGAATTTGTCCCTGGACTCATTGTGTCTAATGCCGAATGATAAATTTAATGCTCTTCATTCAGCAATGTATAGCAGGTGTTAGGTGTCAGGTGTCAACTTAAGCATAAACACGCTCAGTTCTCTGATTTCCCCCTCTCTCCTGGTAGGAGAGGGGAGCCAAAGCCTCCAGTTTCCCTTCTCCCTTCAAGGGAGAAGAAGGGGTTAGGGGATAAGGGGAAAGGGTGAAAACCTTGTGCCATCAACGTTTCACCTTAAGTTGACACCAATGGTCGTGCCCCTACAAGCAACTGTGTTCCACTTACCAAGGATTGCCAATCATTGTAAAAGCACTCCAGTAGTAAGGATGAGAGAATTTCTTGTCTCCCAATTTGGCTAACTCTGGCGGTAAAGGGATACGCTCATTTTCCACAACCAATTGCCCCCCCTCGATGCGCACATCACCTCGGATCATGGCTACTTGCGCCAACCGCAGCGCCTCAGCTTTAACCGGGACTTCCTTCAACTTCTTGTAAAAAGCGGACATTAGCGCTAGGGTTCCTTCATCGCTGACGTACCACAAACTTCCCATTGCTGAC
>DATNPH010000130.1:0-16492 GCA_036703315.1 Coleofasciculaceae cyanobacterium
AATGAACTTGAAGAACTTATGGTGCTTCGTTGCCAAGAAATTATGAAACAGCACCACTTAATTCAAGGACTAACTTGCTACCACTGGTGGCCAAAAACAAGGGCGGCTTAATTATAAGTAATCATCCGAACTTGATATAACTTCATTATGACAATTCAAGCACCATCAGCAGCAAACCAACTAGCGCTTACCCTTGAGCAGTTCATTGGCAAAGCTGAAGCATTTCTACAAAACCACTACGTCGTCGGCAGCGACAGTGCAGACATCCAAACAATCTTAAAGGCGATTGCAGACTTGCGGTTGGATATCGACAGCGAACGGTTAGAGCAAGAGTTTGAGTTAACCCAAGAAAGACAAGACTTAATGGGCGACTACTACGACAGTAGCTGGTTCTAAAAAAGCGACCTGGGGAACGTCGTTAAACTTCCCCAAGCAAAAACTTTAACCATTGAAATTGTAAATCATGAACCGATCACGAATATCCAACCGCAATTGCAAAACTCCACCTCCGTTGTGTTTGATTTTGACCTACTGATTGAGCAGACCTACGCCACGGTAAAGCAGCCTTGTTGCTAAGATTGACTCACTGATTGCCTTTGATGCAGCACTCCGCTGCGGACACTTAAAGATTAAGATTATATCTGCTTATACTTTGCTAAAAGCGGGTTTAAATGCTTGTAGCGCTTTATCTATACTGCATAAGTTAATTTCACTTACACCTAATTAACTATAGAATTTCTATTTGATTTTTGAATCGGTATGAGTATCGACGAAGCGATTGGCTATTACACTTACCGGAGCTTTCTCAACCGGGCGGTCGGAGACCCGAACGACATTCTTTGGGGTGAAGGCGAACTGTTTTTGCTTATCTCTGATGAGGGTATCGTAACTGGAACGCTTGCCTTTCCTACTGAAGCCGGAGCGCAGCAGAAAGACTTCATGGATCTTTCCGGAACAGTCACAGCCTGGGACAACCTCTCACTCAGGTTCGTAGGAAAAGGCCGTGAAGGAAGTGCCATTTTCGACTATGAGTATGAATACGATTGCAGGGTGGCACACGAATGGGATTCCGCTAGCCCGCCCCAGCAACTCAGCCTTATCGGAACCGTACGCCGAAACAAAGACCACGGTCAAGCTAAGGCCGGTGCAACTGCCAGCTTCATTGCTGTCAAGCGGGACTTCGTCGAGCCGCGTACTGTGCCCGGAGTAGCGCTGATTCCTGAGGCAGTGGAAATGCTCTCTGAGCGTGCCCATCGTTTACGGCACACCGTCTGGCATACTCTACGTGGCGACTGGTACTCACGCAATATGACAGACGATGATCGCGCTCGCCTGAAGAATCTCGGATGGTATCTAACTGACCCGCCGTTTAGGAGCGACGGAGCCTTAGACCTAACGAACGGCGCGGGCGAGGACTTCCTCTATATGCACCGCCGCATGATTCGCATGGTGCACGAGGTTTACGATAAGGCTGGGAAACCTCGACCAACCGGATGGAAAGAACTTCCAGCCCATGGGTCTCCCCAATTCGTGTACCGTGAGGCACGGGATTCGACCAACCCAGAACTGAAGATTTTCGTGTTCGATCCAGAGAACTCGGGATTTATGGTGCCTCCTCCGACACAAGAATTTCTTGCTCAGGTTGGTGGTGCCCCGTTCTGGCGCTTCAACAAAACTTCCCGTGGACTGACCAATCTGATACGGAACTTAGTGACGAACCTCCGCAACCCGAGAGTCGTAAGCCAATTGACGCTTGGTGCTTACGGAAACCTAATTGAGTTCACGGTACACAACTGGATGCACATGCGGTGGGCTAGCCTTTCACGTAACCCAAGTTCTCTCACCCCAGAAGTTAGAGGAGACTACGATATCGATCCCAAATGGGATGCACCAGAGAACGATTATCTCGGCGACTTTCACGGCTCCCACGTCAATCCGATTTTCTGGAAGCTCCACGGTTGGGTTGACGACTGTATTGGCGTTTGGTTCGCGGCGCACGAAGCGGCTCATCCAGGACAGATTCAGCAACAGGAAGTTCGGGGTATCTCATGGTTCGCACCTGGCCCCTGGGTTCTCAAGGCAGATCCTTTTGACTGGCCAGGCGCTGGAGACTCACACGACCACGGCAGTCACCACGGCGGACATAATGGCAATGAGGTGGTAACGCTTGAACAGGTAATGGCTCTCCTAAAAGAGATCAATGACAGACCGCCGTTGACTGCGGAAGCTTTCGAGAAAAGAAGCCCTGCACGCCGCCTGCCCGGATTTGCACGCTTCTTGGATCTGGAATCGGAAATTCCGCTAATCTAACTTTAGAAATAATAAGTACATTCGGATGGATGAGTTTTAAAGCAAACAATCGGACTCGGCCTAAATAGAAGGTTCGTGCAACCAGGGGCAACCAGTCATTAAAATGGTTGACCAGTAAGGGGTTCAGCCATTATTCATTTCTGTTGATTGACCGAAGCCCCTTCGGGGCGGGGGTAGGGTGTGGGGTGTCGGGTGTAGGCGTAATGCTAGAGAGTCTGCCATGAAGTGCCACGCAGAGATACTCTCGTTCCGATTTGATTTTTGCTTTTGGAACTTATCCAAGTCTGTCCTGATTTTGATGCCAAAAATGCATCAAGACGCTCGCGCCTTGTGGGAGAAATGTTCCGACACTGGTAGAAATCGGTACTATGTTAAGGAAAATTACGGCGTTCGTAGCTGTAATTTAGAAGAGAAGAATTAATGGCTGAACGTTAATTATATCAATACTTTTGACCAAGTTGGCACTTCGTGGTAGCTTCCCTAACATTACGCCAGTAAGCGCGAGCAAGCCTTTATTCAACTTTGCCTGAGACACTGCGGAATTTTCAGTGTTGAAGTTGGAGAAACGAGAGGCGATTGCGCGGAGCACAGTGGGCTGAGTCCCTCTGGGACACGCTGCGCGAACGCCCAATCGCTCGGCTAGAATTGCAAGCCAGCCAATAACCAATTCCCACACAGATATATAACTAAAACACCCCGGCACCCTGCTGGGGTTTTTGGTCTGTCAGTGACACAGTTTACAACCAGACGACATTACGAAATCAAGCGCAATGACCCGACCTCTTCCCGACGGTTAAAGAACGTTCCATCCTGCCTTGTCCACCGAACTTTGTAATCGGAAAACACCTGCTCAACAACTTCTCCAACGCAACCCCAGGCTCCGTCGTATGCATCGCCCGTCCATTCAACGCGTGAGCCTACCCTCAATTGTGGCTTCCGGTCTTCAGTGGCGGAAACTTCGGGATTTGGCTGTGTTGATAACTTGTTTTTTCGCAGTACGCACCGTATCGCCTCAAGTTGCTCAGCCGTTAAATGCATACGCACTTGTGCCTTTTGCTCATCACTCCAACATTCTAGTAGTGCAGATAACATAGCGTACGGATTTTCGCCCTCCAGTGCCTCAAGCATCAACTCGGCGTTGGCTTGTGGGTCAAAACTTAACTCAACCGACTTATTGACATTACCCGCACCACTATTGACATTGTCCTCCGTGTTGCCGCACCACTTCTCATCACTGTCCGTATTACTGTGCCTTGGTTCCGAGTCAGCCGCACCACTATGTTCCAGATTTAGCTCTTTTTGTATTGCCTCTGGTGAAGAAGTGAGACAGTCACCATTTTTATTTTCAACGCTCTCGGGTTCTATAAAAGTGGTGCGGGTGGTGCGGGAGTCTTGATTTTGCGTACTTTGTGGTGCGGTAAGTGGTGCGGGAGTGGTGCGGGTATTCTCAATAGTGGTGCGGGTATTCTCAATAGTTAGTGGCAACGGTGGGGGGGCATTAATACCTATGCCCGTAATTGTGGGTACACTCCTTTTTGCTACCTCATCGTACTTAGTACCTTTTTTGGCTTTGGGGAATAAAGATAAGATTCTGGGAATAACTTGGTTGATACCCTTGACATTTTTGTCGCTAGGACGTACTTGCTCAATCCATTGGCGTTTCTTGCCGTCGTCGTCAATCAGCAAAGTGCCATTGTCGATATACCATTGCTCTAGCAGCGACCAAAGCCCTTTTGCAGTCATTTCCCCATTGGCGAGATACCCTAAGCCCACGTCCTCGCAGAACTGGAATAGATGATTATTCTCCTTCTGCATTAATTTGAAGGCATCGGTGGTGCAAGAATAATCAATGCCCTCTTCTATCAACGCTTCCAAGGCATCAAGCATTTTGTTGAGGAATGCAGGAGCAACACTGGTGCGTACGAATTCCTCATCGTAGGCGAAGCGTGGATCTGCTTGCAGTTCGTTTGGATTGTTCGGGTCTGGGTTCTTTTTGAAAGTTTTTATAAACTCTAGAGGTGCAATTCTATCTTGGATGGCTTGGATTACGCCCTGGAATGACGGAACATGATTTAAGTTGAAAAGCCCTACTGCTTTGGGAATAAATTCAACGTGGTCCTTGCCCTTGCGCTCAGAATGCAAGACGTTGCCAGTGGCGAACAGCTTGAGACTTTGGATTTTATCCAATCTCGCCGTTTCCGGATTTTCGGAAGCCCAGTTTACCTTACTGTATAACAACGGTGCCAGTGCAAATTTTCTTCCATCGTCGTAATGAGCAAAGTCTGCCAAAGACACGCTGGTCATCCCGCTGTGACCAAAAATGATTGAGACGGTTTGGCGGAGAGCATCTTTACCATTGGAACCCAAACCGCAAGCCAGCAATACTCTCACTTCTCGTCCGCGACGTTTACGTACTTCGGGTAAGTCAATTGATGCAGCTAAGTTTCTAAGTAGTACTTGCTGCTGTGGCTCATCCAAACATTGAAGCAGGCGATCGCAATCCGTAGAATCCGCTTGGGGATCATACCTCACCAATGGTTCGTATACAAAATAGTGCTTGGTGGGGTCGTGTTCCTCAAGATGCCGGACTGGTTTACCGCTTTCCCATTTCACTGCTAACACCCCGTTGGTGCAGTTAATGCCGGAAGGATTGAGCAGGCTTGGGTCAACCTCAAAACGCATTTTGACCCACTTCAGCACTTCCTCTACCTTGGCAGGCTTGGCGTAGGGATATGTTGCTTTAAATCCACCATTCCCGTCTGGCACTGGCACAATATAAGAATTGCAAAAAGAAGCAATTTTTGGGCGCTCTACCGCGTCGGGAACGTACTTGTAATGATTCCCCTGCCAACAATAAAGCTTGTTATCGGCACACATCCAAGGTTTGTCACCATACAGGAAATTAAGCGCTTTCTGGTTAAAGTTCGCATCAGGATTAAGTTCTGAGGTGTCGCCAGAGAAGAAATCATCGTCATGATCATCAAACGATTCTTCCTCCTGATTCAGTCGGGCATTTTTAATTTCCTCTAAGATTAGGTTTGCTAATTCGTCCCCAGTCATGCCACTTGCCAAAATATCAGCTATATCCCCTTTGTCGCATAAATCGGGGTAGATGGTTTTTAAATTAATGGCAACAAATGGGACTTGCGTACGCGCTGCTGATGCAGCTATTTTCTCAGCTTTCTTGATACCCGTTTCATCGTTGTCTTGACAGTGAGCAAGGATGAACGGGCGTGAGCCTAGTTTAGATTTAATTTCATTAAGGATAAATAGCCAATCTTCCTCCCTAGGAGTGCCTACAGCCGTGATACCCGCCAGTTTTTCGGCTCTAGCCGCTTCTACGCACTTCTCACCCTCATGGCTGAGAATTACCGCTACTTTCTCAGAAGCAATCACCTCTACAGCTGCTATAACTTCAGCTTGCCGATAAGCCGCCCAGCTACATTTCCCCTTGTTCCATTGGGTCTTGCCCGATTCATCAATGCGGCTAATAGAGAAAGTTTTTTCGTGTCCTTTGTCACTATTGGCACAAGGACATTGATAACGGTAAGCCTTTCTCCCGTCACCGTAATCATAAATAACTACGGTGAGTTGTTCTAACTCCTGCCCTGTAACTCCCTTGCCCAACAACTTTTCTCGTGTTGATTTCGGAGCAAGTTCTGGAGCAAGAGCAGTTGGTTGTGGTATATCATTCGGGACGGAGCTAAGAGATGCTAGAGCTAACTCTCCGAATGGCAGCGGCATTGGCTTTTTAGTCGCTGACTTGTATGCCTTTGGAGCGCCACCCTTTAGTTTTGCACTTTTTACAGAAGCACTGCCCTGTCGCTTTTCTTCCATCAGTTCAGCCCAGGGCTTGATTTTTTCCCGAATGTCGCGGTTAGAGCATCCATTAAAGCATTGATACTTTCCAGTGTTTGGTTCGATGCTTAAGTTGTGACCCTCACATACCGGGCAAACGTATTTATTTTTTTCTTTAGCTGGTTCAAGCCGATCTAAAAAGTTGCGAATGTCAAAGGCTTGCTGACTCTGGAGGTCGGTACTCATTACGCCTTACCTCCTTGAGCAGATTCAAATCCAGCGCAGTCATTGGAGAAAAGGGAAAATACTTCGTGTGCTAATGTATTGGATGGTAAGGATTTTTTATTGTATAATTGTCCCATTGTTTAACCTCATTGCTTCCTTGGTTGGAGCAACTCAGCCAAACCGTTTTTCCTGAGACTGAAAAAGCAGTCCAAATCAGCTCATAATGGGAATAACAACTTAATTAAAGTTGTAAAAATGTTTATTTTTTAGTTATCGTTTTTTGGCTGATTCGGTCATTTGGTTTGGCTGAGTCACTTTTTTTTTGTGACAATAAAGCTCTAGGCTAGTAGCGATGTCGCTCTCAAAACTTGAGAGCGCCAAAAAGCTATCTATAAAAGGTATTTTATGCTGGTCTTGACCAAAGTGGTCAATCCGAACAGCACGAATGTCAACACCCCTGCCCTACGGTGAGGCTTGAGCGATTGGGCAAAGCCCACTACCCTTCGGGCAATCGCTCTCAGCATTTTGGATTGAATGCATCACCTGGGTCGCGCAGGCTATCAACCTCGGACGTCAGCCCGTCAACTTTGGCTTAAGGTTGAGCTAGAGCCCTACACTTGATTAAGTTTTGTAAAGTGTGTCAGTGACACAGCAATAAGCAACATTTGTTGAGAATCGGTAACTTAAATATTCGGTTCCCCACCTCTACCGTTTGGTCTAGAGCGGAAAAGATACTCAAGAATTTGCTCAATTCTCTGACTATTTTGGGCTGTTGCAGACGTTAATGTATCTATGCGGCTCGTAAGTTGCTCTAGCGCTCCTTCAATACGGTTAAGCGCCTCATCATGAGCCAACACCAATTCTGCTGTATCGGAAAGGATTGCTTCGATACGGTCGAGTCTGCTACTGGGTGGTTCTGCGTTGGTCATTTGTCCTCCTAGTTATGTTGCAGCAGCTGCCTCCGCTTTGGGTTTACGCTCAAAAACTTGGATATTCGGTTCAAGTAGCACAAAGCCGTTTTCTGTTGTATCGCCCATCTTGCCTGCAATGGCAGCGACCCACTCGGGGTAATTCGCCGCTGCATCGGTCAACTTTTTCCAAATTTTTGGTTTAACCGTGATGCTGATAATGCGTCCGTCGCAGTCAATCTCGAACTGCTGCCAGCCGTTCTCCACAGTCTTGGATTCGGGGAGTTCGTTGATTTTTACTGTTACTTCAAGCTTTCCTTGGGTCATGTCTTCCTCTTTCGTCAACTTTCCAAACTTGTTACTTTGAATTAAGCCATTGCTCAAATTCGTCGATTGCTTGAATTTGGTCTGAAATTAAGGTGCATTGCTCAAGTATTGATATGTTAAGTTCTGGCAACAACTCGCTCGACATAATCTGTTCGTACCCGTGGGTTTCCAAAAATACTGATGGTGTCTCCTCCCGTAAATGGTAAAGTTTGAGCCTCTCGCTCTCCCAAAACCAAACTTCAGCAACTCCCAAGCGTCGATAAGTTTCTAGCTTTTTAATGCTGCCACTGGTGACAACCACCTCTATAGCTAAGTCTGGAATGTCCTTCTCTTCTCCAATGCAGTAACATTCATCTGGCTCTGCTCCAGTTTTCTTTAATTGATTTCTAAAGGTGGTACTCCCCATAGGAGTATGTTTAATCTGCTTTCTAAAGAGATAGAACTCTATAAGGAAAGCTAAACGTGTTTTGATTTTTTCATGTCTTCTTGACGGTGACACAATTTCTAATATCCCATCCAAGTAAGTGACGCGGTAATGAGAGTTGTCTTCCAGCTTTGCTAGCAGTGCTTCATAGATTTGCCAACTCACACCACTGGTAGTGAACCTCTCCTCTGGATCGTCAATAGAAGCGAGTTCTGGTTCCGAGATCAGTTCTTTAAGGCTGCTGACCATTGTCAACTGTCCTCCTTGTCTTTATGTAAGCGGGATTTTGCATTTCTGGCTGCTCTGGCACTTTCGGAGCCAGAGCCGCAGGCGCTCGCTCACGCCCGTGGCAGTGACGGCAATGTAAGCGGGTCAACTTGAGCAATGTTCATGCTGCGCCCTTGCCTTTCTTCTTGGATGCGGATGAATCGTTTTCCTGCCGAGCTTTAACAGCTTCCATAATCAGAATTGCTCCCATCTGACTTAGTGAGCGCATCTCCCCGGATGCCATTTGCTCTACAGCTTCCCCTATATCATCCGGCAGATAAATCGAAACTCTGACACTTTCCCCATCTCCCACACCAGAGCGTTTGTTTAGGGGAGGTTTAAAGTGAGCAATCATGGCTTTTTCGACTGCTGGCAACAATTCAGTATCGCTGCACTCTAGCCAAGCTACCCGAAGCTCACCGCTTACACCGTATAAGTGCTGCCATATATGATGAGCAATCCAACGTTGATAAAGGTTAGCAGTTCTACCAACGTATAAGATGTCACCATCTTTAATGACAAAGTAAATACCTGAGCATTTAGGCAGTTGCGCTCGCTCACCCAGTGGCAGTGACGGTAGGGTAAGCGGGTCAATGGTGCTTGCGTTCATGCTGCCCCCTTGTCCGAATCGTTTTTTGGTAATTGTTTTTGAGGTTGAGAGTCAACCCATTGTTTAACTAACTCACCAATAACCTCACTCATTGACTTGTTCTGAGCCACACAAGTCAACTTAAATTCCATCTTTAATTCCTTATCTATGTAAACGCTGAGTTCCGCCGCACCAGGCGGAATGTGCTTTGGCATATCTACTCTCATACTCGTTATCCCGTATTCTCGCATTTTGTACTAGGAAGATTCTACCACGTATAACACGTATGCGCGTATAACGTGGTATGCTTGAGTGAATCGTCAAACCCATACCCCACGGGACTTAGAGACAGTCAGCGTGTCAGATTTTCATGTCCAAAATTTACCCAAACCCAATCTATGCAAGCAATGAAAAACAACTGTACTGAGTGCATCTATCCCAGAAGAACAGCACCAACAGCTTTGCACCGCTCGACCCCTAACACCGCTGCATTTTAAAAAGAAACGCCCATATGATGTCACGATTTGAACTTGAATTGAAAAGCTTAGAGGAATTGCAAGTAATAGGCAGAAAGTATGGTATTCAGCCAATTAGGGGGTATGGTGAGCGCGACGAATGGATAGATACCATTACCCGGTTTCCTTACAAAGCCATTGACCAAATGAGGGATGGTGTAGGTTTACATTCCCCAGGAGTAGAAGCTTATCATCACTTAACCATGCTCTTAGACCTGCTTGGTGAACCGACTGATTCTCAAGCCGCCCTGATCCGCGCGACTCACCTGGCTGAGTGGATGGAAGATCCAACTTGGAGGTTTTACCAAGAAAAGTTATTTGAGCTATGGCGTATGCGATTTTTGTTAATGGAGGTAAGGAAGCTTTTGCTTGGTTAAAACAAGTTGCGACTCTTATTTTGCCGTAACTTGTCTAACTCCTGCTCAATCTTGTCCAATCTTTTGTCATCATGCTTTTCAAAATGGGCATCAATAACTTCCACAGCACATCCGGCAACCATTGATGCAAGCACTCCCACTATGACATTTGTGGAATAACAGATGCTGACTCCACCTGCAAAACAAATAATTGCAATCTTGAGCAGCAAAATGCGAGTAGCACGAAATCGACGGCGTTGGGGCTTTACCCAGTTGACACCGCAAACACTTTTAAGGTATTGCATCGGTTAAAATCTATCAGGATATAACGGGAGCGTGAGAACCCCTACCTTTTAATCGGGGGCAGGAAGGAGAGCACGTAGGGCTTTAGCCCTTTGTTTCAGCATTGGTAGACAGAACAAAAATGTTCTATCCTATCTGATAGGAACACGGTGACGACCCATACCCGATATCCATAAATGGACTCCTAGAGTAGAAACGTAGTTTTTTAACTGTTCCTAACCATCTGCGGTGGGACGCGTCGTGGATGTAAAACAAAATTGCCTGCGGAGATGGTCTGACGGGGGTTGTCAACATACTTTAACAGCCTAGTTAAGAATCTAAGAAACAGGAATTAAGGTGGAAAAGCACGGATGGGTGCCTGCTTTGTAACATCCTTTTAAGAATCCCTGTGGCTTTAGCCCGGGGAGTACGTCAATGATTGAAGGCACTAGCATAGTTAACCGTGCCTTTTTTTCTTGGTTTTCACCGCAAGCTTTTGTAGCCTTGCTCTTTTTTTCAAAAGCCAGACATTCTCTACCTTTATTTGAAGGTAGGCTTTGAGCATACCTAACAAGCATATGCCTGTTATAAAGTTGACCAAAACTTTATGTCGTTTCTTCTTGGCAAGCCATCTATAGCGTAAGGCTTCTAGTTCTCCGCGCCATTCTTCCGGGAGAATCTTTGCTAGCCAACCCTTTATATGGCTTTGTCGTCGAATTTCTACGGAAGACTGTTGTTGCGTCCGCCCCAGCAGCAGCATCTGCCCCAGCACCCGCACCAGCAACAGCACAAGCACCAGCCCCAGCCCCAGCACCAGCACCAGCCCCAGCACCCGCACCAGCCCCAGCATCGGCCCCAGCATCGACCCCAGCACCTGCACCAGCATCGACCCCAGCACCTGCACCAGCATCGGCCCCAGCACCGACCCCAGCACCAGCCCCACCAACAGCTCCAGCCCCAGCCCCAGCCCCAGCCCCAGCACCAGCACCAGCACCAGCCCCAGCACCAGCCCCTGCCCCAGCATCGGCCCCAGCACCAGCCCCAGCACCAGCCCCTGCCCCAGCGCCTGCACTTGCCGCCGCTTTCGCAGATTCACTATCTCCTGCCGCTCAAAATCATCTTCGTTAAACTGTTGCATCTGCCTAAGCTCCCTCGAATGCAGGCTGGTCTAGAATTCCACGTTGTTTTAAACGCGCACGGTATTCTTGAACTTCTCTGAGGGCAGTTGCTCCAAGACCCGTTACTTTGTAGTACTTGCGCCGCGCTCCGCCTGTTTCATCCTGCTCATCACCCCATTTCCAAGAGACTAGTCCTTTTTTTTCCAGTCTGTTCAAAGTGGGATATAAGCTGCCAAATCCTATCGGAATTGGTCTACCGTTATTCAGTCCATCCAAAATTTCAAGACCATACAACATCTCATACCCCAGCATTAAGGTGAGAATATCCTCCTCTAAAGCTGAAAGCTTGACTCCTTCCGTTTCATTCTGTTTTTTGCCCATCCTGAAATCTCAACACAACACTATATGTCTTATAGTAATATACAAACATATAAGTGTGTTAGTTTATCTAGAAACAATTGGTCAATTTCCAGATAAATCAACATAAGGCTATGGCAGCAGCTTTACTCCCGCGCAGATTGAGTATTTGGATTTTGAAATTGCCAGCACTGCTCCACAATCAGTAGCTTGATGCCAACATTGGGAGGCATTTTGGCATTTTATCAATCCGAGTGATGAGTAAAGTGGTGCAATGCCAAACGGCGAGAACAGAACATTGCACGTAGGCTGTGCTAGATCAACAACCCCCCAGTGATTGCTGGAGGGTTTTGCTTTGCGTCCTTTAAGGCTTAATCTTTCGCCTCAAAAGCGTGCTACGACGGGGTTTAGTGCCTTCCAAGAAGCTGTAATCGCACTTGGACGAAAGCGCTGCTGCACACTCTGGCTTGCAGTTCTCAGAGGAGCACCACCACAGATTGGGCATGGATGGCTGGTCATTCGGTTTGTTTTTCCAGTTCCTTAATAAATAGGTCAATCGCCTTCCCCGCTGCGGATTGTGAGCCAACTTTTAGTTTGTTGAGGACAAGCGATCGCACCTTTTGGTAGTCTATATGTACTACTTTTTGTTTAGGTTGCCTAGTTTGGTTAACTAATTTAGATAACTGCTGACGCAACTCCTCATTTTCTTTTTGCAGCCTATCAACTTCGTTGGCTAGCCCGCTAGATTCTGCCTTATCTAGCGGGCTTTCAATTTTCCCGCCAATTCTGAAATTGTTTTTTGCCCTTGGACAACCAGTTGCGTAAGTTCTGCTATCTGCTGGCTTAATAGTGCTATAGCGTTCTGTGATGGTTGTTCGCTTTGTGTTGAGCTTGTCTTAGTGGGGGTCGTGTCCTTGTGAGTGTCCTCAAGCTGTTTCTTGCTCTTGGGTGGTTGCCTAATGGTTTGGGCAACTTCAATCAATCGGTTCTGAGTAACCTCGCTGCTTCTACCAAGAAACTTTTTATGCAACCGTCCAGAAACCTTTTTCACCGCATACCAGTAGTCAACCCCCGATAACTTCTCTTTTCTGGCACGGTAACTGTCTTCTCCCCCCACTCCTGCCTCAAATCGGAAGGAATCATTTTGCTCTAGCCAGTCTAGGAATGCTGGTGTATCTAGCTCTATTTCGCGTCCATCATCAGTTGTGAGGTACGGCGCAACATCGCTAGCACGGTTGTTTGATGGTTGCTTCTTTTCAGTCATTGGTTGCCTATATCGGTTATCTATAACGCTATGCAACTAGTATATCTAACCGAACAGTAAACCACACATCAGTTATCTATGGTTACTTGTTCAAGTTATATAAGCAACCTTTACTAGTTGACTATTGACGTTGCCTATACAGTTAACTACATTGGTTAGATAAGCCTATAAGCACTGTCAACAACCCAGGTCTGAAGACACTGGGCTTCTAGCCTAAGACTTGATCGTAGTTGACCAGACGCGCGTACCTTGAGTACTACGTTATTAGCAAGTGTTTAAGTTCCTACCTACGGATGCGAAGCTAGTCTGTAGCTCTAGAAATCGAGGATTAAACAGATTTATTGGGTTAAGTCAGTGTCCTTGATATAGTACCGACTAATAACTTTGTCGTTCGCGAAGCGTCTCCCCTTGGGAGAAGCTAACGTTACCCCGAAAGGGAGGCTCTACGGAGCAACAAAAAAACCGTTATGCGTACAGGGTGAAAGATATCAGTTCGTAATTGCCCGCAGATGCGTAGATTGCAATACTACACGGTATTGAGTAACCCCAAGGCGGTAATGGAACAAGGCGACTAAAGTCGCTTGAGTCGTGTTTCCTCTCAGGTCTAAAGACTCGCTCGTTTCCACGCATCCCACGAGGTTTTATGACACCAGAACAGACAAACCTTTGGCTTGAGATTCAACACCGTCAGATGCTTGCATTAGAACGAATTGCTGATACATTGGAACGCATTGCACCGACTAGTACAAAAGCACCAAACTACCAGTACCCGCTAGAATCCTTCACCACCTTTGATTGGACAAGCATCGGAGCAACAATAGTGCAGAATGACCAGTACGGCGCAGCAATCGTCAGCTGGCGTGGACAACAATTCGTCAGGCGCTCGCCCTCCAATAAGTTTGACCCAGCAATATGGTTCTCCCGCTGTGTTGGTAAGGATGAGTCGGGGGAGAATCGGTACGAGCGCTTAATCACTTTTAAACCGCTTTCTAAAACTGAAGTGGAGCCAGTACCAGAGAAGGTGAGGCGCTTGGTGGGGTAGGCGCTTCTGGTCAATTGAATATCCGGGAACCAGAGTTTAACGGAGTCGCGAAAGTCCCCACCCGTGGCGGTACCCATAGGGTGGGGATGGCGTGCTGTGAGACGACGAAACACCCCTAAACGGCAATAACCGCAGGTTATTTAGTGCTAGGGGTGATGGAGGAGTCTCCACTTTCTAAGCTTGGTAACCTATCAACCCAATCTTCTATTAGTTGTGTCATTGTCTTTTCTTTTTTAGCCGCATACAGCTTTAGCTTATTGTATCGGCGCTCAGACATCCTAAATCGCAATGATTTTTCTTTCATCATGTGTACACGCAACGCCACATAGATGCTATCATATTTTTATCAGCTAACCACTGACCACTCGACACAAACGTACTAGCGAACGCTAGGTGAACAGTGCGAACGCTAGGTGAACAGTGCGAACGTTGGGAACGGTTTTGAACCATGACAATTGGTAGAGGGTTGCATTGAGAAAGATTGTGTCAGCATGAAACCATCAATGCGTAAAACCAGTTTGGTTTGGTTGTACAAAGCTTTTGCTTCATGTACAAAGACTCCGTGGGGCCTGACTGAGTCTCTAAACTGCCTGTGGAGGTATCGAAACGTGGATGTTGCTGTATGACTTGTTCTTGGGGCATCTGGAGTAACGACCAATGAAGCAGGAAATTTCTATGAGGCGACTTGTAGAAGCCCCACCAAGAGCCGCAAGGCAGGGTGGGGAGAATGTCACCGTAGCTCTTGTATCAGTCCCTTTGCGCGAAACCAATGGATGTAACCGCATTGTTCACACACTAAGCAAACCGCGCTCTCATCAGCCCAGGCGAGATTGAAAAATTCAGACTTCCCAGTGTTCAACTTGAAACGATGCAACGAGAAATAGTCATGCCTACAAAACTGGCAGAATATCTGTTGCCCCGATAGCGAGTATCTTTTCATAAATTCACCCCACCAATCGCCCCAATCCAGCTAGTTTGCTCTCCAGAACAGCAACACGGCTCTCAAGAGATGCTAGAGCTCCCGACACCGCACCAGGGCTAACCTCACCCAAATACTGCGCCACAGCCTCACGTACAACATCAGATTCTTTTCTTCCACTGGCAGCCGCTATTTGCTTAATCTGCTCATGCCAACTAGTCGGAACGCGACAACCGACCATTGGTGATTCTGCCATCACTGCTCACCCTGCTATCAACTGCACATCAAGGATAGCCGATTATAGCTGTAATCGGTGATATCAGCGCTATCATAAGCAGATTTAATAATGTCAACGAAGTCATCAGGGTTTCAGCGATTACCTCCTATAAGCCTGGATTAACTACGCCGCATACCACCGCACGAGGAACGAAGGAATCAGCGATTGAGTCAGTTACATTATCTTCGTAATCAATGACAATGTAGCCAAACCCCCATGAAAATCAACCGCTTCGGTAAGGCAGAAATCCTAACTCCCGACCAAGTTAATGTACTCTTTAACGAGGGATTTGTGAAGCCACGCGATCGCGCTTTGTTTGGAGTATGCCTGTATTGCGCTTGTCGCATCAATGAAGCTTGCACCCTGTTGACTGGAGATGTGTTCGGGAAGATGGGCGTTAGGTCTAAAATTCTATTTCGGTATTACAACACCAAAGGCAAGAAGGAAACCAGAGAAATTGAGGTACACCCAACTTTGAAAAGGTACCTTGAGGAGTACAATCCCAACCGCCAAAAAGAATTCCTGTTCCCTGGCAGGCATGGCTTAGGGCATATCCACAAAGCAAGCGCTGATTTAATTCTCAGGGAAACTTGTTTAAGGTTGGGTATAGAGGGTGTCTCTACTCATTCCTTTCGCCGCACCGCACTAACAGTCATGAGCGACGGCGGCATACCACTACGCCACATCCAGTCTATTTCTGGACACAAGACCCTATCAGCACTTGAGCGCTACCTAGATGTGAGTGACCAACAGAAACGATCGGCGATCGCCAAGCTAACTTTTTGAGGGAGATCAAAAGTACTATAGAAGTCCCGTGGGAAAACACGCCTGCGGAGAGCTACCAACTACAGCCCAGACGTGACCCCCAACCCATACAAAGTTAAGGAGCAATTACACGCTTGACAGCTTCCGCACCCAACGAACAACAGCAAAACCGCACCTGTCGAAAGTGCTTACGGAACAAGCCCATTACTGATTTTGTTAAAGACAAGAGGCAACCAACTGGCTACAAAAGTATTTGCAGGCTTTGCAGCACAGACGAATGGAAAAAGAGTAGGGATGCCCACCGTCAACGGTTTCTGGAGCAAGATTTGTATCAAATGGTTGTCTCTGCAAGAGATAGATTTTTGGCTAAGTTTCCCCAGCGAGGGGACAACGAATGCTGGGAATGGCACGGAATGGACAAAAATCACTATGGAAGCTTCAGAGTAGGCGGTATAGGTGGAATCAACATTCACTCTCACAGAGCCGCCTACATGATTTTCAAAGGCAGGATTCCAGACAGTTTATTGATTTTTGACACTCCCCACGGCTATAAGCCGGGGGATTCTTGGCTCAACGTCGCAACTTGCGTGAGCCTGGGTTGCCCCAACAAGAGTAGAGGTTCCGACTCCCCAAGCGTTACTTCCCACTTGCCCAGTGGTAGACTTTGCTTTACACAAAATATTGATGGCTGCATTCACATCACGTTGTAGAACACATCCACATTTACAGGTGTGTGTTCGGGTTGACAA
>DATNPH010000150.1:0-50806 GCA_036703315.1 Coleofasciculaceae cyanobacterium
GTTAGTGTCTCATCCGACTGTTGCTGAAGCGGCTGTTGTTGGGAAGCCGGATGAATTGAAGGGGGAAGAAGTCTTTGCCTTTGTCACCCTGGAAGGCGACCAAACTCCTAGCGATGAGTTAGCAAAGGAACTGAAGCAGCATGTTGTGAACGAGATTGGCGCGATCGCTCGTCCGGGTGAAATTCGCTTTACCGACGCTTTGCCCAAGACGCGATCAGGTAAGATTATGCGGCGCTTGTTGCGAAATTTAGCAGCCGGTCAGGAAGTTTCTGGTGATACCTCCACACTAGAAGATCGAGGGGTGTTGGATAAATTGCGCGAGGGAGCCTAGATAATCTTCTGTAAGGTGGGAAATGCCCACCTTACTTTTTTTGTGCGATCGCATTTTGTCTGTTTAACTAAGGGCACGGTAATATCCATTGGTGTCAACTTTCTTTAAGCTGACACCAATGGTGCTCCTACAACTTTTGGCACCCAAGCAAATCAATGCTAAGGTTAGCGACGAGCTACGCCATCTTGCCGTGCTGCCCGTTGTACGGCACCAGCAACAGCTGTAACCACTCGTTCGTCGAAGACTGAAGGAATAATATGTTCCTTGTCTAAGTCTGTGGCATTCACTAAAGAGGCGATCGCACTAGCCGCTTCCAGATACATATTGGTAGTAATCGTCTCGGCTCGACAATCTAGTGCCCCACGAAAGACGCCAGGAAAGGCTAGAACATTGTTAATCTGATTTGGGTAGTCACTGCGACCTGTTGCCATAACAGCAACATCATGCGCTACCAATTCCGGCTGAATTTCAGGGATGGGATTCGCCATTGCCATGACAATTGGGTCTTTTGCCATCGATTGCACCATTTGAGGGGTGACGACGTGAGGGACACTGACACCGAGAAATACGTCCGCACCAGACATGGCTCCAGCAAGAGAACCAGCCGCATCAACTGCAAATTCTTGCTTTTCGGCATTTAAATCTAAGCGGCTTTTGGAAAGGATGCCTTTAGAATCACACATGATAATCACCTTGGCACCCGCTTTACGCAACAGCCGCGCGATCGCCACCCCAGCTGCTCCAGCACCATTAATGACAATGCGAACATGGTCTAGGGGTTTGTTCACCAGTTTTAGAGCATTAATCAAAGCCGCAAGACTGACGATCGCGGTACCATGTTGGTCATCGTGAAAAACTGGAATATCTAACTCTCGCCGCAGCCGCGCTTCGATTTCAAAGCAGCGAGGGGCGCTGATATCTTCCAGGTTGACACCACCGAAGACGGGAGCAATATTTTTGACGGTTTCGATAATACTGTCTGTATCTTGGTTAGCCAGACAGATCGGGAAGGCATCGATTCCAGCAAACTCCTTAAAGAGCATGGCTTTCCCTTCCATTACTGGCAGTGCGGCAGCTGCACCTAAGTTTCCCAAACCCAAGACAGCACTGCCATCGGTGACAATGGCAACGGTGTTATTTTTAATGGTGAGGGAGTAGACCTGTTCTGGGTCTTCGGCGATCGCGTTACAGATCCGACCGACACCAGGGGTGTAAGCCATTGCCAAATCTCCCTGAGTGTGCAGCGCCAGTTTGCTCTGAATATGAATTTTGCCGCCGCGATGCAGGTTGAATGTGCGATCATAAACCTCGAGAATTTTGATATCTGTCAGTTCCTTAACGGCTTGCATAATCCGTTCCGCATGTTCCGTGCTAGCGGCATCAACAGTAATGTCACGAGTGGTAATCTTCCGAGTCCGCTCTACAAGCGTAATTTCTCCCAGGTTACCACCGACTTCTGCGATCGCTTGAGTGACGCTTGCTAGCATCCCGGCACGGTTGGGAACTTCTAAGCGAATCGTTAAACTAAAACTAGGGTTGGGTGTAAGGTCTACCATGCTGTATTGTTTTGGGTTTTAAATTTTAGAGTTTAGACTCATTCATAAGTCCAAATTTCAACTCTAAAATAACCTCTAGCCTATAGGAGCTTGCTAACTGGCAATTGTACTCAGTTACACCTAGAGGAGGTGACGACCCACATTTATGGCAAGTCTATATACAGAAATTGATATTAATGCCCCAAAGCAGCGAGTCTGGCAAGTTCTGTTCCAGAAAGACCGATGGAAGCACTGGAACACGTTTTTATTTGACTGTGACTCAAATGTGCTGTTTAAGCAGGGACAAGAAGTCTCCCTGTCGCTGCGACGGCTTCCGAATGAGGAAGAGACGGAGTTCGCGCCTTTGGTTACACGAGTTCAACCTAATGTTTGCCTGATCTGGGTTTCCTCGATTCCTGGCTTTCGTAATGAGTATGTGTTTGAGTTGCAAGAAATTGGTGTTGGCCGTACCAAATATGTCCACAAAGGCAACTATTCAGGAATTCTGTCTCATGTTTTTCTGCCGTTTATTCGGACGGATGAGCTAAAGGGTATTCAGCGCATGGCACGGGAGTTGAAGCGGCACGCTGAGAGCTACTGAAGATTAGGAGAGTTGATCAGGTAACATTGGGTTGCCGTTGTAGATCTAAGCAGTACGCCCTACAACGGACAAGAAAGTGTAAAGTTTTGGAGTGAGAAGATAATTAGGGAAATAAATTGATGGGTCAACCTAGTATCTACGACGAAAATGGGTTACTTTACGTTTTGGTTGAGATGTTGCCCAGTCAAGAAGAAAAATCTTATGACGAAGAAGATTCTTACCCTGAAGAGGATTCTTATGAAGTGGAAGAACGTGAACCTCAACCTTTAGGATTTGGATTTTCTCGAATACCAGCTACAGGGGAGCTACTACAAGTAGGGGGCAATTTTTGGGTTGTACGGCAAGTAATCCATTACGATATGTCTCCTGAAAAAGTAGAACAGAGTCTGAAAGCCCAAGGCAAAGTTTTTGTGGCAACGCTTCAGGTCGATTATTATGGCGTTGTGTAAGGGAAATTGCTTCTGCACTAGGACTATTCCACATTTAAGAAAGCAGACAGGCAGCAACCCAGAGTCTTGCTAGTATTACATTTCCCCTTTTTGACTTACTTATTCGTGGTTGACTCCATTGGGCATGATTGCTCCACTGAGGTTAGCTCCTCGCATCGTCACCTGATTTAAATTCGCATCAAGCAAAACAGCTTCAATCAAAATCGCCTCAGTTAAGTTAGACCAACAGAGTTTAGCCCGGTATAAACTTGCTTTGGTCAGATTAGCTCCTCGCAGAGTTGTCCAACTCAGGTTAGCCCCTCTCAGGTTTGCCCCACTGAGGATAACATCTGTCATGTTAGTTCCAGTCATTTTTGCCCGACTCAGGTCTACCTGACTCAAATCCGCCCCAGTAAAGTTGGCTCCCGGCAAGAGGGCTTTGGAGAGATTTGCACCTTGTAGATTTGCCTCTATTAGGACGGCATTTGTCAAGTTTGCCCCTGCCAACATGCTTCCCACTAACAGAGCCTTAGACAGATTGGTTCGACATAGGGATGCCTCGATTAGTTTTGCCCGACTCAAGTTAGCGTCTCGGAGGGTCGCCTCACTGAGAATCGCTTCAGTTAGATTGCTTCCACTTAGATTAGCTCCACTCAGATTAGACCCTCGAAGATTGGCATCACTCAAGTTAGCGTCACTAAGATTTGCCTGATTCAGGTTGCTTCCAATGAGGTTTGCCTCACCTAAGTTGGTTCCGCGCAGGTTCGCGTGACTGAGAATTGCTTCTCGCAGGTTAACGCCCTCTAGGAATGAACCCGTGAGATCCGCATTGCTCAGGTTAGCTCCTCGCAGGTTGGCTTGACTTAGGTCAACT
This sequence comes from Coleofasciculaceae cyanobacterium, assembly GCA_036703315.1. Lineage (GTDB taxonomy): Bacteria > Cyanobacteriota > Cyanobacteriia > Cyanobacteriales > Coleofasciculaceae > DATNPH01. The sequence goes on from DATNPH010000150.1 coordinate 3,770, forward strand.
CCAAGTAGAGACACTCCCTGTAGGTCAGCATGTCGAAAGTCCCGTTCCCCTGCTGCGTAAAGCTTCAGCAGTGCATCGGCATCCATTTTTATTTGCCTCGCGTATTGTTAAATAATCTCTGAGAGCAGTAATCTTCACGAAGAAGAGGAAACCTTCTATTTTAAGAGCACTCTCCTACTCTTCTGCTAGGGGTGCAGAACTCTTTCTCGCTCTCAAAGCAACAGGGCAAGTCAAAGTGTTGTGGATTCTGAGACAATCAAAAATAGCTGAACAGCTGTAGTTGCGGTCAGCATCATCTACTTGACAAGTAGACTACTTAAGTGATAGAGCATTTAGGCTGCTGTCTCAATTCCAACAGCTGATAGCTGATAGCTAAGGGAAGAACATATCCATGCCGGACAATTTTAGAAGCCAAGTCGTTACTCAGGGCGTACAGCGATCGCCAAACCGAGCCATGTTACGGGCAGTTGGTTTCCAAGATCAAGATTTCACGAAACCAATTGTCGGTCTTGCCAATGGGTACAGTACGATTACCCCCTGCAATATGGGGATTAATGAATTGGCAAAACGGGCAGAAGCGGGAATTAGAGAAGCTGGTGCCATGCCTCAGATGTTCGGCACAATTACCATTAGCGATGGCATCTCGATGGGTACGGAAGGGATGAAATATTCCTTGGTATCGAGAGAAGTGATTGCTGACTCAATTGAGACAGCTTGCAATGGTCAGAGTATGGATGGGGTGCTGGCAATTGGCGGCTGCGATAAGAATATGCCAGGAGCAATGATTGCGATCGCACGCATGAACATCCCGGCTATCTTTGTTTATGGCGGCACCATCAAACCCGGACATCATAACGGACGCGACTTGACTGTTGTCAGTGCCTTTGAAGCGGTGGGACAATACAGCGCTGGCAAGATTGACGAGACTGAACTGATGGAAGTCGAGCACAAAGCTTGTCCCGGTGCTGGTTCCTGCGGTGGAATGTTTACAGCCAATACAATGTCTTCAGCCTTTGAAGCGATGGGGATGAGCTTACCCTATTCTTCGACTATGGCAGCTGAAGATGCCGAAAAAGCTGATAGTGCGGAAAAATCTGCCTTCGTCTTGGTGGAGGCAATTCGTAAGCAGTTATTGCCGCGACAGATTATTACCCGCAAAGCGATTGAAAATGCCATTTCTCTGATTATGGCAGTCGGAGGTTCCACGAATGCTGTGTTACATTTCTTGGCGATCGCTCATGCGGCAGGTGTCGAGTTAGCCCTCGATGACTTTGAAACGATTCGCGCTAGAGTGCCAGTGTTGTGTGACCTTAAACCCAGTGGCAGATATGTCGCGACTGATTTGCACCGCGCTGGAGGTATTCCCCAGGTCATGAAAATGCTGCTGGTACATGACTTGTTGCACGGTGATGCTGTGACAATTACAGGTAAAACCATCGCTGAAGTTTTGGCAGATGTACCAGAGGAACCACCAGTCGGTCAAGTTGTGATTCGTCCTTGGGATAACCCAATGTATCCTCAAGGGCACTTGGCTATTCTGAGAGGCAATCTGGCAACAGAAGGAGCGGTTGCTAAAATCACTGGTGTGAAAAATCCGCAAATTACTGGTCCTGCACGGGTGTTTGAATCAGAGGAAGCTTGTCTCGATGCGATTCTGGCGGGTCAGATTAAGGCTGGTGATGTGATTGTGATCCGCTATGAGGGACCAAAAGGTGGTCCAGGGATGCGGGAAATGCTGGCTCCAACTTCGGCGATTATCGGTGCGGGTTTAGGCGATGCCGTAGGTTTGATTACGGATGGACGCTTTTCGGGTGGCACCTACGGGATGGTAGTTGGTCACGTTGCACCAGAGGCAGCCGTTGGAGGAACAATTGCATTAGTCCAAGAAGGTGACACGATTACTATTGATGCGCCAGCGCGATCGCTACACCTTCATGTATCAGACGAGGAACTCGAGCAACGCCGTGCTAGCTGGGTACCACTCAAACCCCGTTATACGACTGGTGTGCTGGCGAAATATGCCAAGTTGGTTTCTTCTAGCAGTGTTGGTGCGGTAACAGATTTGGGGTTGGGTTAAGCCTAATAGCCACAGTACTAAGCGCTGCACAATGAAAGGGATGACGATTTATGGATTATTAAGCCTGTTTTCTCAAGGAATTTCTGTAGGGGCGCAAGCCTTGCGCCCTTTAAGATTGCGGTTCCAACCGATAGGTTTGATGGGTGTATGGCATACGCCCCTACCCCAAAATCATCCTGTGATCCAGGACTTACGCAAATCGAGCCTTCAGATACTACCTATAGCGTGATGGTGGGCATAGCCCACCCTACAAATAGAGGTTATGCGTAAGTCCTGTGATTGTGCAACATCTATTACCAAGTTGCCATCAAAGACTTAACCTAGTGCGATCGTCTCACTCAAGCATAAAGTCTGCCCTGTACAGCGGTTCTAGGGAATTATGTTCTTAAACCCGCGTGAACCCTGATAGCCACTTAAATCAGCAAGTTCCTCTAGAGTTTTGACCCCAGCCGTCAATTCACCATTAATTTCCCAACTGGGAAAGGCTTTGATTCCAGCCTTATAACAGACTTCTGTTTGAGCGTTTTTGCCATCAGGACTGCACTCAATGCGGTTAATTAAATTGGAGGCTTCTTTACCAAACAGATCCATCTGCCTATGACAGTGGGGGCACCAGTACGCGATATAAACTTTAGCATTTATCTTTTGCAGATGTTGTGCTAAAGCCATTTCTGCTTCCCCAGAGGTAGTTTCTACAGAAATAGTATTTTCTGAAGTGCTGGTTGTTTCTGGAGTACTGATTGCTTCTTGAGCAGAAGTAGAGGCTCCCCCAACTGCTAGTCCTAGTAGGACTATGGCTGCTACCCAGTAAGGCGGCTTAGTTCGAGCAAGCATAGTGTTAGCTCTCTCTCAAATCCTTAAAAACCTGAAGTTATTTTGATAGTTCCTAGAAGTCGTCTAACACCTGACTTAGGCGGTTCAGTAAGGGATCAACTTCTTGGGGAGGAGTAGTAGGAGTCACGGCTTCTGCCTGTGATTCCAACTGTGGTGAAGGTGCAGGCGAGGGTGAAGGTGCAGGCGAGGATTTAGGCGGGTGATTGACAGTGAATGCCAACTGAGCCACTTGTTGAGAGAGTTGATTCAGTTGACGTTCTATAGCGTCCAATCGTTTGGATTCCATGGCAAGGAAACGGTTCTCAAACTCAGCTAATTGCCGTTGCAGTTCAGGGGTTGGCTCTTGCGAGTTCGCCATCCTGCGCGTGGGTCGTACTGATTCGGGTACGCATAAAAATTGCCAGAGAGCATCCTTACAGAGGTCACTGAAGGTCTTTTGGGGGTGTTTCATCAACTCAGCTTCAACAACCTCCAGCAAACTTTGGTCAGCAACCTCTTGATTGAACGTGACCGATTTTTGGCTCTTTTTTGACCAAAGGAACATCAGTTTTATGATTTAGCGGCGCGAGCTGCTGATGCCGCTAACTGGGCTTCTCCATAAATATACTGCCCCAATGCATTAGCTTGCCGGGACGGTGCAGCTAAGTGAGCATTAATCTTAGCGTCTTTGAGGAGACGTTGGAGGTCTTCCCAGAAGAACTCTCCCCCTCCTCCCGTGAGAATCACATCAGTTACGCGTTCTGGCAGCCACTCTAGCACACGGCTACAGATTTCACGAGAGAAACTTTCTTTCAGATTCGGCAGAATATCGTCTAAATTGGTAGGTTTGGTTGCGCCGCGTGGACGGTAGAAGCGATCGCCTTTTGGTCGGTTGACTGCCGAAATCAGAGACAGTGATTGACTATCTGCTCCCTCAATATTGGTGGCAACTTGTTCATAAAACTGGCTCATGGCAAAGGCTGTGCTCTTAGAGGCTCCCCGTGCAAACCGGAAGCTATCCACCATCAAACAATCCGTAGTTTGATGCCCAATGTCTACAATCGCTACTGAGAGCGTAGTAAAGTCTGTATTGGGTGCCTTTTTGGGTTGAGCTTCACACCACAAGAGGCTGCCATATCCTTCCGGCATTACCCAAACCTTGGTAATGTTAATCGACACGCGATCGCCGCGATAGTTCATGATGTGAGGTCCAGTGAGCAAGTTGACCAACTGTTCTTTCTCGCGTTCAAACTGCTCCTGGGAATGGTACGGCAGACCCAGGACGACTGACACATCGTCTTTGAGATTGAAGTATCCGATAGAGGATAAGACTTTTACCAGAGCATCTTCGACTTTAGATTGACCCACTCCCAGATTTGCCCCAAAGTCGGCTGCCAATTGACCAACGGCATACCCAGTTCCTTGGTACTCTAACCACATATCTAACAAGGGGTCTGTAGCGCGAGCTTCAAAAATCCCCCCACGCGCCTGCTCCATTGACAGATGCTTTACGTTAGCTGGGATAAAAACGACATTGTTTGGTTCGCGACTCACAGAAGTCTTTGTGGATGTCCGACCTAAATCCACGCTGAGAATAGATTTCCTGACACTGGTGGGAGCTGGCTTAGTATTTATCGGAGTAGTAGACAAATTAACGCTATTCATTGGCGTAGAAGCGGACTGGTGGACCGTCATGAAAGCTCCTCAGGTTACTTAGTTTCAACAAATTAGCATGCTCACCCTACAAAAACGCAAAGCTACCAAAAATTATCGGTAGCGATCGCTCTTTTGGATAGTTGGCAAAATGGAATTATGCCAAAAATTCTGCACATTGGGGGTAAGACAATCCCACTTGAGTCAGTGCTAACCCTTTTGCTCTAGCTCTAAAGCTACACACGGCACTCTGGCTCTGTAGATCTAAATGGGGTTGTGATTGAGCAATCTGTAACCTCCGAAGCACCCATGCCTTAGTAAATCCGGCTGATGAAGAATTGAGGAATTTCAATGGCAGGAGTTCAGCGGATAGAAAGAATCCATTCTCGAATTCTGTACTCCTGAACTTCTCTTTAGATGTATAGCTGTCGCCATAAAGGTTAGGACAGATTTAATGGCTGAAACAACCGAGTATCAGTAATAAACATGAAAGCCCTCTGCCCTCTTCCTTCTGCCTTTTGCCATAGAAACTTAGTAATTTTTGCCAGAAACATCATCCTGCAAGACTATCAGCTCTGATCTGGCATCTACTGCCAAGACTAATTCTTGATTGTTATACCTCAAGGAGTAAGACATTAGCTAGGGAAGCCTGTTTAATTAACAGTAAAATTGCACACGCCTCTAGATAGATAGTTCCCGCTATCCATCTAGAAGAATTTGCTCCCTAATTGAACACACCAACTAAGGAGACATGATTTCTAATGTCAAATCTTCATCAAAATTTTCCTCCTGATCTAGATAAAGAGTATCTGAGACAACAGGCGCTTACACGATACAAATATCTAAAGGGCATCAAAAAGTCACACCTGAGATTAGAGGAGCGAATGTTCCTGGAAAACTTTGAAACGGCTATGCTTTATATGTGGAGTGTGAAAAATACAACAGCCTCATAAGGGAACAATCAACAGATTTGAGGAAAATTGTGGCAGGAAACCTTGGTTAAATTCCGCTATACCTAAGGCAATCGTCATTAAATGACTCCACTATAAAAGCCTATTTTCGCGAAGAGCACCTGTTGCTCCTAATCCTGGAAAACTAGGATACTGCCAGAATAGCAAGCCACCCAAATTTCCCTCGTCTGTGGATCGTAAGTAATCCCAATCGGACTAGAATCAACACTAACGTCTTGTACCACCTTCATGTCACTGGTGCGAACTTTACTGACCGTGTTGGAGTTGTAATTAACAACATAAAGCCGTTGACCATCATCTGAAATAACCATACTCCGAGGAGCACTACCAGTAACCACTTTGTCTATCACCTTACCGGTAGACAAATCAATCTTTGCTAATTTTCCTTCACCATTCAAGGAAGCGTAGAGATACTTTCCACTGGGATCCATGTTCAAATGACGTGGTGACTGACCAATATCTCTGAGCCATCCCACCGAAAAATTACTGAGATCTACCTTAGCAATGTCATAAGACCCCATAACAGCAATATAGGCTTTTTCAGAATCTGGGTCTACTACAATCCCACGAGGATATCGACCTAGGGGAATCCGTTTAATTTCCTGGTTCTTCTCTGTATCTATTACACTCAAGTCCCAGCTACACCAGTTACTAACAAGTATCAACCGATTATCGGGTGACGTGGCTACGTATTTAGGCACAGATCCGACTTGAATCACCTTTTCAAGGTTTAGACTTTCAGTATTAATTCGGTACAAAAAACTATTATCAGTCTGTTGAGAGGGACTGCATACATCATCCCCAGGTTTGTTAAAGCCAGGACCATACATTTGATAGTTAGAAACCCAGGCATACTTGCCATTATGGGAAAAACTGGCTTCTACTGGAGCACCTTTGTAATTGCCTTTGAACTTGGAATAACCGTAGTTCGATAGATTTACATTATCCGGAATAGTTTTTACTAAATTATGGTTTCGGTCGTAAACGGTTATCGTGTGGCTATACATCATGTTCTGGGCAAAAAATAGACCATTACCTGAATGAACCACTGATTTAGGCGATATCTTACCAGAAATCGTTTTTTTGAGCTTCATCTGAGTTTGAGGACTCGGTGAAGTTTGCGGGGATTGGTCGAGATTGCTCGAATTTTCTGTCGAGTCATCAGAACCACTCTTTTGGGGGTTGGGTTTTTGAGGTGATGTGGTGGATTGAGGACTCGGTGTAGCTTTCTGAGGATTGTCTAGATTGCTCGGATTTTTTCCTTGAGGCTGATTCGCTCCTTGCTGCGGGGTAGCCGTTGGGGAGGGGGTTGAGGCTACCGTACTAGATGCGATCGCGTTGAGAGTTTGAGGGTCAGCAATTCCAGTCGGGGTTAGCCCCTTGGCTTTCTGGAATTTTATCACCGATTCTTGCGTCAAAGAGCCGTAATAGCCTGTGAACGGGCCATCAAAGTAACCAGCCTTTGCCAGTTTTTTCTGGAGAGAGGTTACTTCATCGCTGCTGTCTCCTTTCTTGAGACTTCCAGCTGATTGAGGCGATACACTAGGCGGATTAATTACCCCTGGCTGTGGGATAGTGGTTTGCGAGGGGGTTGAGGCTACTCCACCAGATGCGATCGCGTTGAGAGTCTGTGGGTCAGCAATCCCAGTCGGGGTTAGTCCCTTGGCTTTTTGGAATTCGCTCACCGCCGATTGAGTTAAGGAGCCGTAATAGCCTGTCAAGGGTCCATCAAAGTAGCCAGCTGCTGCCAGTTTTTTCTGGAGGGAAGTCACTTGAGTACTGCTGTCTCCTTTCTTGAGACTTCCTGCTGATTGAGGCGATACATTAGACTCATTAATAAACCCCTGCTGTGCGGCATTAGCTTGGGAGGGTGCCGGAGTTCTTGCACTAAATTCCAGCGTGTTGAGGGTTTCTGGGTTAGCAATTCCATTAGGGGTTAGCCCCTTAACTTTCTGGAATTTCGTCACCGCTTCTTGAGTCACAGAGCCGTAATAGCCTGTAAAGGGTCCATCAAAGTAACCCGCAGCTGCCAGTTTTTTCTGGAGAGAGGTTACGTCCGGATTGCTATCTCCTTTCTGTAGAGCCAGAGCGGGGTTAGACAAACTCAAAGAACTCAGAGCAATGCCAAAGAAGATTAACGGATAGACTGCTCCACTTCGGCACTTCATCCCATTGAGTGCTTGGAGAAATAAACTGTAACTGATCCCACTTCTCAGTTCCGGGCAATCAGGTGTTTCATAAGTTTCAGCCAAATGAAGGTAAGCAAGTGTTTCCATAAATTAGAGAAAGCTAGGATGAGGGTAAAAATAACATATAAGATCTACCTGCCTACCCTAATGAACCAGGATGACTTGGCATCAAATAATTATGGTAAGGTCATAAATTGCCCTTCACTTAGCATATATTAATGCATTTGTCAAGAGCTATGACCTAGATTGAGTTGCCTACCCAGCCAGTCGCGGAAGCTGGAATCATAGGGATTTATTCTATGGTTTGGGAGACGGTTTTGGCTCTGGAGTGGAACCGCCAGTCACTTGCTTAAGCTGCTCCTCTCTCAAGGACTGCACGAGGCTCAAGGGGAGAGGGTATTTACTGAGGAATTGAGCGTAGGAGGCGCTGAGGTAAACTCGGTAATCTGGGTTATTAGCGATGTAATTTTCAAAAAATGCGAGGCTTAAGGCTTTCATATAATCCTGAGCAACATCTGAGCCAGGACCGATCGCTTGAACAGGCACTGGTATCCCACCGCTTGATTGTGCCAGTGTGGAAAAGTGCGTGGCATCTCTAAGCAAAACTAAATACTTGTTTGGAGTTTTCAGCCAGGTAAAGGGTTGAATTTGTTCTGCCAGGGCTGGTGCTACGGTATCATCACTACCAGCAACTAACATTAGTGGCACTTTGATTTGGCTAACTTGGGATTGTCCAAAGATTGTGCTGCCTATGGGGTTGATGGCGATCGCCGCTTTGACTCGCCCATCAGACAGTTGAGGATCAACGGGTGCCAGCGCCAAGGCACGACACTGGAGGAGTAGCGACAAATTTAAAGAATCATTCGAGGGGTCGCAATCCTTTCGCAATTGCTCAAAATTAATCTTTGCACCGATAAGAGCTAAAGCTGTGTAGCCTCCAAAAGACTGACCTAAGACGCCAACTTGTTGTAGATTCAGTTGCCCGCCAAACGAGCGCCCCAGTTCATCCAGTAAAAACTTTATATCTAAAGGGCGGTCTATTAACTCCGCTGGGGCAGTTACTTCGTTAGCAAGTCCGCTAATTAATGCTTGTACTTGCTGAGCGTTACTCCCTGGATGCTCTGGTACAGCTACAGCAAAGCCATAGGAGGCTAGGTGAGCCGCTAAATACGCAAATGTATTGCGATCAGAACCCAGTCCGTGGGAGATGACAATGACTGGTACTAGTCTCCCAGTCTCCCGAGTAGGTAGGTAAAGATCTACTAGAAAGGTTCGTCTACGGCGAATGTCATTGAGTGTCAACGATTGGGTTGAATACTTTAGTGATCCATCTTTCCGTAAGTCCGGCATCTGGGAAAATATTGATGTTCTTTGGAGTGGTAGCTGGGGTGATGCCTCCGCGACTTGGACTGATGCTTCAGCGATCGCTTGTTTTTCAACGGCGGCGATTGCCATTCCGGTTTGCCGAATTAGGTTCGATAGCTGGTCAATAATCTGGAAGCCACGCGCTGAGTCAACTCGAATGCCGTAGGTAGGAAACTCACGCACCACATTCAACAGTGTCAGTCCTTCTGGAGCAGCCGCCGATTTAATCAGTGCTGCTCGAATCGCATAGAAACCCGGTTGACGGGCTTTGGTTTGGATCACCTGGCTCATCCGTTGCAGGATAATTTCTCCTTGAGGGGAATAGAGAAATTGCGCGATCGCCAAGGGGGTCGCATCAACACGAGTAACCAATATTCGCCGCAGTTGCTCAAGCTGTTTCGCGTCTAGATAGTTAGCGTAAACACCTAATTCCTGATCAATTTTGCCTTCCTTGGCATACAATTCCAGAGATGCCACTGGCAAAGAAAATTCTAAAGGACCATAAGAAATATAAATTCGCTCCGCCCCCTGAGCCGGACTGGACATCATCACTGGGGTAATCAGCAATCCCAGATTCAGAAGAGCAATTCCGATGCTAGCGGGTACTTTTCTGAGGCCCAAGCCCAAAATTCGAGGTGCTAAGTCCGAGGTGCCAAGTCCAAGGTCACGAATCCCTGACTTGAAGTCACGCTTATTTAGTGTGGCAGTATTCATCCTACGGCTTACTCCTCTAATCGCTAACAATCAACAATTATCGACTTCTAAATCTGATTCTCAAAAACTTAAAATATTCCCTTTTTCCTGCTATCCTTTGCTCAATGGAATTTTGGCAAACGATTTAACTCTAAGAAAACTGCTTTATTCGGATGACTAGCTTTATATAGCCTAGTTTAGTTTGTATTATTAAAACTAAATTGATTACCAATGAAAGGCATAATTTTATTGTTTATTAATCTATGATAATCAAATAATTTACTAAGAATCTGAATAAATGATAGACTACTGAGAATATTGAGCATTAAGATGCACCTAACTCAAAATAACAGATTGAAAGAATTAAGTTGTAAAGGGTATGAACCGATACAACAGCTGAGTGATTTATCTAAAACCATCTTCTATGTAGTGTTACACAGTGTGAAACAGCGGTTTTTCAAGACAACAAAAGAAGAACAAATAAGATAAAAAAAAGGATAGATTTTAAAACCAGAACTTTTTGAATACAACTGGGTAGCCTTGTAAAAGATAATTCTGGATAAAGAGTACACTGTATTTTCTTGCTAAGGCAGACCGTGCTTTAGATAAGAGCAGATAAAATTAGTCATTGAGGCAAGAACATGGAGGGATTAAAAGGACGCGATTTGCTGAGTTTAGCCGACCTCAGTGCTGAGGAAATTCAAGAACTGTTGCAAATAGCCGCTCAGTTGAAAGCAGGTCGTTTGAACTTGCAGTGCTGTAATAAAGTATTGGGGCTGTTGTTCTATAAAGCTTCTACACGAACGCGCGTCAGTTTTTCGGTGGCAATGTACCAATTAGGGGGTCAGGTCATTGACTTAAATCCGAATGTGACCCAGGTTGGTCGGGGAGAACCAGTGGTAGATACGGCGCGGGTCTTGGATCGGTATCTAGATATCCTAGCAATTCGCACCTTTGAGCAGAAGCAGCTGGAAACGTTTGCCCAGTATGCGCAAATTCCCATTATCAACGCCCTGACTGATTTGGAGCATCCATGTCAAGTTTTAGCGGATTTGTTGACCGTTCAGGAGCGCTTTGGCTCGCTGGCTGGCACAACGTTGACTTATCTGGGAGATGGCAATAATGTAGCTCATTCGCTGCTGATAGGATGCGCTCTAGTGGGGATGAATGTCAGAATTGCTACCCCACCTACCTATCAACCCGATCTAGGTATTGTAGAGCAGGCACGGCAAATTGCTGGGGGTAAGACAGAAATAATCCTCACCGATGACCCGATCGCTGCGGCTAAGGGTGCCCACGTCATTTACACTGATGTCTGGGCAAGTATGGGTCAGGAGGCGTCAGCTGATGAGCGAATTCCTGTTTTTCAGCCTTACCAAGTGAATGAACAACTGTTGACCTGTGCTGACACGGATGCCATTGTATTGCACTGTTTACCAGCGCACCGGGGCGAAGAAATTACAGATGATGTAATGGAAGGGCCGCGATCGCGAATTTGGGATCAAGCAGAAAACAGAATGCATGCGCAAAAAGCGTTACTAGTCAGTCTTTTGGGGGCAGATTGAACCTTGATAAGGGTAGACAAAAAACCTACCCCTACTGGACAGATGAGGGGGTTTAGTAGTACGACTGTTCTATGGGTAGTAGCAATCAGCACATGAAAGTTATGAGTGATGAATCATTTGAATTCAAAACTCAAGACGCGATCAATAGCGTCTCTACAAAATTATTTTTTGCATCCCAATAGAGTTATGGAACCCCTCACTGAAGCCCAAAAACAACTTTATGATTGGCTGGTGGATTATATTCACACCTCCCAACACGCGCCTTCAATCCGGCAGATGATGCGGGCAATGAACTTACGCTCACCCGCACCCGTTCAGAGCCGCTTGGAGCATTTGCGAGCCAAAGGATACATTGACTGGACAGAAGGAAAAGCTCGAACCATTCGAATACTTGGCAGTGGTTCTGGAGGAAGGGGAGTACCCGTCCTAGGAGCAATCACTGCCGGTGGTTTTGTAGAACCCTTCACAGATTCGGTCGATCAGCTAGATGTATCTTCCGTCTTCCGCCAACCTGGTAACTTTGCGCTGCGAGTCATCGGGGACAGCATGATTGAAGACCTAATTGCTGAAGGAGATGTTGTCATTATGCGACCCGTCTCTGACCCAGAGCAACTGAAGAATGGTCTGATTGTCGCTGCACGAGTCGAAGGACACGGCACGACCTTAAAACGCTTCTACCGTAACGGTGAGCGAGTCACACTCAAACCAGCCAATCCCAAGTACCTCCCTATAGAGGTAACAGCAAGAAGTGTGCAAGTCCAAGGCGTCTTGGTGGGGGTGTGGCGCGGTTATGATCTAGCAGACAATCTCGTAGGGGCAAGACATTAATAAAGTATGAAGTAGCAAGGATGAAGGATAAAAGACTTTCTCGTTCTAGTTTGGAACGAGAGGTAAAAGTATCATCAACCAAATACCACCAATAAGCTTTTATGGGTGGGAAGAGACACAACGAAATGAAGCTTCATACTTCATCATTCACGCCTTAGACTTGTCCTGAAACGGAACCTTCCTATGGGATGATGACTCCAAACTAATCTATAAGTCTATAGTCATCATCCCTATTGCCTGTGAAAGCCACTCAATCTCTTCTGAACGTTTTTCAAAGCCGCAAAATGGCGGCTCTTTTGTTACTGGGTTTTGCCTCAGGGTTGCCCTACAACCTGACCAGAGATACTCTAACGGCTTGGATGACTGTAGAGGGGGTAAAACTGAGTGCTATTGGCTGGTTTAGCTTAGCGAACTTACCTGCCACTCTGAAGTTTGTTTGGTCACCACTGCTGGATCGCTTCGTGCCTCCTTTCTTAGGACGGCGACGGGGTTGGATGGTCATAACACAAGTGGCTTTGATTGTGGCGATCGCTGTTATGGCACTGCAAAAACCTGCCCAGGCACTGCAACTGCTGGCAATTAATGCGATCGCGATCGCTTTTTTGAGTGCTACTCAAGATATCGCGATCGATGCCTATCGTACCGATGTCCTGGAAGAACGGGAAGTAGGAGCAGGTATTGCAATTTGGGTTACGGGTTATCGGCTTGCCTTATTGTTGACAGGTGCCCTCGCCCTACGCTGGGCAGAGCAATTCTCCTGGTATGTTGTCTATCTCCTAATAGCCGCCTTAATGGGCATCGGGGTTCTGAGCGCTATTTGGGCACCTGAACCCGTTTCAGACGAAACATCAGGCAGGCCGGAAACACTCTGGGATGCTGTATATCTACCCTTCCTTGATTTTTTCCAACGCTCAGGTATACTCCGAGGGGTCTTCATTCTGGTCTTCATTGTGCTCTATAAGCTAGGTGATTACCTAGCAGCAAACATGACGACTCCCTTCCTAGTAAAGACAGGCTTTACTCTGTCTTCAATTGGGGATATCAAGGGAGGAATGGGCTTAGTAGCAACCATTGTAGGCGGTCTAGCTGGCGGGGCAATCCTCAGTAAAATTGGAATAAATCGCTCTTTGTGGGTGTTCGGGGGTTTACAAGCCGTTAGTAACCTGTCTTATCTCGCCCTATCGTTAGCCGGCAAAAGCTACCCCCTAATGGTACTGACTGTGAATATCGAAAATTTCTGTGCCGGATTGGGGACAGCAGCGTTTCTAGGCTTTTTAATGAACCTCTGTAATCCACGCTTTTCAGCCACTCAGTATGCTTTGCTCTCTAGCTTAGTAGCTGTGAGTAGAGAAGTCTTTGCCTCTCCGGGGGGTGCGATCGCGCAAGATATAGGTTGGCCGTCATTCTTCTTTTTAACATTTTTGGTCGCTTTGCCAGGGCTATTCCTACTTCCCGTTTTTGCACCCTGGAATCCTCGACCTGCCCCAATGCCAAGACCTGGGTTAGATGACAATGATCAAGATTTGTGAGGTTCATCAAAGCTCTTAGAAATCGCTAGACTAGACAGCAAGGGCTTTACAAATCTTTAGTAAGTTCTCAGAAACGTTCTCGCTTTTACAGCTATTAGCAAAGCATGACTATTTTTCGTCAATATATCGCTCCATTCCTAGTACTGCTAGTGTTTTTGTTCTCGCTAGTGGTAGTGAGCGCTCGAATTTTTTTGCCCTCAGACATGGCAGCACCAGCACCAATTGAAGATGTTGAGTCGGCAAGCCAGCCGTCACCGGCACCGGAAGTTGATACAACGGCTGGCTTACCACCAGTAGACGCTCCAACGTTACCGACCTCTGCTGGGTCAGTCAACTGAAGTTGAGTCACGCTAGTGTCTAATAAACTATTGGCGGGCTATGAGCTACGTATTGGCTCACAGCGGGAACGGGCAACCTTGGTGAAGTTCTTAGAGCTAAGTTACCAAGAGCTTTTCCCAGAGCAGAAGGATTTTTCCCATCTGGCAGAAACGGTGAGGCGTTATTTTTCTAGGGAAACGCCGCTTTGGTGGGTTGAGTTAGTGGATACAGGGGTTTCCGGAGGTTCATCAATTAATCTGTACCCACCACTGAGTCAGCCGGTAGCCGGTCTATGGTTAGGAAATGCTGTTGATCAGGTCAAAGGCGATCGCCATGCTCATATTTTTTTGCTGTACGTGCTGCCAGAACATCGGCGTCGAGGAATTGGCTCTGCACTGATGCATCATGCTGAAGATTGGGCAAGGGAAAGAGGCGATCGCCAGATCGGACTCCAAGTTTTTCAATCCAACCAACCGGCTCTGAGTCTTTACCGTCAGTTGGGCTACCACACTCAATCGCTCTGGATGGTTAAATCTCTCGACTCTTAATTCTTACAGGACTTACGCAAATCGAGCCCTCAGGCACTACCTATACCCCTAAGAAAAATTCAATAATATCTTTCACATACTCCATTGTTTCTTCTACTTCATGGATGACAATGTACTCAGAGGGACTGTGACCAAAGCTGTTATGATAACCACATGTTAGATTAATCGCATTTTTACACTTACCGTTGGCTTTAATCGCTACAACATCTGTTCCATATCCAGTAACTTTTTGTCGTGGTTTTCTCTTTTTAAAGGACAAACGAACTAAAGAATTAATCAAAGATTCATCACAAAGTTTAATATCTGCAACTTGATTAACAATTTGCTGATTTGGCTGATTTCCTCGATCCAGTTGAATTAGCAATTCAAAATTCATTAGCTCTGGAAATTCTACCTGCCTAGCTGACAGTAATCCAATTTCTTCATCTGTAGTAAATAGAAGAGCCATTGGTAAATCAGTTTTTATAGCTAACCATAATTCTATCGCTACGCCTGCTCTATCATCTCCTCCGACTTGAACTAAGCAATCTTTATCCTGAATGACAGTGGCTAACTGATCGAGATGGATCAGATTTTTAATCACTGGATTTACTTGATCACTTGGAGCTGTTTTAATGGAATACTTATCCTTAATGCTGTCATGATCTCTGCAAACATCAGTATGGCTAACAAGACATACTTTAGGACTTTCTCGAATAGCTAGAAGATTAGGTACGTTTGAGAATTCTCCTAGCCTTTTAGATAGATAACTATCTTCTTGTATTAAAAAATGATGTTCTATCAGAACTTGCTTGATATAAGAACGCAGATCTGGTTCGCTGAGTTTGCAACAAGTAATGAGCAATTCGGTAAATTCATTATCCATAAATACAGTTTGATTCCAGCGCTAGTAGGTTTTAGGAGCAGCATGAAAATCTTTTTTCAGAGTCTGGAAGAGGAGAGCCAATGATCTGGCTTACCCAATCTCAACTAAAACCGTAACCGCCGCAACAGCCACCAACATTTCGTCATTTTTATCCTTAAGAGAAGGAATTGCTCTCCCCTGAACGACCATCCCGCCGGACTCAACGGTGAGAGACTTGCGACCAAAAGGCAGCACAGCCAGTACCTCGGCTTCCCGCACTTGTTCCGGATAAGGGACGGCTACTTGTACTTCAACAATCATTTCATCTGGATTGCTCAAACCCGCCACTTCCCACACACCCGGCAAGGCATTGTGAGCAATAGCATTGCGTACAGCCCTAGCGGCTGCGACGGTTGGTTCTTGCCCGTGTTGATCTACTCCCATGCCCATCTCAATAATCAAGCGTTTCCGTGCCACAACCACCTCTTTGCTAGCCTCTGTTGATTCACTTTCCGAAGTCATTACTCCCTATTTTCATAGAAGCCGATCGCACCCAACACTCACCCTCGCAGTTGAGCAATTATCGTTGCTGGATTCCAGTAAGCACGAGTTGTTTGAATCTTGCCAGCGTCGTTTACCTCGAAAACCGTTATTCCCTCAAACATAACGGACTTCCCATTCTTACTAATACCTCGGATTGTCCATTTCACAGCTGCCTCATTCCCTGCAACGAACAGATGTACAGATGTTCCGTTGTTGGTTCTAGCTGTTCAAAGACTCTTTGCAATTGCCCGAAAAACGCTCGAAATTTTTCGTGGACTTTCGCTGGCGGATGGCCTACTGGATCGTAACTGATGGCATCTTCTGCAAAGTCGTCAACCCAGCCTTCGGGATTCATAGCTGTCATCTTGGCAAAATAGGTAGCAACAATGGCTTCAATAGCGTCTGGTGAGATACTTTTAGGGATAGTCATAGGCTATTAGTACTTTACCAAGCCGCGACATACTGTTTCACTGCCTCAGCTGAATCCAACTGCAACATTGTAAAGGCGATCGCTTCTGCTTCACTCATCGTCAAGTTCGCAATGGCTGCCTTCACCGCAGGAATCGCCGACGAGTTCATACTCAACTCATCTACCCCTAATCCGACTAAAATTGGTATCGCGAGGGAAGACGACGCTAACTCACCACAAACCCCTACCCAAATTCCCGCATCATGAGCCGCTTTTACCGTCTGCTGAATCATTCGTAGCACGGCTGGTTCAAAGGCATCGGCAAGGGTAGATACCTTAGAATTATTGCGGTCAGCTGCCATGACATACTGGGTTAGGTCATTGGTGCCGATGCTGAAAAAGTCCACTTCTGTTGCCAGTTGGTCAGCCACAGCCACTAAGGAAGGCACTTCCACCATGATGCCGACTTCTATGTTTTCATCAAAGGCGATACCCTCTTGGCGCAGTTCATTTTGGGCTGTGGTTAGAATTGCTTTTGCCGCCCTAACTTCCCTGATAGAAGCTACCATCGGGAACATTACCTTGATTGGATGCCCATGACTTGCCCTGAGAATTGCCCGGAGTTGGGTTTTGAGTAAATCTGGATGATCGAGTAACAAGCGAATTCCGCGCCATCCGAGAAAGGGATTTGCTTCTGGGGGCAAATCTAGGTAAGGGAGGGGTTTGTCTCCACCGATATCTAGAGCACGGATAATCAGAGGATGAGGAGAGAGGATCGTCGCGATCGCTCGATACACCTCCAACTGTTCTTCCTCTGTAGGAGCAATCACCCGATCTAAATAAAGGAACTCACTACGGAATAAGCCTACACCCTCAGCACCATTTTCCAAGGCAACTTGAGCATCAGCTATCCCACCAATATTTGCCACGACTTTAATTTGACGCCCATCGCGAGTAACAGCTGGTTGTTGTGCTGCTGTTCTTTGGTTTTGTTGTGCAGCTAAGTGCCGATCGCGCTTGGCTTGTAGTTCTTGCAACTGTGCCTCGTCAGGTTGTACCCAGACTTGACCCCTCTCACCATCTAAGGCAATATGTGTACCATTCTCCAATTGCAACAACTGAGCACCGATTCCAACAACAGCCGGGATACTAAGCGATCGCGCCAGAATTCCACTGTGAGACATTGCACCACCTGCCACTGTGCAAATGCCTATCACTTGGCTGGCGTCTAACTGAGCTGTTTCCGAGGGAGTTAAGTCAGTGGCGACCAAAATAGCTGGTTCTTTCAAATCTAGGGGGGCGACTTGCATACCTGTTAACAGTTGCAGGACGCGCCGTCCCACATCAGCCACATCGGCGGCACGTTCCTGTAAGTAGGAATCTTCTAAAGCTTTGTAGGTAGCCACAGTCTCATTAATTACGGCTTGCCAAGCAACGGCAGCACAGAGGGATTGGTCAAAAATTCGCTGGTGTACCTGCTCAATTACCACTGGATCGTCTAGATACAGGACATGCGCATCAAAAATAGCCGCTTCCTCTTCCCCATGGGTTGCAGCTTTTTGGCGAAGACTTTCAATTTGCTCACGAGCGATCGAACAGGCTATCTGCAACTGCTGCCATTCCACTTCAGGATTGTCCGCTTGCGGCTCTGTGACGGCAATAACTGTGGGTTGATACTTGATTATTGTGCCGATCGCAATTCCTGGGGAGGCAGGGATGCCAGATAGGTGGGCGTTTGATAATGTGGAGGTTTCTGGAACAATTGCAGGTAAGGCTGGAGAAGCTACTTCGCCGAAGTTGGATTCTACTAGCTGCTGCAGGGCGGCTAAGGCTTCTGTGGCATCGGTACCTGTGGCAGCGATCGCGATTTCATGCCCCTGACGAACGCCGAGTGTAATGGCCTGATTAATACTCTTGGCATTGACTGACTGACTTGTCAACGTAACATTTCGCAGGGTGATATGAGACTGAAATCGGGAAGCTGTGACAACCAACTTTGCCGCAGGACGGGCATGTAAGCCCATCTGATTTCGGACGATGAGATGTATTTCTTTGGTTACATGTTGGGCGTTGGGTGTTGGATGTTGTTGAGCAGACTGTACAACCGTTGTATCTTGTATCCCTGTGTTAGACAACTGAGCGGCTTTAGCTGCCAGTGCGCCTCGTGCTTCGGCAATGACTTGCTCAATGTCAGCCCCATTCGCTGCTTGAACAACTGCTGCAATAGTTCCCTCTACCAAAGGTGCTTCGCACAGTCTTACCTTGGCGCGTTGCTCTTCTGGTAGAAACTCCAATGCCATTTCCGCACTCAGTACAGCACTACCCATATCCATCAAGACAACTACACCCTCATCACTGTAGACTGACTCGATCGCCTGATAAATCTGTATAGCATCGGTGCCAAACGGGTTTTCCGGATCGTCTATCCCCGCCGCGATCGCGCTTTGCGCTGCACCTTGAACCATCTGCTGTGCTAGCTCCTGTACAGCGGCAGCCAGCTTTTCACTATGAGATACGATGACAATTCCAACCATAGTTAACTGCCGTGATGGAACTCACGCCATAGCTGAATAAGCTTGGCTTTTCTTGGGTTTGCCGCCTATCTTAAACCACAAAACCTTGAATATAGGTTGCCAGACCCCTATAAGCTATGCACACAAACATTGGATGATACAGAATCTGCTCAAAAAAACCGCTCTTTACCAACAGTCTTCTCGCTTGGTCTCCATGTCTCGTTGTTAGGGAAAAGGGTCTTATTAAGACGGATTTGGTATGAAAGGTTCTTTCCCTACTCCCGACTCCTTTGATCCAGTCGCCATTATTTTAATTTTTAAAACGAATTTTTAATAATTTGTTTTCTCTCCTGCCGTGGAGTCAGTCTGTCAGTTCGGATGGCTCCAGCGCGGCAATCCCGCAGCCAGGTACTCACCGCTTGACCCATGATGCCGTTGCTGCCTTCCCGTGGTGGCGTTGGAGGGCGTCCTGCTATAGAGGAACCGATCCGGGAAAATATCATGACTAAGCGCCAGCCATCCGCTGTTTGAGCTAAAAATAACCAATGATAAAGCTGTGTGTTAATCGCTTTGCCTCCTTGATACCGTCTCTCTAGGGTAGTGAAGAAGACTTGCTTGGGGGGTTCCGCCTCAGTTGCTGGGGTAATGGAGGTATATTCACCGGGACCAAGACTAAGAGGCTCAAATTCTGGGCGTCCTGCCACGGCGACATAACTGAAGATGTCACCAGTTCTGTTCAGGCGTCGAGATCGTTGAATCACGCGATTGGCATAGCTAGGTAAATCTTTTAGCATCCTAGAGATTAAAGTCTCTACATCCGCTGGACAGCTTGAAGATTGGGTGGTAGGTCGGGACTCAGCAATGAGGAGATGCGGAGATACAGAGAAAGCAAGCAGAGTTTCATTGGCGGCTAAAACACTCTGTTGCCCTAACCAGTAGGCAACAAATAGCAATTGACCCGGCTTGAATCTAGACACCGGCAGCCGCTAGCTCATCACAAATCCTCTCCCAGGCAGCAGTTGGGTCGCTTGCAGCGGTAATAGGTCGCCCGATGACAAGGTAATCAGCACCGGCTTTTATAGCATCTGATGGTGTCATTGTTCGCCCTTGATCGCCTGCTTCTGCCCACTTAGGACGTACACCTGGGCAAACCAGAAGAAAATCATTACCACAAATCTGCTTCAACTGTTCTGCTTCCTGAGGAGAGCAGACAGCCCCATTCAAACCCGTCTGTTGAGCCAGCAGCGCCATTTGTAGGGCATACTCTGGCAGTTCCAGAGGAATTTTCAGATCAAAGGCTAAATCCCGTGATGTCAGACTTGTTAGTAGCGTAATCCCGATTAACTTGGGAGAGGGATAGCCTGCTATCTTTGCTCCCTGATCAACAGCCGCCAAACCAGCTTTTAGGGCACTGCGACCAGCCGCCGTATGAATTGTGATTAAATCTACACCATAGGTGGCTGCCTGACGACAAGCCCCGGCTACTGTATTGGGGATGTCGTGAAACTTGAGGTCAAGAAATATCCGCTTTTGCCTATCTTTCAGGATGTGAAGAATCTCAGACCCACTGCTAACAAAGAGTTCCAGCCCCACTTTCCAGAAGGTAACTTGGGGCAAGTGTTCTATAAGCGCGATCGCTTCTGCCTGACTAGGAACATCTAAGGGAACAATAATACGGTCTTCTATAGCCATCCTGGAGGGGTTGAAGGTTAAAGGGTTGAAGGTTGGAAGTTCTAGCGGTGTTCAGTTACCAGTTTTGGGTTACTGCCAACTTGTCAACCTAGCTAACCTATTAACCTACAACCTTTAACCCTTTATAGTACCAGCCGGACAAAGTTCTTTTTCCCAACCTGTAAAATTTTGCCGTTCAAGGCATCCGGGGAATCAAAGGTCAGGTCAACATCAGAAATGCGATCGCCATCTAGCTTCACACCTCCACCTTGAATTTGTCGCCGCCCTTCCCCACTACTTTTGCACAAACCACTGACGCTGAGGATATAGAACAACTTAGCGGGAAAATCCACTTTGGAGAGAGAAAATTCCGGTACAGCATCACCTGTACTGCTGGTGTCTCCTTGAACCAGCGTCATTGCCGCTTGCTGGGCTTCCTTGGCTACTGCCTCACCATGATATTGGGAGGCAATATTGAGAGCGAGAAGTTTTTGGCGATCGCGCGGCGCTTCCGGTAGCTGATCCAACGGCATATTGGTTAGCAGCTCAAAATATTTCTCTAACAAATGGTCTGGCGTCTTTTCCAGCTTCGAGTACATCTTCAAAGCGTCTTCCGACAACCCGACATAGTTGCCTAACGACTTCGACATTTTCTGAACGCCATCTGTCCCAATCAAAATCGGCACCAGCAATCCAAACTGAGGGGTTTGACCAAAATGTCGCTGCAAATCTCGCCCCACAGCAATATTAAATTTTTGATCCGTTCCGCCCAACTCGACATCAGACTCCACCGCTACCGAATCATAGCCCTGCATCAAGGGGTAGAGAAATTCATGGAGGTAAATTGGGTTTTCCTGCTGATAGCGATCGGCAAAGCCCTCCTTCGCCAGCATCTGTCCTACCGTCATTGTGGCTAATAACTCCAGAATCTTCGCCAAATCTAGCTTCTCTAACCACTCAGAGTTGTAGCGAATTTCCAAGCGTCCCGGTGTCTCAAAATCCAAAATTGGACGCACTTGCTCCAGGTAAGTTTGAGCATTTTGCTTCACCTCGGCGGGGGAAAGCTGGCGGCGTACTTCGGATTTCCCGGTAGGGTCACCAATTCTTGCGGTAAAATCCCCAATAATCAGGACAGCTGTATGACCAGCATCCTGAAAAGCTCGTAGCTTCCGGACTGAGATACTATGACCCAAGTGAATATCAGCACCAGTAGGGTCAATTCCCAACTTAACTCGTAAAGGACGATCGGCTTGCAATAGTCGTTGAGCCAAGTTCTCACTAGCATCTTGAGAATCGGGTTGGTTTGGAAAAATCTCACTGATACCTCGGTAGAGCCAAGTCAGCTCATTGAGGTTTCCGGATGGCGAATTATTTGTAGCGAACTCAGAAGTAGACATTCGTCTGTAACGTCTTTGATGATGGACTAGCAGCGTTTAGCAGGTGGAGATTGTTCTTTGTCTTGTACATTTTGTACAAATCTAAGGCAGCGAAATTAACATTTTTCTGTAAAAATGCTGAAATATCGATGTCTGAGCAGTTAACCATTATCCCAGGATGCACCTATTATGATGAAGGCAATGCTTACGGTTAGCCAAGTCTCCCTTTGCGTGAATCCTTATGGAGCACAAGAAGAATCACCCTCTTTTTTGGGAAAAGACTAGCTTTTAGATTGCCAGTTGGCTAACACTAGCGAATTCAACTTAGCAAGCTGACCAGTGATGGACGCTTAGGCGTAAGCGTTTTCTTGCCATTGTTAAGATGTTCATCTTTGAATTCCATTTTTCCGTAATCCTGCTGTTGCTATAAATCTCTGTAATCATCTATAGAAAGTATTGTCATAAACTTGCCACACAAGTACATCCAGTCTTTTTTTCAAGTGAGGAAGTGAAATCGCTGTGTCGTCTAGCACCATTCAACAAAAAAAAGATACGAAAAGTAGCTCATCACCAGCTTTTCGGTTTGTCCAAGGAGTTGCTCAGGTATCAGGCGGAACCATCCTCGGCATTACCATGCTAACGAGCTCGGTCATCGCTGGTGGTCTGGTCGGCTTGGCGACAAGCTTCCGTAACCTTCCAGATGTCAGAGTACTACGGAGCTATGTACCAACTGAAACCAGTTATATCTATGACATTAAGGGTAAAGAACTTGCCAGTCTCCACGGTGAAGCCAATCGTGAAGTCGTCAAATTAGACAAAATCAACCCGAACCTCAAGCGGGCAGTGCTGGCAATGGAAGATAGCCACTTCTACATGCACCATGGCATTAACCCCAACAGTATCGGTCGTGCCTTCTTAATAAACTGGCAGAATAAAACAGTCGTCGAAGGCGGCTCAACGCTTACTCAGCAGCTGGTGAAGAATCTATTTCTCAAGCCAGAGGGCAAGGTTAGTCGCAAAATCGCTGAGGCGGTGATGGCAATTCGGGTGGAGCAAATCTTCACCAAAGACCAAATTCTAGAAATGTACCTCAATCAAATCTATTGGGGTCACAACAACTATGGCATCCAAACTGCTACCCAAAGCTACTTTGGTAAGACTGCCGATAAGCTCACCTTGGCAGAGTCGGCGATGCTAGCTGGAATAATCCAGTCACCGGAAGAATACAGTCCTTTCGTTAACTTGAAAGTTGCCAAAGAGCGACAAGCCATAGCCCTAGGTCGGATGCGAGAGTTGGGGTGGATTACGGCAAATGAAGAAGAAGCTGCTCGTAAGCAAAAGGTGAAACTGGGCAAGCTTACTTCGTGGCAGGGTAGTACACTTCCTTACATCACGGAAGCCGTTGTCGCTGAGTTAAATGATCGATTTGGTCGGGATACGGTTCTTAAAGGTGGGATGCGAATCCAGACCACAATTGACTACAATTTCCAGCGGATGGCGGAAGAAACTGTCAGGCGTGCCCATGCTAACCTAGGCGTTTATGCTGACCAAGTGGCGCTAGCGGCGGTTGATCCTCGGACGCATTTTGTCAAAGCATTGGTAGGCGGAATTGACTATAAAAAGAGTCAGTTTAACCGTGCCATTCAAGCCCGCCGTCAGCCCGGATCATCCTTTAAACCGTTTGTTTATTACGCCGCCTTTGCCACGGGCAAATATTCGCCAGACTCTACTGTTATTGACGCTCCAGTTAGCTATCGGGATGGTGACGGCTGGTACTCTCCCCAAAACTACGGAGGTGGCTTCTCTGGTGCTGTAAGCATTCGCACCGCTTTGATGAATTCTATCAATATCCCGGCAATCAAGTTAGGCAAAGCCGTTGGACTAGATAAAGTCATTGAAACCTGCCGTACCCTTGGGATTAAGAGTCCGATGGAACCCGTGACATCTTTACCTCTTGGAGCGATTGGAGTGACACCACTGGAAATGGCGGGAGCCTATGCTACCTTCGCTAATAATGGTTGGCATTCTGATCCCACAGTGATTGTCCGGGTAACAGACACTGATGGAAACGTGTTGCTAGACAACACACCTAAACCCAAGCAAGTTCTCGACCCTTGGGCTAGCGCTTCCCTCACTAACGTGCTGCAAAGCGTAATTGCTGGCGGTACCGGGAAAAACGCCAATATCGGGCGTCCAGCGGCAGGTAAGACTGGCACCACATCTTCAGAGCGAGATATTTGGTTTGTGGGATATACACCCCAGTTGTCAACTGCTGTTTGGGTTGGCAATGATGACAATAGACCGCTAGGAGGTGGAGCAACAGGTGGTGTATATGTTGCTCCTATCTGGCGAGATTTTATGCTGAAGGCTTTGAGGGATGAACCAGTTCAATACTTCACATCACCCTCTAAGTTTAATCGACCCTAGGTAGCCTTTAGCTATTACGTAGATAGTCAGCTGTCAGCTTCTAAAGCTTTTGAGTCTATCAATTAGCGGCTCTTGCCGGATAACGACTAACAAAGTATAAAAAGCTGATAGCTGGTTGCTAAGATTGCTTTTCTATCTCTGACTTCATCCGCTCTAGAGTCATATTCATTTGGTCAAACATCTGCTGAGGTGTGATACCAAACTGACCAAGCTGTGTTTTTAACTGTTGTACAGTCATCTGTGCCATAAAGTCATCAGATAACTCGAAGCGCTTCATAAAAATATGGTAGCGCTCCATTAAGGATTCCATCTGCTCGATAAAGATTTTTTTCCCTTCAAGGTCAAATTTGCCATAGCTGGCTCCCAATTGGATCAGGGATTGATAATCTTCGAACAGCTGCTTAGCTTCTTGCTGAATAATCTCGGAATCAAAAAAACCCATTGCTCTTAATATGTCAACCAACTGGGTTGTACTGCTGCCTTTAGTCACAATTTTAGTGCAGTGCCTAGCGTCCGCGAAAGTCGGTTTCCCGTATTATGTGTGAGGAAAATACTCATTATTAGCGTAGGTGCTGTCTAGAAAGTAGGGAGTAGTGAGTGGTGAGTGGTTTGGTCTTCTGAATCCTGAGCGCTTTTTGGTCAATATCATAGAAGGATGAATGACTGGTGCTTTCTTTAAACAGAGCCAGCTTTAAAGGGAAGAGCAAGTATGTTGAGTAAACCGAAAAATCGAAAAGTCGCCGCCTTCCTAGCGTTCACTGGGACAGTATTACCGATTTCTGGATTCCACAAGTTTTATCTAGGGCAGCCGGTGTGGGGGATATTGTACTTGCTGCTTTGGTGGACGCACATTCCTAAAGTAGCCAGTGCAATTGAAGGAGTTTGGTACCTGCTACAAGATCAAGCCGAGTTTGACCGCAATTTTAACCTGAATGTGCTCCCTGCTGAGTCCTTGAGTGCGACTCAATCGGCTAGTATTGACCCTGCTCAAGTGGGAGCGATCGCGGATGCTCTTCGTCAGCTAGACAAGTTACGCCAAGATGGGCTAATGTCCGAGTATGAATTTGAGCAAAAGCGTCGCCAATTGCTTGACCGCATCGCGTAAGGTCAATGACACGATTTAACTGGCTTCCCCAACCTAGAGTGAACCCGAATTGGCAATCAATTCGGGTACGGATTCAGAGCGACCCCTACTACCGCCTACAATCGGCAGAAGAAATTGCGATCGCTGCCGAACTCGGTATGCAAATTGATGTCAATCAAGCGAGTGTTGATGATTGGTTAAGATTACCAGGACTATCTATTCACCAAGCACGATCGCTGGTTGAACTCACTGGCAGTGGTATTCAGTTTTGCTGCCTAGAAGACCTAGCCGCAGCCCTGAGTGTACCAGTTCAACGTCTCCTCCCGTTGAAAGTGCTTCTGAGGTTTTGTTATTACGATATCGAAAGTTCTTCTACACCTGGGCAAATCAATCCCAATCTGGCATCAGTAGAACAGTTGACAAAAATCCCAGCCATTGACTTGTTTCTGGCCAGAGCGATCATGCAAAATCGTCTTGATCAGGGTGCTTACCGTAATCTTGCTGATTTCCAACGACGCCTTTCCCTCAATCCTCAGCTGACATCTGAGCTAATGTACTACCTGAGATTTTGAAAGTTGAGAATCCCGCCTTCTTAAGGCGGGGTTGGAGTTAGTGAATAGTAGATAGTGGGGGGATTACAAAGCTTCTCTAGTGACTACTGACTAACTAACCCGTAACACTTGAACCATTTCTCCTCCTGAAATCAGCGTTTGACCTATAGGCACAATAGCTAGACTATTACTCTGAGCCAGGTTAATCAAATTACCTGAACTATGGCTACCATAGGCTAAGTCAAACTCGTAGGCTCCATCTACTAGATGCAACTGACCCCAAAGGTAGGTTTCTACCTTACCGTTAGAGCGTAAGTCCTGACGCGATCGCACCTGCACAAATACTGGCTTCCAGAACTCTGGAGGCAAACCAGAAAGCTTTCTCAATGTCGGTTGCACAAACCGCCAACAACTCACTAAGGCAGAAACCGGATTCCCCGGCAGTCCAAAATATAATACTCGACGCCTTCCCCCCTGCTGCTCCCTTTCGCTAACGGGGGGAAACGTAGCGACGGTTAGAGGTTTACCGGGTTTCATGGCAACAGAACGGATGTGAATTTCAGCACCCAGCTGAGCCAAGATTTGATCGACATAGTCATAATCTCCTACTGAGACACCGCCAGTTGAGAGAACAATATCTGCACAACAGATGGCTTGTGCAATCGCCTTCTTGAGAACCTCTGGCTCGTCAGGTACAATTCCCAGCGACTGAGGGATTCCGCCCAACCCAGTAACTAGAGCTGCAAGGGCGTATTGATTGGAGTCCACAATCTGACCTGGTTGCAGGGATTGGTCAGGTGTCACCAATTCGTTACCTGTAGACAGAATTGCTACGCGGGGACGACGGTAGACAGGTAGCCTAGTACATTGGGCTGCCGCTACTACCGCGATTTCTGGAGCATTCAGAATAGTTCCCGGCGTCAGCAACGGTGTTCCCGCCTTGTAAAAAGAGCCTCGATGACGTACAAAAGCTTGCGGTTCGGGTGCCTCTAAGATAAATATGCGCTGCCCCTCCCGCCTAGTATGCTCCTGCATGACTACTGTATCTGCACCCATTGGCATACAAGCCCCAGTTAAGATACGGGACGCCTGTCCTTGTTGAACCGAATATTGAGGCTCTTTCCCAGCTGGAATTTCTTCGATTATTTCCAAAACAACTGGCTCATCGGCACTACAGAACTGGATATCGGTATGACGTACTGCATACCCATCCATCGCCGAATTATCCCAGTGAGGAAAATCCAATTGACTCGTTACTGAGGAAGCCAGAATGCGACTAGTCGCAGTGGTTAAGTCTACAACCTCTGCGTCGAGCTGTTTGTCAAACGGCTGCACCAAACTAAAAATTACTGACTCCGCTTCTTGAACTGACAGCATTGTCCTCAATCCCGACTTCACGCTTCTATTAATACTATTGCTGTTTTTGTCGGTATCTGTATTTCAACAACCCACTCTTAGCTTTAAAGGACTATAAAAATTCGATAGGGGTCGCAAGCTAAGATATTAAAGTAGCCAAGCCAGTCCGCACTGCCAATTCCTCATGAGTATCGAGCCTATCGAGCCCATTTACAATCGCTTTCCAAAGGTGCCGATTGAGCGACGGACTGCTGCCTTCGTAATTGATTTTCTTGGAGTTTGGCTAGTCAGTTCATTCGTGCCCAGCATGCTGTTTCAGATGCTGGTATTCATGTTGCTTTGGCTAGGGCTGCGGGTGCTGATGGTATCGAGCAATCAGGGGCAAAGTCTTGGGCGCTGGGCATTGGATATAAAAGTTCTTGATGCCAAAGGCAAGATTCCTGGACTGATAACATTAGCCAAACGGGAAGGGATTGTTGGATTTTGTGCTCTCTTAGCAATGATTGGTCTGAGGATTGGTCTGGCTAACGGCATCTCGTTGCTGCTATTAATTTCTCCGTTAGCAGCAGATTGTGGTGTAGCGTTTGCAGATGCTGAAGCTCAGCAAGCCTTCCATGACCGTATTGCCAAAACGTTTGTCATCCA
Source organism: Coleofasciculaceae cyanobacterium (assembly GCA_036703315.1). Classification (GTDB taxonomy): domain Bacteria; phylum Cyanobacteriota; class Cyanobacteriia; order Cyanobacteriales; family Coleofasciculaceae; genus DATNPH01. Next base: position 31,738 of record DATNPH010000150.1, read on the forward strand.
AAGTCGTCGGGGTTTTTCCCTCGACCTACGTCTCAAAAAATTATTTGCTCAAGTGAGACAGGGCAGACTAAAATAAGAGTTTGTGTGTAATTTTTACCATTTGATTTTCTAGAAATACCACTATGGCAAGCAAGAAAGGTGTCCGCATTGTTATCACTTTGGAATGCACTGAGTGTCGCAGCAATCCTGATAAGCGATCGCCTGGGGTATCTCGTTATACAACGATGAAGAACCGTCGTAATACAACCGGGCGTTTAGAGCTGAAAAAGTTCTGCCCTCACTGCAACAAACACTCTGTTCACAAAGAAATTAAGTAGCTTTAGTTATGGGTCATTTCCTTCGTAGTCAATACTGTTAATGACTAACGATTAATGACTAATGACGTATTGCTCCTTATTCCAGCTAACAACTAACGACTAACAACTACTCATGGCTTACTTTCGTAAACGTCTTTCTCCCATCAAACCCGAAGACCCTATTGACTACAAAGATATCGATCTGTTGCGCAAATTTATTACAGAGCGGGGTAAAATTCTACCGCGTCGTATTACAGGTCTAACGGCTAAACAACAACGAGACTTGACTGAAGCCATTAAGCGAGCTCGTGTTTTGGCTTTGCTTCCCTTCGTTAACAAAGAAGGGTAAATAAAGATTGCTGCTTTGAAAGCAAGTTTAAGCAAGAGCGGCGGTATCAACGCGATTAAAAATTGCTCATCAAACAAAGCATGAAGGATGAAGTAAAGTCCTTACAAATCAATTTTGGAGTTCGAATCCAAATTTGTTGTGAGTTTCATCCTTCATCCCTTTACACTTCAGCCTTTTCTTGGTAATTGGGTCGTTGATACCCTGTTCTTTAGCTTTGGCAGATTGCACCAACAACTGGATAGACTAGGTGTAGGTTATTAAGTAAACGCTACCGGGGTTAGCGAAACTGGTGGAAAAGGGAACACTGATTGAATTTCGCCTTGGCGGAGAGCGGCGTCTTGCTATTGCCGACCGTCCAGAGGGCAAAAAGCACTGGATCGTCATAGATGAACGTGGTCAAGCTCATACGCTTCATCCCCGGCAAATCACATACGAAGTGGCGGGTTGTACTTTCAAACCCTCAGAAATTCCTAACTTTCTGAATGAAGTGCACCCTTATCTAGATCCTTCCAGTCTGGAAGTTGCTTGGGAATTGCTAGTTGAAGATGGGGAAACGGTAACCTGTGCTCAAATGGCACAGCTTCTATTTTCTGATCAGAGTCCACCCCTTTGCTATGCGGCTTTCTGCTTGCTGTCTGAGGACAAAATCTACTTCAAACAAAAGGCAGACAGCTACGAACCTCGTCCTGCGGCTATGGTTGCCGAAATCAAACATCAACGGTTAGCGGAAGAATCAAAACTGCGGGAGCAGCAAGAATTTTTGACCCGCGTACAACAACGATTATCGGGTGTTACGGTCGAGTTGCAGGATAGCGATCGCACGCGCCTCGATGCCCTAGAACGATTTGTTCTCCACCCAGAGAACACCTCTCGTGCTGCCCAGGAAGTTCTCGCCGCTTTAGGACGCCCTCAAAACCCCCAGGCTGCCTTCGATTTATTGATAGATCTAGGTTTGTGGAGTCCTCACGAGAATTTGTTTTTGCGGCGTAGTCAAATCCCTATTCACTTTCGTCGGGAGGTTCTTGAAGTGGCGCAGCAACGCTTGGTTTCTCCACCTCCTGACCCAGACCCAGACCGTTTAGATTTGACTCACCTCAAGGTTTACACGATTGACGACGAAAGTACCCAAGAAATCGACGACGGTTTGAGCTTAGAAGTCCTCAATGATGGGCGTCAGCGTCTCTGGATTCACATTGCTGACCCAACACGGTTAGTGATACCAGGGGATGAACTCGATATGGAAGCCCGACGACGCAGTACCACGTTGTACTTGCCGACAGGGATGATTCCCATGTTCCCGCCGGAACTGGCAACTGGACCGATGAGTTTGGTTCAGGGTAGGGTCTGTCCGGCACTAAGTTTTGGTGTTGTGTTGGATGAAAAGGGCAAGGTACAAGAGTACAGCATTCATGCCAGCATCATTCAACCAACCTATCGTCTAACCTACGAAGATGTCGATGAGATGTTGGAGTTAGGGGTAAGTGCAGAACCAGAAATTGCCGCGATCGCTACGTGGGCGCTACGTCGAGAAGAGTGGCGACGCTCTCAAGGCGCGATCAGCATTCATATGCCAGAGTCGGTGATCAAGGTTCGAAACAATGATGAAATCAGTATTGAGGTTTTAGAAGATTCTCAAGCGCGGCAGTTGGTGGCAGAAATGATGATTCTTGCCGGTGAAGTGGCAGGGCATTATGGTCAAACCAATCAAATTCCTCTCCCCTTTCGGGGACAACCTCAGCCAGAACTGCCATCCGAAGAAGAACTTATACAACTGCCAGTCGGACCTGTTCGCTTTTGTGCAATGCGTCGGTGTATGCCTCGCAGTGAAATGAGTATTGCACCCATGCGGCACGCTGGTCTGGGGCTAGAAACTTATACTCAGGTAACCTCTCCGATCCGTCGCTACACTGACTTACTGAGTCATTTTCAGATTAAAGCCCATCTACGGGGTGACTCACTGCCCTTTGCGGCTGAACAACTCCAAGAAACGATGCTGAGTGTCACCACGGCGGCTTATGAAGCAACGTCAGTGGAACGTCAGACCAATCGTTATTGGGGATTAGAATATTTGCGGCGTAACTCTGATCAGGTATGGCAGGCTTTAGTGCTACGCTATCTGCGAGAAAATGACAATCTAGGACTGATTCTCTTAGAGGATTTAGGTCTAGAGTTAGTCATGCGTTTCAGGCGCTCTATAAGACCGGGCGATCGCTTGGAAGTCCAAGTTAGCCATGCTGATCCCCGTCAAGATGTTATTCAGTTGCGAGAACTAGTTAACCAAGAGGTTCATGCGGCTGCCACCTAATCATCTAGGTAGTAAGAATCCCCCGCTATTAGTGGGGGTATTGGGCCGTATGTGCTCAACGTAGGGTTCAAACAAGCGCGATGCTCAATTTATATTCCCATAGCATCCAACTCATCTGATGAGACAATCTGTCCTTTAAAAGACTTGGTTACTGCCTCAAATGCAGCAAGATCTTCTTCTGCTATCTCCAGTACAGTAACCATCTTTGCCTCAACTTCAGATTCCTCAAGGATTGACGCTTCATCGTCTGGTAGCAAGGGAATATCTGAAAAGGGAAGACTTAGGTAAAATCTTGGCAGTCCCTGATGATAAAAAGCTACAAAATCCAGAGGATTTGTAAAAATTACTGAAACTCTCACGTCAATGTAGTCCTAGTCAGCAAATCTTGTAAATTATACAAGGTGCTACAGTGAGGGAGGATGTCACAATAGATAAATAACTCGATTTAAGTATTCATTCGTGTGAAGCAATTATCAATCGGTTCGGCATACAAGTTTCAGCCTCGCCAGATTGTTTGTTTAGAGCATGAAAATACTCGCCTATATACCGAAGTCATTGAAGTTGTGTCATCACGGCAGGTTTGTTGGGTACGTCCATTGATGCTAGCCGTAACAGCCGCAGACGATAACCCACATCCGGAAGCCTCACCTGAACAGCTGACTTTGTATGACTTACGCCAGGGTGCAGATTTACTTTGGCCTACGATTTTATTTCGGCCTGCCCTGGATACTGAGGTAATTCCCCTGTTAGTCCAACTGGAAGCCCCAGATGCTCAACGGGATAACAGCCCAGATGCACACCAGCAACTGAGTTGTTTTGTCCGTCAGGTTTGGCAAGCCTATAAGAGTGCCTTCTAAGCGGCGTAGAATTTACAGCATTCTTCTGGAGCAAAGGGTAGGTAATAGGCGAGTAGGAGAGTATCGGGAAGCCGCCTAAAATTCCCTAAATTGTCTTTTGAGCAATAGCCTTTGGACACTAGGAAGCTGCTGTCTACCTAGTCTGCATTATCGCGAGAGGCTCTCTTGCAAGGGGTCATAGGCAAGAGGCAAGAGTAAATATGCCAGTTAAAGTAAGTGCAGCTTACCTAGATCTCCGTATCAAAATCTAAACCTGTAACCCCTTATTAACGCCCTATCCACACCACCGCCGCTTTGCGTAGTCTTTTGTTCCCTGATCTGGTGGATAGTTGCGAGTTGAAGAGTTGTCAATCACCTAATGCATTGCCTGAACGATATAAGCTGTGTCGGACGATCAGATTAAAGTGACTGTGGAAGAATTAGCAATTTTCGGATCAAAACTGATTATGCACCACAATATCCGTGTGCTTGCCTAGTGCGGGCACACGTTGGCGAATAGCGAACAAATGTTCCTAGAGCTATTCATTCTCTAGTTCTATAGCCTTTGTTTAGTTACTAGGAACTAATTGAATTCGACCAGCATCCATCTCAGACATTAATAACTCAAGTGCTTCGTAATCAACATCTGAGATATGACCCACTCGAGTCAGTTCATAATTGATTGCATTTTCTATATCAGGAGTTAGTTTCCTAATATAAAGTGCTTTTTCTACCAATTGACGAATAACGTATGTAGTTTTCACGTTTTATATGCGTAGAACTCCATACTTAGCAATTTTGGGCTGAATTCTTAGCTTTTAGAGTGATCAAAATCTAGATGCTTAAGTGATCTAAGTCACTAACATATTTGAAGGGATGGCTCTCAATATCCCGACTGAGTCGATAAGGTGGCGCTGAACTAACTAGACTTCACTCAGGTGTCATACCTTCATCTTACGGAGTGTTACACCTAATCTGACAAATTATTTTCTTGTTTGAAAAAAACTGCTACTACTAAAATTCAACAGCCCAAAGCTAATTGTTCTCAAGTTTGCGATCACCAGCTGAGATTTTCTAGTGTAGCCTTAGGCTGTAATACTTGCTACTCTTTAGCTTGATAATTGAGCATAAAGGCTCAATTAAGCATCAATTTTTAGTAATGAAAGTAGTTCAGTATACACTGACACATCTTTTTACAAAATCTTAGTGAAAACTTTAAAAAAGAAGAACGACTTCATGAAGATTTAGCAAAATATTCCCAAGGGAGTAGATGCTCCGAAAATTTACGGCTTATCTTCATTAACATTCTCTGTCAAGTTTTCTCTGTTAAGAAAAGCGAGGATTTACCGTGGCAAATGCCATTCTGACTTCACAATTGATAATCATCCAGCCTTCTGGTCATATCAACGCCTCCAATGCGGCTGAGTTTAAACACCAGCTGACAAACGCTGTAGCATCAGAGCAGCACTCTGTTGTGTTAGTTGACATGCACCAAGTAGAGTCTCTCGACAGCGCAGGCTTAATGGCATTGGTTTCCGCTCTAAGCCTGGCTCAAACTCTCAAGCGCCGCTTTAGTGTTTGCTCAGTAGCTCCCTCAATTCGAATTATTTTTGAGCTAACCCAGCTAGATGGTGCGTTTGAGATTTTTGAAAGCTGTGATGCCTTTGCTCTGACAATGACTCCGAGCATGAGTGTAGCGGCTTGACAAGAGCTAGCAGTAGGTTAGCGTAGCGGGATGTCTGTCAAGTATGCCCATACCCGGTAGGGGGTTGCAAAGCATAGGGCATAGCATACGGTAAAGGTTGTCAGGCTCAGCGTGTAGCGTGTTTGAAAGAATATATCGTAGCCTGCCATTATCGCCATAAGCCGCCAATTATCCAACTCATAGCTCCGTTCGAGCTAAGTTCGCTTCTACTATCGCCACCAGTGACACTTACAGACTCGCTAACGCTAACGGAGACGATAACCTGATTGAGTTATGCTCTGTAATACGCAATAAGAGAGTGTGTAAGTCAGATAAACATAATAGCAGTAATCCCAGGTTAGGCAACGGTGTTCGCCCTTAAAAACATCCAGTTAAGATGAAGGGTGCTAGGGTTAGCTGCATGTAAAGCAGCATGTAAAGCAGAAGGATGCAATGGCGTTCACCGTTGAGCAAATACTTACAAAAGATATAACTGGACCAGCGCGTTACCTGGGTAATGAGTTAGGGGCAGTACACAAGCCTTGGGAAGCGGCAAAGGTGCGCTGGGTATTGACTTATCCAGAAATATACGAAGTCGGCGCTTCCAATTTGGGGCATATTATTCTCTACAATATTTTGAATGCCCAACCCAGGCAGCTATGCGATCGCGCCTACTTACCTGCGCCAGACTTAGCCGCGAAGCTACGAGAAACTCAGACGCCCTTGTTTGCGGTTGAAAATAGGCGATCGCTCAAAGATTTCGATATTTTAGGTTTTAGCCTCAGTTATGAACTAGGAGCCACCAACATCCTGGAAATGTTGGATTTGGCTGGCATTCCCCTCACCTGGCAAGAAAGGAAAGAGGCACAGAGTACTCAGTCCTTAACTTTTCCCTTAATTTTTGCTGGGGGACAAACCGCCACGTCAAATCCTGAACCCTACGCCGACTTTTTTGACTTTATTGCACTAGGAGATGGGGAAGAACTGCTGCCAGAGATTGGCTTAGTGCTAGAAGACGGTAAAGCAACAGGGTTGAGTCGAGAAGACTTACTGCTGGATTTGGCGCAAATTCCAGGCGTCTATGTACCTCAGTTCTACGATATGGCAGAGGATGGCTCAGTTCATCCTAATCACCCAGATGTGCCAAAGCGGATTTTACGACGAGTCGCCACACCCATGCCCGCTTACTCCATTGGGCTGGTTCCCTACGTTGAAACTGTACATGACCGACTGACTATTGAAATTCGGCGTGGCTGTACTCGTGGTTGCCGCTTCTGCCAACCTGGGATGCTGACTCGCCCGGCGCGAGATGTAGAACCAGAGCAGGTGGTAGAAGCGATCGAGAAAGGAATGAGAGCCACGGGGTATAACGAATTTTCTCTATTGTCTCTCAGTTGTTCTGACTACCTTGCACTGCCTGCTGTCGGGATGGAAATTAAAAATCGCCTCCAGGAGGAGAATATTTCCCTTACCCTACCCAGTCAAAGGGTAGACCGATTTGATGAAAATATTGCCAATATCCTTGGTGGTACGCGACAGGGTGGCTTGACATTTGCCCCGGAAGCAGGAACCCAACGGATGCGGGATATTGTGAACAAGGGGTTAACCAATGAAGAGCTGCTCAGAGGGGTCAACACGGCTTTTGAGCAAGGTTGGGATAAGATTAAGCTCTATTTTATGATTGGCTTGCCTGGGGAGACAGATGTCGATGTGCTGGGCATTGCCGAGACAGTACGTTGGTTGCAACAGGAATGTCGAGCACAGGGGAGAAGGCGTCTTAGCTTTAACCTGACAATTTCTAACTTTACGCCGAAGCCTCATACTCCGTTTCAGTGGCATTCGGTTTCAACGGCTGAGTTTAAACGCAAGCAGACGTTGCTGCGGCATGAATTTCGCCACATCAAGGGCGTCAAGGTGAATTTCACCGATATTCGGATTTCGGCGATGGAAGACTTTATCGGGCGGGGCGATAGACGATTGTCTTGTGTATTACGTCGGGCGTGGGAACTTGGCGCAGGGATGGATTCCTGGTTTGATAGTTTAGATCGGGCATTTGCAGCTTGGGAGCAAGCGATCGCACAATCGGGACTTACCTGGAAATATCGCCAAGTCGAAAACGGCGAATGGAATGTTTTTCAAGAGTCACTATCTCAACTCCCCACTGCCAATTCCCCACTCCCAACTTCCCTTGATGCCCCACTTCCTTGGGAGCATATCGATACGGGGATTGATAAAAACTGGCTTATTGCTGACTTACAGCGCGCTTTGGAAGCGGCAACGGTACCAGATTGCTCATTTGAAGGTTGTTCTCACTGTGGTGTTTGTGGCATTGACTTTGGTCACAATATTGTGATCGAACCACCCCCGATCCCAAATTTTGGCGGTCACTTCACACCCAATCAAGAAAAAGTCCAGCGGATGAGGGTTTGGTTTGGCAAACGGGGTGATATGGCTTTGCTGAGTCATCTTGATTTAGTGCGTTTGTATGACAGGGCTGTAAGGCGGGCGTCACTGCCTATAGCTTACACGGGTGGCTATCACCCGATGCCCCGAATTATGATCGCCAATGCTTTGTCCTTGGGAGCTACTAGCGAGAGTGAGATTGTGGAGTTTGAGCTAACTAAACACATGGATGTTGAGGAGTTCAAGGAACGGTTAGCATCCCAACTTCCGCCAGATGTTCCGGTATATCGGGTTGAGGAGCTTGCTTTAAAGACTCCTGCTGCCACTCAAGTGTTGGAACAGGCAGCGTATTTGATTACGGTTGCTGCTGACGGGGCGGCTTCTACACAACAATGGCAAGAATGGGTTGAGGCAATTACAAGCCGTGAGGTGATTGAGTGGGAACGCACTACGAAGTCAGGTAGGAAACAACAGGTGAATTTGCGCGATCGCTTGTTTGAGTTGGAGGTAAAGGAAGCTTCTCAGACGTGCGGTGATCTTACAAAAGAAGCGAGAGATTCAACGGGGATTCTGCGTTATGTGGGTAGTTGTCGTAATGATGGAACGCTTTTGCGACCAGAGCATTTGGTTTACATGCTAGAGCAAGTCACCCAACAGGAATTTCAGCTACTACACAGCCACCGACAGCAGCTAATTCTGACTCAAGAAGTATGAAGTGACTTGGTCATCAAATAGCGATCGTGATCCTCAAAACCAACCTTTCGATACAAAGACTGGGCTTTGGTGTTTTTGCGGTCAACTTCAAGATGAAGGGCTTGGACTCCCAGAGAACCACAGGCATCTTCCACAAATTGAAGCGTTTTTGTCCCGACTCCCTGCCCACGATAGCCATCTCGGATGTAGAGTTCATCAACAAAGGCATCGCGCCCACGAAACTCCAGGCTGTAGCCTAAGGTGAGGACAACATAGCCTATTGCTTCCTCTCCCCAGTGAATCAGCCAGACACGGCCGAGTGAATCATCGTTCAAGATTTGCTCTAGCGCAGCGGGAGTAGTACGTTCATCAAAGGTCAGATGTTCAAGCTCGTAGAACTCCCGCATAAATTCCAGCAGAATATTGAAGTCAGCAACCGTAGCAATTCTAAACGTTGTCTCCATTAGCCTCACCTACCTTGATATCTTGGTAATCGTGGGGAAATGCTAATTAGCGATCGCTAAACTAATGAATTGAATGTTGAATCCCCTTACCCACCCTCACCAATATCAACAGATCAGCACACGGTAGTAACGTTAACAATGCCCTGTACGCTTGTAACAATACTGGGCTTATTTGTTATTTTGTCTGCACTGCCCCTCGTGCAAAAAGGTTTAACAGACCTGCCCAACTTAACCCTGTTGGCGGGTTTTGTGCTCGCTTCTATTAAATTGGCTACCAACTTGCTCAATCCATTAGTTCAGTATTCCAGTTTGATTCTTGGATTCTCGTATCTAGCTCTCGGCATTGTCTAGATAACTGATCCATTTGCGTTTGCACTTCAGCAACATTGACCGTACTAAAGGACTTGATTTCAGATGCCCCATACCGAACTTGCTGATAAGCGGCTGCATCTACTAGAGAATTATATACACTGCGTTTGAGCAAGAGTGTATCTCTCTGTGCCAAAGCATCTGATAGAGTCATGCCTTCTTCGAGAGTTGTTAGTGAATTGGTTTTGTTGATTCTCTTGATCAAGTCTGTCAATTCATTCACCGTTGCGTCTAATTCAGCAATCAGTGCTTGCGGCTGTTCTGGAGGTGTTTCTCCTTCCTGAACTTTCGCGCTTCTGACTAATCTTTGCCGCAATTGCTCTATTCTTTTTTGAGAATCTGCTCTCAAGATTAAAGCTTCAGCTAATTTCATTTCTAATCACCTTCTACGTTAGCAGTAGGGGGGGGAAGAAGCCTATCAAACCACCTTAGAAGAAAGTAACCTTCCTATCTGCAAGTCGCCAGAGCAGCTATCGTTAATGCTCCGCAGTTATCTCGTTGTAGACTTCGCCAGGAATTGATGACACGTCCGCAGACATCCCGCAGCAACGTCAGCCGTCCGACTTTCGCCAGTTCGCTGATGGGCGTGGTGTTAGAGACAACAATTAATGGGAGAGTTTCTTTATTACCTTAAGACGCGATCGCTTTACGCTACATCTTCAAGTGTCTCAGATTCAACTTAAGTGAATTTTAGTGGTTTGGTGCGTTACGCCATCGCTAGTTTTGAGTAACAAACAAGGGCGGTTAATACCCGCCTTTGTTTGCGTTTTTACTGATCAATGCCTTCGCCTAACACAAAGCGGACAAAGCGACGGACTTGAATGTTTTCGCCGAGTTTAGCACTAGCTTGCTTCACCAGCTGTTCCATCGTGATGTTTTGGTCACGAATGTAGGGCTGATCCATCAAAGACATTTCTTTCAGGCGTTTGTCAATTCGTCCCTGAACAATTTTTTCTTTGACTTGATCTGGCTTATTTACTAAGTCATCCCTTCCGATTTGAATTTCTTTTTCCTTGTGAACCATTTCGGCTGGGATGTCTGCTACCTTGATGTATTCAACATTCGGACAAGCCGCAATTTGCATGGCGATATTCCGCACCAGAGTTTGAAACTCCTGAGTGCGAGCTACAAAGTCAGTTTCGCAGTTCACTTCTATCAGGACACCTACTTTACCAGCTGTATGAATATAGCTGCCAATCAGCCCTTCTACCGCCACGCGAGTGTCTATTGTAGGAGAATCTATGTTCTTCTGCCGCAGCCATGCGATCGCTTTGGTTATATCACTATTGGTTTCTTTCAAAGCCTCTTTGCAATGCATCATGCCAGCACCAGTTTTTTCGCGCAGCTCTTTGACGACTTGTACAGATATTTTTGTCATCTTCCTATCTCCCGAAAAAGGTAAATTCACAATTGAGTCTTCTCCCACGCTTTAAAGCATGTAGGAGAAGGCGTTCATTGTTCAGGGTTCATTACAATGAACCCTGAACAACTGCTGCAACTGCCTATGTAAACTACTTCAGAGAAACTATCGCTCCTACTAATTCCAGCTGTTGTTTGATGTCTTCAGCGGCTTCGAGTGCGATCGCGTCTTTCACCACTTTTGGTGCTGACTCAACAAAGTCTTTTGCTTCCTTCAAAGCCAAACCTGTCAAAGTCCGTACTACCTTAAGAATCGCAATCTTCTTATCAGCCGGAACTTCCTCCAGTACTACATCAAACTCGGTTTTTGAGGGTTCAGGCGGTGTTGAATCATCCCGCTGAATTGAAGAGTCCTGTATTACCAATTTATGGGAAGCATCAACACCAAAAGTTACTTCAATTTGCTTGACTAGCTCAGATGCTTCAAGCATCGTTAAAGATTTCAGCTGCTCAAGAATTTCCACAGTCTTAACAGACATGGCTACCTCCTCTAAATGATAAATAATTAATAAATCCCTGGCGTAGTTGCACTAAAAAGCTTCTTGAAAAGAATGCAACCTTTATCTGCTTCCAAGAATTTACAAAGCTTGAAAAATTGGCATTCCGCACAAGTCAGTAAAATAATTCACTTGGCGCTCTACCTTTGAGCTACAGTCTCTTAAGTGGAACTGGTGGGACTTGAACCCACAACCTCCCTACCGTTTAGTGCGTTTGACTTAATTGATATACTACATTTATGTTACAAGACTGTCAAGAGGCTTAAAAATTTTTGGGGCTTAGGTAGATTCGCCCAGCTTAGACGATGGCAACTCAGCAAAAATTACTAGACTTCCTGCGTCAATCGAAACTTGCCCCCCTACTCCCCCCTGCCCCTAATCCCCAAAGGGGATCCCATGCCCCCCAATTTGGGGGAACTAATGATGAGCTTCCCCCAGAATTGGGGGACGGGAGGGGGGGATAAATTATTCATGCAGGAGGTCTACTGTAAAGCAAATCTACGAAACACTAAGTGTGAGTCTGACGCTTACGACAAGCGAGCACAAGCGATCGCACTCAGGTTAACCAGCGAAGGCCGGCTTGCAGTAAGTAATCTTACTGTGTAAAGGGACTAACATACTGTCCCAACCAATACACTCGCCAAGCCAATAAGCCTACAGAACATAGCGCTTGGCGCATCGTATTTTAAAGGTTAAGAAAGAAAACCTCATTGAGTTTGCTTCTTTTCCCGCCTTGTATCCTAGGTCTACAAACTTACTTGCTTTACAGCCTTTTTTGTAAACAAGGCGATGAACAGCTTAATGTGAGAGCGTGAACTTAAGTTAAAGAAAGACTACAAAATATATCTTTCCTAAACTGATGTGTTCTTTTGGTCTACCTCACCTTTAGTCACTTCAAACTTAGAATTAGTATTTTTCCACTAGATCGTCCCTGTCACTAAAGGATGTTGTAGATGATACAAGCAGAACAATACTACAGAATCCTTGAGCTAGAACCAGGAGCTTCACCGGAGGAGATTCATCAAGGCTACCTAGATTTAACCTGGGTGTGGCACCCTGACCGTTTTGCAGGTAATCCTCGGCTACAAGAGAAAGCTCAACATAAGCTTCAACAACTCAATGAAGCGCATGAGCGGTTGCGTTCTTTCCGAGCTACTCGTCAAACAAAAGATTTACGCGCTAAGTCTAAACCACAACCATCCTCGACCCCACACAAGCAATCCTCTACAAATGGGTTGCACCAACCAACCGTGAATCAGGCTTGGACAGGAGACAACGAAGCAACTGTTGAAAATTTTAGCAAGCGCGTCAGTTTCAAGGGTCGCGATGTCAATGAGTGGTTAGATTAATTGGTAAATGGAATTTAGGGTTTTCAGTAAGGGTTGTCCCGTAACGTGTCTACGCTAGGGGGCAACCTCTGTACTTGATTACTTAATTGCTTAAAGTCTCTACATTGTGTCGGAAAGCAATTAGGGCATGACCATTGCGACTCTCCAATAGGGAGCGGAGAATATCGTCAGACTCTTCCAGCGTTACAATTGTCTTGATTTCGATGTTGGTATTGAAACCAGCAATATCCCCCATTCGTCTGCCGTGACCGCCTTCGCCTAATACTTCGCTAAGGGTGTAGCCAGTTACCCCCTTGCTTTTCAGGAGTTTCACAATGCGATCCCTCAGCACAGATTCACCAATAATGGTGATCAAGACGGCGGGTTTGACCAAAGAGGCTTCAGTAGACTCAGTAGACATAAATAACTCCTACAATAGTGTTTTCAACAGGTATGACAGGCAGCACAAAGCAGACTCGAGTGCACTCTTGACGAGCACCTTATTAAAGCTCGTTAGAAATCAACTGCCAGTTAAAGATTGATTCAGAGCATCAAACTCTGAGAGTTCAACTGACAAAAATTTTCTCCTGCCATGTAATAGTCTAAAATGCTTGTGTCCTGTGTAGCCTAACAAATCGTTAATCAAATCAATCTGAGAGCACCGATCAGCACAAACTTGCCATAAAGCTTTGTTCTTGTTCCATACATTTCCAGTCTAATTAGACTGCCATCTTTGTGCTGTCCTTTGAATTTACAGCAGACATTTTTAGTTTGTCCCTGAAGACACTCGTTTATCTGCTCATTGATTAGGTTGCGATCGCTTGGCGCTATGAGGTCAAGGACTGATTCTAATGAGACAAGTTCACCGAATGTAAAGCCAAAAATCTCCGCAAATCTAGAGTTCGCGTATAGAAAATTTCCCTCCCCAAAAATGATGTAAATGCCGAGAAGCGCAATTTCCCCCCCACTTGGCAGTTGCTCGTCTATTTTTTGAAACCTTTTATCTGCCGACTGCTTATCTGCCTGCTGGCGTTCAGTATAGAGTCGAGCATTGTCAAGAATCAAAGCCATTTGCTCGGCAGTCATCTGCATTAGATTTACGTATCCGGAATTAAAGTGTTCTGGGTTAGAATGCATTAGGGTAAGAACGCCCAGTAACTCCTTGCCCTTAAGGATCGGTAAACATAGTACAGAACGAACAGAATAAGGCTGATTGGGCAGCGTCAGCCAACGCTCATCATGCATTGTGTCAGCAATCAGTCCGACTTGACGGTTGCGGATAACCCAGCCAGCCAATCCTTTGTCTAGAACCTCGCCAACTAATCGCTGCCGTTGAGCACGGATGGTAGCACCACGAGCCAGGATACTTTCAGTAACGACACCATTGGTATCTAGTAAAAACAAGCTACCTTCTTGAGCGCCAGTTAGGTCACGAGCAATGTTCAAAGTCTGTTGCAACATAGCTCTGAGCATCAGCTTTCCCGTCGCTGTTTGCAACATTGTTACGAAGCTTCTAAGTAGCTGACTTTGAGCATCGAAAGCAACTTTTGTTATTTGGAGTTCGGCAACTTCTTGACGCAGTAATGATATTTCGTTAAGTAGCTCTTCTTTAGATTTGTCGCGATCGCTCATTGGACCTCTATTAGTAGAATACGCTGGAGATTTATGATTCTAAGTGTGAGTTGTTGCGTGGCGATCGCTCACAGACCAAAAATTTTTAGCTTATTGCCCAGCCTAGGACTAGGTTCCTGCTGCCAATAGCTGAAAAGGTGATAAGTCATAGAGACATTTGTTAGCAAAATTATCTCCTACTATCAACCGTTTATGAAACTGAAACAATTGGGAATAGCTGTCGGTCGATGGAGATAGTTACCAATGAATGAGAAATACTACTATGACTAGGTTCATACGTTCATCACGCTTTATAATACTGGCATTCCTACTAGCAGTGATTGTAACAGTAGGGCTTTCAGTCAATGCGCTGGCACAGATGCAAGCTCCCTCAAGGTCTAGTTCACTCAGCAGGAAGCTGGGAAATGCCTTCCGTCCACCCCGTGGTTCAGGAGCGCCTGGACCAGTGAATACCGTTTCTGGAGGAACACGCCAGGGAAGAGACGAAGATCTTGGTCGTTGCATTCCAGGTAATCGATCGCTAGTCGCCCTCGTTCCGAATTCCGGCATCGGTGAAACAATGGCTGAGTATCCAACTATCTTTTGGTATATGCCTCAGACAACCGCTTCGCAAGTGGAATTTGTTGTGCGAGATGCAAAGGTTAATGATGTGTATCGAGTCCAGTACGCATTACCAAAGTCTACCAACGGTATGGTCACTACTCCTGGTATCAGGAGTTTGACTCTTCCCGCCTCTGCTAACCTCCCCCCTCTTGAAATTGGTCAGGACTATCACTGGGAATTAGCTTTGATTTGTAATTCTTTTGATCGGTCAGCTGATATTGTTGTGGAGGGATGGATTAGGCGAGTTGCACCTAACCCAAGTGTGGCACTTCCTCGTCAGCAGACAACCCCCCAAGAGCGTGTGGCTCTATATGCCGATGCTCGGCTGTGGTATGAGACATTGGTAGATCTAGTCCAGTTACGACGCGATCGCCCTAACGATCCAGATATAGTAGATGCCTGGAAAACACTGCTCACATCAGTGGGGTTAGACATGATTTCTGAACAACCAATTAATTAGCCATTAGTCATCACTATTACTAAGAACTAATGACTAATGGCTAATCCCTAAAGACCGCAACTTGGTATAAAACAACCCTCTACAGGTCACACTTGGCACTCAATCAAAAATTGGTATAGGGGAGATTAGGCGATCCCTACATCAGGTGACAAGTAGACATCCTGAATGGTGTGAAACAGCTTGATGCCCTCTTCAAACGGTCGCTGGAAGGTCTTGCGACCAGAAATCAGACCAGAACCACCGGCACGTTTGTTGATCACAGCTGTACGAACAGCTTCGGCAAAATCGTTTTTACCCGATGCCCCACCAGAGTTAATTAGACCAGCACGACCAGAGTAGCAGTTGAGTACCTGATAGCGAGTCAGGTCAATTGGGTGGTTGGTGGTAAGCTCCGAATATACCCGCTCATTGGTTTTGCCATATACCTTGGCACCAAGGGTTTTACCGATCGCACCATAGCCGTTATTGTTTTCGGGCAGTTTCTGCTTGATAATGTCAGCTTCGATGGTAACGCCCAAGTGGTTCGCCTGACCTGTGAGGTCAGCAGCAAGGTGATAGTCCTTATCATCTTGCTTGAAAGCACTATTGCGGAGATAGCACCAGAGGATGGTTGCCATACCAAGTTCGTGGGCGCGGGCGAAGGCGCGGCTGACTTCCTGTATTTGGCGGGTGGACTGCTCAGAACCAAAATAAATCGTTGCCCCGACAGCCACAGCCCCTAAGTTCCAGGCTTGCTCTACACTCGCAAACATGATCTGGTCATATTGATTCGGGTAGGTGAGCAGTTCATTGTGGTTAAGTTTCAAAATGAACGGGATGCGATGGGCATATTTACGCGAAACCATGCCCAAGACACCGAGTGTTGTAGCAACGGCATTACAACCCCCTTCGATCGCGAGTTTAACGATGTTTTCCGGGTCAAAGTACATCGGGTTGGGGGCAAAGGAGGCACCGGCGGAGTGTTCTATCCCTTGGTCTACTGGCAGGATAGACAAATAACCCGTATTAGCAAGGCGTCCAGTGGAGTAGAGCTGTTGAAGGCTGCGTAGGACTTGAGGGTTGCGATCGCTTTGTGCAAATATTCGCTCAACCGAATCAGGGCCCGGTAGATGTAACAGTTGGCTGGAAACTTTCGCTTGGTAGGTGAGCAAGTCTTCTGCTTCTTCACCCAACCAGGATTCAATCGATTGAGGTGCAGATAATGTGGCGGTCATATTGCTTTTCCTCAGGAATTCATCTAAAGAGGTAGCTGTTCTTTAATTTTGACAGTGCCTTACAGTTAGGCTGTACCTACAACGATAGAGTCTTGGTGACGCAATCTGCGATCGCGTTAGTGATAGCCGATACCAAAGGTGAATCGTGCCGCTAGGTTGGTTGACGGCTGGATATATCGATGTATTGTTGCTGCCAGATAGATTTGAGTCGAGCCAGTGCTTCTTGCAGTATATCGTTGGGCTTCTTGTAGAATAACTAACCACAGGGCGTCGAGGGCTGGTAGATTTTTGCAACTGTGAATTAGGGTGTGGCAAGCCGCAATCCACTGTTCCAACTTACGGTAACTGACGAAGTAACTGCCGAGTCCTTGGATATGCACCCAAAGAACGTTGTGCCATCTTTGCCAGTTGAGGATACGCTTTTGGTTGATTTTCAGGTGTTTGGCGATTTGCCTAAGGGTAATGACGAAAGTTTTAGGGTTGATGCGGCGGCGTAGTGGTTGCATGGCAATTTTGGGATTGAGGCGGAATTTAGAAGAACCTCTCCCCCTGCCCCTCTCCTATGAGGAGATGGGAGTCCCTTGTCCCCCCTTCCCTGGTAGGGAAGGGGGCTAGGGGGTTAGGTCTGCAATTAATCGATGAGGAGGCGGCGACTGAGGACGCTCATCACTTCGCCAGGATTTTGGGTTGGTTGTGGCTTGCTCCATTCGCTGACTTGGGCGTAGCCAAGGCGATAGAAGGTGTGAATAGTGTTAGTGACGCCTTGGGGAGAACTGATGATTAAGACTTTGATGGGGTGTCGGTTGGGGTCTGATGGCGTGTTGGCTGGGAGAGGAGTTTCAGGCTCGGAGGTTTGGTCAGAGTCGGGAATAAAGTCTTCAGTCATTGGGATTTACCTGCTTTTACTTTCATTTGTTCCTTATATGGAACAATAGTATCTTACCTTAGTTCTCCATATAAGGAACATTTACTCAGTTATGAGCCTCTGACAAAATCTGAGGCATGGGAAAAGCAGGCAAAGCCCTTAAGCAGGTATTGGAAACCTATGGCATTAGCCAAAATCGATTAGCAGTGGTGATGGGAGTTGGGCGATCTAATGTTCACCGCTGGGCTTATGAGGTTGCCGATCCTGTCGGTGATGCAATCCTCGAAATTAGGAGGGGACTACAGAAAATTAACCCTGCTGCGGCAGAGGAGTTTATTCGGTTGTATCTGGATGAGTCTAATGAGGATGAGGGGTAATTGTAGGGAATGAGGGGAGCGATCGCTCTACCTACGGGTGATTATTAGGATTATCGGTTAGCAATCCAGTAGTATGAGCAATTGTGAGCAGGCGATCGTCAGCAGTTAGAAAAACCAGTGAGGTGGATGTCGCTGTTGCAAAAGCAGGTTGAATACGCAGTACTGATGCTAGTTGGATAGCATCATATGCACGTAGCACTTCGACTGACTAAAATTCGATATAAGGATTCATCCCTGGAACAGGAGAGGGCATAGACAAAAAAGTCAACAATTACGTGGATTATAAGTAAAATCCATTGTTGGAGTTAAGGCAAAAGATAAGAGCGTGAATACCTAGTCAAACTCCGTTTGGCAATAGGCATTAAGGAGATGGATACAGTTAGCGATCGCACCCAGATGAGCAATTTCATAACCGTGGGTATTCTGCGTTGGGAAACTTAAGCAGGCAGCACGAGCAACATGACCAAACTTCATTGCAATTGAGGCATCGCTACCAAATCCACTAATAGCTGCCAGTTGTAGAGGCACATCAACAGCTTTTGCTGCCTGCCGTAGTTCCCAGTTTAGTCCTTCATCATAAATGCCATAGCCATCCTGAGACAGCAGTACTGGCGCTGCTCCATCCGCGATCGGATATTCTGACGACAGAGGACAAATTTCCAGAGCAATCAAAGCATCCAGACGTTGATTCTGAGTGAAATACAGTGCTCCAATTGCCCCCACCTCTTCCTTCGCCGACGCCACTAAATAAGTATCAACAACTGGCGTTTTCAGCTGTTCAGCTAGGGCTAACAGAATAGCGACCGAAGCCTTATTGTCAAGGGTATAACTAGCAATATAATCTTTCAGCCGCACGGGTCGCTTGCGATGCTTCCCGATCACCATGCGGGTTCCTGGTCGCACACCAGCTGCTTCTAACTCTTCTAGTGTACATTTAGTTTCAATCCAAGCATCTTCCCAACGCACTGGGACATCTTCCTGCTGAGATTTTTGAGGGGATTCATGGGAAACGTGGCGTGAACCGAAGGAGAGAATGCCACTAATCGTTTGATTATCACCCAACAAATCGACAACACCCTCACCATAAACCCATGGGAAGGAACCACCGAGTTTACGAACTTCAACACATCCCGCCTCCCCTACGGTTTTGACAAGCGCTCCAATTTCATCTTTGTGACCAGTAATGGCAACAGCATGGTTTGAATCCTGTCCCGCAATTTTCGCAATGACATTACCCGCATTATCCTGCCAAACCTCTACTCCCAGAGCTTTAAA